>CAZGMK010000021.1:0-61732 GCA_964526835.1 uncultured Ignavibacteriales bacterium
TCCTTCAAAACAATATAACATCATGGCCGCTTACACAAAAATACTTACACGCTCTGAAGATAAGGGTATGGAAAACATGAACCTGAAGCCGATCAAATACCCGAACGCAGATGGAAGGCATGAGCTGCTTTCGAATTCGATGAAGGCTATGATCCTCAGCGGCGGAAACCACGATCTGTGGGATAGAGCTCAGGAGTTTCTAAGGTGACCAAACAGGATTAAGAGTGGAACATGGATGAGGTACTAGGGAATCTCGACGAGAACATGAAGTCCTGGTTGACTTCGTCACCTCGCGATTTGCAGCATGAGCATTTGGAGGCTGCGCGAGAGTGCTTGCTCAAGCTGTCAACGACGAGGATATTCACATCCTATGCTTCAAATCCTGACTGGTTAGTATGGGCGTCCGAGCAACAGAAGCTTAACGCCCTATTCCGGCCTCCCTACAAGATGTCGGCAATCGACGAAGAGTTGGCTACTTGGTTCGCCGAGAACTACGCGATCAGGCACCCTGACACGGCTCTATCAGTCTTTAATAACCACGGCGGTCAGCTCAATCCAGAACTCTGGTGGCGGATTGCATGGCAGCTCTCGCATGGCAAAGAGGACCGCGACCCCGAGGTGATGCATGCGTGGGTCGCCGTGTTGCTGGATACGGTTCCGAATATCGCAAAGGGTAAGCACAGTATTGATTTTCTGCTGCTGAGCTGCAGAGTGCCGGACGATTATCGATCTGCGTTTCTACTGTTCGCTCACTTGATCACACCAACAGTTCATGTGCGCCCGACGATGGGTGCTCTATTCGGCAAAGGGCAACCAAAGAGACTGGTTGAAAGCGAAGTCGTGCTGCGGGGCGAAGAATACTGGATTACCGAAGCCTGGGGAAAACTATTCAAGACTCAACTTGAAGAGTATTGGCAGGACTTGGAGCCGTTGCTTCGAGGTAATCTGGAGTTGGCCCACTCTATCTACGTGGGCAACAAGGATGCGGATGAGAAAAGGGATCCGGCGAACTTCAGGCGATCGGCGATCGAGCCGCACCAGCAGGACCAAGCTAGGAGTGATCTCGACCCTCTCATCGACGCCGCACGGGATACGCTCGAGCATATCGTTGGCAGGGAGCGAGAGGTCGGAAGAGTGCTCATCGACCTATGGTTCTACAGCAGAGCGCCACTGGTGAGGCGGATAGCGATCCACTGCATGCGCTTGGCTGACGGAATTCCGGCCGACCACAAGCTGGACTGGCTGCTCGACCATGATCTGCTGTTTGCTGTCTACTGTCACCATGAAGTGTTTCAGTTCCTCCAAGTCATCTACCCTTCGGCCTCCGATGACTTGAGACGACAGGTAATCGAGCGGGTCGAGGATGGGCCTCCGATTGGCGAGGGCGAAGAATCAGCTCGGCACGGGCGATACCGGGTATACAATATCCTCCAGTGGATCAGCGGGAATGCGCCTGAATGCGCGCATGCCCAGGAGGCACTGGAAAGGGCGCAGGAGCGCGATCCGGACTTCAAGTCCAGAGATAACGCCGACTTCACATTTTACGTGGATTCGATGGAATTGATTGAGAATCAATCGCCAGTCAGCGAGAGTGAACTCGAGTCAGCATCTGATGAAGATTTCCTAGAGATACTGAAGAGCAGACTGCCTGAGGAGAAGCACGGCACCGAACCCGACCGGCGTGGCCTAGTGAAGATAATCGAGACAGTCGCGAAGAAGAACCCCGATTGGGCGATCTCGCGTGCTAGGATACTCGGGCAGAACAACATGTGGATGATCGATGTGTGGGATGCGTTGTTAGACGCCTGGGGCAGCCAGAGGTTGGAGGCGAGACAGTGGAAGAGGATACTCGAACTGCTTCGTGAAAGTGGAGAGCTTCATGTGAAGTCATGGGGACTTGCCGGCTTGCTGGAGAGGGGCGTGCGCCAGGCAGATGGCGGTATGCCTACTGAACTGATACCGATTGCAGACGAGATAGCAGAGAAGTTATGGACGAACTGGAAGTCGCGCGATCCAGGGCCGGAGTGGGATAAGACGGACTGGCTCGGGGAGGCGATCAACTATGTGCCCGGAGAGGTAGTTGAATTCTGGATTCAATCGCTGTACCGCATGCTATCAAGTCAAGACGAGAAGCCGGAGTATCTTCCTGAAGAGTGGCGAAGGCGGTTCGACGATATAGTCGAGGGCACTGACATTGGATCGCAGCTGGGACGGGTACTGCTCGCGAGCCGCATGCACTACTTCGAGCGTATCGACAGAGATTGGACGCACGAAAAGCTACTGCCGCTATTAGACTGGAACGAAGACAAGGACCGGGCTCAGCAGGCTTGGGACGGCTTCCTGGTGTGGGGTCAGTTCACGCCGACGCTCATACCTCATTTTGAGCGGTTCGCCGCCGATACCGCCAAACACCTTGAGCCCGGACAGCAGGACCGTCGCCAGCGCTTTTTGGAGATGGTCGCCGCGGTGCTGTTCTACGATCCTGAGTTTCATGGGCGGGCAGAATGGCTTGACCAGATGTATCGGGAGTTGAATGAATCAGAGTGCGCCACCTTCGTCCGCGGTATACACAGTCAGCTCTGGAATATGCCGGATGATCAAAAGACCAAGGCATGGGAGAGGTGGTTGAAGACACTCTGGGAGCAACGGAGTCTGAACCAGCCGGTTCCGATGTCAGTCTCTGAAGGGACGACGTGGGTTGGAATGGTATCTAAGCTCGAACCCGTGTTTGACGAGGCAGTGGCAATGGTCTGTGGCGTAGAAGCGCTAGACCTGAATCAGATAAGCCTGTTCTGGGACCTGGATCGCAGAGACTTAGCCGAACGCGAACCAGATACCGTCGCGAAGCTGCTGACTTGCCTGACCAGAGCGCGCGCGGACGAGCCGGCTCAGGTCGTTCATTGCTCCGAATTGTGGGGGTTGTACGGTGATCTAAAGAGGAAGTTGGAAGTGGCCGAGCTAGAGGACTTGTATGAGAATCTGCTTCGGCTTTGTGGACCCCAGCCATGATAGGCTCTTCCCACTGACTTGCTGAAGAGCCCTCATCAAGCGATAGACCTTATCCCGCCATCGGCACGTGAATCGGCATCCCCATCCACGGCCAGATCAGATAGACGAAGACGGTCAACACAGCCAGCAGGAGAATCGATGCCGGGATGCCGGCCACGAAGAACTCGCCTGAGGTGAACTGTCGCGACTCATAGGCAATGGCGTTCGGGGCGGCTCCGACCAGGAAGAGAAACGGCATTCCCGCCACCACCAGGGAGGAGAAGAGGATCACTTCGGGCGCGACGCCTACATATGGGGCGATGATCAGGGCCACCGGCAGAGTGATCGCGATGGCTGCAACGTTCATGATCAGGTTCGTCATGATAAGGACAAAAGCGGACACTGCTATTATGAAGATCAGCCAGTGGGCGCCCTCGAGCAAACCCAGGAAACTGATAGCCAGCCACTCGGCTGCGCCGGTTTGCCATAAACAGAAGCCGATACTCATTGCGCCTCCGAACAGCAGTACGATGTTCCAGGGTATTGATTCAAGGTCATCGATGGTCAGAATCTTCAGAAGAAAGAACGAAATCGTGCTGACCAGCAGTATCGCGGATTTGTCGATAGAAGCAATAGCCGGAATGAAGCTTCGCATGGACAGCGTACCGATACAAACAAAGACGATCAGGAGGGTCAGGATCTCATGCAGAGCCATCGGGCCGAGTCCCTTGTTGAGTTGGGCTACCCTCTGACGCAGGCCGGGAATGGTCTTCTGCTCGGGCTTGTAGTAGACCATGAAGAAACCCCATAGCAGAAACACCATGAGGGCGCCTATCGGAAGCATGTAGTAGGTAAGCCCGAAAAAAGTTATCTCGGTCCCGATTATGTCTTTGTAGAAGCCGATCGCTACCGCTCCTCGTGCAGCCCCCAACAGTGTAATGATGGAGCCGGCGCCGGCGACGAACGCCATGCCCATAAACAGCCCCTTGCCGAAGCGCGTGGGTTTGTCGTCTTCAGTGTAGAGAGCATAGATAGCCATCAACAGTGGGTATACCGCCGCCGCCACGGCGGTATGGGCCATTATCAGGGTGAGCGCGGCAGTCATGAGAAAGCTGCCCAGATATATCATGCTTGTTCTTTCCCCAACGAGCATGAGCATCCGGTAAGCCATGCGTTTGGTCAGGCCGGTGCGTGAGAAGGCCATACCGATTACGACAGAGCCGATAATGAACCAGACCGAGGGAGACATGAAATCGCCGAAGGCGTCCTTAGCCGGGCGAATCATGAACAGCACCTGCACGACGCCGATCACGATTGAGGTCACGCCAATCGGCACGACCTCGAAGACCCACCAGGTGGCCGCCAGCAGGAACAACCCCAGCGCCGCCTTGCCCTCCCGTGAAAGGACGAAGTCCTTGCCCATGGGATCAGTCGCATCCGGAAACTGAGGGGCGAAGTAAACTGTGAAGAACAGGCCTAGCCCCAGGCAGATGAAGAAAATCCGACGCCAGTCGACTCGCTTGATCAGTGGCGCTACATAGATTTCGCCGGGTGGTTCAGCAAGACCTGGGGCGGGCCTGCTTTGTTGCTTGTGTTCGTCGTTGTCAGACATACCTGTCCGTCGGCTGCGCCATCGAGGCCTCAGATAATCAGGCGGGCGACCTCGTGGAAGACATCCACGCTACGCACCACGCCGACCACCTTGTTGTCCCTTATGACCGGCAGCAGGTTTTCGTGTTTAGTGACCATTTCGTGCATTATCCGGGCCAGGTGGTCATCGTAGTTCACCCTGGCGTCTAGTGGGCGCATGATCTCGCTCACCAGGCGTTTACCCTGTTTGCGGACGCCGGAGGATATCCTCTCGGCCTGTACCTCGAGAAGATTCGGGTCAACTTCGGTATTAAACCACTCGCGTCGGCTTTTCAGCGACATGCCCTTGAGGAAGTCCGGCTCGAGGCCGCGCAGGATGTCGCGGCGACGCACTACGCCCACCAGTTGATAGCGCTCATCGAAGACCAGTATTGAACGAGGCAGAGATGTCCCGGCCGGCCTTTCGATTACGGCCTTTTCGATAATGGCGACCGCCTCACGCAGAGTCTGAAAATGAGACATATGCGGGTAGGAGCTCAGCGGCACCATGATATCCTTGGCGCGAATCTCAGACATCTCGGCCTCCTGGGACACGATGAGCCGCCGGAGTAATCAGACCCACTTTGGCACCCCGCGCTCGGGCTGTCCCGCTCGTCGAGCTCGCCTTCCGTATCAGCCAGTTGATAACGGCAGGGCGGCGTCAACCATTCCGGGGAATGTCGTCGAAAAGGCCTATTCTGGCAAGAGATTTCTTGGGGGAACTACCCGGTCTCCTGAAGCAGCAATTCCACGAGCTTGTGCACGTTGGTAGAGGGGTTGCACTTGGCGATTTGACCGGCTATCGCCTTGGCATTGTGGTGCTTGAGCACCTGTGCAGCATTTGAAACAGCGCAACCTCTGTTCGGGGCGACAGCGTCACAAATGCTGCCATCTGATTTGACATATTGAGGTTGGTACTTCTTCAGTTCGTGAACAACGGCGGCACAATCCCTGAAGTGGCTGGCGCAGTAATTGAAGTGAAGCAAATACCAGAATTCAAAACATGGGTTCGAGAGTGCAACGTTGACTTTGCACTTACGTGCTTCCGAAATAGAGGTCTTCAGTTGTTCCATCGTGCTGGCGTCGGCATCAAGGACGCACCAAGTCTCGTCGTATGGTGATTTTAAGTCGGACTCGGCCCGCTTGTTCTTAGCCTCAATTGCCTTTCGCACGATCTGTGACGGTGCTGTCTTTCGTCCACTGGACTTGACATCGACCGCCGTCAATTGGAGGTCCCCCCTGAGGTGGATGAAGTACAGTTTCTCGGTCTCGGCGCCCTCGCAGACAACGAGGATTGTCCTCCTGACTCTCCGTTTAGCTCTGAGTTTCCTCTTCACACTGAGCCTCTTCGTCGTCCTCGTAGGCTTCGAGAATGTCCAATATGGGTATGGCGCCGTATCGACCTGCCAGGTAGGATTTTGAGTATTGTTCACCCTTCCGCGGTTTCGGATCATAGTCGTACAGACAGGCCAACTCTGTTGCACCGTCGCGCCCCTTATGGGTGAACCAAATCTGGTCACGCCTCAGCAATTCCGGATCCAGAAACGTGATATCATGGGTCGCTGCAATGAGTTGCATTCCGCGAGGTCTATGGCCGGACTCGAAGATTCTCTCGACAAGGTGCCTCGCCAATAGGGGATGCAAGCTCGACTCGATTTCATCCATCAGGACCACGAAATGCAACTGCATGGCCACCAACCATGGGCCTGACAACTCGAACATCCTGCGAACCCCCGAACTCTCATCAGCCAGATTGAATTGCGATTCCTTCCTGTTGAGCTGATTCCTATGAGACAACTTGACGCGGTGCACCCTTTTGAGTTCCCTCGACAGTGTCTCGAGACGCTCGTCGTCCGAAGCACCACTCGGTACCCGGACTCCAGCCTTCTCCGAACCATCCTGTTCCGGTACTTCAACGTCAATCCCAGCGACGGTGGGGTCGGCGATCGCAAGCAGCTTCGTTACCTGTTCCTTTAGGGCTTGGACCTCCTTCGCATCAGCCTCCTCGTCCGATAGCATCAAGGGTGTGACAAGAAGTCGACCTTCGGGCCAAATCGGCCTAATCCTCCCGGTAAGCCAATCATACACTTCCTTTAGTAACTTATGATTTAACTGCGCACCCTGGGTTACGAAGAGTGAATCTTCACGAGTGGCGTGCTTGAGTGTCTCCTTCTCTCCCCTGAAAGACGCGCCAAACTTCCACCTCGTATGGCCACTCCGTGCGTCATGGCGACGTTGGAATAGCTTCCTTGGCCTGCCCTTGGGATATGTGGTCAGCCACTCGTCATATATACGGTGTCTCGTGCACGTGAAACCGTATTGGTACCTGACCTCGCGATGAACAAACACGATCTCGAACTCTGTTGGACTGCTGTCGCCTGCTGCCCCCAAGCTGAACGGGCTAATGAGCCTTTGCCATGTACCTGCCGGTTGGGCAGATCCTCTCACTATCTCGCACATCGTATACAACGCCCTGAGCAGATTGCTCTTACCCGACGCATTGGCCCCGTAGATGAAAGCGGCCTTGAGTAGCCTTACCCCACCGATTTCGAAAACACGGCTCGGCAGGCTGTCATCCTTCGACGCTACCATACTCAGAACCTGCTCGTCCTTGATGGAACGGAAGTTCTTAACGCGGAATTCTACAAGCATATATAACGCCCAAATCGAATTAAATAGCCACTTATGCAAGAAAACGACAAGGATCGACATTTGTTTAAATGTATCGACAATATATGGCCGATATTTGCTTTTTGCAAGCAGATTGTAATATTCTTGTCCTACTGAGGCAGAATACGTTAGTTTTTCTGCGGTAGAGCCCCGAACCACTCAATATGCAGGCTGTCGTAGACCGAGGAGTCCCGCAGCATCACCAGCGCCTCGTTGAGTTGCCTCAGCAACAGAGAGTCGCCCTTCCGAACCGCCATGCCGTAGTGCTCGGTAGAGAGAATCCGTCCGACGGTCTTGGCCGTGCCATGACGTTTGATATAACTCTGCGTCGTAGGGAAGTCGTTGAGGACCGCATCCAGATTGCCATTCGACATGTCGATGAAAGCTGCCCCAATGTTGTCGTAGGAGTAAACCTTCACGCCTTCCATCCGCCGGGCCATGATCTCGCCGGTAGTGCCCAATTGAACGCCAACGCTCTTACCGACCAGATCCTCAGGCCCCTGGATACTCGTGTCATCCGGCGGTACGGCTATGGTCTGCCCGGCCAGATAATAGGGTGCGGTGAAGTCCACGACCGCGGCGCGCTCGGCTGTGATGGTCATGGCCGAGACTACGACGTCGTACTTCTCACTGTTTAGTCCCGGGATGATGCCGTCAAACGGTGTCACGATGAATTGCGGCTTCCATTCATGGTAGCGGCAAACAGCTCTTATCAGGTCGACATCGAAACCGGTCGGCTGACCGGTCTTCTCATTAGCGAACTCGAATGGCGGATAGGTGGCGTCAGTACCGATTCGCAGGATTGTTCGCCGGTCGTCCGATGAGCCCTGTTCGGAGTCTTCGCATCCGGCCAGAACGACCAGCACGACAAGGGCAAATGCAATGGATGATCTCATTCTCTGGCGATCCTCTCAATTCAGCAGTCTCGGGCAATCAAGGCAAAGCCGGGACAGCGATCAAGGAGAATGTTTCGCCGCCGGAAGCCGGTCGGCAAGAAGTCTTTGGGCTGCAATCAGAAGAAATCCACGGAGAACGATGAGAGGTCCTTGTCGAGGTCCAACTCTACTCTCGTGGCCAGGGTATCGTATCCCGGTGTCATGAAGACATGGTCAGTGGCGCGGATGAGGCCCAGGCGCTCCAGGTAATCGTCATATTCAGGGGCAATAACTCGCAGGCCGATGCCCTCCGGGACGCGAAGCTTGAGGGAGCTCCCGTCCCCTCGTACATCGACGGTAACCCTTGGCTCAAGGTCACCCAGCTTGAGGTAGATGTAGCAGTCAGAGGCATCGAGGCTGAGCCTGTGTAGTGGCGTAGTTGCGAAGTTCATATGCATGTCCGCGTCGAAGCCCGAGCAGTGCAGGAGCAACCGTGTCTTCTCCGAGAACCGCATGTACCAGTCCCGATCGCTTTCTCCAGATATCTTTATGGCTCCTCCGAGGTACGTAAGGTTGCGCGCCTTGTACTCGACAATTGCAGTATCGTCAACGATGCGATAGTCGATATCGGGTTTGCGCGTGAAGCGGTCGAAACGGCCGTAGGCCAAATCGCTCCCGCTGTCGCGGATAGTCAGATTCGTTGCGCCCGGCTTCAGCTCGGCCCGAATCACTTCGACGCGCGGGTCATTCTCGATACGATGGGTCGTGGTGGAGAAGTAGCCGCCCCCATCCTGACCATAGTAGAAGGCCAGATACATGGCAAGGACGAACAAGGCGATCGACGTGAAGTACGAAATGAACTGCAAGCGAGTCCGGGTAAAGATCTTCTCGATACCGATGGCGATCAGCAGAATCGGAAAGAGAATCGCCAGTTCCAGCCAAATGTCACTCGGCAGAACGCCGATATTCTGCAGCAGCAGAAGAACCCCGATGGTAATCAGGATTATCCCCCACCGAAACCTCGCCGGGGTCATCGACCGCCCCCGTTGTTTTCTGTGTTGTACCCGGCATTGCGGCCTGCCTCCGAGTCCTCGGATGTCTCCTCGCCGTTACGGGTCCGTCGCACAATAAGGGCTACGCCGATGGCGATCAGAGCCAGCGGCCAGACCTGGTCCCAATCAAACCAGAACCAGTGGTCGCGCACCAGCAGCAGAAATCCGATAGCGACCAGGATAAGTCCGGGCAGATACTTGTGCCAGGAAGCGGGCTCTTCATCCGCAGGCTGAATCTCCATTGTCGCAGGACGGGCCGGGATGATGATCCAGGCTATAATGTAGGCCAGAACTCCCACTCCCGGGCCGAGGGCCAGGATAACAGCCACGATCCTTACCAGAACCGGGTCGACATTCAGGTATTCAGCGATTCCTCCGCATACGCCCCCGATGAGCTTATGTCGATTCGAGCGGTACAGTCGTTTGGGCATCGGAGCTCCTTTCGGGCTTGGTTGCGGCTTCTTCTCCGGCTTGAGTATACGACTGTTGTCACCGAAAGTTGTCGATTCGACCATAGCAGGCAAGCATTTAACGCCCATCGGAAAAACGACCTTCGACCAGCCTCAGAAAACCTGCGGCCTGGGCGGAGAGGAGCTGGTGGTCCAATTCGTGGTACTTGCGCAGTATCTCGACAGCCCGCTGGTGCTCCGCCTGGCTGTCTGTCAGCCGGGATACATTATAGGCCGCCAGCAATAGCCGCTGGTGCGGTCGGGCAACTTCTCCGGCGGCCTGCCCGCCGGCTTTCGCCTTCTTCTCCGTCGGCTTCAGAGCGTAAGCAACACCCAGGTCGTGCGCAATCAACTCGTCGACGGAAAGAGCTGCCAGCGAATCCATCGTTGCTCTCCAGTAGGCCAGCGAATCCTCAGCAGCCGGCTCTGCATCCACCGGGGCGGACTCACCCACGACGAATTCTCTCGCGCGAGCTCCGATGGAGTCGAACTGCATATCCAGCGACTGGCTCATGAGGTCTCTCTTCCCGCGTGTTTCGTCGTCGAGCTTGTGGTCCTCGCTCATGATCGATGGGGTCATCGGGGCTCGTTGGATGGCGTTCGTTTGATCGGGGCTCGTCGGTGTCGGTTCGACTTCTAACTCGCGGGGAATTGTTGCAACATCCTCCTCAAGCGGGCGGGACTCAGGTTCGGTAACGGGTGTCGGATCGATGCCCTTCTCGCTGTCTGGAAGTTCAAGGGGCCTTGCTTCCCCGGCAGGCTTCTTCGAAACAGCTGCTACATCATCGGTTACGATCACGGGACTCGACGGGCGGGTTCCGCCTGCCTGCTCCTGCGGAGCATCGGTGCCCTCAAGTATCTCCGACTGATGCAGGCCGATGAATGTCAGCATTAGCGCCGCAGCGGCCGCTCCGGCGATCTTCCACCACAGACCTGAGCCGCTGCGTATGTCGGTGACCTGGGTTTCCTTTGCCGCCTCGTCATCGATTCCCAGGCGGGATTCGATTCGGGCCGCCGATTTTTCCCAGTAGTCTTCATCGCCCCCCAAATCGGCCATCCTCCGGGCGAGCGCGTCGAGTTTCTCATAACGGTCGGCTAGGCTTCGGCACTCCGGACACGCTCGGATGTGCTCATCCAAAAGGTGCTGCTCCTCCGGCGACAGGCCCTTGTCACGCCAGGCGGCGATTCGCTCTTTGAAGTACTCGTGGTCCATATACTCGGTCGAACGCTATGGTCGGCGGTCCGTTGGTATCACAGCAGATCCTCTAGTTGTTCCATGAGGAACTGTCGGGCCCGGTGCATGCGGGTGGCGACTGTCCCCGGCGGCAGTTTCAGATAGCTCCCGATGGCGGCGTAGTCCATGTTCTCGAAATGTCTCAGTACAAAGACAGCCCTGAACTGCGCGGGCATGGCCATCAGGGCCTCATAGAAGCGCTTCTGAGCCTCACTGTCCAGGAGCTTCTCCAACGGACCGAGGCTGACATCGCGCGGATTGAAGCCCCGGTCGGTCAGGGTCTCCAGCGACTGGCTCTTTTCTTCGCGGGCGAACTGATTGTAAGCAAGGTTGCGGGCGATGGTCGAAAGCCAGGGATAGAAATCGTACTGGGTCTTGAACGTCTTGATCGCCCCAAATGCCTTCACAAACGCCTCCTGAACAATGTCTTCAGCCGCGTCAAAGGACCCAACCAATCCGTAGATATACCGAAACAAACGCTTCTGATGAATCCGAACCAGCCGACCGAACGCCTTCTTGTCGTCGTACTGGGCCGCCTCGATCAGTTTCCGTTCGTCGGCCCGTTCTTCCTTAGAGGGTACCGCCGAGCCGGCTATTTCTTCCCGAGATTTCTCGTTCATTGACACTCGGTTTGAAGGGGCGTCACTGCATCAGTCCGACAATGACGGTTTGCAGGGTCGATTCCGGCTTCAGAGGGCCGCCTCGCAGATCGGCATCAGCGGCGGCTAGTTCACAGATAATACTCTCCAGGCGTTCGTTGCTGTAGCGGCGGGCCTGTTCGGCGAAGCGAGAGGTCAGCCAGGCCCGGGGTCCTGACAGCCTCCGGCCGCCACGGACCAGGTAGAGGCTCATAAAGTGGCCCTGAAGCAAAGTCAAGATACCCACAGGGCTTTGACCATCGACCAGCAGCTTGTCGAGCATCTTGATTACCCTGGCAGTCGAACCCGCGACTATCTGATCGGCCAATTCGAAGACATTGAAGACCTCATAACCGGAACATACCCTGCGGATCTCGTCGATGGTGATAGTCCCCCCCTTGGGAACGAAGTCGATCAGCTTGTTGACTTCGCCTTCCAAACCGCCACGATTTCCGGCGATTGTCGCCGCCAGCAATTCCATCGCCTGGGGCGCGATAGTCACATCTGCGGATTTCAACATCCTCTGAACCATGCCCCGAACATCCTTCATGCCCATCTTTTCAAACTCGACCGCGGCTGCAGCTTTCGTGACTTTCTTAAAGAAGGCGCGGCCGGTAAAGTCCTTACGCCCGCGCGCCATGACCGATGAGGGTGAAGTTAAGATAACGACGCGATTGGCGTCGGGTGGCTCCAGCAAAGCCAGTACCCTCTCCACCTGCTTGATATGCAGGCTCTGAAACTGGGCGATTACCAGCACCTGCCTCTCTCCCAGCAGGGGCAGGCTGGCCAGTTCAGTGAGGATGGTGTCGAACGAATCACGACGACAATCCAGTCGTCGTACATTACTCAGGCGCTGCTCCTCGGACAAGAAGGAGGCTGTCAGGTATTTGATTCCCTCCGCGATACGGTAGTCCTCGACCCCGAAGAAGTAGTAGGCCGGGCGAAACTTGCCTTTGCCGACCTCAGCGGCGAGCGCCTTGGGCGTGATCATGTCTCATAATATGATCACGCGGGGTGGTTGGTCAATCGCAAAGGTCCTCAAACAGAGGGTTGTCGCGCGTGGGAATCCACTCGAGGGAGAACCGGTACTTGTACCGGTATTCACGAGCACGCTCCAGCAGGGGCAGGAATATCGGTGGCGGATCCTGACGCTCGTTGACGAAATCGATGATCGACGCGTTGTTGCCGTAGATCTGATAGGTGTGGTTGGCGAAGTACTTCTGATTACTGTCGATGAACTCCAAGAGCGCCAGGAGCGACGCGAGGTCGGAGTGATTGGCGTCGGCCGCCGCAAACGGAGCCTTGAAGTGGATACCGACATCGGGAATGTGAAAGGCCACGACAGTCGATTTCTGATCCTGGCGTTTCCTGGGCGATTCGTATGAGCCAAAATAGCAGTCCATGCCGGGCCATTATGCAACTGGCGTGCCCTGCTTCACGAACTCGGCCAACCTCGTGGGCCGCAACTAGTTCGCGTCGCGTCCCTGGATCTGGCGGAAATAGCCGGCGCAGCCCGATTCACTAATTTGACAACAACGACCAACCGAATCGTTGACTCGGTTCATCCCTGTGTGTAAAATGAACACAGAAACGCTTTGGATGGGGAATATCGTATTGACCATTTCTCGGGAAATCACCTTCCGTCGGCTAAGCTTGATTATCGTCGGCCTGCTGCCTTTTGTGGCGGTGGCCCTGGTGGGCTGCGATGATGACACTGTTTCGTCGAAGACGAACCTCGATGTGATCAACTTTCCGAACGCCGTCGGCAGTCAGTGGACTTACTTTGTCCACGACAGCCTGCTGGAGGCCGGGGACACTGTCGATGTTCATATCACCGGTCTCGCCACGCTGCCAGGCGGGGGCGGCCAGGCCAAGATATGGACTTGCACTTACCGCAATTGGACTAATGAAACCGGAGGCGAGAGGATCGACACCGAGTATGTGCAGATCATCGGCGACACGATCAGGATTCACCGACCACGCGCTCCGGAACAGGTGACTATCCTGAAGACCTGGTGGCTTGGCCGGACCTGGACCTCCGGAGAAGGCCATATCGACACGACAACATTAGTGGCCGAGAATAAGCAGATCAACACGCCCTTTGGTTGGTTTACTAACGCTCTCCAGATTGAGCGCAAGTGGAGCGCCTTTGAAGTTGGCAATGAATCCTCTACCCTCTACTTCGTAGACGACGTGGGGCTGGTATTCAAGCATTACCGGACCTACCTGCTGCCGGAGGAAGACTCGCTGAACGCCAACGAGGTCTGGGGCATCCTGGACTACAACGACGGACGATGACCGGCCTGAGGGAGCCCCCATCGATTCCGGAGCAAAAGCGACCACCTGCTGTTTGCGCGGGTTGAGAGGGGAGCGCACGACCGATGGACTGGTGAATCCACGAGTGTTGATTTCGATACCTCCATTCGGGAACCATCGAGGGGAAATGCGCGTTTAATCGACCAAAGAAATCCATTTTGGCCCAGGTAGAGGCAGAAGAAGAGATACACTGCTAATAACACCGAGGACGGGCATTCGCGCTCGACCAGGAGAGTATTCGTTCATTTTGCATGTGATTTGCTTTCTTTGATAACGAGAGTATTGGAAGCGAGGTGGCTGGTTGAGCACAACAGCAAGGCAGACAGCGACTAGCATAGTCACTTAGACCAGGAATATTGAAACTACCATACATAAGTTGCTTCAGGAGATTACACAATGCGCAGGTTTTTGCACCCTCTGATGGTTCTCGCGGTCGCCCTCGTGATGGTCGGCTGCTCCAACGATTCCAGTGTCGTTGCTCCTGATCAGTCGTTCGATGTTTCACTGGCCGCTTCGGCTACCAGCTTCACTTTGCCTGAGGATGCGACCTTTGAGTCGGCGACCTTCCACATTCTGGTCGATCTGGAATCGGGCCAGAACGTCGGTGTCCACAGGATAACCGACGGGTGGGAGGAGATGACTGTCACCTGGAACAGCTTCGGCATGGCCTACGACGCGAATGTCGAGGGAATGTTTACGGCCAACGTCGGCTGGCGAATGGCCGACGTCAGCGGCCTGGTCGGCTTATGGTTGAGCGGCGCCAGCCCGAATTACGGCCTCCTGCTGAACCAGTCGGATATGGAGTACCCGCGTACTCTGTATTACGACCGTGAGAGCGGACAGGGCTCCTATCTGGTGATTGGTTATGCCCACATGGGCGACATGCATTACGACACCGTGCTGGCTACGGCCGACGCCTACATCTATGAGATCCACCCCGACTCAAACTTCGGCGACCACTATGGTATCTGGACCGGTCGCTATGCTGCCGGAGAGCCGAACAAACAGGCTCTGGTTCACTTCGATTTGAGCGTCACCCCGCCGCCGGATGATGAGGGGTGTACCCACACCATAGGCTACTGGAAGACTCACGCCGGATTCGGCCCGCAGGCCGATGTTGTGAGCCAGTACCTGCCCGTTTATCTTGGCGATATGGGCGGCGACAAGACTCTGGCCGTCATGACTGCTCAGGACGCGGTCGATGTTCTCAAAATGAAGACGTACGGCAAGCCCTCCAACGGCATCACCAAACTCTACGCCCAGTTGCTTGGCGCCAAGCTCAGCATCGCTGACGGTGCCTCGGACGGTGACGTCGCCTACGCCATCGCCGAAGCCGACGCCTTCCTGGCCGATTACGACTATGAAGACTGGAATAGTCTCAGCAGGACCATGAAGAATCAGGTTTTCGAGTGGAAAGACATGTTCGACGCCTTCAACAACGGCGAGATCGGTCCCGGCCACTGCGACGACTAAGAGACAAACTCAGACTGGAGTTTTACAGACCCGTCGGCGTACCCAGCGTCGGCGGGTTTTTTCCATGGTAGCTGCATTTGATGTTGCGCTCGGCCTATCATCCGGCCGATGTTCGCAGTATGAACGGGACCGGGAGAACGGATTCTGATCAGGAGCGCAGTATTGCATCTTAGCAAACAGGTGAGCCTCAATCTGAACGTCAGGGGGCTCCCGCAATCCGCCACCATCGCGATCAATGATCGCAGCAAGCGCCTTCAGCAAGAGGGTCGCACGATCTACCGTCTGGGCCTGGGGCAGTCACCTTTCCCGGTTCCGCAGCCGGTTGTCAGGGCGCTGAAGTCTCACGCCCACGAGAAGGACTACCTGCCCGCCAAAGGCCTGCCGTCGTTGCGCCGGACCGTAGCCGATTTCCATCGACGCAAGGATGGGGTGCCGGCGCAGGAGGATTCTGTTCTGGTAGGCCCCGGGTCTAAAGAGCTGATGTTCATCCTGCAGTTGGTCTATTACGGAGAACTCGTGGTACCGACTCCGTGCTGGGTGTCCTACGTACCGCAGGCGGACATCATTGGACGTCGAGTACACCTCATGCCTACCACCTTCGATGATAATTGGCATGTCACTCCGGAGTTGCTGCACAAGCACTGTGCTCAGGAGGAAGACACCTACAGGCCGAGGATTCTGGTGCTCAACTATCCGGGCAACCCGGATGGGCTGACCTACGCCGCAGCCGAACTGGAGGAGCTGGCCGAGGTAGCCCGGACCTACCAGGTCATTGTGCTCTCAGATGAAATTTACGGTCAGTTGCACCATGAGGGGAAGCACGTTTCGATTGCGCGGTACTATCCTGAGGGCACCATCATCTCGTCCGGGATATCCAAGTGGTGCGGCGCTGGAGGCTGGCGACTTGGCACCTTCACTTTCCCGCCGGACCTGGACTGGCTGCTGGAGTCCATGGCCGCCGTGGCCAGCGAGACGTATACTTCGGTGAGCGCGCCGATTCAATACGCGGCCATCCGCGCCTTTACCGGCGGCACCCGGATCGAACGCTATCTGTGGCAGTCGCGTCGGATCCTGAGAACCCTTGGAAGCAAATGCGCGCACACCCTGCAAGAAGCCGGCATTCGAGTTCATACTCCCGGCGGTGGATTCTACGTGTTCGCCGATTTCCACCCGCTGGCCGACAGGCTGCACGCCCGGGGATTCAAGACGAGCCAGGACCTGTGTCGGCGGCTTCTGGCCGATACCGGGGTTGCAATTCTTCCCGGTCGGGCCTTTGCCCGAGCCGAGGAGGAGCTGACCGCTCGATTGGCCTATGTCGACTTCGACGGCGCCCGCGCCCTGGCGGCCGGCGAGACGATACCCATCGACGAGCCGCTGCCGGACGACTTTCTTGAGCAGTATTGCTACAATGTAGTCCGGGCCATGCGGCTGATCGCAGACTGGGTTCACGAGTGACGGCGCCGCAGGGAGCCGCCTGGACTTTAGCTTCATCTTTCAGGGGCACTACCGGCATCAGGAGCTGCGAGACCCCGGCCGCTGCGGACGCTCCGGCGGTCGCACCTCTGTGCGCCAGGTTGATTCCTCGTCCGACCCGCTTTCGTGTGTCGATCGACTCACTCTGCTCGGCCTCACAGTAGTTGTCCGGAGGTAGAACAGGCACCGCCGGTCGTGGGCGACACACTCTTTACTTGGCGACAGATATCGCCTATAATAGCGATCCGATGCGATTGTGAGTGCAGAATACACTGGCAGATACAATAAGGAGACCGGCATGGACCCATTCGGCGCCAAAGCAAAACTGACCGCCAGCGGCGGTACCTACGAGTACTATCGACTTGACAAGCTGAGCGAGCACGGCGATATCAGCCGCCTGCCCTACTCGATCAAGGTCTTGCTGGAAAACGTGCTGCGCAATGTCGATGGACGCGCGGTGCGCGAAGAAGATGTGGTTCGACTGGCCGGATACAAGGCCAGGTCGGTGCCCAAGACCGAGCTGCCGTACAAACCGGCTCGTGTGTTGTTGCAGGATTTCACGGGTGTCCCGGCGGTCGTCGATCTGGCCGCATTGCGATCAGCCATGAAACGCATGGGCGGCGATCCCAACAGAATCAACCCGCTGGTGCCGGTTGACCTGGTTATCGATCACTCCGTGCAGGTTGACGCCTTCGCCTCCGACGAGGCTCTGCAGATCAACATGGATAAGGAATTCGAGCGCAACGCCGAACGTTACCAGTTCCTGCACTGGGGCCGGAAGGCTTTCGACAACTTTCGGGTAGTGCCACCCGCTACAGGCATCTGCCACCAGGTGAACCTTGAGTACCTGGGCAAATGCGTCCTGCAGCAGGATGGTGTTGCTCTTCCCGACACCCTGGTCGGCACTGACAGCCATACGGTGATGATCAATGGCCTCGGCGTGCTCGGCTGGGGGGTCGGCGGAATCGAGGCCGAAGCCGCCATGCTCGGTCAGCCGATCTATATGCTCACCCCTGAAGTGATCGGCTTCAGGCTGACCGGCCGCCTGGCCGAAGGTGTCACCGGTACCGACCTGGTGCTGACCGTAACCCAGATGCTGCGCAAGAAGGGTGTAGTCGGCAAATTCGTCGAGTTCTTCGGCGACGCGCTGGATCATCTGCCGGTTCCGGCCAAGGCGATGATCGCCAATATGGGCCCGGAGTACGGGGCCACCATGGGCTTTTTCCCGGTCGATTTGGCCACCCTCGATTACCTGCGCATGACCGGACGCAGCAACGACGAAGTCGACCTGGTCGAACGCTACACCAAGGAACAGGGCCTCTTCCGCGAATCGGGCTCGGCCGCACCGGAGTTCACCGATACGCTGGAGCTGGATATTTCCGCGGTCGAATCATCGCTGGCCGGCCCCAAGCGCCCGCACGACCGGGTGCCTATGTCCTTGATGAAAGAAGATTTCCGCGATCACCTGACTCGTCCGGCAAAGGAGCGCGGTTTCGAACTGCCGCCCTCGGAAATCGACAAGAGAGTCACGATCACCGATGGTTACAAGGCCGAAGTCGGCCACGGCGCGGTGGTCATTTCAGCGATTACCTCCTGCACCAACACCTCGGACCCCTCGGTGCTGCTGGCTGCGGGGTTGCTGGCGAAGAAGGCCGTCGATCATGGTCTTCAGGTCAAGCCGTATGTCAAGACATCGCTGGCCCCCGGATCGCGCGTCGTGATCGACTACCTCAAGAAGGCCGGCCTGATGGATGCGCTCAAGAAGCTAGGTTACCACAATGTCGGTTTCGGCTGCACGACCTGTATCGGCAATTCGGGACCGTTGCCCGTGGAGGTGATCAAGGCAATCGAGGAGGGCGATTTGGTAGTCTCGGCGGTGCTCTCGGGCAACCGCAATTTCGAGGGCCGGGTCAGCCCGCATACCAGGGCCAACTACCTGGCCTCGCCGCCGCTGGTCGTGGCCTACGCTCTGGCCGGGACAGTTGGCATTGATCTCAGCTCGGAGCCGATCGGGCAGGATTCGAGCGGCAACGATGTCTTCCTCAAGGACATCTGGCCCAGCCAGAAAGAGGTCCTGGACGCCATCGCATCGGCGGTTTCGCCGGAGATGTTCCGTGAGCGCTACGCCTCGGTCTTCACCGGCAACGAGACCTGGAACAAGATCGAGAGCCCGTCGGGAGCGCTGTATGAATGGGACGAGAACTCTACATACATACAGGAGCCGCCGTTCTTCGTCGACCTGACCCCGGAGCCTGGCGACATCGCGCCGATTCGCGGCGCGCGGACTCTGGTTATGCTGGGCGACTCGATCACGACCGATCACATCTCACCGGCCGGGGTGATCAAGAAGGACCAGCCCGCGGGGCAGTATCTGATCGAGCACGGTGTCGACTTCGCCGACTTCAACAGCTACGGGTCGCGGCGCGGCAACGACCGGGTAATGACCCGCGGTACGTTCGCCAACATTCGACTGCGTAACCTCCTGGCTCCCGGCACCGAGGGCGGGGTGACAACCTACCTGCCGACCGGACAGCAAATGAGCATCTACGATGCTTCCCGCAAATACCTGGAGGACAACACCCCGCTGGTGGTCCTGGCCGGCAAGGACTACGGCATGGGGTCATCGCGCGACTGGGCGGCCAAGGGCACCAACCTGTTGGGTGTCAAGGCGGTGATGGCGGTCAGTTTCGAGCGGATCCACCGCAGCAACCTGGTCGGTATGGGCGTGCTGCCGCTGCAGTTCAGGGAGGGCGAGGATCGCGAGAGCCTGGGCCTGACCGGACAGGAGACCTTCGACATCGACGACCTGTCGAACGATCTCAAGCCGGGCCAGAGTGTCACGGTCCATGCGAAGGGTAGCGGCGGCGACAAGACCTTCCAGATGACAGCACGGCTGGACACGCCGGTGGAGGTGGACTACTACCGCCACGGCGGCATCCTGCACATGGTCCTGAGGCAGTTGGCGAAAGGATGAGTCGGTTGTAACAGAATAGACTCGATTCGACATTTGTGTGGGAGACGAGTGGTCATTTGCCTTCCTCGTCCCACCGCGGGGGCAGGGGACGACAGTAAAGACCTGCCCAGCGACAAACACGGCCTCACACGGCACGTCATCTCTGAGAGCGCGCGTCAAGGGTTGTGTTTTGTCATACAGTATATCACAGCCCAGCGGCCTAAGCAGGTATCGTCCGAGTCATTCGTGCACCAGCACTTTCTGATATCTGGTTGGAATGGAAGACGTTGGCAGACGAGGAGACCCTGCGGTTATGTCTCCAAAGAGCTTGGCGGCATGGGCTTGCGCACTCGACCTAACTTGCGGTACTCTCTTGCTGACCGCATCAAGTGCCGGAGGCTGAGCTTATGGGACAGCCTCAGGACGTCCGCCAACCACTGGGAACGTCAGTCTGGGCTTGTCGAAGACTACATGGGTATTTGGTCGGGCGACACAAGGTCGTCCTCCACGCCGCAAAACAGCCTCTCTCACGGGGCGGCGGGGCTTGTCCGGGCGTCCCCGATCTGTGAGCAGTGGTTCTTCAACAGTCGCTACCGTCTGTGCACCCTGACCAGCGACGGCAGTACGTGGGCACTACTGTCTCGACGTCGGTAGCCGAAAGACATTATCAACTCCCCTGAAACCAGGGGCAGTCTGGATCGTTACAAGCAACATGCCGGAGCTCCCTGAAGTCGAAACCATCGTGCGCGGACTGCGCGAGACAGTCCTCGGCCAGACCATCGCCGCAGTTGAACTGGAAGCCCCGAAGGCGTCGATTGTGGTCGGTCCGTCGCTACGGCCGCGTACCTTCGAGGAAGCGCTGGCCGGGCGGAGGATCGAACAGATCGGCCGTCGCGGCAAGAACATATTGATGGGTCTATCCGGTGGGATCACGCTGTGGTCCCACCTGAAGATGACCGGCCATTTCTTTTACCTGCCGCAGTCCACTCCGCGGCACAAGCACGACCTCGCCACATTCCTGCTGTCAGACGGCAATGGTCAGCCGAGCGACTTTCAACTGCGATTCAACGATTATCGTCGCTTCGGACGGCTCCGCATCTTCGCCGATGACGAGCTCTGGCAACAACCCGGGCTGGCCTCGCTGGGGCCCGAGCCGCTGGAGATTGCCCCCGAGGATTTCGTCGCCCTCTGTTGCCGTCGCCCGCGTATGATTAAGCCCGCCCTCCTGGACCAGACCTTTCTGGCCGGTATCGGTAACATCTATGCCGATGAATCGCTGTGGGCGGCGCGCATTCACCCGCGCAAGCTGACCACCCGCATAGCGCCGCACAAATTGATCGAACTACACGGCCATCTCCGGCGCTTGCTGTGCAAATCGATCCGTCTGATGGGTACTTCGGTCGACAGCTACACGGGAGTAAACGGCCGTCCCGGAGGCTTTCAGAAATACCTGTTGGCCTATAACCGCGAGGCTCAGCCCTGTGCTCGCTGTGGTCATCCGATCAGCCGCGAACGCATCGGTTCGCGGAGCGCACACTATTGCCGTAGATGCCAGAGAGTGCGCTGAAGCCGGTATTTTAGCTTTCCACGCATTAGCGATACATCTATCATATCGGCATCAGATTGGAGGACAGAGCATGTTAGTCGGAATTCTGCTGGTTATTCTTGGCGCCTTGATACTCCTGGAGAAGATGGGCGTCATCACCGGTGGCATCGCGAATTACTTCTGGCCGCTGGCGGTGGTGGCGGTCGGCGTATGGATGATCGGACGCTCGGCCAGGAAAGACAAACCGTGAGCCCTCGCGGGCGACCGATTTACTTTGACCCCGAAGCTGAGGGTGCGGCGGTCTTTCTCGGACCCTCCGAGGCTTTCCTGATGGAGATCGCCTGGCGTGAGAAGACTGTGACAGTCAAGCAGGCGCTCCACGAGTGGCCCGATCGTCCCCGGCCTGCCTATACCACGGCTCAGACCCTGCTCAACCGCCGAGTCGATCATGGTCTCCTTGAACGACATAAGGTCAGCCGTCACTTCGTCTACCAGGTCACCACTTCCCGCAGGGATTTCCTGGCGGCGCGGCTGAGCCTGGTGACCGGCTGTCTCCGACGAAACTTCGCGCAACTCTTCAAGAAACGCTGATTCTCACGGCATGCGCACGCTTCTCGCCTCGCTGGTAGTGGCTCTGCTGCTTCTCTGCTGCCCCGTCCCGGTCGCGCAGGAGCCGGCGTCGCTCGGACGACCGGTGGAGCTGAGCGGTGAGATAATCGTGCCGCTTCAACCCGGCTGGACAGTGATCGACAGCACGGCGGGTTACCCGTATGAGATCGTGAACGCCGATACCAGCGCCGAGTTGAGTGTCCATCGTTCGATCATCCCCTCGGCGGAGGCCATCCACAGTCCGGATGAGCTCAAGATCGCCGTCGACAGCGTGGTGGCCACCGTAGTTAACACGCTGCCCCGGGCCCGGCTCCTTTCGAGCACGGGCTATCGCGGGGAAAATGAGGCGTCGTTCGCGCTCGAGTTCGAGTCGTACGACCTTGCCTCCGAAACCATGCTGCACCAGCGCCTGGTCGGACATGTCTACCGTCATCCGGACGGCTACCAGCTCATGTTCACGCTCTGGGGAAGGGTGGCGCCTCCGGTCTGGGATATGGTGAGCCCGTCACTGATCGCGATGCAGGATGGATTTGCATACCGTGGTCCCTCGGTCGAGACCCCATTCGAGCAGCACGGCTATGACGCCATGAAGATACTCCTGTTGGTTGTCGTGGTCGTGATGATAGTCGTTGTCCTGCTGCGTTTCCGTCGCGACCGTCGAGCGCTCGATCCCTCGCGCTGGGAACGTCGCTGGGTGTGTGAGTGCGGCGCCGAGAACGAGTTGACGGTCGCCACGTGCCGTCGTTGCGGCAAGGCCCGCTCAAGCGGGACGTGTTGACAGGCCCCGGTCTTGCCCATAGACGCCGCGGAGACGATCACCGCGACCAGGTGAGAAAGGCGGATTTGCCGCGCAGCGGGGGTCTTGGCGTCGCCTCGACCACGAGCAGAAAAGCCGCAGCAGACCCCTATCGGCGGGCCGGCTGCGGCTGTGGCTCTCTTCGCGCTCATCAAGAGGCGTTGAGGTTCCTTATACACTTCTATGTGCCGACCTGTTCGGCCAGACGGTACCGTCGGTAGATGCGATGGTAGAGTCCGTCGGCGATCATCAGGTCACTGTGGCGACCCTGCTGAACGACCCGGCCTTCATCGAGCACGTAGATCATGTCCGCCCGCTCGAGTGTGTCGGGACGATGCGTGATGAGGATGGCCGTCATTTCCGGCATGACTTCGTGCAGCCGTTCCCACAGGGCGGTCTCGGTGCGCGAATCGAGCGCCGAAGTGCAATCGTCGAGAATAAGTATCCTCGGTTTGCCGACGAGGGCTCGGGCCAGCGACAGTCGCTGTTTCTGTCCGCCCGAGATCGATACCCCGCGTGTGCCGATCTGGGTTTCCAGACCGTTCGGGAAAGTGGCTATCTCGTCTTTTAGCTGGGCCACCTCGACCGCCCAGTCCAGCACGTCGTCGCCGATGTCTTCGCGACCGAAGACAATATTGTTGCGAACCGTATCGCTGAACAGCACCGGTTCCTGCGGCACAAATCCAATACTGCGGCGTAAGTCCTCCAGGCGATATCGCCGCAGATCGGCCTCGTCGAGTGTCACTCGCCCACCAGACGGGTCCACCAGGCGGGGAATCATGTTGACCAGCCAGCTCTTGCCTGAGCCGACCCTGCCCACGATTGCAACGGTTTGCCCGGGGGAGATATCGAAGCAGATATCATCGAGGATTCTCCGCTCGCAGGCCGGGAAGCCGAAGCTCACCTTATCGTATCCGATCCTTCCGCGGGTATCGCCGTTCGTAGCCAGGGCGCCAGTTTCGGTCACCATCGGCTCGGTCATGTCAAGTTCTGTCAGGCGGTTGATACTGACCGCCGACTGGCGCGACTTGACCAAGAACTGCCCAATATCGAACATCGGGAAGATCAGGTAAACCGTATAGTAGACGAAAGCGCCGAGCTTGCCTACGGTCAGGTCGGCCTGGATCGCCAGGTAGCCGCCGCCGACCAGGACCACGATCACGGCCAGTTGCCACACGTAGTGGTACATTGACTCTATGACGGTCATGGTCTTGATAGTTGCAATCTCGGCGTTGCGACGGTCCTGCAGAGCGTCCTCGAAGACATCCTTCTGGGCATCCTCTTTTACATAGGCCTTGACCACTCGAATGCCTGAAAAGCACGCCTCCATGACATCATTAAATCGCGAGATACGCGACTGCAGGTGGTCGTAGCGCTTGTCCAGCTTCGACGCGGTCACGAAGAAGATCGCCACCAGCACCGGCAACGGGGCCGAGAGCCACAGTGTGAGCTGCGGGTCGATGCTTACCAGCATCACGAGGACGAACGTGATCAGCACCAGGGCTTCGTAAAGACGAAAGATCCCGCTGCAGGCGAACCAGGAGAGCTTCTCGGCCACATCGTCGGTCATGCGCGTAACCAGATCGCCGGTCCGGAACTTGTTGAAGAAATCCGGGCCTTTGTTGGTGATCTTATCGAAGGCGTCCTGACGGAACAGCCATTCGAGCTTGAGGTTCATCCAGGCTCGGTGCGACTGCACAAAGGCATACAGCAGCCCGGCGATCAGGCCGAACAATACCAGGGCGGCGGCGAACGACGCTGCGGGAGTAAGGCCGAGGTCGGCGCCGTTGTCGGCGATCAGGCGCGCCGCCCAGTGGTCGGGAACCTGATCGCTCTCGAAGTAATCTATGCTGAACTGGATCATCCGTCCGATGCTGACCTGGAACATGGCCTGCACCGGCGTCAGAAGCAGCAGCACTGCCAGCACGTATGGATAGTGCCGGTAGTAACTCCAGAACCATTTGATTTTATCCAACATGAGCCGTCGCTCCATTGCTATTCTTGAATTGCAGGTGGAACAGCTTGGAGTAGTAGCCGTCCGCCTGGATCAGCTCCACATGGGAGCCACGTTCGATTATTTCACCTCGACGAATCACCAGAATCTGGTCGACATCGAGGATTGTCGACAACCTGTGGGCCACGATAATCGAGGTCCGTCCAGCCATCAGCCTCTTCAATGAGGCCTGGATAGTTCGTTCTGTCTCCGGGTCGACCGAACTCGTGGCCTCATCGAGTAGCAGCACTTCCGGACCGGAGGCCAGGGCCCGGGCGAACGAAAGCAGTTGCCGCTCGCCGCGCGAGAAATTGGAGCCTTTCTCCGAGACCTCGGTGGCGTAGGTGTTCGGCAGCTTCCGGATGAACCGGTCGGCCTCGACCGTCCTGGCCGCGTTCAGCACTGTTTCAGTCGCCTTGCCTTCAGCCTCCAGCGAGATGTTGGAGGCGACGTCACCGGGGAACAGGTGAATGTCCTGCAGGACGAGGGCGAAACTTCGCCTGAGTTCGGACTTGCGCAACCGCCGGATATCGATACCGTCCAGGAGAATCCGCCCGCGCTGGGGATCATAGAGACGCAGCAACAGATTGATGATCGTGCTCTTGCCGCCGCCGGTGACTCCGACCAGGGCGAACCGCTGGCCACGCCTGATCTCGAAATCGGCGTCTTTCAGGGCCCAATTCTCATCGCCGGTGTAGGAGAACCAGACATTCTCGAACTTAATCGAGTGCTGTAGGCCATCCCATTTCTCCGGACGTACCGGGTCCGGGAACTGCTGCGGTGTGCGCAACAGGGTGAAGATCCGCTTGGCCCCGGCGACCGCCTTCTGGATAGTCGAGAGCTGTTCGCTCACTCGCCAGATCGGCTCGAAGGAACGCCAGATCAGGATGATGAACATGATGATCGTCCCGCTGGTGATCATGGCCGCCTGACGCCACTGGTCGCCGAAGAACAAGACCAGGCCGAACATCACCGCTTCGAAGAAGAAGACGGTGTTGAAGAAGAGGATGACGGCTACATTCACATAGACATCCTCGTCGAATTTGGCCTTGTTGGCCTGCCAGACTCGGTGGCGGGCCCAGGCGCCGCGGTGAAATATCTGCACTATCGGCATGCCGTGCAGGAACTCCGCCAGCGAGGAGGTAACTTCGGCCATCTTCTTGCGCACATTCAGGAATCGACTGGTGGTCTTGCGCTCGAATATCACGACTAATGCGGCCACGATCGGCACGACGATCAGCAGCAGCGAGGCCAGCCGCCAGGAGTAGTAGAACATGACGGCGTATATGCCCACTACCAGCAGGAGATCGCCGACAACCAGTACCACGGTATTGGTGAACATCATCCGAAGGGCTTCGGTATCGGATTCCACTCGCGCCAGCAGCCGACCGACCGGATTGCGGTCGAAGAACGGCACATCGAGCGACAGGATGTGGTGATACAGCTTCCGCTTGAGGGCCACCATGACCTTCTGGCCGATGATTTCCAGACGAATCCGCTGGAAGTACTGCATCAGCACCGTGACCAACTGCAGGCCGAAGATGATTCCTGCGGTCCAGATGAGGCCATTCAGGTCGCCGTTCTTGATGTCGGTGTCGACCGCCCGCTTCAGCAGGATCGGCCAGTACAGCGAGGCCAGAGTGGCCCCCGCCAGCAGGATCAGGCAGGCGAGCAGGCCGCCCTTGTGTTTATTCAACAGAGGCAGGAGTTTGCCGAAGGCCTGGCGAGAGGAGATGTCCTTCTCTTCGGCCGTTGTTGTCTCGTCTTCGTACAAGTCAGCGCTCATGACTTAATCCTTATGAAAGAGGCTATGGTCGCTTGAGTCGCTGGTTCGGGCGGCCAACAAAAAACCCGCCGGAACCAGTAGGCTGCAGCGGGTTGGAATCTACTTGTGAATCAATTCACAATCGTTCGACGACACTCCCGCCGCACAGGACGGCATTAAGCGCGATAGCGAGCATATACTTATTCCGGGTCATCAAAAAAGCTCCTTGTTGTGCGCTTATATTTGCGGCGTAAAGTTCATCATCAAATGTCCTATACGGACCCAATGGTCCAAAGGTTGCCGGAAAGTAGACTCCCGGAGCGAAGTTGTCAATTCTTTTTTTGTCATTGAATGCCACAGGAGCAATAGCAGCCTTCGAGCCGGGCCTGTCGTGAGGCCTGGTCATCCATCGATGGTAGGTGAGATCGACCCGACATCGCCAGAGGCGGGTTCTCGCCGCCGCTTCGGGATTTCTTGGATCCGGACCAGTGCACCGACAAAAAAACCACCGCCCGCTTGCGCGGGCGATGGTCCCTTATGAGGTCACACACCATGCGAAAAATGTGCGACTAGGAGGTCTTGTAAGAAGACTGAATCAGTCTTGCTTCTCTGATACAAACCGGTTGGTATGGTGTTCCAGTTCCCGCATATCTTTTGCCAGTTCGAAGCCTTCCGAGTCCAATTGACGCTGCAGAGCCTCAGTATACGTATTGAAGAGCCGCAATCTGTTGGAAAACGCCTCTGTTTTTGCTATCGACGTCGCCAGCCGTTTCTTTACCGCCAGCCAGTTCTGCGCTCTGTGATATTCCCGCTTGTCCTCTTGCAGCTCGCCTTGATCCTCGGTTTTCTCTTCCCATCGTCTTTCGCCGCTTCGCCGCTCGATCGCCATGGCTGCCTGGGACGCTTGCCGCTGCTGTCGTGTCACCACTTGGCGCGCCTGCTCAAGATCGGCTTCAATCAGCGTCTCCAGTTGCTCTTCGTATTTGGCGACCAGCATCTTGTCACCCTTGAGATAGGCATCGTGCCACAGGTCGACGGCATGAGAGAAAGCAGCCAGGGTGCGCCCGGTCTGCTCAACTCGGCTCTGGTCGAAGAAGATGTCTTCCGGGTCCGGGCCCCTCTGGTTCTGAGGCGCCTCCGCCATCGTCGTTCCGGCTATCAGTGCGGCTATGAGAACCGTAATGCCCGTTCGCTTATACATGGCAACTCCTTTCTGTCTCGTTGTTCCACCGAATGAGTTGCCTCAAAACATGTGCCGGAACACATCTCCTTGGCTGGTAGTGAGTTGCGTCGCCCACTCGAAGGTGGGGGTGGGTCCCCACAACCACTGGTGGGGGAGGCTCCCCACAGCGAGTATCCTCTGGCTGCGGCTAGGGCGAAGCGGTCATGGATGCGTCAACCTCCGTTTCTTCCCTGAAAGGGATGGTGCGCGTTCAGCGGTCCGATCTTTTCGGCCTGTGATTGTTGACCAGGGCGAAACTCAAATACTCGAGTTCCATGGCCATGTTTTCGTTTCTAACGTAGACATGCTCAGGGACCTTGAGATTGATGGGGGCGAAATTGAGAATCGCCTGGACTCCTGCCTGGACTACGTCGTCCACTATATACTGGGCCACGGTCGCAGGCACCGCGACAATTACGATCTCAATTCGGTCTTCGATGAGTTCGGAGACCAGGTTCTTGATATCCGAGACTATAATGCCCTTGTGATTGGACCCTATCTTACGCTGATCATTATCGAACAGCTTTACAATGTGGAAGCCCTGGCGAATAAACTCCTTGTAGGACACGAGGGCGGAGCCGATATTGCCGACTCCAATCAGGGCGACCCGCCAGATGCGATCGATACCGAGAATCTGGGATATCTGGTTTTTCAGTTCGACAACCGAGTACCCCAAACCACGAGTCCCGAAGGAGCCGAAAAACGACAGATCCTTGCGCACCTGAGCCGGAGTGAGTTTCTCGCGCCGGGCCAGTTCCTTGGAGGATACGGTCTCATGTTCCTCCTTTTCGAGGAGGGACAGGGCGCGAAAATACAGCGACAGCCTATGTATGGTTGATTCCGAAATCCGCTTTTTGAATCCCGAGTTGGGGGTATCTGCCATCACAGCTCCCGAATTGGCTTTCTCCATTCAGGTCATATATGTGAAATGCTTCACAAGAATAATAACCGCACTGTTCATACAGTGTCAAGAGAATTATCCGTAATAATCTTCCATGGTGTTATTAACTTCGTATCGAACAACAGGTTGATGCCCGCGTGAGTGATTCACTCGGCGGTCCGTCGGCAGCACCAACCGAGGTGATCATCAGGATCATCAGCGATAGGTTGGGGCCAACTTCGCGCGCTGTCGGTCAATTCTGCGGAGTTCTGTCTATCGTAGTGCGAGCCCGTCAGTTAGCCTCAGCGGCGATATCGCCCGCCGGGGAACGCACAAACAGCGTCGGGGTTGACACCGACCCGTCAAGTGGCTATGTTCGAGCGACTCTCATGTCCGGCATTTCTGCACATATTCGTCGTCGGCCGTCGGCAACGCCGGTGGGTCGGGATAGCGCGAGCGCCATAGCAGATGTTCAATACCGGTGGATATATAGGGAGTCGATTCGTCTTAGTAACAAAGGCTCTACCAGATACAGTCGGGGTAACCGATGAGAACTTACAGATTATTGATCGCTGCGCTGGCCGTGATTGCATGGGTGACCAGTGCCGCAGGAGCAGAGAGCAACTATCTCAAGGAATTCGAGTCCGATTACAAAGTGATCAACGCCGACCTGCTAAATCACACCGGGCAATTCGGCGAAGTTTCTGATTTCGTGTACAAAAAGGACATCGCCACGATCACGCTCAAAGAGGGGATCGTTCACTTCCTGCGCTATGTGAACGACCGGCCGACCACGGCGCTTTTCATCGGTGAGGGCAACATTACCGTCGAGGTGCGGCCCCATGTCGAACGAGCAGCCCTCTACGGCATGACGGGCGACAGCATCATCAACCAGGATTTCAGGACCTGCTTCTTCCATTTCGCCGACGATTTCGACCTGGAGATGACAGGCCAATTCCCCTTCGAGCCCAAGCAGCTCTCCTGGAAGCACTTCAACATCGCTTCGAAAGAGGCTCAGGGTGAGTTCTTCTTTCGTCCGGTTCTCGGCCACACCTACGACAACTACTTCCAACTGCTGCGCTCTATTCGTGATGGTCGCGGCGACGACGGCTATTTCTGGGTCGATTTCAATCGGTACATCTTCGCTTACGACCCCAACCGCCCGAACGAAGTGACCATATCATATGAGTATCAGGGGGGCGACCAGGTGGCCACCGAGGTTGCGACTTTGCCGGGGCAGGAAAAGGGTATTCTCGTGGATTCAATGCTCTCGTTGGTGGCGTATCCGACTACTATCGTAGACCGGAAGGCCAGGTTTGAAATGAGCGGTATGGATGGGCTGACCATGAACGCCGGCGAATGCAACCTCAAGGTGCAAGTCAACGCCGACAGCTTGAGGTTCGTGTCGCTGTTCCTGCACCATAATCTGAAGCTCGATTCGATTCACTTCGGACAGGCCGGGTGTGACTTTCACCGACGAAAGGACTTCAGTTTTATCGGAGTGATTCTTCCGGAGTACTACCATTCGGGCGACACCCTCGATCTCACTCTCTGGTATTCCGGGAAGCAGTATGTCGGTCTGGTTCCGTGGGTTGAGAATCCGGAACCGTCGCCGCACGGCTACGAATTCATCACGACCAGAAATTACAACTACTTCATGCCCGGAATGAGTTCGGTTGAAGAGTACGAGGGAAGACGCCAGCGGTTTGAGGTTAATCCGCCCAACCTGTACGACAAGTTCTACTTCTCCTGCTATGTGGCCGGAATCGACACGGTCGAGCAGGCTACCGACATCGGGATTACTCTCAAATACCTGGAGTCGGAGCTGATGGACAAGCGCTATACCGAGTGCTATATCCCCGACCAGATCTACCGCCCGGCGGTAGTGTCGGCCTTCAACTACATGGCATCACGTTTGGGGGGGCCTCAGGGAACCTTTGAGATGTTCGTAAGTCCGGGCGGGCCATATACTTTCGATATGCCTGGATTCATGATCGTGCCGCAGATATCATGCGTGAATGAGGGGGCGATGCTCAGCCTCGGAGGAGTGCACGCAATCGCCGGACACGGCGCCGCCCGGCAATGGTTCGGCCGTCTGATGAAACCCCGCAGCGACCGTGAGATATGGCTGCAACCCGCCGCGGTCGAATACGCGAATATCCTCTACCTTCAAGGCGAACTGGGCGCTGAGGGGTACTCAAATCTCGTATTCCGCCGAGACTCGATCTATAACCATCTCGATATCGGCGCCGATATGCCGCTGGCCACCGGAGAACGTTGCGCCTTGGCGCTGCGTTCGAATAAAGGCCTGTGGCTTCTGCATATGCTGCGGATGCTCATGTTCGATACCGACAAGATGAGCGAAAGCGGATTCCAGCGCTTCATGTATGAACTGGTCCTGATGACCAACCAGAAGACATTCACCAACGGGGATTTCGTGAAACTGGCCGAGAAACACTACGGCGGCCGTCTCACTGAGTTCTTCCACCAGTGGCTGTACGGCGTCGGCATCCCCTCGTACAGCGTTGACTATAGAATTGCTTCAGAGAACGGACAGTACCTCATCGACGCCGATGTAACCATCGACAAGGTCGATACGTCCTTCATCCAGCCGGTAGTCCTGCGTATCCCCAGTCCGAACGGAGAGAGCGTGTTCCTGCGCCAGGCGATCGCAGCACCAAGGGATTCTTTCCGCCTCGGGCCGTTCGATTTCGAGCCCGAAGAGCTGGTTTTCAATGAGTATCTGAGCGTCCTGTGCAAGCAAAAGGTGAACAAACGCTAGCCCGAATCCGTTTCCTCTAACAGGCAGGGTCCGGGTGTTGTCCGGGCCTTCTATGGAGGCGGTGTTCAGGTATGCGAGTTGGTCAAAAATCGAGTGTGTGGACCGATATAATCGACAGCAGCCTGTACCCCGAACGTATAAAATACGACCGTTCGGCGGATTGGATTCACGCCGGCCGTGCCGAAGACCGAGCTCATTTGGAGGAGCCATGCGCATAAACATCCTTTCGATTCCCGTCACTGTGATAGTGCTTTTGCTGGTCGGAGCAGCGGGCGCCGAGAGTCCGTGGCCGATGTTCCGCCACGATGCCCGTCACACCGGCAGGACCAATTTCACTGGACCCGCCACGCCCGACACTGCCTGGACTTTCCAGGCCAACGATGCCATCACGGCTTCGCCCACAATTGGACACGACGGGACGATCTATGTGGGGGCCGGGGGTTATTACGAGGGTGGTAGTGATTCGAGCTTCTATGCCATTAACCCGGACGGAACGCTGAAGTGGCAATTCAAGACGGGGGAGGGTGTGACCGACGGCCAGAAATCCGGCATATTTTCTTCAGCCGCGATCGGACCGGACAGCACCATATACTTCGGTTCGCTCGACGCCCACATGTACGCCGTGGAGGACTCCGGGACCTACGCCAGGCTTAAGTGGAAGACCAACCCTGGTGGCTGGCCCTTCTATGCCTCGCCGCTGGTTGGCGCCGACGGCAGGGTGTATGCCGGGTGTCTGAACTTCCGATTCTACGCTTTCAACCCCGACGGCACGCTATACTGGTATTACCCCACGAATTGGTGCATCTTCTCCTCAGCGATCTTCGGCGAGGATAGTGTCATTCATGTCGGTTCGAAGGACCATCGGCTGTGGACTTTTCGCGATTCCACAACCTTCGGCAGCGTCGTATGGAACCACGACATTGGTACCTTCTATGATGGCCATCTGATCGACGCCTCACCCGCCCTTGGCGACAACGGTACGATCTACTTTGGATCCGATCAATATGGCGCGGCCGGCCAGACACCGGTGCCGGTCGATACTTCGTTCTGGGCGGTCAATCCCGACGGTACGCGTAAATGGGAGTTCTATGTAGGAGACGGGGTCGAGTCGTCGCCGGCGATCGGCCACGACGGCACGATCTATTTCGGGTCATACGACGGCAACGTCTACGCCGTCGAAGATTCAGTTACGTATCCGAGGCTGAAGTGGATGTTTCCTACCGGCGCGGCGGTGGATGCCTCCCCGACCGTTGATGGCGACGGGACGATCTACATCGGCTCGCGTGATTCAGTGATGTACGCGATAGAACCCGACGGTTCGCTTAAGTGGAGCTACAAGACCGGAGGGGGCATCGAATCATCCGTTACTGTCGATGACCATGGCTATATTTACTTCGGTTCGTTTGACGGCAAATTGTACTGTCTCGGTAGCGGGGCGCCGGACGTCGGAGTCAAGTCGGTTGATGTTCCGGTTCACCCGGCCGCGAATGCGGTGGTCCAGCCATCGGCCCGCATCAGCAACTTCCGCGGCTATCCGCTGACCTTCAACGTCGCCTGTCACATCGAGGACAGCACATCGCTCGTCTACGCCGATACGATCACCATGATCGATGTGGCCGGAGGCCAGTATGACTACGCCACCTTCGCCGACTTCGTAGTGGGTCCCGACAGCGGCCTGACCTACACGGTGAGCGTCTTCACCCTGCTCTCGGGCGATGAGAACGTCGGCAACGATTTCGGTGGCGCCACAATGAGTACGATCGGGGATCCGATTTTCCTCTGCGCTGATATCAACGGCGATGGGACCGGGCCCGACATCAGCGATCTGGTCTACCTTGTCAGCTACATGTTCGCCGGCGGTCCGCCGCCTCCGTTTCCGGTGGCGACAGATGTCGACGGCAGTGGCTTTGGCCCGGACATCAGTGACCTGGTCTATCTGGTTGGTTACATGTTCTCAGGTGGTCCCCCTCCGGACTGCCCGTAGGCCCTTCGCTGCGGTCCCAAGTGGAGACCTTTGTAATAGCTTGGCCGGTCGATTGACGCGCAGAGACGAAGACCCCGGGCGCAGTCGGAGTGACAGGCGCCCGGGGCAACCGCCGCAAATGGAGATACGGATCAGGGCTTGTGCCCGTTGCCTTCGATGATCCCGTCGCGGAGCTTGATTATCCGCTGAGCCTGTCTGGCGATATTCAGATCGTGAGTGATCATGACAATGGTCTTGCCGGCTTCGTGCAACTCACGGAAGATATCGATAATGGCATCGCCGGACTTGGTGTCGAGGTTACCGGTCGGTTCGTCGGCCAGGATCAGATCCGGCTCATTGGCCAGGGCGCGCGCTATGGCCACCCGTTGCATCTCACCGCCGGATAGCTCGGTTGGCTTATTGCCGGCCTTGTCGGCCAGGCCCACTCGAGCCAGCAGCTCGGTGACGCGCTCCTTACGCTTCCGGGCACTCACCCGTGCAAAGAGCAGTGGGACTTCGACGTTTTCATGAGCGGTCGCATACGGCAGCAGGTTGAAAGCCTGGAAGACGAATCCGATCTTGCGGTTACGCATGTCGGCCAGTTGGTTTGGAGTCAACTGGTTGACCAGTTTTCCTTCCAGGCGATATTCGCCGCCGGTCGGCGTATCCAGGCAGCCCATCAGGTTCATCAAGGTCGACTTGCCGGAACCCGACGGTCCCACTACCGCGATCAGTTGACCGTTCTCTACCTCCATGTCGATCCCCTTCAGGGCTTCGAACTGCACCTCGCCGGTAGTGTAGACCTTGGTGATTTGTCTCATATCTATCATCGATGACTCCTACTACTCGTAACGAAGAGATTCGACGGGGTTGACCGACGAGGCCCGCATTGCAGGAAAGAGCCCCGACAGCACACCCATGATTCCCAGAATTGCGATAACGATAAGGCCGATCTCGGCATTGATAGTGGGCCGGCCCATGAAGGTGAGCACATCGGATTCCACCGGCAGACGTTTGAATCCCTCAGTGAGGATGTAGCTGACCGACATGCCCCCGACCCCGCCGAGGAATGTGATGATAAGCGCCTCGACCAGAAATTGAACCATGACATAAGAGCGTCTCGCTCCGCAGGCCATCTTGATGCCTATCTCCCGGGTGCGTTCCTTGACCGACACATACATGATGTTGGCCACACCGACGCCTGCAATGAGAAGGGTCAGGCCGCCAATGATCCCGAGAAACATCTTCAGACCGGTAAGAATCTTGTCAAATTCCGCGCTGCTGGTAACCGTGTCCCAGACCCACAGCGCCCTCTCATCATCGGGATCGAATTTGTACTTAGCGCCGAATACCTCGTAGACCCGCTCCTGGACCGCGTCCATGCGACCGGGGTCGGACGGTTTGTAGATGATGTTGTGTATGTACTGATGTCCGAAGACAGTCTCAAACGTCGTCAGTGGAAGGCTGGCCTTGCTGCCATCGGGGCCGCCGTACATCCCCATCTGCTGTTTCTCGCGCTCGACTCCAATGACAGTAAATGGAAGTCCCTGAATGAAGATCAATTCGCCAACCGGATCCGTCTCGCCGAATAAACGTCGGGAAATGTCGTGGCCGAGAAAGACAACGCGACGTTTGAGTTGCATGTCCAGGTCGGAGATCATCCGACCACCCATCAGGGGGATGTGGTTGCGAATCCTCTCGTAATTGGGGGTGATCCCGGTAACGTGCTCGCTGACCACATTATCGCCATAGCGTATTTCCACGCCCCACTGGGTATACTCGCCACCGACTTCCTCCAGTTCGGGGATGGAACGCTTGAGGTAATCGATATCGTCCGCCTGGAAGCGCAGTTCCCGTCCCTTGGGCAGCCCCTTGTACGGCAGGGAGGTGGAACCGGCCCAGAGGACGACAATGTTCTCGCCCATGCCCCGACGATTTATGGTCAACTGCTGGTGCAGGCCTTCGCCGAATCCCAGCAGGAGCATGATCGAGATGGTACCCCAGGCCAGGGCGACCAGCGTCAGCGTGATACGCTTCTTCTGCTTGCGGAAGTCGCGGACAAATATGTTGTAGATCATTGATGGTCGCATAGCTGTCCGATCAGTAGAGCTTGAGGGCCTGCACCGGCGCCAGGTTGGCGGCGCGTCGCGCCGGGAATATGCCGGCGACGAATCCGACCAGGCCGATAAGCCCCACGGCGATAACTCCAATTACATAGTCCACCTGGGGGATTCCGATATACTCTTCGAGCCCGAAGGATGGGAATATCTTCACGACCGCCAGAGCGAAGGCAAAGCCCAGGACGCCTCCGACCGCGGTCAGCAGAAGAGTCTCCATGACAAACTGGCCCAGTATCGTACTGCGCCGGGCCCCCAGGGCCATCTTGATGCCGATCTCCTTGGTGCGCTCTTCCAGAACGACGTTCATGATGTTGGTAACGCCGATGCCTCCCGTGATCAAGGTAGCGATCCCAATACCTACCAGGAATGCCTGAAAGGCCAGGAAGAAGGTTTTGAGGAAGGCGAAGCCCTCGGTGGTGTCCCATATCGAGAGCGCCTCATCGTCAGACGGGTCGAATTTGTACTTGGCGCCCAGCATACCGAAAATCTCGCGCTTGGTCTGCTCCATGGTGAGGTTTGGATCGCACTGCACCACGAAGTTGTTCAGGTAGCGCGCCGAATACATGGTCTTAAAGGTGGTCGAGGGGATGAACCCCTTGCGGTTATCGCGTCCCGAATAGGAACTGTCCTGGTCCTTCTCCTTCATCACGCCGATGACCGTAAAGGGAGTGCCGTCTACGAGAATCGTCTTGCCGACCGCGGTCTCGGACCCGAAGAGGTCCTGCTTGAGGCGGTCGCCGATGAAGATCACCCGCCGTTTCTCGGCCATGTCGAGGTCATTGATAAACCGTGAACCCATCGTCGGGATGATATTGCGCATCACCCCGAACTCCGGCCAGACCCCGACCATCTGCTGATTGAATGTCTTCTTGCCGTAGCGCATGGTGACACTCCAGCGGGAGTATTCGGGGCTGATCCGTTCGACAGTCCGGGCGCGCCGTTTGATCATCTCGACATCACGCTCGTCGAACCTGATCCGCCGACCCCGCGGGAGGCCCTGGTATTCTCTCGAAGTGATTCCCGACCAGACTATGGCTATGTTCTCACCAAGACCGCGCATCGACTTGAGCTGTGCTTCCTTGATACCCTCGCCGAAAGCAAATAACAGGACAATAGCGCAGGTACCCCAGAAAATCCCAAAAGTGGTCAGGACGGTTCGTAGTTTCTGGCGGCGGAGGTCGCGCAGGAATTGCTTGATGGACAATATCGTAACCATCGGCGGTTAACCAATCCCCTAGTCGGCGGTTATTTCCCGTGGAGGGCGTTCCACCAGCAGCTCGCCTTCGTCCACGCCTTCGACAATCTCTATATTGATGCCGTCTGAGAGGCCGGTCTTGACTTCGCGGCTGGTAATCACACCGGCTGTGTCCTGAATCTCGACCGAGAAGACAGAGTCCTCGATTCTTACCAGGCGCTCCGGCACTACCACAACACTCTCGACCCTGGCGATTATCATGTCGGCATTGGCTGAATAGCCGGCGCGAAGGAACCCGTTGCCCAGATCATCGACGACAATCTCGACTTCGAAGAGCGTTGAGCCCTGGTCGCGGTGGGCCTTCGGCGATATCTTGGTTAGCTTGCCTTCGAGCTTCTTGTCGGGGATAGCGCCGATTTCAATTTCAGCCGGTAATCCTTCGCTCAGTTTGCCGACATCGATCTCATCGACACTGCCCTTGAAGATCAGGTCATCCATCTCGGCCAGGGTCATCAATTCGGTCCCGGCCTGATAGGAAGTCAGCGGCACCACCGGGTCGCCCTCTTCGACCAGACGCGAAAGGACCGTCCCGCTGATTGGCGATTTGATGATATTGCTGACCGGTCGATCGGCCACATTGGTCCGTCCCGATTCGATCAGCGACAGTTTCTCCTCGGCCAGTTTCAGGCGCAACTCAGCCTGTTCGTAGGCCATCTGCTTGTCCTCAAACTCCTGATAGGAGATGAGTTGCTTGTCATGAAGTTGCTTGTGGCGATGGAATTCACGCCTTGCATTGTCGAAGGATACCTGGCTGATCTCAACCTGGCGTTTGGTCTCGGCATACTCGACCGGCGTAGGGTCCGGGGCGACGTCGAACAACGGTTCGCCAACCTTCACCTTGTCGCCGATCTCGACATAGCAGCGGCGCACTATGCCGGGAATCTTTGATTTGACAGTAATCTCCGTCTTCGGCTCGATCCGACCGGTGGCCAGGGCTTTGTCGACAATGGCGCCGCGCTTGGCCTCAAAGGTCTTGTGCGCCTGTTGTTTGCTGGCCGAGCCGTCCATAGCGAAGAACAGCACCAGGGCGACTACGGCTATGGCGGCAACGGAGAGAAGTATCTTCTTGATCATCGCGACTCCGACTTTGCTATTTGCTCTGAAAGCAGTGGTTTCTGTAGGCTTTGTTACGGAGCGGGAGGGGGAATGTTTCAGTCGCAGGCGGCAGAGAGCCCACACTTACGCGACGCGTTGTATCGGCGCACCAACCGAGATCGCTAGACCCAAGGCATCAGGTTTTATGAGAAGACATCCCGGCTGAGAATCCGCTGCCTGGCCCCGGCCCGCTGGGCGTTCCGAGACCATCTGCTGCTGCGGGGATGATTCGCTCACTCTTGCGACTCCTACTCGATGAACGCGACAACGCTGACGGCTTCGGGAGGAGCACAGACTCGGCGCGCCTTCCGCGCAACTGGCCGAGCCTGGTCCCGCTGAGTCGCGCCTTCGGGGAAATCCCGAGCCTCGCTAGTCGGACGCAACTGCCTGCGATGCCGGTGAAGGCGATGACTCGGCCGACACAGGAAGCACCATTTGACTCCCCTTCTGTTGGGGGCGACGGCAAGGCATCGGGTTCGGGCCACCGCTGAACATATAACTCACTGTATACACCAAGTCCGAGATGTCGGGGCCCGCCCCACTGCCATTCATGTCCGTCTCGGCGAAGTACCCGTCCACTACACAGGGTGGCGGAGGGCCGCCGGAGAACATGTAAGTGACCAAATACACCAGATCAGAAATGTCAGTATCAAAACTACCACCGTCCACGTCACCGGCAAGTTGGTAGCAGCATTCGACCTGATGGTCATGGCCGTGTTCGTACCATATATCGACCATGGCCCTGGAGTGGCCGAGATGCGGTTCAACGAGGAACCAGGCGTCCCAGAATTCGCGCAGACTATCGGGGTGATCGCAGCCGCCCGGTTCGCCGCAGTCAATGAGTCGCGATGGGTCGCACAGGCTGGCGAGTATATCGGTCGCAGGAACCTGCAGAGTGTCCCCGATGCCGTCTGGATTTGGGCCGTAGTTTAGTGTTCCCCAGTCAGTGGTGTCGCTGTAATCATCGTTCTGGGCGTCGTACATATCCCATAGAATGCATGCCACCGTACCCTCATTGCAGAGGCCGCGAGCGTTTATCGACCCGTAGAGCGGGGCCAAGTCGTATTCGCCTGTTTCCAGATTCACCCAATCAGAGTCCTGAAAGTTGTTCCAGTAGCGCACCTTAACCGGAGTCTGAAGAGCAAGGACACAGAAGAACTGAGCCCAACCTTCAGAGGAGGACAGACCCTCATCATAGCAACCATACAGTTCGTGTGCGCCGCCACCGGCGCGAAGGAAGTCCAGAGTATCAGAGATGTAGTGGCCGTACTCGTGGCAGAGCGAACTCTTATTCCAGGTGGCCGGCCAGTGATAGTAACTGTCCACGCTGTCGTTGACGGTGATCACGTTGGTGTCTCCCACCGACCAATAATACGCCCCCAGATCATCGTACTTGTCAAGTCGAGTCCATACGGGTGGGATATTATCCTGCGGCCGCAATTCCTGCCACTTACGCCAGGCGTCCAACTCAGCGTCCGCCACAAAGAATGGCTTCGACTGCTCCTGGTTCATGTAGATGTCGATATCGTGGTCGCCAGGCTGGGCGTCGATTGTGTCACTGAATACCCGAAAAGTATCTGCCGCTTCGTTCGTAACCAAAGTAGCAGAGTTAAACGCCGTCACGGCCAGATACAGATCCGGCCCACCGAAGTCCCAGCTTGTAAACGGTCCGAAGGAATAGAAGCCGCTGTAGTCGGTGTAGGTACAGGCAATCAAATCGTCTTCAAACACATCATCATCGTCCATGAGACAGACTTCAATATTGCGGGCGGGCTGAAAACCGTACGTGGCCGGTGTGGGATCCCAGTAGTAGATATCACCTGTGACATAATGTACCCCGGGTTCGGTTACCTCGAAGCAGGCGGGGCCACCCCAGTCAGGTATATGACTTTGGCCTGAGGAGTCCGACCACATCCAGTTGTCAGTACCTCCGGATACCCAGGCCTTGTCAATGCAAAGGGTCTTCCCCACTCCCTCGCTGCCGATTGGTCCTACCGTGAAACGGAGCACATTGTCCCCGAAGCCATCGGCCAAACCGGCGCCACCGTAGGAGTCGCCGAAGGCAAGAAACCGCACCGAGTCTGCTCCAGTGCCGGTGAGCGACTTCGCAGAGATCGTGTTTAGAACATTGAAGACGGAGTCCCAATCATATGCGGGGTTTCTTGCAGTTAAGGTTGTATCCCAGTCGAGCCCATCAGGCGAGTAAACACGATAGCCATTGTCGACACCCAGAATCTGTTGCCCCACTGCGTTGTAATAGGTGCAATAGAGACTCACCGGCTGATTTGCATATATCCGCCCCCATTCGTCCTCGCCGGCAACAGAGTCAATGTAGATCTCAGCATCCGATCGGTCTTCTTTGTTCTTCCCCGGTCGTTCATGCTTTCTAGCGCCCCGGGGCGTAGTCCTCCACTTGTGCGGGCTCGCCCGGCTGCCGTCGTCGGGCGGGAGGCTGTCGAGAATGCGGAAGTTGAGTCCGTCCCCGCCCAGCGCACGTACTTCGTTCAGGGGAAGGCGCAAAATGTAGAAGCCAGCAGAGTCTGAGGGCACTAGCTTGGTGCCCTGTCTCTCGGCATACTTCTTGGCGCCTTCAAGCCACACTGAATCGCGCAAGTCCATCTCAACCCGATACCTCGTCGTATCCGGCTCGACTCGGGTTGTCTTGCGCGGACGGCCTACCCAGAATTCAGCCGTGTCGCGCGTAGTAACGAAATACACCGGCCCTATGCGCATCCGTCCATTCGAAGGGCCGCGAAACCACAGCTCTAAGTGCGTCGTATCGTTGTCAGGAACAGATACCTGGAACGTGTGCCTGAAGTGCCTGTTCTCGTCAAAAGCACAATCCAACTGGTTCGGCCCGCTGTATCCCAGCCTATCGGATGGCGCGAAAATCAACTCAAACTCCTTGAAATCCAGTTGGTACTCGATCGCCGACGAGTCCCACCAAATGTGGAATTCAAGATCCACTGGGCCTGGTCCACTATAGTCACTTGCGCACCGAAGGTAATAGTGCACAGGCCTGGTGCCCTCCGAGCCACTACTGTTCGTTGCAAGCGGCAGCAGACAAACAAGAGTGAGGACGAGAACGGTCCACACGGATAGTAATCTGACGCTACGCATTTCTCATTCCTCCTCCTACTCACACGGTACCGGGGCCGGGCCGCCGGAGAACATGTAAGCCTGTAAGTATTGTACGTCCGAGGCGTCGACTTCGCCGTCGCCGTTTACATCCGCCTGCGCCCGACAAGGCGGGGGCGGACCTCCACTGTTCACGTAGTCGCTGAGATAGATAAGGTCCTGAACGTCCGCAACCACGCCGTTGTCGTCGACATCACCCCTATTCTGACAGCAGTCGGGCGTAGCGATGATCGTAAAGCAGTGTCGACCCTCCCAGCCCGGCCGAATCCCCATCAGATTCCAGTCGACAAGCTTGGGGGCCCAGGACCACTTGCCGGCCGGTTGGAAGAATGAAGAATCGATGCAAATCGTCTTACCGACATCCTCCAGGCCCAATGGCCCAACACTCAGAGTCGCGTAGTTGAGCGTGGTGTCGCGCGGCAGGCCGTCCCCGGAGCTATAGACAAACCCGGCGAAGCCCAGGGTGTCGGCTACTGAGCCGTGGACGAGCCGGTATGGCACGACACGATAATAGAACATTGAATCGGTGATGTCCGTACTCCATGCACCGTACAGGGTATCCCAGGCGGCGCCGTCATCCGACCAGATGCGAAACCCATTGGTGATACCGTGATACACGGTGTCATCCGTGGTCAGGGTGAAATGGAATACGAGAGTGGACTCGGCCAGAACAGTATCCGGTGCGTAGAGTCCGTCGACATGGCTGAGCTGAACGCTCTGCCCCCACACGTTTGCCGTCAGGCACACGGCCGCCAGCGCGACCAGGCCCGGCCCGGCGAAAAGACGCTTCTCCACAGGCTCCTCCAAGGCAATGCGATTAAAATGCTGAGTCAAAAAACCTCTGTAGTGAGAATAATCCCTCGCTACATGATCAGTCTACTGTGGAGCGGAAACGTTGTCAAGGGCTAAATGCCAGAAACTGGGTCCAGGCAAGCTTTAGCCCGGAGTCCGCATCCGTTGTCGCGAAGTCCGCACAGCAAGCTGTGCGGTACCGGGTTGTTCCCGTGTAGAGGGTGGCGCAGCCGGGGGAGGGTCCGAGTCTGATTTCAACGCCGGAGTACCATGCTGTCTCCGGCCGCTCGTGCGGCCTTCGGCTGACGCAGAGCGTCAGGGCTGGTGCGTCCCGCCGCGGGAGCAATGGGGCGAAGGATCAGCGTGTTTCACGCGCCTTCGTCGTCCTGTTATTCTACATGTCATCACCCTGGTCCTGTCGAAGGGCGGCATTGTCTGTAGGGTCTGACAGTGAGGGCGGCGGTCGCGTGAGGTTTTGGCAGGACAAAGGTTGCGGGGCCAAACTGCGCGCTACTGATAGATGTGGTTGAGTTCGCTGTTGAACTGCTCTTCGGTTTCGAGGCGAAGGGAAATGAGATCGTCCTCGAGCACCTTAGTTGGTCCTACGAAGATGTCGCCGCCGTCGCAGTGTTTGTAGGGTTCGTAGAAACTGGCGCCGTTGTAGCGGGATATGCTATCGGCCAGGCACACCACTCGGCCGAGCTCGACTGATCGCGGCCGCTCGTGAATCCGGCTGCAGTGGTGGTCGGCCACGGCTGATACAATCGAAGGCGGGAACTCCCATTCGGTCAGCAGGGCATGGCCGATATCGGCATGATCGAATCCGAGATCCCTGTTCTCTACCTGCTGGAAGCTCTCTTCAGTGGATTTTACTGTCTCGATGATTTCCTCGTACGCATTAGGCGTCATCCTCAGGAGCACCAGCTTGCCGATATCGTGGAGCAGGCCGGCAAGGTAGGCCTCCTCCTTGTCCACCTGACCGTATTTCTTCGCGATGATCCTGGCCCCGATGGCGGTTGATAACGAATGGCGCCACAAATCGTTGGCGACAGCAGCATGCTCGGATCTTTCGAACATTCGGAAGGTCGTGGCCGTGATGATGACGGATTTGAGCTGGCTGAACCCCAAAACCGCTATGGCCTGATCCAGCGACGCAACCCGCTGCAGTCGGGCGTATAGCGGGGAATTGGACATACGAATCACCTTGGCCGACAGCGACTGATCGGCCAACAGACTCCTGACCAGATCCGAGATGTTGGACTGCAGATCTAATGTCAGTCTGAGAGCTCTGCTGAGGATCACTGGTGCGGAGGGCAAGTCTCCGAGCTTCTCGATAAGCCTGGATACGGTCTTTCGGTCTTCTGGTACCGCTGTTGTCAATGTTCACTCCCGCCGGCGGCGCGACCACAGCACGACGCCGGAAATCGAGCACTTGGTCTGTAATATCGACAGGGATGAACAGGAGCTTAACCAGGCCAGCCGAGGAAAGAGCTGATTTCAGCCCTGCTCGCTGTCGACTGCGGCTGATACCGGTCCAATACGTCTATTACGCGGGTCTGCAGCCGGTTTGAGTTTGTCACGGCGTGGCCTACCCCGGCCACATCCGGTCCCGCATCTTATTGACTTGACCGCTGCGTCGCAGCAAGTATCTTTACGCGTCAACTGTCGAGCCGACAAACAATTGCCCTTGGAGTAATGTGTGAAGATATCCCGCCAGACTCGTGAAATCATAAAGACCGTGCTGGTGCTCGCGCTGATTGTCCTGTTGGTAGTGGTCTATGTCATCTACCCGCTGGGACGAGTCAAGACCATGCACGGACGTGTTAACATCGATGACTACGATGAAGATACGGTTGTCGTCAATGATCCCACTCCCTGGCTCGAGGCCGGGCTGCTGCCGGATACCTTCAGTGTCGAAGCCGACGGCCTGACGACGCTGGCCGCTATCTATCTAACACCCGACGACACTATCCCCATCGTGAGAGCGGCGGGCGACACCGCCGGCCTCGATTCGATTGCGGCGGGAGCCGAAGCGCCGGACGAAGGCACAAGAGTATCGACGGTCACCCCTGGCCCGGATTCGGTGGCCGGGTTGGCGGTTCTGATTCATCATGAATCTGAGAACCGCGATTCACTGATCGACCTGGCCAGGCGCTTTCTCAATCGTGGCTGGGCCGTGGTTGCGTATGATCAGCGAGCCTGCGGTCACAGTACTGGCAAATACCACGGCGAAGGCCAGTACGAAGCAAGCGATCTCCAGGAGGTCGTGGCCTGGCTCGTATTCAGGGAGAAAGTGGCGCATCCATCGCTGGCGGTCGGCTGGGGGCTCGGCGCCGATGCCGCCATCCTCGCGGCGCAGGAAGACTTGCGTATCGACCGGGTGGTTGCGATCCGGCCGTACCTGACCACCCAGCGCTGGCAGGTCCTTACCCGCAGGCAACATGACACCTGGTGGTTTCCCCTGTACAAGACGATCACCTGGTTCTGGTATAATATCAGGTCAAGCTATGCCGCTTCGTATCGAAAAACGGACGATATTGAAACCGTGGCCTGCCCCACCCTGTTATTGATCGACAGTGAAGCCGACGACGACGAGGCAGTGGTCCGCCTCAAGGAAGTATCCGAGGATGACCTTCTTGTCGTAGAGGCTGCTCCGGATGCACGCGAGGCGTTGTACGACCGCGTAATGCAGTTTGCCACATCGGGCGATATCGGCGCCGTCACAGCCGACAGATGAATAAGAGCTACAGGAGTTGAATAGAGATGAGTGCCGTCAAGTTATCCGACAATGTCTGGTGGGTGGGGGTCAAGGATCCAGGGTTGATGGTCTTCGATATCATCATGGAGACCAGGTACGGGACAACCTATAACGCCTATCTGGTCAAGGGCAGCGAGAAGACTGCGCTGATTGATACGGTCAAGAGGCCGTTTTCCGAGGAGTTCTTCGCCAATGTCGGCCAGATTATCTCGCCGGACAAGATCGACTATCTAATCGTCAACCACACCGAGCCCGACCACTCCGGTTCAATCCTTGAGTTGCTCGACAAGAACCCTGACCTCGAGATCATCTGCGCCGCCGCCGCGGCGCCGTTCGTTAAGAACGTTCTGAATCGCGACGCGTCTGTTCGGAGAGTGAAGGACAAGGAAGAGCTTGACCTGGGCGACAAGACACTGACTTTCCGCCTGACTCCCTATATGCACTGGCCCGACACGATGATGGAATACCTGGCGCCGGACAAGATGCTGTTCTCCTGCGACGGTTTCGCGGCCCATATCTCTTTCGATGAGATTTACGCCGATCAGGTCACAGTCGATGATTTCGACCACGAGGTCTGGTACTACTTCGATAAGATCATGCGTCCGTACACATCGTTTATCAGCAAGCACATGGCCAAGTTGTCCGACCATGATATCCAGGTAATCGCACCCTCGCACGGCCCGGTCTTTCGCCATGATGCGCAGAAGCAAATCGACCGCTATGCCGAATGGTCGCGCGATAAGTCGGAAGGAAGCAGCTCGGTAGTTATTTTCTACGTGAGTTCCTACGGCAACACCGGCCGAATCGCTGAGGCGATGGCAGATGCGTTGCAGGAGTACGGGATGACTCCGGTGCTGCTGGATGTGACGGCAATGGACGAGGACAAGGCCCGCGAAGAAATCGAGAAGGCCCGGGCCGTGATGTTCGGCACGCCGACTTTCAACGGCGATGCGGTCAAGCCGATCTGGGATGCGGTCGCGCTGATTAGCACGGTCCATACTTTCGGTAAGAAGGCGGGCGTTTTCGGTTCCTACGGCTGGTCCGGCGAGGGCGCCAAGTTGGTAGCGGATCGTCTCAGCGGCATGCGTCTGAAGGTCTTCGCTGAGAACTTCCGTACCCGTCTCGTTCCCTCCGATGAAGATATGGCGGAGGTGAAGCGTTTCGCCTCGAAGTTCGCCAACTTCGCTTTGGGGGAGGGCTGAGGATCGAGGCGCGCAAACCGGCGACGCTGCTTGCCATCACTTACGCATTGGCTTACCTTCCCGGCCATGAAGTTAGGCATCATCGGAACACCTCAAAGCGGCAAGACGACGGTCTTCAACGCCGCCGCCGCACAACATGCCGCGGTCGGCGACTACAGCCAAGCCGCCCATCGGGCTGTCATCAAGGTCCCGGACGAACGGGTGGACAGGCTGGCTGAGTTGCACCGGCCGGAGAGAAAGGTCTACGCGGAAATCGAACTGCTCGACGCGCCGGGGTTCACGGGCAAGGGTAAGGACTCGAAGGACTTCAACATCACCGGCGAACTCCGCGAGGTCGATGCCCTGATCATGGTCATTGACGCCTTCTCCGCTGACGCTACGCCGCGAGCCGACATCAAGAACCTGACCGCCGAGATTATTCTGTCGGATCAGGTGATTGTCGAGAACAACATCGAGAATAAGTCCCGCAAGGCCCGGCTCACCGGCGACAAGTCGCTGGCGGCGGAAGTCGATCTGCTCAAGCGGCTGCTAACCACGCTCGAAGCGGAGAAGCCACTGGCGGAGATGGAGTTCTCCGACAGCGAACTCAAACTGTTGCGCGGGTACCAGTTCCTCTCGCTCAAACCGGTACTGGTGATTCTCAACATCGCCGAAGACGACTTGCCGCGCGCCGCGGCGATCGAGCAAGAGTATGCCGATCTGGTCAGTGACGGCAAGCGCGAAGTGGCCACCTTGTGCGGCAGGATTCAAATGGAGCTGGTTGATCTTGAGCTGGAGGAGCGCGGGGAGTTCCTGTCCGATCTGGGAATCGCCGAGGCTGCGATGGACAAAGTCATCCGCAAGTCCTACGGTCTGCTCGGTATGATTTCGTTCCTGACCACCGGTTCCGATGAAGTCCGGGCCTGGATGGTCCGTCGCGGCACCAGAGCGGTCAAGGCGGCCGGAGCGGTTCACTCCGACATCGAGCGCGGATTCATCCGGGCCGAGGTGACACGCTACGAAGACATTATCGAATACAAGACCCCGGCGGCGCTCAAAGCGGCCGGCAAGATTCGCCTGGAGGGCAAGGACTACATTGTCCAGGACGGTGACGAGATTCACTTTCGGTTCAACGTCTAAGGCCGGGGCCGGTGTGGCGCCTGAGGCCGGTTTGGCCGGCGCGGCAGTGTCAGGGCTTGTGCATCTCACCATGGGGGTTTGCTGAAGAAGCCCTGAGCCAGGATTGACCAGCTCCTCTGCATTTGGCCGGGGACGCAAGGTCGTTCGCTACGCGGCAAGACGTCATTTCTCGCGTAGCCGCGGGGCTTGTTCGGGCGGCGCCAATAGGACCCCATCGAGGTTTATCAACCGGCCCATGGAGATGGGGCTTCAAGTCATCACCGCCCTGGCTGGATGTCACAATGCCGCCCTCGGCCGCGCTAAGGCCGCGATCTGCCAAGGTTTCCAGATGATGCCCGGCGCCGCGAAAAGCGCCAAACCACGGAATCTCCGGATCCGCCCGTCGCCGGGCGCTGTCTGAAAGCCGCCGGTAGTCCCGCCGGTCCCGGATACCTGGCCGGGTCTATTCGACCCGGTTGCCACCCGAATCTTCGCAGCGCTCTTCGCCGTCATCGGCTTGACGCACCCGCTCCACACGAAACGTGTTCGCGACCTCAGCGTCAGGGCAACAGAAGGTGGCTGCATCGGGGTTCTTTTCCCACGGAAACGACCCGCCGTAGCGGAAGGTCGTGATGTAGGGCAGCAGCGAGGCGAACGCGCCCAGGCACATCCCGGCCGGCGTGTATCGCCCCACGATGAATTCATCACCGACCTTGTGCCCTGCGGGACATCGTTTCAGTTGAGATACCAGGGTCAGTTTGACATCGTATCGTCTTGCCATGGTAGTCTCATGTCATCTGCGTGCCACCGCTGACCGGAAGATATGTTCCGGTGACAAACCGCGACCAGTCGGCGCAGTAGAACAGAACCGCTCCGGCGATGTCCTCGGGCTCGCCGAGCCGTTTGAGCGGAGTGCGGTCGGCGATGGCATCGTGCATGGCTTTGGGTTGCCCGGCGGTGGCGTCGGTCCTGGTCAGACCCGGGGCGACTACGTTGACCCGGATGCCATGTGGGCCCAACTCCAACGCCAGCGCCTTCGAAAACGCATCCAACGCCGATTTGGCGCTGGTGTGGGCGACAAACCCGGGGCCTGGTAGCCGCGACAGGCCGCTGCTTATATTCACGATACACCCGTGCTTGCGCTCGATCATGCCCTTGACCACTGCCCGGCAGCAGTAGAAGGCGGCTTTCATCTCGTGCAGGAGTTTCTGCTCGAAGCCATCCCAGGGCATCTCGATGAACGGCATGATCGGAAAGCTCATGTTGGCGTTGTTGACCAGAATATCGACCGGTCCGAGCTCCTGCTCGGTTTCCCGGACCATGGCTTCAACCTGGCCCGGGTCCGTGACATCGGCCTGGACCAGAATCCCCCGGCCGCTTTTGTCTTTGATCTCGGCCAGGACTTTATTGCCGGCTTCCTTGTTCTGTGTGAAATTGACAGTCACCTTTGCGCCTTCCTGGGCCAGGAGCTTCGCGGTGGCGGCTCCGATCCCGCGGCTAGATCCGGTGACGATGGCTACTTTGTCTGTGAGGGTCATGCTGGCACTTTCGTTGAGGGTTCGCATATGTGGTCATACATTGTGGATCGAAGCCTGTATCCTGCCGGAATCGCGGGGTCGCGAAGCAAGGTCTCGGCGTTGATGGACACCGGCAAGTGTCAAAACTTACATGCGCGTTGCCGGGGCGAGCTTACTCACCCTCGTTCCGGTGCTCTGTCGCCTGAGCGTCAACCCAATCCTCCTCCTCCCAGGACATTCCGTGGCGGCCCGGAACCTTGCGCGTCGTACCCGCCCGGTAAAGCGGGCAGTTCTTCGGACCATAGCAGAAAGTCTCGAACCGGTACTTCTTCCGCGATTGATTCCACTGATCGAGGATAATCTCGACCGGCATCCGACATCCCCAGATGCATGTCAGGCACTTCGCCTCGTATGTTTTGGGATCGAGACGCCGATGTCCCCGGTTGCGGTATGTCTCCAGGTTGGGCGGGGCGCCATGATACGGCGGCCCGGACGACTTTCGACCTTTGACCGCTTCGAGGACCTTAAGGCCGCTGGTCTTATAGTAGCCGGCAACCTCAAGACGCGGATCCGGCACCGGCATCGAAACACCGCTCAACTTCATGCCGGCCGAAAACCCAATCCGATCATGCACCTTCTTGCCGACGGCTACCAGGAATTCATCCTCCTTGTCGGCGCAGGTTCCCGCTATGCGGAGAACATAGCCGAGGTAAGTATGGTACCTCTCATCGTACGACCGCGACAGCCGGATCCGAGGCTGAACAGAGACAGCCTCTCCGGACCAGGGAACCTTCTCTGTGTTCGCATTCAATATGGTCATGAGATCTTTCCTGAGCTGTTCGGTTCATGTCGGGCCCGGCGGACAGGCCGAGCGCCCGTCTGTGTTACGACACACATACGGCACCCCTTCGGCTTCGACAAGTTCTGCCGGTCTATCTTCTACTGTAGAATAGCGTCTCGCGGCGTCGGGGTCAAAGATAAACAGCAATGCGAAGGCGACAGACGACTGAATCGCGGTTGCGCATTTCAGCGTGGGCCGCAGCCATCTGAAGGGGCAATCACGCGACTCTCTCAAGTTGGTGACCCGAATTGTCTGAGTCAAATCTCGATAACCGCGCCCACGCCACCATCGATGTACTTGTTGGGATACACCGATCGGATTTCGGCGATGTACTGAGTGCAGTGGGTCGGGCAGATGAGGCTCAGGGGCTCTAACATCTCGAAGGCGTCGAATCCGTGCAAGCCGCCAATCAGCGCATACGGGTTGCCGAGCTTGCGAGCGGCGTTTAGTATGTTCTCCACTCCCGGATGCGAACATCCGACCACAATCACCAATCCCTTGTCGGTCTCGACAACCAGCGAGTGCTCGATGTTCTTCAGCAGGCCGGTGCTGTAGAAATGGTCCCTCATCTTCGCGGGCTTTTCGACATAGATTACTTCACCGGCGGAGTCGATTCCGCTCATGGTAGACGGAGCAAACACTCTGACAGCGTCGTTCGCGTTCAGAAACGCCGACAGGCCACCCGTGTGATCGTAGTGGTCATGTGAAATGAACAACTCGTCTATTGAGTCGGGCATAATTCCGAGGGTCTTCATGTTCTTCAGCAACAGGGAGCCTCTGGCACCGGTGTCGAATAGGAAGCTGCAGCCGTGGGCCTGTACCAGGCAGGAGAATCCCCAATCGGCCTCCAGGCCGTCAGCGCGGGGTTCATTGTCGTAGACTATAGTTATTCTCATATTACAGTCACTCCGGAGAGAGTATTCGATTGCTAGGTATTGATTCCCTTCAGCAGGATATCACCTTTCGTAGCGCCGATGTCGCCGGCAATGATTCGGCATTTCACCATCAACAGAAAGAACACCGGATGGCCAGAATTCGAAAGACCCTCGTAGTTGCCCTGCCCTTTGGCGATAGTGAAAGCAGAGTCACTCAGCATCCGCCTGAAGTCCGGAGTGCACGTGCTGAGGACGGTGCCGGGGGCGTCAGTACCCGAGGAGACAATCGTCGCGACCTTGTCGATGCCTGCTCGGACAGCATCATCAAGGGTGGCGTCGTTAATGACCGGGGTCTCGCGAACCACATACACGACCGGCCGATTCAATTGTTCGATGAGGAGTCGATCGAACACGGTCTCGCCGGCATTATCCCCTATATAGAGCACGCTTTCGGCCCTGGCCAGCCGCCCTTTGAACGATGAGTAGTCACATATTGCGAATTCCCGCTGCATTACTTCTTTCAGTGTCGTGTCGATATCGAAATCCGTGCTCGGCCCGAAGTCGATGACATTGCCGGCGATCGCGATCCGTATCGCTGTGAGCAGGCTGTCGTCGGACTCGACAATCATCTGCTTCAGGGCGGGATATATCTTCAAGGCGTATTGGGTTGCGTCGTGCTTCTGTCGCAGAAAGGGATCAGGATTCCCGGTGATCTGGCTTACCATCCGGTAGATCAACCGACCTGTCTCGGGCGGACTACTCTCAAGGGGGACATCGCTGAGCATTGAGCCCAACTCATCGAGAACGCGCTTGTGCTGCTCTGCATCGTCGGTGGCCATCCGTCCGGCGCGCAGGGCCTGCTGGAAGAAGCAGGGGATACAGTCCAGATAGGTTTTCATTCTACAGTCTCATACAGAGCTCTGATCTCCGTAGCCATTAGCGACAACGTTCTCCCTAAATGCACGATCCCTCGCCGAAAAGCAACAGCGGGTGGCCTGGAACGGCCTGACATCCCAGATCGCCCAGCGCCCGACCTCCGCGCGTCGGCCCCAAGATCAACCGAATGGGTCACGAAGAGCCGGTCCCGGACACCGATCCCGGGCGCGGCTTGATTTCCGGTTGGCCGCAGCGTACCTTGTGGCCATAAACGGGCCAAACATGAAGACGCCATTCCATAATTACAACCTCAGTAAGTAGCATTCAGGAGGAGCCATCCATGAGCAGAAGCTGCATACGCGCGGTCCTGGCCGCTGCTATCGTGATGCCCGCTCTGGTCGGTTCAGCAACCGCCCAGAACATCGACGCCAGGGAGTACTGGCTCGATAACGGCATGCAGGTGCTGATGGTCGAGAAGCACGAAGTCCCGACTGTAATGGCTGCGATCATCGCCCGAGTCGGGTCGGCCAATGAGACTACGGGCATAACCGGAATCTCGCATCTCTTCGAGCACATGATGTTCAAGGGCACCGAGACGATCGGGACCAAGGACATCCGGCGCGACCGCGAGATCATGGCCCAACTGGATTCGCTTCGCGAGCTGATGCGAGCAGAAGAGCGAGTCATGCGAGAGAAGCTGCGTCGGGGCGAAATCGATGATATGCTCGACCCCGAGAGCAAGACTGACCGCTATCGGGAGATCGAAGGCGTGTTCGACAGCCTGATCCTCGAGCAGCGCGAGTTGATCATCAAGGATCACCTCGATGAGATCTACAGCAAGAACGGCGGGTACTTCCTGAATGCGTTTACATCGCATGACTATACCGGCTACTTTGTCCGGTTGCCCAGCAACAAGATCGAGCTCTACATGTGGCTGGAGTCCGACCGTTTCGGCAATCCGGTTTTTCGTGAATTCTACTCCGAGCGCGAAGTCGTCCGCGAGGAACGCCGCCTTGGTGTCGAATCGACGCCGACCGGACTGATCGAGGAGGACTTCGGCGCCATGTTCTGGAAGTCATCATCGTATCACTGGGATGTCATCGGCTGGGCCTCGGACCTCGGCGCTATCACGCGGGAGCAGGCCGAAGCATACTATGACACCTACTACGCTCCGAATAACCTGACCATGATTCTCGTGGGCGATATCAATCCGGACAAGACCATCGACCTGGTCAGAAAGTACTTCGAACGCCTTCCTCGTGGTGAGGTCCCGCCGCCGGACGTGGTTACTCTCGAAGAGCCGCAGCACGGCGAGAGGCGACTCATCGCCGAGGCCGAGGCGAATCCGCAGACTGAGATAGCATATCATACCGTCGCCTGGAAGCATCCTGACAGCTATCCGCTGGAGGTTCTGGCCGGAATCATGGCCGGCAAGACCGGCCGACTGTACAAGAAGCTGGTCGAAGAAAAGGGGATCGCGAAGAGTTCCGGGCGCGGTGGAGGAGGCATGTTCGGCGGCGGCGGACTCTCTGTCGGCGCTTCGCAGGACTCACGAAGGTACGCCGGAGCCTTCTACATCACGGCTGAAGGGGTCTCGGATGCGCAGGCCGAACAGCTGGAGGAGGCGATCTACGAAGTCGTGGAAGACCTGAAGACGAACCCGGTTGGCGAAGAGGAACTGCAGAAGGTGAAGAACCAGCTTCGTGTCCAGAAAATCCGGTTCATGGACATCATGTCGGGAATCGGTACTCTCTTCTATCTGGGACACAACGCAGCCATGGGCGATTGGACCGAGGCCAACGCCAACCCCCGGAAGGTTGACATGGTCATGGCGGAGGATGTCCAGCGCGTAGCCAATAGGTACCTGGCCAGGGATCAACGCAATGTTCTGATCATTAACACCAAGGCCGGTCCCGAGGGCGACAAGGATGCTGAGGATTCACAGTTTGCGCAGGCGGTTCAGATGATCAAGTCGATCAAGGACGCCAACCAGTTAGAGCAGATGATTGGCATGTTCTCCGGCCGTGTGGATCAGGTGGAGGATGCCAAAGAGAGAGCCCAGATGGAGAAGCTGCTGGGAATAGCCAACGAGCACCTCAAAGACCTGAGGGCCTCGGAGACCGAGTAGGCGGAAGCCTAAGGAGATACGACATGAAGACGAAACTTATCTCGATATTCACTCGGCCGGTGGTGCTGATGCCGATGCTGGCGCTGGCGACAGCGGCGGCCCTCCCTTCGGCTGTGCCGGCGGATGCAATCGTCGACCACCCCGACAGGCTCCGATTCGAGGAACTGGAGTATCAGCCGCCGCGACCGGACGATTATCGTCACACCCTGAAGTGCGGCGCTGCCGTTTATGTTGCGGAGAACCATGAAGTGCCGACTTTCGATCTCACCATTCTGGTTCGCACCGGCTCGATGTATGAACCGGTCGAGAAAGCCGGACTGGCCGATATGACCGGATATCTCATGCGCCATGGCGGCGTAGCCGGGATGACCGCGAGCGAGTTGGATGAGCGCCTTGCCCTTCTGGCCGCAGAAGTATCGGTCGACATCGGCGGATCGCGGGGCCGGGCCGGCCTGTTCTGCCTGTCGAAAGATATCGACGAGGGCCTGGGCCTGTTGCGGGAAGTGCTCCGGACCCCAGAATTCAGCCAGGAGGCTTTGGAGCGTTACCGCGCCGACATTCTGACCGAAATGAGCCAGCGCAACGCCTCGACCGCCGACATCGAGTCTCGCGAGTGGCAGTTTCTGATGTATGGCGATCACCCGTGTACGAATCCCTACCGCCGAACCGAACAGTCGGTGAAGTCGATCGCCCGGGAAGACCTTGTCGCCTTCCACCAGAAGTACTTCTTCCCTGAGAACTTCATCCTCGCGGTGTCCGGTGACTTCGAGGCCGCGGATATTCTAGCGAAGCTCGATGCTATGCTGGAGGGCTGGACCGGCCATCCGCCGGAGTTGCCGTCGATACCGGATCAGGTTCCCGACCCTCAGCCAGGCGTCTACATGATCGAGAAGGACGATGTGAACCAGTCGCGCGTTCGGTTGGGGCATATTGGTGTCAAGAGGGATACTCCGGATCAATATGCCCTCATGATAATGAACGATATCCTGGGCGGGGGCGGCTTTACCTCGCGTATCGTGCGCCGGGTTCGGTCCGATGAGGGCCTTGCCTACAACGCCGGCAGCTCGTTCGAGCGACCGGTGCTCTACCCCGGCACCTTCCGGGCGTGGTTCCAGACCAAGCACGCCACCGCGGCCTTCGGTACGCGATTGATCCTGGATGAGATCGAGCGTATTCGCACCGAGAAGTGCGATTCGGAAATCGTGGAAAACACGAAAGCCAGCTTCATCAGCAATGTCGTCAATCCATTCAGCAGCAGGGACCAGATCGTGAATACGTTCGCCGATGATCATTACACCGGGCGGCCGGACGATTACTGGCAGAACTACACCGATAACATCGGCGCGGTTACCCCTGATGATGTCCTCGCCGTCGCACAGAAGTACATACACCCGGACAAGTTGGTATTCCTTGTGATCGGCGACCCCGAGGCCGTGCAAAGGGGATCCGATAAGCACGAGGAACGATTCTCGGATTTCGGGTCCATAACCATCCTGCCTCTGCGCGATCCTATGACGCTCAGGGTCGAGTAGGACGATCTTGTCCTGTCCAGTGCGCTCAATCCGATCATAATGACATGATAAGCCCCGGCGATCACCGGGGCTTAGTCTATCGTACAAGTCGTGTGGCCATAGTGCGGCGCCGCGCCACCTGAGTTAACCAGCTCAGTGCAAGTGAGTACTACCAGATCCGAAAAACCCCTCTACATAACCATTATCTACGCACTTCCTGTCTTCTCGCCGAACTTCTCGCGCCGAGCGGCAATGACCTCGGCCTCGATGCTCGGCGGAAGCAACCCGTATCTGGCGAATTCCATGGAAAAGCTTGCCCGCCCGCTGGAGAGAGTTCGGAGGGTTGATGCGTAGCCGAACATCTCCCTCAGCGGCACTGTTCCGTTCAGCTTCTGAGAACCCTTGCGAAAGCGACGCAGCGTATCGATGTCCCCGCGACGCCGATTGATGTCGGCCAGGATATTGCCGACGTACTCGTCCGGCGTGTTGATCTCGATTCTCATTACCGGTTCAAGAAGGCGTGGCCCGGTCCGGTGGATGACTTCCTTAAGGGCTCGTATCGTGCAGATCCGGAAGGCCATCTCGCTTGAATCGACCTCATGGTAAGAGCCGTCGATGAGCACCATCTTGAAGTCAACCATGGGGAATCCGGCCAGCAGGCCTCTTTCCGCGGCCTCGCGAAAACCTTTCTCGACACCAGGAATATACTCCTTTGGAATGTGTCCACCGACAACACGATTGACAAACTCGACCCCCGCGCCGGGGTTGGGCTCCAGACGGAACTCGATGTGAGCGAATATCCCCCTGCCGCCTGTCTGCTTCTTGTAGCGATAAGTGTGCTGGAATTCCCTTCTAATCGTCTCCCGGAAAGCCACCGCTGGTTCACCGACGTTGACATCAACCTTGTACTCGGTCTTCAGGCGGTCGACGATGACTTCCAAATGCAGCTCACCCATTCCCGATATAATGGTTTCCTCGGTCTCGTCGTCGAATCTGGCCGTAAAGGAGGGATCCTCCAGTGCAATTCTGCTGAGCGCCATGCCCAGCCTGTCGCGATCCTTCTTGTCCTGCGGTTCGATTCTTAAATCAAGTACCGTCTCGGGATAGTGAATATTCTCGAGGATAATCGGATCATCCTCGCTGCATAGCGTATCGCCGGTAGTTGTAACCTTCATCCCGACAAGAGCGGCAATGTCACCGGCCGCTGCCTCTTCGACTTCGCGGCGTTCGCCGGCGTGGATACGCATTATCCTGCCGATTCGTTCGCGCTTGCCCTTGGTCGAGTTGTATACGTAACTTCCGGCGCTGACCACGCCGGAATAGATTCGTATGAATGTCTGCTGACCGACATACGGGTCGTTGATGATCTTGAAGGCCAGGGCTGAGAAGGGCCGGTTCGCTGATGGCCGGCGGAAGATTGTGATTTCCGGGTCATTGATCTCGACACCATGGACCACACCGCGGTCGATTGGTGAGGGCAGGTAGTCGACCACCGCATCGAGGAGGAGTTGCACCCCCTTGTTCTTGAAAGCCGATCCGCAGAACACCGGGGTGATGAACAGCCCCAGCACCGCTTTACGTGCGGCCCGGATGATATCGGCTGGAGCGATTTCCTCCTCGTTGACGTACCTATCCATCAGCCGGTCATCAAAGTCGGCCAGAGTCGTAAGCAGGCTGTCGTGCAGTTCCCGGGCCCTGGGCAGCAAGTCCTGGGGAATTTCTCTCTCGACCCGCTGCAGCCTGTCGTAATAGGTCGCTTTCATCGACACCAGGTCGATGATGCCCTCGAAATTCGCCTCCTCGCCGATCGGTATTTGAAACGGGACGGCGTGAGCGCCCAGCATCTCATTCATCATCTTCACCGTGTGGAGAAGGTCGGCGCCGGTTCGGTCCATCTTGTTGACAAAGGCGATGCGCGGCACTTTGTACCGGTCGGCCTGGTGCCAGACTGTTTCGCTTTGCGGTTCCACGCCGCCGACGGCGCAGAAGACCATTACGATCCCGTCCAGTACCCTGAGAGAGCGTTCCACTTCCAGAGTGAAGTCGATATGCCCCGGCGTATCGATGATGTTGATCCTGTGGTCGTTCCACTCGGTTGTAATGGCGGCCGATGATATCGTGATTCCCCGTTCCTGTTCCTGTTTCATGAAATCCATGACAGCCTGGCCGTTGTGAACCTCGCCCAGTCTGTGGATCATTCCACTGAAGAAGAGTATCCGCTCGGTCGTGGTCGTCTTACCGGCATCGATATGGGCGACGATCCCGATATTCCTGGTCTTCTGTATGCTTGCCTGGCTCATCTATTCTCATTTCTGCTTTTCTGTCTTGGCTCTCGATTACTGGACACACGGAGACCGGCGAAGATAACAGATAATTCTCAAATGTCAAAAACAGTCTTCGGTCCAGAAGGTTCAGGTCCGAAATCGCCGCGGCCGGCCTTGCCCAAGTTGCACTTGTACTGTCTGTCTCGGAAGAGTGTGGCGACTCGAAGCCCCATTCTTTTGTTGATACGTATCTTGACGGGATTAGGTTTCCGGAAGGGTCCGACTTGCGGCTCTGCCAGTCGGCCGGTGGTCCGGCTGCAAACACGAGGAGCAATCATCGATGAGTACTCGAATTGTCTTTGCGTCCATGCTCACCGCAACTTGGCTGGTTGGGACTGTCCTCGGCCAGGCTATTCCCGATCGTGAACTCGTCGTCGGTACCAAGGAAGCAGCGCCGTTTGTGATCAAAAGCCCTACCGGCGCCTGGCAGGGGATCGGTATCGAGCTGTGGCAGGACATCGCTGACAGGCTTGGACTGCGCTATAGACTCGTGGAACGCGACCTCGAAGGTCTGTTGAGCGGCCTGGCCGATACGACGCTTGATGCTGTCGCCGGGGCCCTGACGGTCACCGCCGACCGCGAGGCCACGGTCGATTTCAGCCATCCATTCTACACTACCGGCTTGACTATAGCCGTCTCATCCTCGGGCGAGAGCGGCTGGCTGAGTACCGCGTCGCGGCTGCTTTCCGCCGACTTCCTCACGGCCGTCGGCGCGCTGTTGGTGTTGCTCGTGTTGATCGGGATGGTGGTCTGGCTTTTCGAGCGTCGCAAGAACCCGGATGAGTTCGGTGGCACGTTCATCCAGGGTGTAGGCTCGGGACTCTGGTGGTCGGCTGTGACGATGACAACGGTCGGCTATGGCGACAAGGCGCCGCGCACTCTCCTGGGACGGTTTGTCGCATTGGTCTGGATGTTCGCCGCCATCATTGTCGTCTCCGGTTTCACCGCCACCATCGCCTCGTCGCTGACTGTTTCGCAGTTGGAGTCGAAGGTCAGCGGACCGGGGGATTTGCCATATGTCCGGGTAGGCTCAATTCCGAATTCGACAAGCGCCGCGTACCTGGAGGAGCAGATGGTGTCGTTCTCAAACTACGAGACCCCCTTGCTGGGTTTGCAGGCGGTGGCCCGGGGGGAGATTGAGGCCTTCGTTTACGATGCGCCAATTCTTCGCCACCTGACCAAGGGGAAGCTCTCGGGGCGGGTACGGGTGCTGCCGGTGACTTTCTTCCGGCAGGACTACGCCATCGGCCTGCCGCAGGGGAGCGGGCTTCGCGAGCCGATCAACCGGGCGCTGCTGGAAGAAATACAATCGCCCGAATGGGGCGATATCCTGAAGCGGTACTTGGGGGATTGAACGAGTACCGCAGCCCCATAGGGCAACGCCCCGGGCAGGAGGCCGGATGGTGAGCATCAAAGGTAGCTTCGTGCGACCCGCTCCGTGCATTCGTGGTGGTCGCCTGCAGGATCAGGGCCGCCCGGCCAATGGGATCCGAATGTCATGGCAGTTACAAACCCACAATACCAATACCGACAAAAGCTTTTGACAAGCGAGGTCCGGACGAATATCATCTCGTGAGTTTCGGGGATGGAGTCCCCCTTTGTAACCGCCCGAGCCGGGCTGATGACTCCTGCTGCGCAGTCTTCTGCAGTGACGGAGTCGAAGATAGCTGAAACTCGCCCGCTGCAGAGCGGGTTTTTCTGCATCTGCGCGACGGCTCGGACAGCTTACTTGGAAGGAGGACTCTATCGTGGAACACATCTTCACAATCGCCGCCCTCTGGCTCGCGCTGGCGGTCATTTCTGCAGTAGTTGCCTATCACCTGAAGGTATCCGTAGCTCTTGTAGAAATCTGCATCGGTGTAATTGCCGCTGCCATCGCCGGTTACTTCGGCAAATTTGAGGCGTTGGGCTCCAATTCAGACTGGCTTCGCTTTCTCGCTGCTTCGGGAGCCGTACTACTCACTTTTCTTGCGGGGGCCGAGCTTGAACCCCAGGTCTTTCACAGGAAGCTCAAGGAGGTAACGATTGTCGGCCTGGTCGGCTTCTTCGCGCCGTTTCTGGGTTGCGCTGCCATCGCGAAGTACTTGCTTGGGTGGGACACACAGGCCAGTCTGCTTTGCGGAGTAGCTCTCTCCACTACCTCGATGGCGGTGGTCTATGCGGTTATGCTTGAGACCGGATTCAATAAGACGGACTTCGGCAAAGGCATCTTGGGCGCCTGCTTCATAAACGACCTTGGCACCGTTATCGCCCTGGGCTTGCTGTTCGCTCCATTCACATACAAGACAATTGCTTTTGTAGTAGTTACTGTGGTTGTGCTAATCATGCTGCCTGCGTCGAGCCGGTGGTTGACGCGAAAGTATGCACACCGAACGGCTGCGATAAGAACGAAATGGGTTATTCTCGTGCTTTTTGGTTTGGGGTCTCTGGCACTGTGGTCCGGGAGTGAGGCAGTACTTCCGGCGTATCTGATCGGTATGGTTCTGGCTGAGTTCTCCAACGGCGACGTTATGTGGGTCCGCCGCCTGAGAACGCTCGTGGTTGGTTTTCTCACGCCGTTCTACTTTCTTCGGGCCGGGACGTTTGTTTCGCTGCCGGCTCTGATTGCGGCGCCGTTGGTTTTCCTGTTATTGTTTGCCGGAAAGGTTGTCTCGAAAATCTTCGGCTTGTATCCGGTCGTTGGACGGTTCCGCCGTAAACGCGACGAACGATGGTATTATACTCTGATGATGTCCACCGGATTGACTTTTGGCACCATATCAGCGTTGTATGGTCTATCTCACAACATCGTGAGTCAGGGTCAGTATTCGTTTTTGGTCGCAGTGGTGATAGCGAGTGCCGTCATTCCGACCCTCATCGCAGGCATTGCCTTCCTGCCGAAGCACCTCCTGCCAAAACCGGATGCAGTGGAGCGACGAACCAAGCGGGAAACCGGCTTGGGGGCAGAAGGATAGTACAATTTTCTTAAGCTCTTGGCGAATATAGGATAGGCGAGCCGTAGCCTGAAAACGATTGCTCATTACAGAAAGGAGCCCCCTATTGGATGCCGCTTTGGTGGGCCATTTGGGATTGAGACTTGACTTCCCTTAAGTTTTTGGCAGTTTCCAAAAAATAGTCGCGTTGCGCAAGACTTCAACGTAGATTCAACTATTCACTTGAATGATTGAGGCTACTATATGTCCATTGCCCGCCAAACAAAAGACAAGCTCTATACCCAGTTCGCTCTCATCGGACACGCCCTGGCAAGCCCTAAACGCCTCGAACTGCTTGACTTACTGTGCCAGTCAGAAAAAACGGTCGAGACTCTGGCCGCACAATCGTCGATGTCAATTGCCAATGCCTCCCGACACCTGCAAGTGCTCCGGGCCTCTCGGCTCGTAGACAGCAGCAAGCGGGGTGTGTTTGTCTACTACCGCCTTGCGGACTCCAAGGTTTGCGATTTCTTCCGGGAGCTCCGCGCCCTGGCCGAGGATCGAATTGCTGAGATTGACCGTGTTGTCGCCGACTACTTCGATGCCTGATCGAGCCTTGAGCCAGTTGACAAGCGAAAGCTCATCAGGCGTGCCAAGGCAGGTGAGGTTGTGATCCTGGACGTTCGGCCGGAAGACGAATACCTGGCCGGCCATTTGCCACATGCCAAGTCTGTTCCTCTTGCCGAATTGGAAGAGCGGCTCAATGAACTCCCCCCGGAGGCGGAAATAGTGGCGTATTGCAGGGGGCCATACTGTGTCTTGTCCCAGGAAGCAGTGAAGTTGCTCTCGGAGAGAGGATTCAGAATAAGACGAATGGCCGACGGAGTCTCTGAATGGCGGGAAGCCGGCCTGAGGATCGCCGTCGGGAAAAGATGAGGGTGGAAACGTTTGGGATCAAAGGAAACGGAGCGCCTTAACTCACTCATGGCCCAGAGGTGTTCATCAACTACCCCTCTTAGATGGTGTGGAAATCAGCAATATGGAGCAGTTGGCAAAGTGGACAGCCGAAGCCGACAAAGTCCTCACTTTCTGAGCCCCCAACGACTAGTCTCAGACTTTCAGTTGCCGGGAGGTTGCCTTGACATCCTCATTTGATTCAATTGCAGATGAGTATGATCGATGGTTTGACTCGCCGGAAGGCCGAGCGATCTTCGAAACCGAGCTAAGGTGCCTCCAGTCAGTCTGTCCTCAATTCGAGGGTCGATGGATTGAAGTAGGCGTTGGAACCGGACGCTTCGCCACCGCATTGGGTATCCAGGAAGGTCTTGATCCGTCCGCACAAATGCTCGAGATCGCACAGGAGCGTGGTATCCAAGTCACTCTGGGATCTGCTGAGAAACTCCCATTCCATGACGACACACTTGACGGCATTCTAATGGCCCTCACCCTATGCTTCGTAAACGATGCCGGAAAAGCCTTGAGAGAGTGCCGTAGGGTTCTTTGTCCTTCCGGAAAGCTGCTCCTCGGCATCATACCTGCGGACAGCCCCTGGGGCAGAGAGTATATTAGCCAAGCTCGCGATGGACATTCAATCTACTCCCTGGCTCACTTTCGCACGGTTGATGAGGCACTGCAATTTGTCAAGACATCCGGCTTCGAACTTACACGGGCCGCGAGTGCGCTATTCTGGCACCCAGATCAGACACCCTCAGTGAAGCCTGATACAACGGCGGGGATCATTCCGGAGGCGGGGTTTATTGGTCTCTTGTTTGAGAGGAAATCTGATCGCTCACGAAAACAGCCGTGAGAGTCGATGACTCAGACCATATGTCTGCGAGACAGTCTCCTCCCCAAGCTTCTATTGAAATCACGTTTCGAGAGCAGTTTGCCTATTCAAGCTTGAACCAAGTGTTTTGAAAAGTAATCAATTAGAGCGATTCTCATAAATATGTTCCGATTGGTGGCGAAGAAAAAACTAGACTTT
>CAZGMK010000022.1:0-59930 GCA_964526835.1 uncultured Ignavibacteriales bacterium
TTCCCTTGCGGGCAAGATTCGGTACGTGGACGACGCCTCCACGAGCGGAAGCAAGATCGCATTCAGGGCAAATGCCGGAAATCCCGATACCGTTGTCTGATACCGCTGCCGCGATGCCCGCTGCAGGTGTCTCATGCCCGTGACCGGCATTTTCTGCTGCCTTGATGGTCGCCGTGTCATATGGACTGCCTATTAGATCATCTATCCACCCATTCCCATCATCGTCCTGACCGTTGAAGTCGCCCAGAACGCCATTGCTGTCTACATCGAACCGCCAAGGATCGAGAACTCCATTGTTGTTCAAGTCCTCGCCAGAATTAATCCACATATTGTCCCCAAGATCAGGGTGGCCCCATTCGATTGGGACGTTCCCGTAATGTAATAGACCTATGGAAGGAACCGAATCCGGTACCAGGAATTGGTTCACCAGATCGATAGCGGAATCCAGACCAAGCAGTCTGAATAAATGCACCTGATCTTGCCATGCTGAGTCACTTGGTGCATACGACTCTTCCATACAAAGTCCTGACGTATCGTCAACATCAACCTGACAGATGTCAGCGGTCCCAATCAAACTGTCAGACAATGCGTCTACGTCGATATCTGTGGGGAAGCATGCTCTGTACCACCTATCCAATACTGCTCCCATGCCCTGTGGGAAACACCGCACTAGACTATCGCAATCATAAGTGTTGAGATGACTGTATACTGTGGAGTCTAGATCAGGATGGTTCAGCACATCTCCCGATACAGTGTCAAAAGGAGGGACAGTGCAAAACTCTTGATAAAGCGTGTTGTATACTCTTGTATCCTGCCCCGAGGCTCCCTCTAACACAATCGACACAGAAGCAATCGTCGTTACACAAAAAATAAGCGTCTTTCGCATGAATCCTCCAAGCCGGAATGTACTTTGGCATTGCGTTCTTATGATCTGGGGCGGTTCCTCTGAAATGACTAAATCTAACGAGTTTTCAACGACTAGTTGCATGGTGAAGGAGGCGGGCCGCCCTGAAACATATAGGTGACAAGATAGACCAGGTCCGCGATGTCCGATTGATTGCCGTCACCGTTTGTGTCACCAAGGATCGGGTAGGGTAGGTCCGGGCCGTCGCCAAACATGTAGGACACGAGATAGACGAGGTCGGCTATGTCAGGTCCGTTCTGGTCGCCGTTGATGTCGCCACAGATGAAGGGGGTTTGAACCAATTTGAGGGTCACCCAGTCAGTCGTGAACCACTCGTCCGGAATCAGACACTCTCCCAATACGAAGACATCCCTGCTATCATTCACTACTATGTCGACGCCTCCGTCGGAATCGTGACCACGGCCGTCGTACCAATACGCCCATATCAACTCACCTTCAGGATTAAGCTTCTGAATGCGCAGATCCTGATTTACGGAGTTCAGGACATAGATGTTACCGTCATTGTCTACAGCCATTCGTCCAATGGCTTCTGATGTCTGCCAAATTACATTACCCAGTGTGTCGATCTTGGAAGTCACCGCGTTGTTGCAGTAGTAGAGGATCGTGTCCTTGAACAGCACCAACTGACTGGATGTAGGCAACCGCTCAGTTGATGGCACCAATGCATCCAGACCAGCTTGCAGGAGGGTGTCACCATAGGGGCTAAACTTCCACAGAGTCAGACCTTGCACCAGGTACAAATTGTCGGAGTCATCGACAACAGGTCCATGCAAGGAACCCCCAGTTAACGGAACATACCATTGGAGAGTACCGAGCGAGTCCCACTTGATGCACATTTCACGGCCGCAGACGATAGCGTTCTCTTCTGAATCCAGAACCAAGTCGGGAGCTGACTGGTAGCCACCTTGGACTTGGTATTCTCTGCTCCACAATTCCGCTCCGCTGGAGTCGTACTTGACCAAAGCATACTCATCTCCATCATGCTCACCCCAAATATCCTCGTTGAGGCTCGCGAGATACAGGCTACCAAGGTGATCAACAGCGATGGCACCCGCTTTGGTGAAGCCCAGCGGACTCTCATACTCAGCCACCCAGGAAGTGTCACCGACAGCATCAAACTTGACAGCAACTGCTTTACTCGCAAGATCGTCTTGTGATCCTGCGACGTAAGCTCCGCCACCAGGCAGTGGAATCACGCCAGCCGCTCCAAGGAAACGGTCGGGTTGGGGGCCAATGCTCCCCAGCCAAGCCTGGTTTCCTCCGCTGGAGTACCGCACCGCCGTCATATACCTGTAGCCAGTTATTCCACATGCCCAGATACCACCAGTGCTGTCGCACGGCTCTGTCAGTGATGCCGGCCAGTCCCATTCGCCAGCCAAGGATGGACTGTACTGGTCCCAGGCCAGTTCGACATATTGGGCATGAATCGAGGATGACACTAGCACTACAGAAGACAAAAAGCCCAGCAGAAACCACCGTTGAAGCCCATAGACCGACATGAATACTCTCCTCGCGTGGCGATGCAGTTGAACATTGACAACCCCGCCCCTACACAGGCTTAACAGCCATGCTATAGGAGGCTGGCGATAGCAGTAAACCTCCTTCTACCTTTCGCTCTCTTCTATAGTTTAAGCTCAGCGCAGGGACTTGTCAAGGCGAAAGTGATCTTAATTGTCCATGATGCCGTCCAGGATAAACGAAAGACTGCCACTGCCGTCAGCGCTTCATGCCAACATGATCTTGGGAAAGGCTCAATCTGGGACTCTCGGTTTATTGTGCACTAAGTCCACATCATCATGGTAAAGAATGAAGGTGTCTAGGCTTTGAATCGCCCCGGTTATACCGGAGACTGTTTTAGTTGAGTCAGGCCACCTGGACCTGTGTCTTCTGAGTGCTATAATATACATCTTCAAACTCGGCCGGGGGAACATTTCCGATCGGCTCCAGCAACCGTCGGTTGTTGAACCAGTCGACCCACTCCAGGGTCGCGAACTCCACCGCCTCCAGATTCCGCCACGGCCCGCGCTGACGAATAACCTCGGTTTTGTACAATCCGATCACCGTTTCGGCCAGAGCGTTGTCATACGAGTCGCCCACCGAACCTACTGAAGGCTCAATCCCGACTTCAGCCAGGCGTTCTGTGTAGCGGATCGACAGATACTGCACCCCCCGGTCGCTGTGATGCACCAACTGCTGCGTATCGGGCCGCGCCCAGAGCGCCTGTTCCAGAGCGTCAAGGGCCAGATCGGTGCGCAACGATCGGGAGGCTCGCCAGCCCACGATCATGCGCGAGAACACGTCGATCACGAACGCCACATAAACGAACCCCTGCCAGGTCGCCACGTACGTCAGATCCGAGACCCACAACTGGTTCGGACGAGACGCGTTGAACTCCCGACACACCAGGTCCGAAGGCCGCGCGGCCGTATCATCGGCAACCGTCGTCTTGAACTTCCGACCCCGAACCGCACCGGATAAGCCTTCAGCCCGCATCAACCGCTCCACGGTGCACCGGGCCACTCGGGTCCCTTCACGATTCAACTGCCGCCAGACCTTACGGGCACCATACACCCGGAAGTTCTCTTCCCATACCCGCTGGATCTCCGGCTGCAACTCCCGGTCTCGCCTGGCGCGAGCCGATAAACGCTCCGGATTCGCCTGCTGAACCTTCCGCTGGTAGTACGTCGATGGGGCGATCGGCAATGCCGCACAGATCGGCTCGACCCCACAGGCGTCCCGATGTTCGTCGATGAACGATACCATCACTTCGGTTTGCGGTCGAGCTCCGCCTGGGCAAAAAAAGCCGACGCCTTCCGAAGGATCTCGTTGGCCCGCTTAAGCTCACGATTCTCCCGCTCCAGTTGCTTGAGCCGCTCTCGCTCCGAACTGGTCAGCCCCGGACGGTGACCCGCGTCCCGCTGGGCCTGAACGACCCACTTCCGCAGAGTCTCCGCCGAGCAACCAATCTTCTGAGCTATCGACTGGATGGCCGCCCACTGGGAACTATACTCCTCGCGATGCTCCTCGACCATCCGCACGGCCCGTTGACGGACCTCCGGTGAATACCTGCTTGGTTTTGCCATGACAGTAATCTCTCACATTATTCTGTCTCCGGCAACCCCGGGGCGATTCACTTAACTGTACATAGCCACGTCCTGGATCTTCAGGAAATCTCCGACCAATCCACCCCACTCTTTCTAACGGTTTTCTAACCGCCTACTTCACCCAACTTCGCCCAAATGCACTGAACTTCAAGATACTGCACCCAACTTCACATATCTTAAGGCCTTGAAATGCAGCTAATTACATTCATTCCAGCGACTTAGCCCATTTCGCTGTCGTCGAATCCCTGCCTCTCCGCTTTAATTGTCTCCCCGTGTGCTGCCATATCGGGCTATTTTTATTAAGATGTTGACACTACACGTTCAACGGACGATATTGGCGTTCGTAGCTGTAACGTTAAATTAATGGCGACCGACGCAGCACGAGGTCAATGGAAGCGCAACAATACGCTGCACTCCGACCACGAACAGCCGGCGAGCAGTTCAACAGCTACCTTGTGGTATATGCTCGGTCTTCGCGGAATAGTGAAGGTCTGAAGGATTCCCAAGGACTTGAATAATCCATGTCACGCCAGAAATCGGGCGCATTGACAGGTTCTTCAGGGAATGCTCAGGGTTACGTTAGACGGTGTTTTTTGCCCAACGCTCTGAAATGACAGGCTGTAGGTCTGTTCTCTCAGAAATCTCAGATGAACTCTCTTGCCGCCTGGGTCGAGGCAGATCCAAGGTCCCCATTCGCGAATGGTTGATTGAGGACGTGCCTTGACGAGGTACGGCCTTCTGATACGTATCCCGTGCAGGTAGTTCCAGTCTGATCCCCGGATGTCTTCCACGTGCCGAGGATCGGGAACGTCATATTCTAACCACTGCACATTCAACTAATTGGGAAAGTGAAACGAGTTCGAGTAAGCTAAGAGCCTTGATTTGCAATTAAAGACCGAACCGGAACAGAGGCACAGAACATACTCGCAGCATGAGGCTCTGGACTCGGCCTCGGCCTGCTTGCAGTGCCACAAGTGCACGGCGGGATGCCCGCTGAGCACGAAGGCGGATCTGTTGCCGAGTCAGATTGTTCGGCTGGTGCAGCTGAGAGATATCCCCGAATTATTGCGGTCCCGTGCAATCTGGCTCTGCTCTTCTTGCCGTACCTGTTCAGCTCGCTGTCCCGCGGGCGTAGACCTCGCCCGCATCAAGGACGTCCTCCGCTCAACATGCTTGCGCGAGGGCATCACGCCGGGCGATCCGCGCGCCGCCTGTGCCATGGAGACAGTTTTGGACAGCGTCACCAGCTACGGACGGCTGAATGAACTCGACATGATGGTGCGCTACAAGGTCAGAGTCGGCGGGATATTCGAGAACGCGAAGCTGGGAATGGCGATGATGCGTCGAGGCAAACTGAGGCTACGGCCGGCCAGAATGCGTAAACTGAGTGAATTGAAACAACTGGTTGAATCCGGGCGCGAGCGTCCCTCGGACAGATAAAGACTATGAAGCTCTCCTATTTCCCAGGATGCAGCGCCCACGGCACCGGCATCGAACAGGATATCTCGACTCGCGCGGTCTGCGCCGCTCTGGGCATCGAGCTGCATGAGCTGGAGGACTGGAATTGCTGTGGTTCTACTGCCGCCCATGCCATCGGCGATGATTTGGCTGATTCACTGGGTGCTCGCAATCTCGATATCGCCGCAAGGTCGGGTTTGGATCTACTGGTACCCTGCGCTGCGTGCTATGCCAACCTGACAACTGCTGCGAGTCGCTATACCACGGGGAGTGGGAGTGTATCCGCCGAAGAGACGATACCGAATGTGGTTTCGCTGCCGAGTCTGCTCGCCGGAGAAGAATTCCTGCAGCGTATTCACAGGGATCGCAGGCTTGATCTGGCACACGTGAAGCCCGTCTCATATTACGGTTGCCTTCTGGTTCGGCATGGTGGAGAAGTGCAGGAGAAGGATCCCGAGAATCCGATGTTCCTTGATCGTATTGCTGAGATATGCGGCGCCTCAGTGAAAGATTGGTCGCACAAGACAACGTGCTGCGGTGGAAACCTGGCCATCAGCAATTCCGATCTCACCGGGGAACTCAGCCTTGATATCGTCGACCATGCCGCCAGGGCCGGAGCGAACTGCATAGTCACGGCCTGTCCCATGTGTCATATGAATCTCGAATCGCAGCAGTGGATCAGGCGGCACAACAAAGGGACTCCTCAAGACACCTTAGAGAGCCTGCCGGTATTCTACGTTGCCGAGTTAGTGGGTTTGGCCCTGGGGCTGGGGAAGATCAGGTACTGTCTGAAACATCATCTTATCAATCCGCAACAGGTACTAAGCGTGAGGGGAGCGGCGCATGTCTGAGAAGACTACTTCGAGGGGCGCTGTCCTGGTTGTAGGCGGTGGTATCGCCGGCATGGAAGCGTCGCTGGAACTGGCCCATAGCGGATTCAAAGTCTACGTGGTCGAAGAGAAGGACGCTGTCGGCGGCCGCATGGTGCAACTAGACAAGACTTTCCCCACCAATGACTGCGCCATGTGCACAATCTCTCCGCGTTTGGTGGGAGTCGGTATGCACCCGAATATTGAGGTTCTTACCCGATCCCTGTTGGTTCAGTTGGAAGGCGAGGCGCCGGCATTTACGGCAACTGTGAAGCAGCGCGCCCGCTTCGTCGATGTCGACCGCTGCACTGCTTGCGGCGATTGCGCCGAGGCGTGTCCCGTGGATCTACCTTCCCGGTTCAATGACGGACTCGGCGTCAGGAATGCCGTTCGCAAGCTCTATCCCCAGGCGGCGCCCAATGCTTTCGGGATTACAAAATACGGGACTCCCCCGTGTCGCATGAACTGTCCGGCGCATGTCAACGTGCAGGGTTATGTCGCCTTGATCCGCCAGGGAAAATTCGAAGAGGCCTTGCGTCTGATCAGGGAGGAGCTGCCTTTTCCCTCTATCTGTGGACATGTCTGTGTTCATCCCTGCGAGGACGCCTGCCGACGGCACCTGACCGACGAACCCGTAGCCATTCGCGCCCTCAAACGCTTCGCATCGAATATAGAGGAGACGATCCCGGCTCCGCTGCCGACACCCGCACCGGTTCGTCCCGACGATCGCATTGCCATTATAGGTTCCGGCCCCGCCGGACTCACCGCTGCATACTACCTGGCCCTCGACGGCTACAACGTCACGATCTTTGAGGCCCGGGAGATGCCCGGCGGTATGCTGGCCACGGGCATACCGGAGTACAGGCTGCCGCGCCGTATCCTGAAACGCGAGATCGATACGATCCTGTCGCTGGGCATCGAACTGAAGACGGGCGTGCGCTACGGAACCGACATAACGCGCGGTGACTTGCTCGAACAGGGATTCCGGTCGATCTTTCTCGCCCCCGGTATGCCTGCTGGCGCCTCCTTGGCATTGCCGGGAATCTCATCAGAAGGGGTCCACCAGGCCATCGACCTTCTCGGAAAGGTCGCCATGGGCGAGCCGCTACCGCGGATGAACAACGTCGTGGTCATAGGCGGCGGCAATGTGGCCATGGATGCGGCGCGCACGGTGCGACGGATGCCGGTCCAATCGGTGACTGTCGCCTGCCTGGAGGCGGATGGCGAGATGCCCGCGGACGACGAGGAGATACGTCAGGCCCGCGGGGAAGGAATCCGGTTCCTGACCGGCTGGGGCCCTAAGAGCATCGCCGACACCGGTGGTCGGGCCCGGCAACTTCATCTGCGAAAATGCACTGCCGTATTCGATGAAGAGGGCCGTTTTGCCCCCGGTTTCGATGAATCACAAACGATGAACCTGAGCGTGGATACGGTCGTTGTTGCCATCGGCCAGGCTCACGATCCCGCGATGGTAATGGAATTGAACCGGGACGATGGCCGGACAGTGCTCCAGGCTGATCCCGTTACACTGAAGACCCGGTTTGAGAATGTCTTTGCCGGAGGCGATGCTGTCAGCGGGCCGCGCTCGGTTATCGAGGCTGTGGCCATGGGGAAACGCGCCGCCGCTTCCATCGCCGCCCACCTTGCCGGTGAGTCACTTTCGCCGGATTGGCCTCACCTTGCTCCGGAGGCAGAACAGGACACCCGCACAGAGCGTCCGTCTACTCGTGAAACTGAGCCCGAACGATCCCCTGGCGAGCGAGTCCGCGACTTCGAGGAAGTGACTCAGCCCCTTACCGAAGGGCAGGCGCGGCGTGAGGCCGAACGCTGCCTGAATTGCGGCGGATGCGCCGAATGTATGCAGTGCCAGGTCGCCTGTCAGGCTGAGGCCATAATGCACCGGCAGTGCGAACAGCACACCAGGCTCGAAGTGGGTGCGGTTATTCTCGCCCCCGGCGGGGCGGTTTTTGATGTCGCCAGGCGAGGAGAGTATGGACACGGGCGTTACAAGAATGTGCTCAGCGCCCTTCAATACGAACGCCTCGTGAGTTCATCCGGGCCGACAGCCGGTCGGCTGGTCCTTCCCGATACGGATACACAACCACATCGTATCGCCTGGCTGCAGTGCGTCGGCTCGCGTGACGAACGATTGGAGCGACACTACTGTTCGGCGGTGTGCTGTCTCTTCGCCACCAAGCAAGCCTCGCTTACGCGTGACCATTACCCCGGAGTCGAGACCACTATTTTCCTCCAGGATATGCGGGCTCACGGCAAAGGCTATGAAGCCTATTTTCGACAGGCTAAGGAGCGCTACGGAGTCAACTATCAGAGAACCCTGGTCTCGAGCATCGAGGAGATACCGGGCAGCGGCGAGTTGAGCATCAAGTACATGGCTGAAGGCAAACCACAACAAGAGACATTCGATATGGTAGTCCTCTCGGGTGGAATCGGCCCCTCCAAGTCAATGAAGGATCTCGCCGGGACTACCGGTATCAAGCTTGATCGCTATGGCTTCGTGTCGGGTTCCCTGATGGCGCCCAATGTCACCGACCGGCAGGGTATCTATGCAGCAGGTGTTATTACAGGCCCGCGCGATATTCCGGAGAGCATTACCAGCGCTCTCAGTGCCGCATCGCTATGCAAAGCCGACCTCGCGCGCGCGCGTAATACCCTGGTTCGACAGAAACAGTATCCGACCCAGCGTGATGTGTCGAACGAGGAACCTCGGATCGGTGTGTTCATTTGCCGCTGCGGCACCAATATTGCGAGGGTCGTCGATGTGCCGTCGCTGAGTGCGTATGCTCAACAGCTTCCCAATGTGGTCCACGCCGAAGAGAATCTGTATACATGTTCGGCCGATACGCAGCAACGCATCATCGCGCAGATACACGAACAGCGGCTCAACAGGGTTGTAGTCGCTTCATGTACACCGCGGACCCATCAGCCGCTCTTCATGGAAACTGTGCGCGAGGCGGGGCTGAACCCCCATCTATTCGAGATGGCCAATATCAGGGACCAGTGTTCCTGGGTGCACGCCGATCAGCCGGAGCAGGCCAATGCCAAGGCCCGCGACCTTGTCCGTATGGCCGTTGCCCGGGCGGTTTACCTGGAGCCGTTGTTCGAGCACACCATACCGGTGACGCGTGCAGCCTTAGTGATCGGCGGTGGTGTGGCCGGTATGACTGCAGCCCTGAGTATCGCTGGGGAGGGATTTGAAGTGACCATCTTGGAACGAGAAGCACGCTTGGGAGGAACCTTGCGAAAAGTGAAACGTCTGGAGGACGGCGCGGAAACGGGTAGATTTCTGGGCGATTTGCAGAGACAGATTAGAAGTCATCCTGACGTGACTGTCTTGACAAACAGCTCGCTGGTGCAAACTCAAGGTCATATTGGCCATTTTATATCCCGAGTAGAAACGCCGGATGGCCCTCAGGATATCGAACACGGAGTCACAATTGTAGCCTCCGGCGCCTCGGCCATCACGCCCTACGGCCTGTATGGTTATGGTGATGACGAACGGGTTCTTACCCAACTAGAGTTAGAGGAGAGGCTCGAGCGGAGCGGCCGACTCGAGGGTGTCAGGAGTCTGACCATGGTCCAGTGCGTGGGTTCACGCACCAAAGATAATCCGTCTTGCAGTCGCGTTTGCTGTACACAAGCGGTCAAGAACGCCCTCTGGATTAAGTCAGTCCATCCCGAGATCGAGATCACTGTTCTCTACCGTGACATCCGCACATACGGAATGCGCGAACTTCATTACCGGGAGGCACGCAGACAGGGTGTGCTATTCGTACGTTTCGATGAGAAACATGAACCACAGGTCAGCTTCACTGACAACGGTGTCATTGTCGATGTCCTGGAAACCGGGATAGGCCGCCAGCTACAACTCAGCAGCGACCTACTGGTACTCAGCAGCGGTGTTCGCCCGCACCGGCAGGCCCCGGAGCTGGCCCGCGCCCTCCGAGTTTCTCTGGGTCAGGATGGCTTCTTCTCCGAGGCCCACATAAAGCTGCGCCCGCTTGATTTCGCCGGCGAGGGAATCTTCCTCTGCGGCGCCGCCCAGGGACCCAAGCTCATTGACGAGACCATAACCCAGGCTCAAGGAGCTGCTTCGCGCGCTACCTCTGTTCTGGCCAGGCAAGAGCTTCAGGTCGCCGCCGAGTATTCAGTCGTCGATCAAGATCAATGCGCGGGTTGCCTGACCTGCGTGCGCGTCTGCCCATACGGTGTGCCTCGCGTTACTGAGAGTCGATCCGCCCACATCGAACCGGCGGCTTGTCAGGCCTGTGGAGTCTGTGCGGCTGCTTGTCCCCGCCGGGCTATTACGGTCAAGGGTTCGACGAATCAGCAAATTATCGCCAAGCTGAATGCTATGACTGTCGAGACGGAGGCGCCATGAGTCGTTTTGAACCTACTGTTATTGCTTTCGCCTGCACCTATTGCGCCTATACTGCGGCCGACCTGGCCGGTTCTCTCCGTCTTTCCTATCCGGCCAACGTTCGCATTGTCAAGCTCACCTGTTCAGGGCGCGTCGAGCCCATTCATATTCTCAAGGCTTTTGAGGCCGGTGCTGATGGTGTCTTTGTGGCGGGATGTCAACCCGGCGACTGCCATTTCCTGGAAGGTAATATCAGGGGCAAGAAATGGGTGACCTACACGAAGAAACTGCTGGCCGAAGTCGGCCTGGAGCCGAAACGCCTTGAGTACTTCCACGTGGCAGCCTCCGAAGCTCAAGAATGGGTTGCGGCGGTCGAGGAAATGACCCGTCGTGCGCTCGAACTGGGCCCCAATCCTCTCCGAGCTGCAAGGCAGGCGGACAATCATCTCGCTATCGAGCAGGAGAACTTATGATAGTAGCTGAACGCAAACCCATTGAGGAAATCCTCAGCGATATCGAGAACGCTCGTCGCATCGTGGTGGCGGGATGTGGTACCTGTGTGGCCGTGTGCTGGGCCGGTGGCGAAAAAGAGGTGGAACTGCTCGCCACTGAATTGCGGATGTCATCGAGGTTGAAGGGCGACGCCGGGCTTGACTGCATCGAGACCACGGTGCAGCGTCAATGCGACCCGGAGTTTATCGAACCGCTGGGAGATGTAACCCGGGACGCCGATGTTGTTGTTTCGATGGCCTGTGGGGCGGGGGTGCAATTCGTCGCGCGCCGTTTCCCCGACAAGGTAGTAGTGCCGGCCCTCAATACGAGCTGTATCGGGGTCAATCCGGAACCCGGTTACTGGACCGAGTATTGCCGGGCATGCGGCCAATGTGTCCTGAGCCGCACCGGCGGCATCTGTCCCGTAGCTCGCTGCTCCAAAGGCATTCTCAACGGGCCCTGCGGGGGGTCCGTGGATGGTCACTGCGAAATCAACCGCGAGGTTGAATGCGCCTGGCAACTCATCTACGATCGCCTGAAACGACAAGACCGTCTGCATATGATATCGGACGTCTTCGAACCATGTGACTGGAAAGCCGGCCCGTCGGGAGGACCGCGATCGGTCACTCGGGAGGAGCCGAAGAAGTGAACGCCACAAGCCGACTACAGCAAAGCCTCTCCTCGGGCACTTTCACGGTCACGGCCGAGCTTGGGCCTCCGCGCGGCACCGACGTCGGAGTTATCCGAAAGAAGGCGGCTCACCTGAAAGACTGCGTTGATGCCGTCAACGTTACGGACAACCAGACATCAATCGTGCGCATGTCCTCGCTGGCCGTGAGCCGTCTCTTGCTGGAGCAGGGGATCGAGCCGGTTATGCAAATGGTCTGCCGTGATCGAAACCGCATTGCCATGCAGAGCGATATCCTGGGCGCCTGCGCCCTGGGCATTCGCAACCTGTTGTGCTTGACCGGCGACCATCAGTGTTTTGGGAACCAGCCTGGCGCCAAGAACGTGTTCGACCTGGACTCCCTGCAGTTGCTCTACGCCGCCCGGATGATGCGGGACCAGGGGACTCTCCTGGGCGGTGACAAGATCGAAGGAGAGGCGCCCCTCCATTTGGGGGCAGCCTGCAATCCCTTCGCCGATCCCTTCGAATTCAGGGTCGTGCGTCTGAAGAAGAAGATAGCCGCCGGGGCCGATTTCATCCAGACCCAGTGTGTCTTCAACATCGATAAGTTCAAGCGTTTCATCCATATGGCGCGCGAAGAAGGTTTGCTGGAGAAGATCCGCATTCTCGCCGGAGTGATTCCCTTGAAGTCTCTGGGTATGGCTCGATTCATGGCGAAGAGCGTGGCCGGGGTCGATATTCCCGCCGGCATGATCAAGCGTATCCGGTCCAAACCGAAAGAAGAACGTGCCCAGGAAGGAATCGATATGTGTGTCGAACAGATTCAGCAACTCCGCGAGATTCCGGGTATCCATGGGATCCATCTCATGGCGATCGAGTGGGAAGACAAGGTGCCTGCCATACTGAAGGAGGCGGGTTTGCTGCCCCGGCCGCGCGCTTACCAGGCGGTTTCGTGAAGGGCGATGTCGACGTCTACAGCGAGCGGAATGGAAGAGCGGACGAAAGAAACAACAAACTACAGATAAGGAAAGGAAAGAACAGTGAGTGACAACTACGAAAAGATGTCAGAGGCCCTTATCAAAGGGAATGCCGACGAGGTAGCGAGGTTCACGCGCGAGGCTCTCGATGCCGGTCATGATCCCTGGGATATCCTCGACCACGGGCTTCTGGCCGGTATGGATGTCGTGGGCAAGCGCTTCAAGGCCAGGAAGATGTTCATCCCCGAGGTGCTGCGTTGCGCCAAGGCTATGAGTGAATCAATGGTGCTGTTACGACCGCTTCTTTCCGAGAGTAAGACGCGCAGCAGCTACAAGATGGTAATTGGTACCGTCAAGGGCGACCTGCATGACATCGGCAAGAACCTGGTGGCTATGTCATTCGAGGGCGCCGGATTCGAGGTTATCAATCTGGGCATTGATCTTCCTGCTGAGACTTTCGTAGAAGCGGTCAAGGAACACCAGCCGGATATCCTGGGCATATCGGCGTTGCTCACAACAACAATGCCACAGATGAAGGTGGTTATCGAAGAACTGAAAAAGGCCAACCTGCGCGAAAACGTAAAGGTCATTGTCGGAGGCGCCCCGGTGACAGCCGAGTACGCCAAAAAGATCGGCGCCGACGTTTACGGAGCCAACATGGCTACCGCCGTGGAAGAGGGTAAGAGCTGCCTGGGTATCGCATGAAGGAGCTGTCCATGAAACAATTCAAGGCGAATCAGACTGCTTTTGCTACTCCCCATTTCAGGGTGCTCAGTGATGACCAGATCGAACTCATCTACGAGGCGGCCCTGGATGTTCTCATGCAGACCGGCGGCGAATTCTACAGCGAGGACGCCCTCGACCTTTTCAAGAAGAGTGAAGCTGTCGTCAGCGACGGCAACCGGGTACGCGTGCCCCCCGGACTGGTGAAGCGCGCCCTCAACAGTACCCCTGACAAGATCAATGTCTCCGGGCGCACGGGTGAGCACATCATCAAGCTGCAGAAAAACGAAGTCTGCTTCGGCACCGGATCGGATCAGCCTTTTGCCCTGGATAGACAGTCCGGGGAGCTGCGACGCTGCACCTACCAGGATGTCTTCGACTCGGCGCGATTGGTCGACTGCCTGCCCAATTACCACTTCCACATGTCTCACGGGCTCGTAAGCGATGTCCCTAATCCCAAGACTTATGATCGCCACCAGTTTATGGCGATGATCAAAGGGTGTACCAAGCCCCTGATCGTGACCTGCGTGGACCGCGACGGTCTGGAAGATATCTGGCGCATGGCGAGTATGATCCGTGGCGGAGCCGATGAACTCAGGATCGATCCGCTGTTCATTCTCTACATTGAGCCCATCTCTCCGTTACGAAACGGCAAGGATGCGGTCCAGAAGCTCCTCTTCGCCGTCGAAAAGGGGATTCCGATTGTCTATACACCCTGCCCGAGCTCCGGAGCCACCGCCCCGGCGACGATGGCGGGTATGTTGGTCCAGAGCGTCGCCGAGGTGCTCCTGGCAGTCGTGTTGTGCTATCTCAAGAAACCGGGAACGCCTCTAGTTATGGGCGGTGTCACCACGATTATGGACATGCTGACATCCACCTACTCGTACGGCGCCCCGGAACTGGCGCTGACCTCGGTGGCCAACACCGATATCTCCAAGTGGCTGGGCTTGCCAATGTTCTCAACTGGCGGCTGCACCGATGCGAAGGTCCTCGATGAGCAGGCCGCTATCGAATTCACGACCAGTCTTTACTACGCGTTCTTGTCTGGTGCAAACCTGATCCACGATGTGGGTTATCTGGATAGCGGCAAGGTCATGTCCCTCGATAGCCTGGTGCTCAACGATGAGATCATCGGCATGGTCAGCCAGTTCGGTGTCGGCATCTCCACAGATGACAAGCACCTGGGGCTGGATGTCATCAGCGAGGTGGGGCCCGGCGGCGAATTCGTCACCCACGAGCATACCTTCGAGCACTGGCGCGAATGGTACATGCCCAATCTTCAGGATCGGTCCGACTGGGAAACCTGGAATCTCGAGGGGAAGAAAACCCTCAATGATCGACTCTACGAGGAAACCACACGATTACTGAAGGAACACCAGCCGGCGCCCATGGATGAAGACCTTCTGGCAGCCTTAGAGCAAGTAATCAAGAAGGCGGAAGAGAAGAACTCCTGAAGGAGCGTACTATGACCCGTGTCAATTTGACCCTCAATAATACCCTCAGGTACTCGATGCTCTCCGACGACCAGAAGGAGACCGTCTTCAACGGTATGTCGAAGACCCTTGGTGATACCGGAGCCAATGTACATCATGAAGAGGCCCGGGAACTCCTCAAGAAGCACGGTTGCCTGGTCGAGGGACTGCGGGTGCGCATCCCCCCGCACAAGGTACAGGAAGCCCTGTCCACGCTTCCTCCCACCACTACCCTGTTTAGCTGGGAGGGCGAGGAGATGTGCTATGTCGAGAAGAACCGCACCTACTTCGGGCCCGGCCCGACACCACCGAACTTCATCGATACCGAGACCCTGGAACGGCGCCCCTACCTGCGAAAGGATGCGTCCCTTGTCGCTCGGGTTTGCGACGCCCTGCCGAATATCGGCTACGTGCAGTCGCTCGGTTCCATCAGCGACGTGACCAACGGCCTGGCCGATGTCTACGAGTTCGCTGACATGATCCAGAACACGACCAAGATCGTCATGAACTGGTCCTTCAACCGGGCTAATGTCCGCGATTTGCACCGTATCGGCATCGCTATGGCGGGTGGAGAGGAACAGTTCAGGAAGTACCCTAACTTCATCTACTACGGCGAACCTACTTCCCCGCTGGTAAGCACCTTCGATGCCGTCGACAAGCTCATGTATTGCGCCAAGCATCGTATCCCCCAGGTATACAGTCCCTGTTCCATTGGCGGCGCCACTGTACCGGCCAGCCACGCAGGCCAACTCGTTGTCGCCCTGGCCGAGTCGATGGTAGGCGTTGTAGTGGCTCAACTCATGAGCCCCGGTACCTGCGTCATTGTGGGGGGCGTCCAGTCGGTACTGGATATGAGTCGCGGTATATATTCGTATGGAGCACCGGAGTTGAGCATCCTCAGCGCGGCGCTGACCGAAATGTGCCAATACTGCGGACTGCCGATGTATTCGACCTCCGGGTGCACCGATACGAAAGCGATGGACACTCAGTCGGGGATGGAGGCGGCGCTGTCCATTCATGCAGCGGCCCTGAGCGGCGCCAATTTCATTCACGATAACGGTTATACCGAGTCGGGGATCACCGGTGACATCTTCCAGACAGTTCTGGATGACGAATGCATCGGTATGGCCTTCCGGATCGGAGAGGGCATTCTCGTCAATGAAGAAACCCTGGCCGTCGATGTCATCAAAGACGTCGGGCCCGGCGGGAACTACCTCAGCCACGAGCACACCTACGACTGGTTCCGGAGCGAACACTGGCAGCCGACCCTGATGGACCGCAACAGCCATGAACAGTGGAAAGTGTCGGGGGAGAAGACGATGAAGGACCGTATCATCTACAAGACCCGCGAACTCATCCGAGACTACGAGGGACCCGCTGAGCGCGTACCCAAAGAAGCACAGAAACAGATTGCACGCATCCTGGAGGAAGCCGAATCGCGCATAAGCAAGCAATAGCAAAGACCAACCGGGACACAACATGACGAAACTGACTATTCTACCGTCGCGAACAATCATCGAGATGAAGGAAGGCGAAACGGTCAAGGAGGCACTTGAAAGGAAAGGCTATCTCGCTCCCACCTCCTGCAACAACAGGAAACTCTGTGGGCACTGCCGTGTCTGGGTTCAGGCGCCCGAACCCCATCCTGCTACTCCCCACCGGTTGATCACGCCCGAACAGGCGCGCAAGGGCATGCGTCTGTCCTGCCGGATTCAGCCCGATGAGGACCTTTCCGTACGGCTCACCCATGATTTTCTTTCCGAAACGGAGTCCTCCGGTAGCAGGAGTGTTTCCAAAGTGTCCGCAACTCTTGCGCACGTGCGTGCGGGCTTTTCGCTCGATTTGGGAACCACTACACTCGTGGCTTCCCTGATTGACCTGAAGTCGGGCCGGCGTATCGCCCAAGCTTCCCTGCTCAACCCGCAGATCCGCTATGGCCAGGATGCGATGACCCGCATCGATATGGGCTCTTCGCGGAAAGGTCTCGAAGAACTGGCGAGAGCTGTGCACGCCGGGATTCGCAAGCTGGTCATGCGGCTCTGCCACGAATCCGGTTTGGAACCCTGCGACATTCGGGACGCGGTCGTCGGCGGCAATACCACCATGCTGCAGTTGTGTGCGGGAATAGATCCCTCGCCACTGGGCCAGGCGCCCTTCGAAGTGGATATCGAAGGAGGACGTTGCTACTCGGCGAAAGCTTTGGGTATCCAGATCAATCCAGAGGCGCGAGTCTACATCCCGCCCATTATCCATGCCTTTGTGGGCTCTGACATCAGCTCGGGCCTGGTGAAATGCGATGGTTTCTTCAAAGACGGTGTTTCTACGCTGTTTATCGACGTCGGCACGAATGGCGAAGTGGGTCTTAGCCATAACGGCAATATGCTGGCTACCTCGGCGGCGGCCGGGCCGGCCTTTGAAGGTTCCGGCATATCCTGCGGAATGCTTGCTCTCCCCGGCGCCGTAACCGATGTCCACTGCGAAGACGGAGACATCGAGTTCGAAACCATCGAGGATCGAGATCCAATCGGAATCTGCGCCAGCGGCATTGTCCATCTTACTGCGGTTCTGCTGGAGGTCGGTGTGCTCGATCACTCTGGCCTGATGTGCGACCCCGATGAGGGAGACCATCTGCCGCCACCGGTGCGGGGGCGGCTGATGGAACTCGAGCCGGACCTCATAGCCTTTCGCATTGCTGAAGGCGTATACTTCACTCAGGATGATGTCCGTCAGGTCCAACTGGCAAAATCCGCCATACGAACAGCTATCGACCAGATGCTCGCATCTCAGAAACTTACGAGCGTCGACGAGCTTGTCATCGCGGGTGCGTTTGGGTCTCACCTTGACGCAGATTGCCTGGAGACTATCGGCATGATACCGCCCAACCTGTTCAAGACCGTCACTTTCGCGGGCAATACCTCGCGTAAGGGGTGCGAGCAACTCCTCCACCGATCCGAGTTGCGCACGCGTCTGGAATCCCGCATCGAGCGGGTTGACTACCTGTCTCTGGCGGAGAGCCCTGAATTCATGGACAGGTATATCGCCAACATGGAATTCCCAAAGGTGGACGCACGCTCACGGATGGATTCGGTGCGGTTCTCCGGGGCGGTCAGCCGACCGGCCGTGGAAACATCCAAATCGCGTTAGAAGGACACATGAGCAATTCAGAACATCGAGTGGTCATCGCCTGTGGCGTATTCAGGCCGGAACTCGAAGCCCTTCGGGATGAAGAAGCGACCGTTGAGGTGCGGTTTCTTGACCAGAGCCTGCATCGTACTCCGGAGTTGATGCCCGAGTTGATCCAGGAGCAGATCGAACAGGTTGCCTCTTATGCGTCCCGTATCATCCTCGGCTACGGCCTTTGCTCCAACGGCATAGTCGGCCTGAAGGCCCCCCGGCAGGGACTCATCATTCCCCGCGTACACGATTGCATCAGCCTCTTCCTGGGATCGTCGGGGGAGTACGAAGCTCGAATGGAGAAGGAGCCGGGTGTCTATTACCTCACCCCTGGATGGGTAGCCGAAGGCAAGGATCCGATCGGCATTGTTGAAGATGACTATACCGCGAGGGTCGGACGAGAAACAGCGATCTGGGCCATGAATGAAGAGCTCAAGCATTACACCAAGATAGCGTTCATCAATAACGGCGTAGGAGATGTCGACGCTCTGCGGCAGCGGACCCATGAAAACGCCAGGTTCTTCAATAAGCAGTTCGATGAAGTGGATGGCAGTAACAAGTTCTTCCGCAGGATACTGTTCGGCCCCTACGACGATCCGGAGTTCATAACAGTGGCGGCCGGAGAGACAGTGGAGCAGGATATGTTCTTTGATTGACCCCCGTTCACTCGAAGCCCGAACGGTGTCGCGATTCGCTGCGGGGTCGGCCGCTGAGCTTCGCCGGGAACAGAAGGAACTGAAACAGAAGGATGGAGTAAATGCTCATCGTCGGAGAATTGATCAACTCAAGCAGGAAGAAGATCGCGAAAGCCGTCCGCGAAAAGGACACCGACCACATTTCGAAGATCGCCCGGGACCAGGCTGTAGCCGGCGCCTCGTATATCGATGTCAATGCGGGGACATTTGAGGAGAAGGAAGGCGAGTATCTCGCCTGGCTGGTGGAGACCGTCCAAGGGGCCGTCGACCTGCCTTGCTGCATCGATAGCCCCAATCCCAGGGCCATCGAGGCAGCTCTGAGAGTACACCAGGGCACGCCTCTGCTCAACTCTATCTCGCTCGAACAGGACCGCTTCGATGCCGTACTGCCCTTTGTCAGAGGTACCGACAATAAGGTAATCGCCCTCGCCATCGGTGAAGCCGGTATGCCGACGAGCGCCGATGATCGCATTGCCAACGCTCGAAGACTGCTGGGGCGATTGCAGGAACACAGCGTCCCGCAAGGCAACATTTATGTCGACCTCCTGGCGGAGCCGATCTCATCGAACTCTCGAGTGGGCATGTTCTTCCTGAAGGCACTGAGGGCGATCTCCGGCGAGTTCCCCGAGGTCCACAAGATATGTGGTGTGTCCAATTCCTCTTACGGGCTGCCCAGGCGCAAGCGGATCAACCAGGTCTTCGCTGTGATGGCCATAGCTAACGGTCTGGATTCGTGCATTGTCAATCCGCTGGATAGCAGACTAATCGGGGATATTGTTGCTGCAGAGACTCTGGCTGGTCGCGATGAGTACTGCGAGCGCTACCTGAACGCCTATCGCGACGGACTCCTGAGTCAGTAATTGTCGAGTGAAGGAGGAAGGAATTACCATGAGTGCCGACTATTCGGAAACAACAGAACGAGCCAGGCAGTACTACAACAGCAAGGATGCCCACTCCTTCTACACCACCATCTGGGGTGGCGAAGACCATCACCTGGGGATCTACGAGTCGCCTGATGAGTCGATATACGATGCCAGCCGGCGAATAGTCGACCATATGGCTGCAAGGATCCGTAACCTGTCGTCTGAGAGCAACCTGATCGATGTAGGATCGGGTTTCGGAGGAACCGCCCGGCACCTGGCTCGTTGGTTCGGCTGCAGGGTCACCTGCCTCAACTTAAGCGAAGTGGAAAACAAGCGTAACCGCAAGATGAACGCCGAGCAGGGCCTGGACCATCTTATCACGGTGATAGACGGCAACTTCGAGGATCTGCCCGTTAGGGACGGACAATTCGACTGCGTCTGGTCCCAGGATGCTATTCTTCATAGCGGCCAGAGGGACCGCGTCTTGTCCGAGATGAAGCGAGTACTCAAGAGCGGGGGAGAGGCTATGTTCACCGACATCATGCAGGCGGATGAATGCCCCGAAAACGTCATCGAACCCATTCTCGCACGCATCCACCTGGATTCCCTGGGCTCACCGGACTTCTATATCGACACCGCCCGGGACCTGGGATTTGAAATTATCGAGCATGAAGACCTGACCCCCCATCTGATTACCCACTATAGCAGGGTCCTCGAGGAAACCGAGAAGCACGAATCCGAACTGCTGGACTGTGTCTCCCGGGATTATCTTGACAACATGAGGGTCGGTTTGCAGCACTGGATCGACGGTGGTCGGAACGGCCATCTGGCCTGGGGGCTCTTCCACTTTCGCCTGCCGTCCTGAGGCGGTCTGGTGATCGAAGGGAACACGCATGAATATAGCCTGCGCGGTAGAACCACGTTGGCGGCCGAGACGTCCGTCAACCACGCAAATATCATATCGGTGGAGGCCAGAGTGTCCCCGGCCCAGCCACTTGGCAATTGGTTCTGTCAGTTGGGCGTTTTGATCTTCGCGGTCACCGGCACAGACGCTCGGCCAGCAGGTGCAGAAATAGGCCCACGTCAGTAACGACCCCGATGGTCTGGAGGGACCCACGATCTTTGAGCTTGGTTACGACCGCCGGGTTGATGTCGACACAGACTGTCAGCACCCGCGCCGGCAACATGTTGCCGACCGCGATTGAGTGCAGCATCGATGAGAGCATCAGCACGATGTCGACGTTTCGGATCATCCTGGCGTAATCGTCCTGGGCGGCGTTCATGTCGGTGATAGTCTCGGGCAGAGGACCATCGTCACGGAGCGACCCGGCCAGCGACAACGGAATTCCTGCGTGAACGGTTTCGTACATGACCCCGCTGCCAACCAGACCCTCCCCGATCAGGGCCGCTATCGAACCCGCGCGGCGGACCTCGTTGATTGCCCGCAGGTGATTGCGATGTCCCATTTCGACCGGCTTGCCGGTTGTCAGGTCGGTTCCCAGTGATGTCCCGTAGAGGGCATTCTCGATATCGTGGACAGCCAGCGCGTTACCGGCCAGCAGACGGTGAATATGTCCGCTGCGAATCAGCCGCGCCAGTTCGGGCGCGCCGCCGGTATGGACAACCACCGGCCCGGCCACTGCAGCCACCTTTCGGGAGTGGTCCTGCATCAGGTCGGCGACCCGGTCGACGGCCAGGCGGACCTTGCGCTCCGAGGACACCTCGCCGGACATGAAACCGAATTCATCGCGGCTGCGTTCGGCGAATTGCGGCTGTACCTTGATCCCTGTGAGACCGGTGACAACCAGGTCACCCTTCATGATCTCGCGGAATTTCTTCACTGTCGCGCCGCCGTTCGCCACCACGATGACACCATCCATCCGAATTCGGTCGACTTCGACCCACTCGCCATGGCGGCGAATGAGTGTCTGGTGGTTGGTGGTGCTGTAGAAGTCGGCCGGTACGACGCCGTCGGCCGGTGCGGGCGCGACTACCGCCTCTTCGTCACGGCTGACCCGGCAGCCGAGGGCTGAGAGCTTCAGCAGGATCGTGTTCATCGCCTCAACCGAGTCGGTCTGGACCGACAGACGGGCCACCGTCGGTTCCTCGTTAGTGCGGCCGATGTCGAATTGGAGTATTTCGAAACTGCCGCCGTCGGAGATGATAGTATCGAAAATGCGGCGCATCAGCCCGGAGTCGATCAGGTGTCCGCTGGCTCGGATTTCCTTGCTTATATCAGCCATACACCAGTTATCGGACAGACGGCGCCGATGGTTGACCCGCTGCGTCTCACGCCGTATCATTGGCCGATGAAGACTGTCGCCGCCTGTCAGTGGAGTTACCGTGAGCAGTGAGTCGCCGCCCTACAGCAAACTGGCTATCATCTACGACCAGATGGGGCAGGATCGGCACTCCAAAGACATGGTCCTGTATACGCAGGAGCTCTTCGACCGGCTGAACTTCCAGCCCCGGGACGGGCTCGACCTCTGTTGCGGGACCGGAACGGCCCTGGCCCTGCTTGATGATATGGGCTACCGGATGTCCGGCCTTGATGGTTCTGCGGCCATGCTGACGGTGGCCGCCCGCAAGCTGAAGGGGAGAGGGATACAGCTCTATCACAAGCAACTGCCCCGGTTCAGGCTGCTGGCCGACGACGATTCCTCGCGCCGGCGCCGTTTCGACTTCGTGACCAGTTTCTATGACTCGCTGAATTATCTTATAACCGCCAGTGATCTGGAGGCGGCCTTCAGGTCGGTCAGGAGTCACCTGCGCCCCGGCGGGCTGTTTGTATTCGACATGAACACCCCGCGAGCCCTTCAGGTGATCTGGGACGAGCAGGTTTATGCCGATTCATGTGACGACATCGCCTGGGTCTGGAAGAACGAGTACGATCCGAAACGACGTGTGGCGGCCTGCTATGCAACCTGCTTTTGTCGAAAGGGGAGTGCGTGGCGGCGGTTCGACGAAGTGCACCTGGAGCGCGGGTACGAGAATGATCAGATAAAGCGCCTGTTGGAACGCGCCGGACTCAGGATACGCGGCTTCTACAAATGCGGGACCTTCCGTCGCCCGGGACCGAAGACCTATCGAATCGCCGTCGTGGGGCAACGACCGAAATAGTGAAGGGTGCTACGGAGAGGCTTTCATCCCCACCACGATGGCTGTTGTGCACATATTGTAGTTTTCCTGCTGGATCCACGTTTCCTTCGTAATCAAGTTCGTGTACACCAGTTCGATTCTCGGTTCGGCTAGACGGTAGCTTATATCCGCCCATGCGAAGAGTCTCTTGGTCATCCTGAAAGTGAACCCTATGCGAAAGGTCCCGACAAGATAGTCCGTGCCAAGATCGTACATTTGGACCCTGGTACGTTCATCGTAAGGCGGGAGTTCTTCCGGTGCAGGCGTGTCTGAGGATTTGCTTACATCCAAGATACCTATTCCCATCCCGGCATACGGCGCCAGCCGCCTTGCTTCGACCTGGAGCAGCCAGCCGACCTCCGGATGAAGGATCGTGAGCCAGCCGGAGGGCAATGCGCGCCACTTCGCCTCAGCCCACTCCAACGAGAATGTGGCGTACGGTATGACCGGCCTCCAGCGCAGGTACTCAACCCACAGCGCTCCGCCATAGGCCTGGTGCATTACATCACTTGCGTGGGAAAGGCGGAGGCTCGCTCCACCACGGATCAGGCGTCGCTTCCCTTGTTTCTCTTCTTCCGTCTGCTCCCAATACTTGGCCCAACGATCCGCCAAAGGTTCGTCTTCATCCTTAGCCGGCACAATCGAGGGCATCAGGACAGCCACCGCCAGAAGCATCCATGTAAGCTTCACCTGACCTCCTTGTTCTCAGTCTAGCTCACCTTGTGAGTCCCTCTACTGGGCTTTCTGAAAATGCCCTTAGCCAATGGTTGACCGTCTACACTGCTCTTGATCGGGCGACTCGGGTCGCCCGCTGCGTGGCATAACGGCCTCTCTCGCGTAGGTGCGGGCTTGTCTCCGCGGCATCGGCGGGAGAACCGAACTTTGTCAACAGGGCCTATGGACATGGGACCGGCGGCGGGCCGCCCATAAACATATAGTCCACGAGGTAAACCAGGTCGCTGATGTTGATGATCTCATTGTCGCCGTCGACGTCGGCTTCCAGCGGGCAGATCGGCAAGTCCCCTCCAAGAAACATGTATGAGACAAGGTAGACCAGGTCGGAGATATCGGGAATCGTTTCGCCGGAGTGGTTTACGTCACCGCGAATACTGCAGCAGCCCTCGGCCTCGGTCCAGTTCTGCCAGAAGCCGCTGTGAAGCGTATTCGTGCCGATGGTCGAGAATCCCGCAGCGGTCTGGCCGATCGTGCTTCCGAGGGTGTACGAGCCGACTGTCGTCATGCCACCACCACCAGAGACTACTTGCCAGTGCACCCCGGCATCCCTGGAGTCGGCCGGTTCTGTTGGCGGCGCGGCTTTCAACTGCTCGGTCTGGAGGATATCGACTTTCGTCGGCGCCTTGGTTTCCTTGTTGAGCTTCACCTGCCCGGCCATGGCCAATGAACTCATGAGCAGTACTGCCGCAATTACGCGTATTGTCACCTGACCCTCCGTTCGTAGCTGAATAGTGCTATTTCTTCCACGTCCTCAATCCCACCTCGCGCGTCCGCAATCAGGGTATTACCATTGCGGGACAGGCTCACTAAGGCCCTTGGTAGATTCATTATCAGGCTCCTCAATGGATGCACATACATATCACGCCAGAGATCGATGGCAGGATCAGGATGTTTTGACAAGCCCTGCCGGGAGAGCCATTACAAATATAGTGCTCAAGTGCGTTTCTTCCAAGACAGAAAGCCCTCGGCGGCAACAGGCGCTCCACAATTGGTTAATTCCTGACCAAGATCATGGGCACTCAACGGGCGCTGGACCACCGGAGAACATGTATGAAACCAGGTATACCAGGTCTGCAATGTCCGGTCCCATCATGTCGCCGTTGATGTCAGCCTCGGCAAAGTAGCCGCTGCCGGGTGGTTCTTCACACGGCGGCGGTGGACCGGCCGAGAACATGTAAGACACCATGCAAACCAAGTCCGAGATATCCGGACCGGCGCCGTCGTGGTTGATATCCGCCCGCAACACGCAGCAGGACGAGACGCCGCCGAACGGCTGCCAGTAACCGTGACCAAGGCCGTAACTGGCAGAACTCCCGGATCCGACAGCGGTCTGGCCGACTGTTCCACTGACCCGGTAGTTGGTCGAGGTTCCCTCGGTGCCACCCGACGAAATCACCTGCCAGTTGATCTGCTCGCCGGTCCTTGAACTGTCAAAGTCGGTTGCCACCAAGGCCCCGGTCAGGACAAACGTCGCTACGAAGAGGTAAATGATTATACGCATATTCAGTTATTGGCTGGCTCCGAACCATATCCAATATAACACGGGATCGGCGCTTCGAGCCAGATAATTGCAGCAAAAAGGCGGTCTTGGATTGACCGCCGAACCAGTTGAACCTGCCCACGGCAGACAGAATCTCATCCTCACGTGAACTTTGACGAGCACTTGGCAGGTTCGCAACTGGTACATCCGGATGAGATGCCCTTCGATGACACGAGTGAAATCAGCCGCTCGACGTTGGCCGATTTGCAGGCAGGACAAGGCACGGCCTCATCGGCTGAAAATACCAGCTCCTCAAAGGTGTGGCCACAGTCGGTACACTTGAATTCTATGATCGGCATCACTCAACTCCTACTCACTAAACGACGCGACCGCGCCGGTAACCGCGCCGACCGAAGTGGCCAGCCACGGGTTGCAGATCAATGGTCAGGTCGCACCCACGGCAATATACACATAACTGACCAGAAATCCAACCAAGCCGCCACCAATCAGAAAAACCCCGGTCCGGACGAATCCGGGCTGCTTCAATCGTTCCAACATTCACACTCCTTACACCGGGCTAATCGACCCGGCTCCGATCCGATTAAACAGCCAGGACGACATAATGATCCCGGAATTTGTCGGGGGCCGGGCTAGCTTGACAAAAGAACCGCTTCGGAGTAGCCTGGGGGCATGAGGATACTTGCTCTCGAGCCGTTCTACGGTGGTTCGCACCGCGCCTTTCTGGATAGCTGGATCGAGCGCAGCCAACATGACTTCACTCTGCTTACCCTGCCGGCCACCAGGTGGAAGTGGCGGATGCGCCACGCCGGTGTCACTTTCGCCGATGAGGTTCGGAGGCTTGTGGATAGGGGAGAGTGCTGGGATGTCCTGTTCGCCACCGACATGATCAACCTGGCGGAGTTCAGGGGCCTGGCGCCGGCAGTGGTCGCAACGTTGCCGTCGGTCCTGTATTTCCACGAGAATCAGCTGACTTACCCTGTCAGGGATGAGCACGAGCGCGACTACCACTTCGCCATGAGCAACATCGTATCGGCGCTGGCTGCAGACAGTGTCTGGTTCAACTCGGGCTGGCACCGGGACAACTTCTGTACAGCTGTCAGGGACTTCCTCGCCCGCATGCCGGACCACCGATGTCCGGCCACCGCCGATGAGATCGCGGCGAAATCTCAGGTACATCCGCCGGGCATCGAGCCGGTCGATCGGGCGACCGGCCCGCGAAGGTCGGGGCCTCTGCGTGTCCTCTGGTCCGCGCGCTGGGAATATGACAAAGGTCCGGAGGATTTCTTTGCGGCTGTTGAACGCCTGGATGATGCCGGAGTCGATTTTCGATTGAACGTCATTGGCCAGCGGTTTGCGCCGGTGCCGCCCGTCTTCGAACAGGCGAGGTCCAGATTCCATCACCGCATCGATCGCTGGGGCTTCATCGAATCTCGCCCGGAATATGAGGAGGTTCTCCGGGATTCGGATGTGATTGTCTCCACCGCCAACCACGAATTCTTCGGCATCGCCGTCCTCGAGGCCGTCTCGGCCGGCTGCCATCCTGCTCTGCCTGACCGCCTGTCTTATCCCGAGTTACTGAGCGGCTATCGAGGCGATTTGAGCGAATTTCTGTATGACGGCTCGGTTGAGTCGTTGGTTGAGAGGCTGCTGTCAGCGGCGCATCGCCTTAAGGAGTCGGGTTCGATATGGCCGAACGGCCACAAGTCGCTCGCTGATGCCGTCAGCCGCTACCATGTGGACCGGCTGGTCCGTCAACGCGATACCGATTTACCAGTCAGTCCCGAGGTGATACCGGACGGTGTTGAAAGCCGACCGAAGATACGATGAAACCCGGACCACAGGGACATCGTAAACAGAAGCGCCCCTGAGGAAGGGCGACGCTGAATCAGAAACTGCTAACTACGGTGTAGCATGATGAAGGTCCTTGGAGCAATATTCCTGACCCTGATCATTCTCGGGTTCGTTTCGACCGGCGGCATTTGGCTCATTGTTGGTCTGGTCGGCGGCGCCTGGGCCTGATCGCCGGACTATTCGGTGTAGTTGCGGGTCTCTTAGGCGGACTGATCGGGCTGCTGGTCGGCCTCTTCGTGGCCCTGCTCCCGGTGCTGGTCCTTGGCCTGATAGTGGTCGGTGTCGTGCAGGTCGTTGCGGCTATCTTCTGAGTTCGCCCACAGAGACCAGGCTCGCCTCATGAAGGCTGCGACGGACCGATCGGCTCTTCCGGGATGATAAGCCAGGCGATGAGATAGAGCAGCAGTCCGGTCCCCCCGAAGAGGAACAATGCCACCCAGGCCAGCCGAACTATAGTGGGATCGACGTCCAGGTACTTGGCAATTCCGGAGCATACGCCACCGATCATTGCGTCTGAAGTGGAGCGGTAGATTCTCTTTGAGGCCATAGTCTTGCTTTCCGCTTCGTTTGTTTGTTGGTGCAGCTATGTTTCAGTACTCGATTAACATGGCTCTCTTCAATATAGCTACGAGAATCGCCAGAGGAAGTTATGTTTATCGCCTGCGAGGGAAGCGATCATCTCCGTCACCTCGGCCGAGCGGCAAACGCTTGGTGCTGAGGAGAGCAAGTCAGGCGACGGTATCGGGACCGCAAGGCTCGTGATGTACCTGAGGACTCGGTTGACCCGGTAGCTCAGAGCTGTCCTGTGCGAACTTGTCGTCGGTGGTTGTGCTCTTCAGCATAGATTGGCTTGCGAGGCTGGGGTTTTCGTACTATGATCCAGCAGAGAAGTCTCTATATGCACATAAGAACGAGGACTGTTCCAAGGGGTCTCGGACCGAAGCCTTGAGAGGCGACTGTGATGACGAGTCCACTTCATAGCCAGCCGTGCGCTCCGCAGCGAAGAGAGCCCCTGTCTCGTAGCCTCGGGGGTGTCAACGGGCAAGCCGAACTCCATAAACAAGTCCGGGGACGGTTGGTCATGTCGTTGGTTCTAAGCCACCGTATGTCAGGCCGTCTGCTGGTTTCCGTCCGACGGTATGACCGCCCGAAACACCGTGCCCTTGCCCTCGGCGCTGCGGAAGGTGATAGTGCCACCGTGCGCCTCGGCGACTTTCTGGGCTACCAGCAGGCCCAATCCGGTTCCCTCGCGGCCTTTGGTGCTGAAGAAATCGGTGAAGACCGTCTCGCTGACCGCGCCGGGGATCCCGGCGCCGTTGTCCTCGACCTCAAATCGGTAGTTGCCGCCTGAGAAGCCGGCCCGAATCCTTATCCAGTGCTTCTCCTTGCCCTCGGTGGCGTCGGACAGACAGGCGTCGATGGCATTGGTCACCAGGTTGGTCAACATGCTGTGGATGGCTTCTTCGTCGAATTGCCCGGACGGCAGCGATTCGTCGCACTCCAGCTCGAATCCCAATCCCTCCTTGCGAGCCCGGCCGACAAAGAGATCGTAGACATTCCGGACAATAGTGGCCGGATCCTGGTCGGCGTAAGTCATCTCGCGTTCCTTAGAGCAATACAATAGGTCCTTGACAATCCGCGAGACCGCTTTGACATTGCGCTCGATCATTCCCCAGCCCTGTCTGACCATTGCCTCGTCGTCGTCCTCCATGCCGGTATTGACGACGAAAATGCCACCCTCGAGTCCCATTAGGATATTCTTGATCCGGTGCGCCATCACGGCGATGGTCTTGCCCATCAGGGTCAGTTCACGCTGGAGTTGTTTGACCTGGGTGATGTCGGTGGACATCTCCATCACGGCGGCCAGGTTCCCCAGGTGATCGTAGATCGGTGTGGCGTAGACCATCAGCTCCATGGTAGTGCCGTCCTTCTTGATCACCGTAGACTCACCGCCATGGGTCTTGCCGTCGGCCAGTGTCTGCTCAGCGTGACAATGGGGGCACATGGAGTCGCGACGTTTGAATACTTCCCAGCAGTATCTGCCGATCGCATCGCCGAACTCGCGGGTGAAATACTCATTGGTGCGAATAATCCTGAAGTCACGATCCTGTATCGATATGTAGCAGGGTACCCGGTCGAACAGGTTCTCGTACTCCTGACGCTCCGCCTCCAGCTCCTTCTGCAATGCTTTCACATCGGTGATATTGGTGGACATCTCCATGACACCGGCGATCTTCCCCTGCTCGTCGCGGACCGGCTGGGTGTACACAATCATCTGCGCCGGGCGGCCGTCCTTGGTGATTACCGTTTCCTCGGTCGTATGGACCTGGCCGTCGGCGAAGGTCTTCTCCACCGGGCAGTTGGGGCAGACCGTATCGGCCCCCTTGTAGACGCGGTAGCATTTCTGGCCCCGCTGATCACCAAAGTCCCGGCGGAAGGCTTTGTTGGTGCGATGGATGTTGAAATCGCGATCCTGGATGGATAGGTAGCAGGGGACCTGCTGGAAGAACGAATCGATGCCCGGGTAGTCGAGCGCCACGCCGGATTGCCGGATGCGGTAAGCGGTCAGACCCAGACCCGCCAGAAGGATGGCTGTGACAACGGCCAGCAGCCAGGGGGGGAGGACTGTCGCCGCGGCGCCCAGCAGGGTGGCCAGAACCAAAGCCGCCGCGATGACATGGGCTACCGAGGAGGTGCCCCAACGGTAGGCCCGTGACAGCAAGCGGCTGTCGAACCACCGGGGCATATACTACTCTCCGATCAACTGCCTGACCTGCTGCAGCAGGGAGTCCGGCTTGATGGGTTTCTCGACAAAGAGGGTCGGCCCGCCGAGCTTCTCCTTTTCGAAGAAGTCGTCGCTACGGGTGACACCGCTGATCACAATCACCGGGAGCGCTTTGGCGGAATCGTCGCCTCGCAATCGCTCGAAGAAATTCAGCCCGGAGCGCTTTGGCATCAGGATGTCAAGCGTGATCAGGTCGGGTTTCTCCCTGGCCAGGACCTCACCGGCATCCTCGCCGTTGACCGCCAGGGCGGTATCGTAGCCGGCCTTCCGCAGGAGCGTCTGCAGGTAGATGCGCATGTCCTCTTCGTCATCGACGATCAGTATCTTCTTGCTCATAACATCATGCCCTCGGTCCGCGTTTGCCGTTAGTCTCCATCGGCCGATGCCACTACCTGGCGGGCCTCCGGGTGATCGATTCTCCGCAGTACGGCCAGGATGGCCTCGTGTAATCCCGGCCGATCCATCATCCCGACCAGTTTTGCAATCAGATCCGCATTGTCCAGCTTCGCGAGTTCCCCGGCCGCTGCCTGCCGGACTTCCTCGCGGCTGTGCGCGAGGGCCTGGGCCAGGTTTTCCACTGCTACGCCGGCTCCTTCGCCTCCGGTCGTCACGATCTGGCCCAGGGCAGTCATGGCGCTGGGGCTGCCGCGGAACTTGCCCAGAGTGCGGGCCAGCGTTGCTGCGCCATACTTCCTAATCAGAGCCTCGACTTCCTCGGGGGTCTTGGCCGGGCTACCCTCAGCGGGGGAGGTCGACAATTCCGACAGATACGATTCGTCGGCGTAGTTCTCTATCGCCATCCGCCGAGCCGCCATGTTGTAGTCGGGATCGTGGGCGATACGTTCGAGTATCTTCGGATTTGTGATGCGCGCGAAGCACGCCCCCATCAGGTGGTAGTTCTTACGCACCTTGATCAGTTCGGCCAGCTTCTCCTCCGAATCGATCCGCTCGGCGGCGGCCACCCGGCTGTCGTCGTAGCTGCCGTCGAGCGCGACCTTGTAGAGCAGGCCCTGGTCGGATACCTTCGCGACTGCGGCCATGCGCACTCGCGGCGAATCGTCGCCGCAGGCAATCTGAGCCAGTTCGGCCTGGTCGTCACAGTCGGCGACCCGGCTCAGGCGCTTGCCGGTGTCGCTCGAATCGTCTTTCGAAAACAGACCCATGAGTTTCTCCGCACCTCCTCAGGTCAATGAAAATCATCCCACTCGATGAAGCCCTCCCTGACATCCGGCATGGCGTTCACAATCAGCTCAACGAGCCCGCCGTACAGGAACCGACAGCGGTCGTAGGCCTCGTAGTAGGTGAGCAGATCGCGAATTTGGCCCTTGCAGTTCGAGCAGGGAGCACAGACATACTTGTTCACCGACGGGTCCAGTTCTTCCCTGGTAAAAGCACCCAGGATCTGCTGGAACTTCTTACGCCCCGAGACGAGGTACTTCCACTGCGGGAAGTTGTGTGAGGTCATAATAGCGAACCCGCTGCCGCCGCCGCAACAGTAGTTGTGGACCCCGTGCGGGGTCATCTCTCGGAACTTCGGCGCGATCTTGCGCATGATGCGGCGTTGCGGTTGAATGATGCCCATAGAGCGGGCCATGTTGCAGGGATCGTGCATCGTAACCGGGAAGTCGTTTCGCTCGGGATCGATCATGATCTTCTCGTTGAGGACAATGTCCTCGAGGGTGGCCATGCAGGACTCACGCGGGAGATTGGACTCGGCCAGCCAGATGCGATCGCCGATGGCCATTATGGCCTTGTGAGCGTGGCCGCATTCACCCACCACGACCTTCTTGACGCCCAGCTTCCTGGCCACCTCGGCGTGCTTCAACGTTACCCGGGCGTATTGAGTGTCGTCGTAGAAGAGGCCATAATTTACGGAATCGTAGCCAACCATCTCGGATGACATAGTCCAGCTTATACCGGCTGCCTCAAAGATGATCGCGAAGGCCTGCAGGTTCTCAGGCCAGGATAGAAACTCGCCGGCATTGTGAATCAGGAGGATGTCGGCGCCGGCCTTGTCGAAGGGAAGCTTGATATCAAGGCCGGTGCGATCCTTCATATCCTCCTCGGCGAACTCCATCAGGTCCATGAGGGCCACCGGGGTGATTCCGGTCGAAGAGCCGGTCTCGAGTTGCTTGAGGGTGCCGTCGGCATGCAATTCCTGCGGGCTGATGCCCAGCTCCTGCGAGAACAGCTTGCGGATTTCGCGCGACAACAGACCGTTGTCGACACCCATCGGGCAGGTCTGGGCGCAGCGACGACACAACGTGCAACGATAGGCAAGCTGGGCCAGCCGGCTGACTGTCTCCCAGTTCAGATCGATGTCTGACCCGGTGAACTTGGCGGTCAGCTTGCCGCCGGGCCTGACGTGTTTGTTTACTATCCGACGCAGGATGTCGGAGCGGAACAACGGTCGATATATCTCCGCCCGACCACTCGACTCGAATACGGGGCAAGCCTCCGCACAGGTATTGCACTTGACACAGTTGTCCAGGCTCAACATGAAAGGGCGCAGGAAGGTCCAGTTGTCGTCTTTGCTCAGCAGCTTTCGGAGCGCTGCGAGGAACCTGACAACCAGCTCTTCCTTGTCCTGCTCGGTTTCGGGTACCTTGACCTGAACATTCATGTAACCGTCAAGACTCGAATCACGGTCCTTCCTTGTTTCCGGCAATTCCTCGAACGGCGGGTCCTCCCAGTCCTCGTAGGGATAGGGCAGCCTGGGCAGCTTGGCCGGATCGAGCTGAAACAGCCGATCGGTCTTCTTGCTGATGTCCTTTATATTGATCCGATCGTTACTCATCTTCTTTCGCCTCCGTCGCCGTGACTACTTCGCCCCAGCTTTTGCCGGTTTGGATATGGGGTGCGCTCCAGGTTACCTTACGCGAGAGCGCCTTTACCAGACTCTTCTCGATCTTCGAGCCGCGCTCGTTCGGCGTGTCGTTCCAACGGACCGCATGGTAGAGGAAGTACTTGGCCACAAAGTGAGACATCCGCGTGATAGTGACCCAGGCAATCGTGAATGAAACAAGGATGACTTCGATAGCGAAGAGAGTCCCCGGTATGCCGGCCGCCGATAGAGTCACCGTTGAACCGACGAACGCCCGCATGGCAGCCATGCCCGGATCGACTGCCGCCTGCACAAAGAACGCATACCCGCAGGTAACCATGATGACCAGCAGGTTGAAGTAGTCGATCGGGGCGTTGTAATTCCGCTGGAACTGGTCGGTCGCGCGCCAGACAAACAGGCCCAGCGCCCCCATAGCCGCAAGTCCCAGGCCGACATAGCCGACCGGGATAGTGAGCCAGTGAACGATGGCGCCGATTCCACCAGTCCCCGGGCCGACCGGAATGCCCGCCTTCTGCAGGATGCCGCCGACGAGCAGCAGCACCAGCCATCCGATGGTGAGGTAGAGGCCGAAATGAAAGGGAAACGACGAACGCCACACCCGTTTGTTGTGATGACGCACTCCTTGCAGCAAGACGATCTCAGAGAGCATCTCTTTCAGTTCGTTCAGCGTGTCGCTGTGACGCGGTTTGGTCCACCAGTCGAGTTCCTCGAGATAAGAACCACCGTATTCGGCGCGTCCTTTCTCGTGAGGCACGGGGTAAAGCTCCCAGCGCATCGATTCGGGGGCGGTGGCATATCGCAGGGCCTTGATAATCATGGCGATAATCGCCGTCGCCACTGCGATAAGGGTGAAGTACTGAATCGCCAGCATAGACTATAACTCCTCTATTCACTCTTCCGGGGCGCCGCACAATTCAGCGGGCCCGGATCACGACCTGTATTTTCTTCCGGATTCAGAAGCGGAACCGTGGCGTACCTGCGATGCGTAGTATCACGGAACTCCTTGCGGATCATGTCAGCGAGGCTGAACTGCTCGAAGACCTCGTTCAGCTTGTGCCCGGCAATCACCCAGATCATACGTGTCTCGCAAAAGGGAGCGTACAGGCAAAGCTCGGGATTGGCTGAGCAATCAGTCAGTGCGGTCTGGCCCTCCACGGCCGCAATGATCTCGCTCACCTTGATCTCCTCGGCCGGTCGCGCCAGCGCATAGCCGCCCCCCTTTCCCGATATGCCTACCAGAAGACCGCTGTTCTTGAGCGGCATGGCCAACTGCGCCAGGTAATTGGTGGAGATACCGGTCGTCTTCGCCACCTCACCCAGGTGCACCAGTGGCTTATTCTGGAGCGCACGAGCCAGTTCGACCATCATGCGCAGACCGTATCGGGCCCGGGTTGAGAACTTCACGTTTGCACTTGGCCTGCTGCCCGCTCAGGTGATCGGCGCCGATCTGAATCCCGCGATCGTCTCGCCTGCCTGCGCGGCAGGCGGCGCATCCAAGTCGCGCCGCCCGTCGGACCAGCTCCTCTTGCTCACACAACTGTTGCCCTTCCAGCCCCTATGCATGGTTTTGCTCAGACCTGCAAAGACAGCATCAGGGGGCGCGATGGGGCTATTGCCAATAACTTCGCTCATAACCTGAGTAAAATGATAAGTTTAATAATCGGCTTGTCAAGTGAATTTTTTCACTATATGGCACACAATGGGGGCCGGTGAGTTGCCACTGCTTTCTAGGCGAAGAAGCGAAGAAGCAATTACCGTTCAGGATGTGGTCAGTACTGTCAGGTTTGGCTCTGTCCTCAGCGGGTTCCAGGATGTGCTGTTCCCGTGCGACCGGCGCATGCGCGGGCAGGGCGCGCTGGAAGCGCGTGATCGGATAGGCTGCCTGGGGATCAGGCTTCAAATCTGTGCAGATACCGCTTCAGATCTATCCGACCATCCCCTTCGAACTCGATTCCCTCCGACTCGAGTTTCGCCCTCTGCAGCTCATACCCATTTCCCGGCGGAAGGCTGATCTTTCCCTGGGCGTTGATGACCCGATGCCACGGCAGATCGTGAACCTCGCTTTGAGTATGCAGTATCCTTACAACCTGACGCGCCCCTCTCGGATTCCCCGCCGCCGCCGCCAGGAGGCCGTAGGTGATTACACGCCCCGCCGGGACCCGCCTGAGTATCTCAATGGCACGCTCTGATAGCTCGCTCGGCATGGTTGTCCGAATGTTGACTTGAATTTAGCGGCCGGTGAATCGGGGACTCCGAACCGCACCGGTCGAGGAGCGACTCAGTCCTCAAGCAACAGCTTGGCGAACTCGTGAAAAACATCGACGGTGCGAACCACGCCTACTACTTTGCCGTCGCGCAAGACCGGGAGCAGGCTGAAGCGGTTCTCGTTCATTTCGTAGACGGCTTTGGCGATGTGGTCGGTGTACTCGGCCACCCCTTTGATCGGGATCATGACATCGCTGACCGGTCGCTCGGCCTGTCTGCGCATACCGGCGACGATCTTGTCCCAGAACACTTCCGAGAGGGCCGGATCGGCCTCTGAATCGAACAACTTGCGACGGTTGCCGACCGGGGTCGAGGTCAAGAACTCGGGCTCCAGCCCGCGGAGGATATCGCGTCGACGCACCATGCCCATCAACTGATACTTCTCGTCGAAAACCAGCACCACTCGCGGCAGCGACTTGCGGCCGCGGATCTCCAGTTCGGAGTTCTCCATCTCAACCATCGCCTGGCGCAGGGTGAACCAGTGGGGCAAGTGGGGGTACTTGTCCAGCGGGATCATGATGTCACCGGCGGTGGTGATGCGAACCGGTTTTTCACTAGGCGTCATGGGAATAAATATAAGCTCCGAATTCGATCCGGCGCAACCTACAATTCGCTCTGTTCAATACCCTCGACGATCCTGTCGATCTCACCGCGGGCCAGGCCGGAGCGCTCGGCCATGGCGGCACGGTCCCACTCGCATTCGGCGCCCAATCGGTGGAAGTACTCGTGTTTGAACGACTCGACCGCCTTATCCCAGGGCTCACCGCTGCACAGCTTATGCCAGCGCCCGAGTTCCTTCTTGATGTCGCGCATCTGGAGGGCCCGGTCGATGGCGACGAGGAGTTCCTCACGGTGGATAGGTTTGGTCAGATAGTCAAACGCTCCCAGGCGCAGGGCCTCGCGAGAGGTGTCTGGGGAACCGAAGGCGGTCATGATAATAACCTCTTCGCTGCGATTGTTGTCGCGGACCCAGCGCAGAATACCCAGTCCGTCAATCCCGGGCATGCGCAGGTCCGATAGGATCACCGAGAAATGCTCGTGTTCAAGTATGCCCGGGACATCCAGCGAGTTGTTGGTAGTCGTGATCTGATGCGGAGTACGTTCGGAGATCACCTGCTCAATCAGTTTGAGCATATGCAGTTCATCGTCGACCGCCAGGATTCGTCGCTTCATTGAGTATCTCTCCCCTCGGAGGTGGCTGGTTGTGGGTGCTGATCCAGGCCCAGTTTCTTCATGAACTCCCGGGTATACCAGTCAGTTACGCCGTCCGACGACAGGGCCATGTCCAGTTGTTTGGTCATGAGAGTCAGGCGGCCCAGCTTATGCAGGCGGTCGGCGATGGTCTGGCGATCCTTGTAGGACATGTAGGCTCCGAGGTAATCCGCTTTGCGCTGGCAGTGGAAACCCATGGCCCGCATAATGTCCGTGATCAACTGCACTCGGCGGGTCCTTCGATCCAGCGTCGATCCGCCGTATGAGAACTGCATGCTGAGGTAGTTCTTACTGAGGTCGTCCGAACACATTGCCTCAACCGTCGCCAAATGATATCCCATGCGCAGACTGACGATCATATACTCATGGCTGAGGATGGCGAAGCTGGCCTCCGAGAAGGCGAGCTTGGTGCGAATGTGCCCCTCCTTTCCGGCGATCGGTCCGACCGGCTTCATGGTCTTGACTGCGCCGGTTTTCGGCCAACCCTCCTGTCGCACTCCATCCCAGAAGTACTGCATCGGCTCGGATTCGATGTGATTCTGATCGACCCATCCGCCCTCCGCCTGGGGATCGTACTCGCGGTCGATGTAGATAATGTTGACCGTCAGCGGGATATCAGTCTTGAGTTTCAGGCTCAGGCGGTCCTTGTCCTCGATGTCGGTGGCGCCAAGGAACATCTCCTCGGAGGCCTTCTGGTGGGCGTAGCGAGTGATGTCGTGGAAGGTGACACAGTTCTCGGCCCTGAAGTCGTCGTCGTCCGGAAACAGGAGCCGCAACGGCGACACCAGGTCCAGCACCCGCCCCAGGACATCGTAGATGCTGCCGTGCTCCTCACCGCTGTATTCCGGCTGACGAGCCCTGACGAGCTCCGGAAGCTCGCCGTCATAGATCGCCGCTCCGGTGGCGTCTACGGTCACCATTCGGCCCTCGGGCAACCCCAGCACATCCGGTACGCCTACGATGCAGGGGGTCCGGTATTCGCGGGCGATAGTGGCCATATGGGACGCCATGCTGCCGATGTGGGTGACCAGGGCGCTTATGCGGTCCATCACCGTGATGAGGCCGGGGAAGGGATGAGGCGCCGCCAGCACTGCACCCTCCGGAACGTCCGGCAGGTCGGACGATGAGGTTACATGATGCACCGGCCCCGACCCGGCGCCATGACAGACCGTTACGCCGCCCTTGATTGTGATCCTGGCCTGGGCCACATCCGGCATCCACGCGTCCGGCCGAGCCGCCATGACCTGGAGCGGGCGGGTCTGCAGCAGGCAGAGGCGATCGTTCTCATCGATGGCCCACTCAATGTCCTGCGGGCTGCCGTAGTGGTCTTCCAGTTCGACGGCATATCGCGCAAGGAGCGTCAGGTGCTCTTCGCTGACACAAGGCCGATCTCGATCGGCCTCAGGAACCATTTGCTCGGTCACGCCGCCCTCCGGCGCCAGTACCAGACAGACCGGTTTGTGCGAAATCTCGACTTCCTCGACGCCGAAGTCGTCGCGTCGCACCCGGAACATGTCGGGGTTGACTGTCCCGTCGACCAGATACTTGCCCAGACCCCAGACGGCGTTGACAGCCACCCTGTCGTCGGCCGGGTCGACCGGGCAACGGGTATAGGCCACGCCAGCCGCCCTGGCGTTGATCATCGTCACACACCCCACGCTCATGGCCAGTTCCGACTCGCTGATATCGTGGCTGAGGAAGTAGTAGATTGCTTTCGGCGTGAACTTCGAGGCCAGGACCTCACGGTAATACTCGATCAACTCATCGCTTTTGACATTCAGGTACGATGCATATTGTCCGGCGAAGCTGAAAAGAGTGTCTTCGCCGACCGCGCTGGATCGAATTGAAAATCGGTCGGTTCCGGTCCTTTCGATGAGGCGCCGGGCGGCGCTCCGGATAGCTTCGACCTGGTCGGAAGGTACCTCGCTGTTCCGTACCAGGTTGCTGATCTCCCTGCTGGCCCGTTCCAGATCGGCCAGGGCGCTGATATCGATGGCGGCGATGGCGGAGCTGATCTTCTCCTGGAGGTCGTTGGCGTCGATGAAGTGTTTGTAGGCCCAGGCGGTGATGGCGAAACCCTCCGGCACCGGCAGGCCGAGTCCTCTCATTTCCCCCAGTTGAGCATTCTTACCACCGACGCTGCGCTGGTGCATGCGGCTGAGCTCGTCGAATGGACGCGTGTATTCGTCCTTCTGAAGCGGTCGATTGCCCGGCAGGACTACATCTATCTCGGCGTCGATCAATTCGAAACGCTTACGCAGGCTGTCGTACCCTTCGCCGCCGAGGGCCACCATGCGGTCGATGATCTCGTTGACACACAGCCGCAGCTCGCGGAGTGAGTGGCGAATGTAGTTGAGGTCGAACAGATAGTCGCCCTGCGACTTCTCTTCCATATCGGAGATCAATTGCAGGGCCTGGTTGTTGGCCTCAAGCAGGGCATAGAAATGCCCGAATTTCTCGCGGATCAATTGCAGGTCAGACCGCGGGCCGGGCTGTCCGCCCGGCGTATTACCTTCGGCTTGCTTTTGGCGTCGAAACCAGCTCACAGTTCGCTATACTCCGTGTTCGTGGCATCGTCCGCTCCCGTCCGGATGTGAACAAGTCGCTCAATCACGTAGGCAGACAAGGCGACACCGCTGCAATAATGGTGTCGCCCGTCCTTATACGCAACTCTTTTGCTTGACCGTTCAGGCCGATTGGGCCTTGCGCATCAGGCGATCGTTGGTCTTGGGAAGCTCCTCGTCAACCAGGATGCCGTCCCGCTTGATGATCTTAGCCGGGGTTCCGACAACAGTGCAGTTGGGCGGACAGTCGCGCATGACGACGAAGGCATTGGCCCCGACATTGGTGTTGTCGCCGATCGATATCGGTCCGAGCAGGGTCGCTCCGGTGCCGACGAAGACGTTGTTGCCCAGAGTCGGATGACGTTTGCCCTGGTGTTTGCCGGTTCCACCCAGCGTGACGTTGTGAAACAGCACACAATTGTCGCCGATCTCGGCGGTCTCACCGATTACAACGCCTGCACCGTGGTCGACGAAGAAGCCTTTGCCGATTGTGGCGCCGGGATGAATCTCCAGCCCGGTCAGGAACCGACTTATCTGTGACAATAGGCGTGGAAAGAAGGGTATCCTCAGATTCCACAGCAAGTGAATGAACCGGTGGAAGGTAATCGCCTGGAATCCGGGATAGAGCAGAAACTCGATATTGCGCACCGCAGGGTCGTTGCGGTAGATCGCTCTTATGTCTTCAATGATGGCAAGCATAGCTGTAATATCGGAAAGATCAGGCTGAAAGTTAGTCCAGGTCCTCGGCCAGGCCGGTTGACAGATATCGTTCTCCGGTATCACAGACAAAGGTCACCAGGTTCTTGCCGGGGCCCAGATCGCGGGCTACCTGGAGAGCGGCCCAGACAATAGCTCCCGAGGAAATGCCCGACAGCAGGCCCTCCCTGGCGGCCAGGCCGCGGGCCGTAGCCAGGGCATCGTCGGTCTTCACCCGAATGACCTCATCGACCACGTCCGGATCGTAGTTGTCGGGGACGAATCCGGCGCCGATGCCCTGTAACGGATGCGGACCCGGCTCGCCTCCGGACAAGACCGGCGAGGCCTCGGGCTCAACCGCAACAACCCGGCAGCCGTAGCGGTCCTTGAGTACCTTGCCCGCACCGCTGATAGTACCGCCGGTGCCCACGCCGGCGACAAAAGCATCCACGTGCAAATCCGCCATATCGCCGATGATTTCCGGGCCGGTAGTAGCGGCGTGTATAGCAGGGTTGGCCGGGTTGCTGAACTGCATAGGCTGGTAGGCGCCCTCCTTTTCCACCAGCTCGGCGGCTTTCGCTATGGCGCCCTTCATGCCCTCCGACGCCGGGGTCAGCACAATCTCGGCGCCGAGCAGGCGAAGGATCATCCGGCGCTCAACACTCATGGATTCGGGCATCGTCATGATACAGCGGTATCCCCTGGCGGCGGCGACCATAGCCAGTCCGATCCCGGTGTTTCCGGAGGTTGGTTCGACAATAGTCTGGCCGGGCCTGAGTTTGCCTTCCCGCTCGGCCGCCGCGATCATTGCTACCCCGATCCGGTCCTTGACCGAGCTGCCGGGGTTGAAGCTCTCCATCTTGGCCCAGACCGTGGCGGAGCCTTCGTAGGGCAGGCGATTGAGCTTGATCAGGGGGGTCCGGCCGACTGCTTCGGCGACGTTCTCGAATCTCATGATATGCTCCTGTAAGTTGGGCTTGGTAGCACGTTTTGGCTCGTATAGATACGTAAACTCCGTGCCGGGATGCTAGTGTTCCCGGACAACTATGCAAAAAAACTCTGCCCCCCCGGCGGTAAGCCGGGTCTTCCGTCCGGTCCAGAGACTCCAGGCGGTGCCGAACGTGGTCTTCGACGAGCGCCGGAAGCCGGAAGGGAGGTATTTGCACGACATTCTTCTCTATACACCCCGATTCGGCTTGTCGGCAAGTGTTTGTTGTCGGCGAATCCGAATATCCGGGAGGCTGGCTTATCCGAGGCGGCGATCATGACGATACAGGCTACCAGAGGCTTCAGCGGAAAATCGATCTGGACTACTGGCTCCAAGTTTGTTATCTATGCCGATGCCGAAACGCAACCGTAGTGTGATCTATGAATGTAGTTGAGCATCCTTCAGAGGCCATAAATCCCTCCCTGATCCCGCCGGGCAGCGTCATCTACTGTAGTGGCAATGCTGCGACACCGCGCGGTCTGCTGCAGCATCTGGCTGTCGACATGTCCATTCAGGATGTCGATATGTACAGCGTCCTTCTGCTTGGCGAGGGCCTTGAGTCACTATTCAGCCAGGAGCGCTGCCGGACACTGACTCACCGAGTGATCTTCAATGGCAAGTTGTCGCAAAATGCCGTGAATCAGGGCTGGGCCAAATATCATCCACTGCACCTGTCCGAGATTCCGCGCTACCTGCTTCGCGAGGGCGGTCCGGATGTAGCACTGATTTCTGTAGCCGGGCCCGATAAGGGTGGCAATTACAGCCTGGGCACGACGGTGGAGGGCGTCCTGGCAGCCATTCGCAGTGTCCGTCGTAGAGGCGGAGTAGTCATCGCCGAGCGCAACGCGCGCATGCCGTTTGTTCTCGGGACCTGTATACCGGAGACCTACATCGACTTTCTCTACGATACCGACTATGAGCTTCCCGCCAGCCCGGTACGCCGACCGGATCAGCGGGCTACGCGGATCGGCGAGATCATAGCGGCACTCTACGTTCACGATGGCCGAGGCGATGAACCGGGGTCTACCTTGCAGTATGGCATAGGGGAGGTTCCCGAAGCGGTCACCGATGCGATTCTGCGCAAGGGTGTCAAGGATCTGGCCATCCATACCGAACTCCTGGCCGGCGCAATGATTCGCCTGATAAAGGCCGGGGTGATCTCCAATCGCTGGAAGCGGGCGATAAACTGCTCGATTTCTTCGATCTTCCTGGCCGAGAGCGGTGAAGACTACGACTGGCTGGGCCTCAACAGCGCGATACAGAGCCGCCCCTGCGACTACACCAACAGCATTTTTCGCATAGCCGAAATGCCGCGTATGGTGACGGTCAATGGCGCCATGGGGGTCGATCTGCACGGGAACATCTGGGCCGACTCGCTGGAGGCCCGCAAAATATACAGCGGCGTCGGCGGCCAATCGGACTTCATCCGCGGGGCGCAGTGGTCGGAACGGGGAGTTGCCATCATCGCGCTGAAATCGACCACCGCGAACGGCACTCCCAAGGTCGTCGATCGCTGTCCGGCCGGCATCACCACTACCGCGATCCCGGCCGATCAGGTCATAATTGTTACCGAATACGGGGCCTTCGATCCGCGCGGCCTGAGCCTGGGCGAACGGGCGGTCGGCATCGCGCATCTGGCCCATCCGGAACATCGCGATGAGTTGATGCGGGTGATCCACGATGACCCGGCGTTTCACAAGCCCGATCGAGCCATGTACAAACGTATTCCCGGCTTTACCCCATACGAGCGCGCCATCAGGTTGCTGTAGCCCTGTCCCCGGCAACTGCCCGCCGCATGCGATCCTGAGGATTTTTCTCGATTTTACCTTGCGTCCCTGATGGCCGTGCATTAGCATGGTAGTGAAGAAGTCTGCTTTTGGTTTGAATCACATTTCTACAGCACAAAATCCGGACTGAGATTCAGCTCGGCTGAGGGAGAGGTTTAACAATGTAGCCATAGGCTGTGAGCTAGTAGCACGAATAGTCATCGATAGCGATAACCCTTGTGAGGAGTAAGCCATGCGAAAAACAGCTATCCTGATGCTACTGCCGATAGTAGCTCTGCTGTTTGGCAGTTGCAGTGATGAGGACAAGCCGATGTCCACCGCGCCCGGGAATACGGTAGATGAGGGTGCGACGGACAGGGCCGCCATTCCGCCCGGGAGCACCGTGGAATCGGCGGTACTTAGTGTTTACGTTAGCGAACCCAGTGGGAATAAGGTAATCGTTAGCTGGTGCTGGGATCCGTGGGAGGAGGCCAGCGTAACATGGGACAATTACCGCGATAGCTGGGTCCCCGACACTGTAGATACGTTTATGGCCGACGGTGTCGGCTGGCGGACGGTTGATGTCGCCTCTATTGCCCAGGATTGGGTCGATGGTGTCTACCCCAACAACGGCCTGGCTCTTCAGGGCAACTACTGCGACTGGCCGATGATAGGGCTGGCCGCCAAAGAGGGCGGCCCCGGCCAGATGCCCAGATTGGACATCTGCTACACCGACATGTTCGGTGTCTCCGCCTGCACGACTCTGTTCGCCGAAGACGACAGTTACATCTGGCGGGCATGGCCTTTCACGAACTTCGGCGATGAACCGACGATGCTGATCGGAGCAACTGATAGTTGCGCCCCCGAGGCAGTGAGCCTTGTCCGCTTCGACCTTGATCTCACGCCGCCTGAACCAGCCTCCATCGGTGATTGGGTCTGGTATGATCTGGACTCCAACGGCATACAGGATGAGTCCGAAGGGGGCGTCGAGGGAGTGGAGGTTAAACTCTACACCTGCTCGGGTCATCTTCAGGGTACGGACACAACCGATGCCGACGGCTATTACCTTTTCGACGAGCTGGAACCTGATCAAGGCTACTATCTCAGGTTCATCCTGCCCGAGGATCACGTGTTCTCACCAGAGGGAGAAGGCGACGATTCGGCCGCCGACAGCGACGTCAATGCCGACGGACGTACGGAGTGTACGCACCTCGACGAGGGTGAAGAGGACATGACCTGGGACTGCGGCATCTACGTCCCGGTTCCGGCCCCGGCCTCCATCGGCGATCGGGTCTGGTTCGATCTTGACTCCAATGGGATTCAGGACGATGGTGAGCCGGGACTGCAGGGCGTCACGGTGCGCCTGTTCGATTGCAGCGACGATCTGGTCGGGGTTGATACGACCGACGGAGACGGCTTGTATCTGTTCGACAGTCTGTCGGCCGGCCAGTACTATGTCATGTTCGAGGCGCCGACCGGCTATGAGATATCGCCGCAGGATCAGGGTGGAGACGACACCGACAGCGATGCGGACCCCGACGGCCGAACCGAATGCACGACTCTGGCGCCGGGCGAGCAGGACATGACCTGGGACTGCGGGCTGTATCGCCCCGCGCCACCACCCACCTCACTGGGCAACTGGGTCTGGTATGACGGCGACATAAACGGTATACAGAATGAAGGAGAGTTCGGGGTATCAGGTGTCGAGGTGAATCTCTACACCTGCGCCGGTGAGTGGGTCGCCCAGACCGTGACCGACGCCGATGGTTTCTACCTCTTCGCTGGACTCGACACCGGCAGCTACTTCATTGAATTCGTCCTGCCGGACGGCTGGGTCTTCACTCCGCCGGGCGCGACAATGGACGATTCAAAGGACAGCGACGCCGATCCGAATACCGGCCGGACGAGCTGCACCAGCCTGATGGCCGGCGAGGACGACATGACCTGGGACGCCGGAATCTACGAAGGCCCGTGTCCGCCATCGGGACTGCTCGGCGATCGCGTTTGGTTCGATGCCGATCAGGATGGTATTCAGGATGACGGCGAGCCCGGGGTCGGCGGGGTGCAGATCCAGCTTCTCAACTGCAGTGGTGCCCCGCTGGGCGGCACCTTCACAAACGACGACGGCTACTACTACTTTGATGACCTCCCGCCGGGCGGATACATGGTTCGTTTTGTGCTGCCATGCGGCTATGAGTTTTCGCCGCGCTTCGTCGGTTCCGACCCCTCGATCGACAGCAATGCCGATCCCGAGACAGGCCTGAGTGAATGTGTTACCCTTCAGCCGTCGGCGAAGGACTCCACCATCGACGCCGGCATCTATCAGCCGAGTCCCGAGCCTGCCGGGATCGGTGATCGCGTCTGGCTGGACATGGACCACGACGGCATCCAGGATCCCAACGAGCCGGGATTAGGCGATATTGAGGTCACACTCTATCACTGTGGGGGCGGGGTGGTGGCTTCGACCGTAACTGATGTCTCCGGCCTCTATAGTTTCATCGACCTGACACCCGGCAACTACCGTCTGGAGTTCGGCCTGCCCGATGGCCACAGCTTCACCGATCGCAACCAGGGCTTCGATGATTCCAGAGACAGCGATGTCGATCCGGCTACCGGCCTGACCGTATGCACCAACCTGCAGCCGGGCGAGTATGACGATACGTGGGATGCCGGGATTCATCCGGACACCTGTCCGCCGCCGGTACAGGTCGGCGATCTGGTCTGGAATGATCTGGACCGTGACGGCATTCAAGACCCCGGCGAGCCGGGATTGTCCGGAGTGACTGTTACTCTGTATGACTGCGTCGGCGCTCCGCTGCAGACGACAACCACCGCCGCCGACGGGAGCTATCTTTTCAGCGGATTCAATCATGGCAGCTACCAGATCGGGTTCGAACCGCCTGACGGCTTCACCTTCAGTCCTCGGCATCAGGGCGGAGACGGCTCGGTCGACAGCGATGTCGATCCGGGCAGTGGCCTGACCGAGTGTATCTACTTCGGCATCGGTCTGACCGACCTTGATCTCGATGCCGGGCTTCATCAGCTTGATGGCAGCGAGGTAACGATCGGCGACCGGGTCTGGTACGATGCGAATCGCAACGGCATTCAGGATCACGGCGAGCCGGGCATGTCGATGATTCCTGTAACTCTGTATGAGTGTGACGGATATCCGGCGGCTACGACCTTCACCGACAGCAACGGGTACTACCTGTTCGAGAATATCCCTCAGGGACATTACTATGTCGGGATAGACTGTCCGCACGGCTTCACCATCAGCCCACAGGGCGCTGGCGGCAATCCGTCCAAAGACAGCGATGTTGATCCGGAGACCGGCAACGGTGAATGTTATTGGTTCGCACCGGGAGTGACTGATCGCAGTTGGGACGCCGGAATACACGAGACTTTCGTTTTCCCAGTGATCGAATAGCCCGGCAAATCTGAAGTATCCTGACTTGTGAACCCCGCTGCGGCCTGATGCCGGGCGGGGTTGTTCTTTGCTCCGGCCTATCCGGTGTTGTTGTAGCCCAAAACCGCTTGACAAGGGGCCGGGTGGTACATTATATAGCCCCGTCGATTGTTACTATTTTCACAATCTGATTGATTGTGATGGCGAGCTGAAGCCCCCGGGCGGCTATGCTGCGAAGGGCACTAAGGTCAAGTCGGACAATATGTTTTGGGCGAGACCAAAGATCGGACCGAAACCTTCCATAATGGCCCGCATGAAGGACCGGAAAACACAGGCGAGTAGGATATACACAAGGAGTAGAGTATGGCTCTGATCGATCCGGTACCCGATAAGATCAAAGCCGATACCCTCGTGGTCGGCGGCGGGATTGCCGGGATGACTACTGCCATCGAATCCGCTGAAGTTAACAGAGACGTGGTGCTGATCGAAAAACAGCCCAGCATTGGCGGACGCGTGGCGGCTTCATTCCAGTATTTCCCCAAACTCTGCCCGCCCACTTGCGGTATCGAGATCAACCTTAAGCGTATCAGAGTTAACCCGCATATTCGCGTTCTGACCCTGACCGAGATTCAGGATGTCAGCGGAGAACCGGGTAATTTCCAGGTTACGCTCAGAATCAGCCCGCGCTTTGTCAACGATCGCTGCACCTGCTGCAGTGAGTGTGAGAAGGCCATTGATCTGGAGCGGGACAACGACTTCAACTTCGGCCTGAACAAGACCAAGGCCATCTATCTGCCGCACCTGATGGCCTATCCGATGCGCTATGTCGTCGATCCCGAATTCGCCGGCGATCCGCAGATGAAGAAAGCGGTCGAGGCTTGCGAGTACGGCGCCATCGAGCTGGATATGCAGCCTCAGACGGTAACGGTTGAATGCAAGGCAATCGTCTGGGCGACGGGATGGAAACCATACGACGCCACCAGGATCGATAATCTTGGTTACGGCCGCATCAAGAATGTCATTACTAATGTGATTATGGAACGCCTTGCGGCCCAGAGTGGCCCGACCGACGGCAAGATTCAGAGGCCGTCCGACGGCGCGGAGCCCAAGAAGATAGGTTTTGTCCAGTGCGCCGGCAGTCGTGACGAAAACCATCTGCCATACTGCTCGGGCATTTGCTGTATGGCCTCGATGAAACAGGCTACCTATGTCCGCGAGCAGTATCCGGATGCCGAGATTCACATTTTCTACATTGATGTTCGTTCGCCGGGACGATGGGAGGACTTTTACATCGCTCGTCAGGATGACGAGAAGATCCATTTCCATCGCGGCAAGGTCGCTCGGATAACTGAGGGTGAGAATGGGAATGTAATCCTCGAGGCCGAGAACACTCTCACGGGAGAGATGACCAGGACGGAATGTGATATGGCCGTGCTGGCGACTGGCATGGTGCCGAACAACGTCGACAGCCCACCCCCGTTGAACAGCGAGCTCGACGAGTGGGGGTTCTTCTCACCGGCCAACGACAATGGCGTGATCGGGGCCGGCGTTACCTGCCGCCCGGTCGATGTCAGTTCTTCGGTTCAGGAAGCCACCGGCGCCGCCCTGCGGGCCATAACCGTCGCGTCAAGGAGGTAAGCCATGGCTGATCCGAAAGTTGGTTGTTTTATCTGCAAGGGATGTGACATCGCCAAGTCCATGGATGTCGACAAGCTTGTCGAAGTCGCCACGAAGGAGGGCGGCGCCGTAATCGCGAAATCCCACGAGACCCTCTGCTCCAGGGAGGGCCTCGAATTCATAAAGAACGAAATCGCCTCCGAGGGCCTGAATCGGGTGGTCGTGGCGGCGTGTTCCCAGCGGGTTTTCCCCGAGCTGTTCAGCTTCGGCCCGGAGGTCCACACCGACCGCACTAACCTGCGCGAGCAGGTCGCCTGGTGCCACGAGCCGAACGACGAAGACACCCAGATGCTCGCCGAAGACTGTATCCGTATGGGGTGCGCCAAGGTCAAGGCCAGCGAGCCGGCCGAACCGCACATCGAGGAGACGAGCAAGGACATCCTCGTGATTGGCGGCGGCATGACAGGTATGCGATCGGCGCTTTCTGCGGCCGATGCCGGCTACAAAGTCCAACTGGTTGAGAAGGAAGACAAGTTGGGCGGCTGGGCGGCCCGGTACGCCAAGGTGTTTCCGAAAGCCCCGCCGTATCAGGAGCTTCAGGATCCCGGTGTCGATACGCTGGCTGAGAAGGTTCGTACGCACGACAATATCACCGTTCATCTTTCGTCTCATGTCAAGAAGACCGACGGTCAGCCGGGGCAGTTCGATGTTACCATTGAGGGCGACAGTGGCAAGACGTCGACCCGGGTTGGCGCTATCATCCTCGCCTCAGGATGGAGACCCTACGACGCCACTAAGCTGGGTCACCTCGGTTATGGCGTCTCCGACGACGTGATAACCAATGTCCAGGTGGAGGAGATGATGAAGAACGGCGGTATCAAGAAGCCGTCGGACGGTCAGGCGCCCAGGAGTGTCTGCTTCATCCAGTGCGCCGGATCCCGCGATCAGGACCATTTGCCGTATTGCAGTGCGGTCTGCTGTCGGGTTTCCCTTAAGCAGGCCATGTATGTACGCGACCAGTATCCTGACACGAAGGTATACATCATTTATAAGGACATCCGCTCCCCGGGCCAGTACGAGTTGTTCTATGCCCATGCGCAGAACGACGATGGCATCTTCCTGACCAAGGGTGAAATTGCGGGGGTCAACAAAGTTGACGGTGGTCTGACAATCGATGTCACCGACACGCTCCTGGGCGAGGATATTCAGTTCGATGCCGACATGGTGGTTCTGGCCACAGGTATGGTGCCGACCACCAAGGTCAAGGGTGCCATGGGATATCTCGACCTGATCGGCGAGGTCCTCGATGAGGAAGAGGGTGATTCGGGTGGTTCGGACGAAGACGACGACGGCAAGAAAGCCGCGATGTCGGCGGAGCCGGGCGCCAGGATCATCAATTTGACCTACCGTCAGGGCACCGATCTGCCGACGCTCAAGTACGGTTTCCCTGATTCACACTTCATTTGTTTCCCCTACGAGACTCGTCGTACCGGTGTCTACGCCGCCGGCCCGGTCCGATCTCCCATGGACCTGGCGACTTCAGCGATCGACGCCGACGGCGCAGCGCTCAAGGCGATTCAGGCAGTCGAATCGGTAGCGGTCGGTCAGGCTGTCCATCCACGTTCGGGCGACCTCAGTTTTCCGGACTTCTTCCTTCAACGCTGCACACAGTGCAAACGCTGCACCGAGGAGTGTCCGTTCGGGACGCTCGACGAGGACGACAAGGGTACGCCGCAGCCGAACCCGTTCCGTTGCCGTCGCTGCGGCATCTGCATGGGAGCCTGTCCGGAGCGAATCATCTCGTTTAAGAACTACAGCGTCAACATGATGTCGCAGATGATCAAATCGATCGAGATCCCCGACGAGTTTGAGGAGAAGCCTCGAATTCTGGCCTTTGTCTGCGAAAACGACGCCCTGCCGTCGGTCGACATGGTTGGCCTGATGCGCAAGAAGTACAACTCGATGATACGCATCATCCCGCTTCGTTGCCTGGGTTCGATGAACGCCATCTGGGTCGGGGATGCTCTCGCGCGCGGGTTCGACGGTGTCCTGCTCATCGGCTGCAAGAAGGGCGAAGACTATCAATGTCACTTCGTTCGCGGCTCGGAGCTTGCCAGCTACCGCATGGACAATGTCCGTGAGAAGCTGAAGCAATTGGTGCTGGAGGAAGAGCGAGTGGAGATGCATGAGCTGGCCATCACCGACTACTACAAGATTCCGAAAATCTTCGACGACTTCCTGGAGACGATCGAGGGTGTCGGATTCAATCCCTACAAAGGCATGTAGGAAATCTTTTCCGCAGTCGATAAGGGAAGAGCCCCCTGAATTCAGGGGGCTCTTCCCTTTTCAGGCTGTTTGGGCGGTACGGTTGCATTCTGGAAGATGGCTCAATCTTTTGCTTACATGAATCTAGATGAAAACGAATTGCAATTTCATCGATTTGTTCTCACAATCCCCTAAGGCATTGATTTTGTGCGTCTTGCGCCGACCGTCGAGGAGCCCGGAACAGCCGGTTCGCGAATTGGCATCTGTAATAGATAATGAAATTTTTCACATTTTCCGCTTGACGAGAGGCCGGTTGCGGGCTTTAATAACTGCTTGATGCGGCCATGTATTCCGCTGCCGTAGATACGAGACAAAGCGGGTAGCATTTATCTCGATATGGCACCTTTGTTTTGCGGAGGCCGCGATTGGTAAAGGCATAGAGAAGTCTATTAGAAGTCACACATATTCAGCATTTTGTGAGTTAAGGAGTTACAATGGCAGAGAGTCTTCCCCAGACCCCACAACTTGACGAACTTGAAAAGGGTGGTTGGCCAAGTTTTGTGAGAGAGATCAAGATGGCTGCCGAGACCAATCCCATGGCCAGCGACTTGCTGGGCCAGCTCGAGCAGTCATACCAGGAGCGCATCGGCCACTGGAAGCACGGCGGTATCGTTGGCGTCATGGGCTATGGCGGTGGCGTCATCGGTCGTTACTCTGACCTGCCGGACAAGTGGCCGAACGTTTCCCACTTCCATACGATGCGCATCAACCAGCCGGCCGGCTGGTACTACGACACCAAGGCTCTGCGAGGCATCTGCGACATCTGGGAGAAACGCGGTTCATCGCTGACCAATCTTCATGGATCGACCGGCGATCTGATTCTCCTGGGCACTAAGACCGCTGAATTGGAGCCGACCTTCGCCGACCTGGCCAAGATCGATTTCGACATCGGCGGTTCCGGCTCCGACTTGCGTACGCCCAGCTGCTGCTGCGGCATGTCGCGCTGTGAGTGGGCCTGTTACGACACCATGGCCCTGTGTCATCACCTGACGATGCACTACCAGGACGAGCTTCATCGTCCCGCCTTCCCATACAAATTCAAGTTCAAGATGTCCGGATGTCCGATCGACTGTGTGGCCTCGATTGCGCGTGCCGATATGTCGATTATCGGTACTTGGCGGGACGAGATCCAGATCGACAAGGATGCCGTTGCGGAGTACGCCGACAAGGGCGTGGACATAAAGGCCGAGATCGTTGACCTGTGCCCCGGCAAATGCGTCGCTTGGGACGGCAAGGAACTGACTATTGATAACAGCTTCTGCAAGCGCTGCATGCACTGCATCCGCGTCCTGCCGAAGGCGCTTCGCCCCGGTAAGGATCGCGGTGCGACCATCCTGATCGGCGCCAAGGCCCCTATCATTGAAGGCGCTCAGTTGAGCTCGGTCTTCATCCCGTTCATGAAGATGGAAGAGCCCTATGAGGACCTCAAGGAACTGACTGATGCTATTTGGGATCTGTGGTGCGAGGAAGGCAAGAACCGCGAGCGCGTGGGCGAGTTTATCCAGCGTGTCGGTCTGGCCAACTTCCTCGATGCAATAGGCCTGGAGCCGGTTCCCGAGATGGTTGCGCAGCCGCGCGACAATCCGTACATCTTCTATCAGCAGGCTGAAGAAGAAGAATAAGAGGAGTTGTGGCGTCGTGATGCCGCACGACGTTGCGACAAGACGAGTCGAAAAAACGTAAGCAGAGAATAGAGGTTAGCAAATGGCAGATGTACAGGAACGGCGGACGGACTTTGGCCCGCCACATTATGAGCGTTTCTTGCCGCCGATCATCAAGAAGAACTACGGTAAGTGGAAATACCACGAAATCCTGAAGCCCGGCGTCATGGTGCATGTTGGCGAGTCCGGCGACAAGCTGTACACGGTTCGCGCATCCAGCGGCCGTCTGATCAGTGTGCCGAAGATTCGCATGTATTGTGATCTGGCGGACAAGTATTGCGACGGCCACCTGCGCTTTACCAGCCGCCACAATATTGAGTTCCTGCTGACCGATGAGAAGAACATTGATCCACTGATTGCGGATCTCAAGGAAATGGGTCATCCGGTCGGCGGCATCGGCAATTCCATCACCAGTATCGTCCACACTCAGGGCTGGGTGCACTGTCACTCGGCGGCCACCGATGCCTCGGGTGTCGTCAAGGCTGTCATGGACGAACTCATGGAGTACTTCGAGGGGCTCAAACTCCCGGCCAAGCTTCGTATCGCGCTGGCCTGCTGCCTGAATATGTGTGGTGCGGTTCACTGCTCGGATATCGCAATTCTCGGTGTCCACACGAAGTACCCGCGCATCAATCACAGTCAGGTCAAGAACATGTGCGAAATCCCCAATGTCTCGGCCTCATGTCCGACCGCCGCGATACGTCCGGCTACGGTCGAGGGCAATCCTTCGGTCGAGATTATGGAAGACCGCTGCATGTTCTGCGCCAACTGCTTTACGGTTTGCCCGGCGATGCCGATTGCAGACCCGGATGGTGATGGTATCTCGCTGTGGGTTGGTGGCAAGGTATCCAACTGCATCAGCGAACCGAAGTTTTCCAAGCTGGCCGTTCCCTTCATTCCGAACAACCCGCCGCGCTGGCCGGAGGTCACGACCTGGATCAAGAAGCTGGTCGAGATCTGGGCCGACGACGCTCGCAAGTATGAGCGCATGGGTGACTGGATCGAACGTATCGGCTGGCCGCGGTTCTTCAACATGGCCGGAATCGAGTTCCAGAGAGAGCACATCGACGATTTCAAACACGCCGGCCTGACCTATAAGCGGTCGACTCATTTAACCTTCTAGGAGGTATGAATAAAGTGGCTAAGACGGTAGACGAAATAGCCAACGACATGTACGAACTGGTCAAGGAGAACACCGGGGTCAAGAAAATGAAGCCCGGTGACCTCACCAAGGCCATGATCGAGAAGTACGGCGACGAGGTCGACAAGAAGCTGTGCAAAGAGGCGATCAAGCAACTGGTTAACTCCGGTCGCTGCGTCTACACCTACTTTGGTGGCAGCTTCCTGGAGCTGCCGCACAGGGAGGGCGCGGCCAACGACTGAACGCGTCGCTCGCGGTTTAGTTCGACTGCGATGGGTGTCAACATAGCTCGAATCATTATTGCCGGCCTGTCCGGCGACACGGGTAAGACTGTAGCCAGCCTGAGCCTCTTGACGGCTCTTCGACGAAAGGGGCTGGCTACTTCCGTCTTCAAAAAAGGCCCCGACTACATCGACGCCGCCTGGCTGTCGTGGGCTGGCGGGGGGGTGTGCCGTAATCTGGATACTTACATGGTTGATCCGGAACGTGTCACGGCCCGTTTCGCCCGCCACGCTCCCCTTGGCGACATCGCTGTCATCGAGGGCAATCGCGGCCTGTTCGATGGTTTCGATGTTGACGGGACCCATTCCAGCGCCGCCCTTGCCGACCTGCTCCGGACCCCGGTTGTTCTGGTCGTCAACGCCACCAAGACAACCCGCACGCTGGCGGCTATGGTTCGCGGCTGTCAGGTGTTCGAACCCCGCGTCCAGATTGCCGGAGTTATCCTTAACCGAGTGGCCGGTAAACGTCATGCTGAGGTCGCCGGGGTGGCAATCGAAAAGAACTGCGGCATCCCGGTGCTGGGAGTCATTCCCAGACTCGATCACGAAATCGTCCCCGGAAGACATCTGGGGCTGGTGACACCGGCGGAATTCGATACCGACGGTTCGCTGTCGGATCAACTCCACCGGATAGGGTGCGATTATCTGGACATCGAGGCGATTGAGGAGATCGCGCTGGCGGCCCGGCCTCTTGAAGTCGAGCGGCGCGCGGCGGTCAATACGGCTGCGTCGAACCGGGTCCGCATAGGCTGCTTCTTCGACAGCGCCTTTACCTTCTATTATCCCGAGAACCTTGAAGCCCTGCAGGCTGCAGGCGCGGAACTGGCGCCGGTCTCATCGCTGGACGATGAGGCGTTGCCACAGGATCTGAGCGGCCTCTACATCGGCGGTGGGTTCCCTGAGACTCACGCTGCGCGTCTGGCCGCGAACAGGTCTATGATGCACTCGGTGCAACAGGCTTCGCGTCGAGGCATGCCGATCTGGGCCGAATGCGGTGGACTAATCTACCTGTCTCGCTCCGTCACGTGGGAGGACAAGTCTTACCGGATGGCCGGTGTCTTTGATGTCGACCTGGTGATGAGCGAGCGACCGGCCGGGCACGGGTACGTCGAAGCGGTGGTTGATCTCAGCAACCCGATTCTGAAAGATGGCACGACGATTCGCGGCCACGAATTCCACTACACACGACCCAACCAAGCACCAACCGATCGAACATGTCTGCGGATGGCTCGTGGAGCGGGAGTCGGAGGCGCTCGCGACGGGCTGACGCGCGAAGCGACTGTCGCCACGTACACGCACCTGCATGCTGATGGCGTGCCGTCCTGGGCTACGGGCATGGTCGGGGCGGCTCTTCGGTACCGCACCAAAAGGTGCAGCGCGGGCGCGACTCACCTGGGCAGAGGCGGCACGGTCATTCCGTGCTATCGCTGAGCCCGAACAGGAACTGACGAGGAAAGACGAAGTAGAAGTTATTTGGAGATATTGACCCTGGACGGCCCGAAGCACTCTCTGTGTCGGGGCAACCGACCGCAGCCACGACCGACCAGGCCGGACATAACTGAACGGAGAATCCAAGCCGGGCCGGAACAACCGCTGCCGGCGATTATCGCGGCCTTCTGGATTACCCAAGAACTAGGATAGTTTCGCTATGGGTCTATTGGGAAAGAAGAAGAAGCTGGTTAAGAAGGGCGGGGGCGCCTCTTCACGTGAACAGTCGCCGCTGCGGCCGTATGGCCGACCGAAACCGGCGCCGTGCGGAGCAGTGGGGTGCCCGAACCATAACCCGATCCGCAAGACGCTGATGACGATAAACAAGCGCCAGGAACTGGGCTTATCGGACGAGGAGGCCTTCACCGAAGCGTGGATGGCTTTCGCCGAAAAGCAGCCATTCCCGAGCGTGTGCGGCCGGGTCTGCCCGCATCCGTGCGAGACCGAGTGCAATCGTAAAGACAAAGAAGGCGCCGTCAACATCAATGCGGTCGAGAGATTCCTTGGTGACTTTGCCCTGGAGAAGGGTCTCAAGCCCCCGATGCTAACCGACGAGAAGCGGTCCGAGAAGATCGCGATCGTGGGCGCCGGTCCTGGCGGTCTCGCATGCGCCTACCACCTGGCGCGTCGTGGCTATCCCGTAACTGTCTATGAAGCCTTTCCGAAGACAGGCGGAATGCTGCGTTACGGTATTCCGGACTACCGCCTGCCGCAGAATATCCTTGATGCCGAAGTCCAGCGCATAGTCGATATGGGCGTCGAGATCAAGACCAATACTTGCGTCGGCAAGGACATCACTATCGACGATCTCAGGAGCCAATACCGGGCCGTCTTCATCGGAATCGGTGCGCACAAGGGCCTCAAGCTGCGCGTCGAGGGTGAGGACGCCTCGAATGTTATGACCGGCATCGATTTCCTGCACAAGGTCAACGAAGGCGAAAAGGTCGACATCGGCGACAAGGTGGTGGTGATCGGTGGCGGCGACACAGCCATTGATGCCGCTCGTATCGCACGACGGCTGGGCGCCGAGGCGACTATTCTGTATCGCCGCACCCGCGCCGAAATGCCGGCTATCGAAGAGGAGATTGTTGGAGCTGAAGAAGAAGATGTGAGGATCGACTTCCTGGCCGCCCCCATCCAGGTGTATTGCGAGAACGGCAAGGCGACCGGGATGAAGTGCCAGCGCATGGAACTCGGCGAGCCGGACTCCTCAGGACGTCGTCGCCCGGTGCCCATCGACGGCGACACCTATGACCTCGAGTTCACTACCCTGATAACGGCTATTTCACAGGAACCGGATTTCACCGGCTTTGACGAGTTCATCGAAGGTCGCGACTGGATCAAGACCGATGACAGATTTGTCACGAAAGTCGAAATGTGTCTTGCCGGGGGTGATACCGTCAATCTGGGACTGGTGATCGACGCGATATACCACGGCCGTCGGGCTGCCGAATCGATCCACGAGATGGTGACTTCCGAGCCGATGCCGGCGGATCCATCCGGAGAGGTGGTTCGTCTGGACAAGATGTACCACTCTTTCTACGAGGAGAGTCAGCGTACCGAGGTTGAGCAGATGGACCCGGTCGAACGTATCAAGACCATCGATGCCGAGATCACGCCGACTATGGATGCCGAGAAGGCTCTGCACGCCTCCAGTCGCTGCATGAGCTGCGGCCTCTGCTTCGACTGCGGCAATTGCTGGTCACTGTGCCAGGACAGTGCCATCGACAAGCCCAAGTCCAAGGGCGGGCCGGTTGTGGGGCGCGATCCCTACAAGTACAAGCACGATGTCTGCACTGGTTGTAAGAAGTGCGCGGAGAACTGCCCGTGCGGCTACCTTGTTATGGAGTAGATTGACAAGTTTAACAGGAAACTATAGCATACCGAGTTGTTTATACTAAACGGAGGTTTGAGGATGCCGATTTTTGAACATGGTGACGTGAAAATCGAAGTCGATGAAGACGGTTTCATGCAGCAGCCGGATCAGTGGAATGAAGATGTCGCCAGGGCTCTCGCCACGACCGAGGGTGTCGATGAGTTGACCGAAGAGCACTGGAAGCTGGTCAACTATCTGCGCGACTACTACCTGAAGTTCGGGATCGCCCCGATGATTCGTAAGCTCTGTAAGGAGACCGGTTTCCCGCTCAAGAAGGTCTATGAGCTGTTCCCGTCGGGCCCGGCGAAAGGCGCCTGTAAGGTCGCGGGTCTGGCCAAGCCGACCGGCTGTGTGTGATCAATCTTCAGCACGTCTCATAACGGCCTGAAGCCGCCATCAGATGATGACTGTTTGACCCGGAGAGGTTCTAGCCTCTTCGGGTTTTTGTATATGTGGGTGTGGGTCGCCTCGGGTGCATCAGCGCCATCATTGTGACTTGGTCGGGTTCCGGCGAGTGCACTGCGGGTGGATGGCCCGGAGCCGTGCTCCGGGTATCCGGGCGCGCGGCCATCAGCACCAAATGGACCAGGAGCGAAGCTCCGGGGCGCACGTGTCGTCAGTGATCGCAGCGCAGCAGTCCTGTGCCCCGGCAAGATTATGGGCACATAAGCGTCGTTTCCGCGAAAGCCGGAATCCACCCGGTAGCTGTGGGAGCTTATCGCGGATGGTTGCACACTTCGGCATAGATGGCTTGCGAAAATCGTGCTTTCGTGCTATGATCTAGCAGGGAAATCTCGAGATGCACATAAGGAAGAAACCCATCCAACGGGACGGACACCAACCCTTTGAAAGGCGACTGCGATGACGAATCTATCCCGCAGCAACCTGTGGGACACCCACCTGTATCTGCTTATGCAGCGGTGAGCCCTGGTTGTGTGTTGACCCACATGACTCTTAGGAGGTGGAATGAAGGAAGCACCCGGTTCATGTCGGCGGCCAGCAGTGTTATTATCGTGCCTCTTGCTCCTACTCACCTCAGCCAGTTTTTGCTCGGATTCAGATAGCGACTCTGGTGCCTCGCATCCCACTGTGGCATGCGAATCGGTAAGGGTTGGCACGGGAGCCAATGGTTCAAACACCACTGGCTTGAGACTAGCACAAGACGGCGCCGCATTTACACTGAGGTCACGGGACAAGACTAGTGGCGTCCAAGCTGATAGGCCGGAGGATTCGCCCAACGCATCTGGTAGTACCAGCTGGGCGAAGAAGCTGCGCTTGGAGTGGATCAATCTAGCGATATTGTTGGCCGGAGTCTTAGTCGCTTGGGTAGCATATCGCTGGCAGTCACGGCCCGTCCTGAGCTTCGAGATTAGGCCCGGAGGCCCGGATAGCTGGGGGATCAGGCCAGTAATCCACAACCTTACGGCCACAGATGCGGTGGGCCTTGTTTACTTTCAATTAAGGCATAAGAATACGGGTCAAGATTACGATAAAGATAGAGGCGCATACTGCGGCAAGTGGATTTGGAACTTCCCGGCTAAGATGGAGATATTTGGCTTCACCGATCTTGGGGAGCAGGTCACAGCCATGGGCATAGAGCCCAAGGACCTTCACATGGACCCGCTCTTCGTGGAAGTCTACCTGTTTTACCGACGTTGGTACTCAACTAACTGGATGCTCTTGTCGCGCATACGATCCAAGTTCGCATTCATATACAAGTCTCCTGTCTACAAATGGGAATGTCCCGCGCCAGGCAAATGGATAGCGGTCCCAGCGCATGAACAAGATTGGAAGCCACCAACTCCTGAGGAGGGGATCAAGCGACTGAAGGGGCGGGTAAGAATGAGGCATTCATGAGTCGCGCCCCATGGCTGCGAGTCTGTCAAGGGGACTACTGGGCACTGCGCGCTCGAGGCCAAGATGCCTTGCCTGTATGTCTTGAGATAGCGTCGACAAGCAGGCCGGCGATACAATCGCGGATGTATGGAGCACGGGTGCGTAACGACCATTTCGAAGCACTGCAGTATCGATTCCTAACGTACTGGCCCAAGGCGTTCAGCTATAATGCACGCCCCGAGCCTCGTATAGCAGAAGCCCCGCGCTTCTGCCTAAGGCAATTGGCGGGAGCGCGGGGCTCCCGCCCTACTGGTATCAACTATATTGGCATTCTCCGCCAACGAAATCTTCCCGACAAACATTCAGTTAACGGGGAATGTTGACGATAGAGAAGGGGAGACGAAGACGAAGACCTGTGTTAGCGCAGAAGCGGCGTCATGCCTATAGATGGGTAGGGCCACACTCTTTTGTCTCGACTGTAGAGGGACACTCCCGCAGCAAGAAGGACTGAGTCAAGCTCCAATCCTAGGAATCTAGGGACGCAAATGCCAGGATGCTTCTTGCTCGCGTTCTCAACTGGAGAGGCAAGGATGGATAGAGCCCGGTAGACGATCCGTAATGGGAATGGAGTATATCATATATGAGCCAGATATCCGTCGGGGTGGAATCCCGGAAAGAATGTGAATGAACGTCATCATGGGTTTCAACGGATCCCGATGTCGGGATATCATGCCGCAATGTGGCGGCGTCGCCGCTACAAAGAAAGCGTCTATCCACTGTCGCGCGAAGGCAAGACGTCGAAAGAACAGTCACAATGCTACTTCTTAAACAACTGGCAGCACGATTGCCACACCATTGGCAGACCGAGCTAAAGCGTATTCACTTCAGAAGGCAGATCAAGACAGGTAGTTTTTCGACAGATGAGCCTGAGTATGAGATACTCCACAGTCTTATAAATCCAGGAGATTGGGTGATCGATGTCGGGGCTAACGTCGGACACTATACGAAGCGATTCTCTGAATTGGTTGGAGCCCACGGCGAGCGTGTAAGTATTTTTGTGTAAGCGGCCATGATGTTATATTGTTTTGAAGGAGAGACATCATGGTTGATAAGCGCGACGAGGCCGACAAGTTGGATGTTGTCGGTGTATCCATCCCTGAGTTCTCAAGCGGATTAACCAATTACTACGAGGCACACCTTTCATCTGTTGCAGATAGTTCATTATCAGTTCTTACTATGCCGCTCGATTCTCTCTGCATCAATCGAACCGTCGCACTCATCAAAATTGATGCAGAAGGCCACGAAGCCTTTGTTCTGGCCGGTATGCGGAAACTCATCGAGGCATCACATCCTGTCCTCATCGTAGAGACCGGTTCCGAGGAGTTTATCGCCGACCTAACGGCACTGGATTACGCTCCGGAGAGAATGGAAAAGTCGCCGAATGTCCTATTCAAACCGAATGTGTGAGGGCACCGGTGGCCCACCCGGTCCGTGGGCCCGCTTCAGGGCGTCAGTTATCCGCCTGCTCGGCGATGTACCGGCTGGCCTCGTGCTCTCCGGTCTCACGGCGGCGACGTCGGAAGTCGCGCACATAGGCAACCGCCCGCCAGAGAATGCTGCTCCGCCACAGCAGAAATGTCACCGCCGCCAGCGCGAAGAAGATCGTGGGGAGCACCTGGCTGACAAATATCCAGAGGCTGATCACCCCGAAGTAGACGTAGATCAGGACACACAACTCCGGGGCCAGATTGCGCGGCACTACCGACGGTCCGCCCATGGCGCCATAGTAACGAAGGATGTTGCGGTAGACATCATCCTCCCACCTTTGCCAGTTCCTCAGGAAGACCTTCAGGCGCGGCGCGAGAGTTATCATGAACAGTAGGAATGCGACGTTGACCGCCGCGAACAGCAGCCACTCTACGACTGTCAGGCTCTCGACAGCGAACAGGTTTTCGGTTTCGTACCACATATCGGTGTCCCAATCGTACTGAGGGTGACCCCATGGTGGCGGTTGGTCCCGCGCGGGTCAACAAAAAGCGATTGGCGAGGCTCCCCTCTTGCCTGTCGGTGGTGGGAGGCGCCATCCCGCGGGGCCTGCTAATGGAGTTCTTAGCCTATGATTGACCACCGCTTCTTAATCTGAGCTCATGTCAAGAGTTGTGTAAATTTGGTTTCAAGCAGCGTGCGTTTCGGTC
>CAZGMK010000023.1:0-57923 GCA_964526835.1 uncultured Ignavibacteriales bacterium
CCAAAAAACCGCCCTTTGTCAAGCCCTTTTAACCAAAAATATCAACTCCGATATAACGTAGGAACAAAATCACGCAAACAACCCCACGCGCAAGGACGACCAGGAGTCTCGCCATTCTCACTCTGCAGGTACTCTTCGCGCCTGTCTGTAGTGGCGTTAGGGCGACACTATACGTGGCGTCTGCGGCCGGATGGGCGACGCCCGGAGCAATCCGTTCAGGTTCCTTTCGGCACCCTTCTCCAAGAACAGGCTGCAGGTCCCTCTCGCTTCCTATAGCACCGTGCCAGCCAGGCTCAATCCAACGACCGGCCCTCAAACCGGAGACGCTCCGATGCGCTGGCCTTGTGAATCAAGTCACAAGCCTCCCCTCACCCCACCGAGGACAATTCTGCTCTGCGACAGAGTAGTATGGACTTGCCGCATCCATGTCCGCTCGCCGGTGGCCCGGACGTGAGAAGCCGCCTGGCTGAACTGCTCGACCATTGGGCTCGGCCCGCTCGGAATCCATCCAGCCTCATCCAGCGCGTTGCCGAGAGCTTCCAAAACGGGGTGTGGCGAAAACAACACGATATGTTTTTCCTTAGTGAAGAATGACACAAGAATGGCTAACCAAACATACGAGCGAGGACCGATCAGGGCGCACATTAGAGCGAGTCATATATGACACGATAGTCGGATATCTAGTGCAACAATTCACAAACATGAGATCACACCAAGAGCTGTCAGAGACGATGCGCTGTTGAGTCCTTGAGTCTGAGATCGAGGGTCGCTCGGGCGAGCCTTGGCCTGCCCTCAAAGGGCGTTCGGGCCTTGGCGGCGTATGAGGCCACGGCTCGAGCCCCGTATGTCTGCGGACCAAAGCACGGCCTCACCGATTCGCTCATCTGGATTCCGTGCCTGCCTCGCTTTTTTGCTCGACATATTCCCAAGTGAGCCTATTTTGGGGCTGATGCATAATAAGGTGCGGAAGACCATTGTCGATCATAAGTTGATCGACCGCGGACAAGGAGTTCTGGTCGGCCTCTCGGGCGGCCCCGACTCAGTTGCTCTCCTGCATATTCTCGCCGGGCTCCGAAAGTCAATGCGTCTGCGTCTTCGGGCTGTTTATATCAACCACGGGCTTCGTCCCAGAGCGGCACGTCGCGAAGAGGCCTTCTGCGAGGCCTTCTGCAGGGATCTGGATATCGAGTTGCAGGTAGTTCGCGAGAAGATCAAGGATCTGGCCAACGAGAGAGGACAGGGAGTTGAAGAGACCGGGCGGGATTTCCGATACGGTGTCTTTCAAGCAATAGCGGCGCAGGACGGTTTCGATCGGATTGCAGTCGCCCATCACATTGATGATCGAGTCGAGACGATACTGCTGAACCTGGTCCGGGGCGCCGGTCGTCCCGGTTTGATTGGTATGCCAATATGGCGGGATAATATCATCCGTCCTTTGTACGATTGCACTAAGGAGGACATCCTGGGATGGCTCAAATCCGGCGATCATCAGTACTGCACAGATGTCTCAAATCGCAGGAGCGAGTACAACCGGAACTTCATTCGCAACAAGATCCTGCCGCAGCTTCGCGACAAGATTAATCCGAGAGTCGACGGGGCCATCCTCAACATGGCCGAGACCCTGGCCGAAGAGGAGAAGTATCTCAGCCGGGTCGAGGACGAGGCATTCCGAAGAGGGAGCAGTCGCTCGCTGGCCGGAAAGCTGGAACTGAATCTGAAGGACTTCAAGTGTCACGATTCCTGGCTCAGACGTCGTATTCTGCGTCGGGCTGTTTCCGAGACCTCCGGCGGATCGGTCGCCCTGGACCGAGCCACCACCGAGCGCCTGGAAAAATGGACGGCCGGCAGGAGCCGGAGCCTGACCCTGCCCGGCAAGCTCCAGGCTGTGAGAGCGAACGGCAAGGTTGTCTTTTGTCGCGAACGGAGCACCGATTACATGGAGCAACTTCGTCCCGGCCAGGCCTGCCGACTCGAATGGCCCCCACTGGACTTTCGGGCCAGCGTTAAGAAAGGCTCGAGCCGTCCGCCCAGGCGGAAGCAGTCGAGCCGGGTTCAGGTGGATCGGGACAAGGTCAACCTGCCGCTGATTATCCGGAACATTCGCTCCGGCGACAGATTTACTCCATTGGGGATGAGCGGAACCAAGAAGGTGTCGGACTACCTTATTGACAAAAAGGTGCCGCGCGTCTACCGCGATGAGATTCCGGTAGTCTGCGATAACAAAGGAATAATCTGGCTGGTCGGCCTGGAGATCGCCGACCGGGCCAGGATTGACAAACAGACTAAAGAGGTGCTCACCGTTGAGTATGTCAAAAGACCAGACAGTGACCGCTAAGCCTTTCGAGATCCTGATCAACCACGAGAGAATAGCCCAGAAGGTTGCGGCTCTGGGTAAGCGGATAACCAGCGACTACGCCGGTCAATCCCTCATTCTTCTCGGGGTCCTGAAGGGCTGCATCGTGTTCCTGGCCGACCTGATGCGGGCCATCGACCTGCCGCTGGAAGTCGAGTTTGTCTCCGCGGCCTCCTACCGCCGGGGCAAACAACAGGAGGACAACCTGGTGTTGGGTGGACCCTCGCCCATTCCGCTCAAGGACCGGCCGGTGCTGATTGTCGAGGGAGTGGTCGACTCGGGACGCACGGTCAGGGCCATTACCAGTCGCGTCTCACGCGAGGAACCGGCCTCGGTCGAGGTCGTTACACTCATCGATAAACCGACCAGCCACCGCGTAGAGCTTGAGGTCAAGTATCGCGCCTTCGCCCTGGGCAACGAGTTTGTTATTGGCTACGGGCTGGATAATACCCAGCGATACAGAAACCTTCCGTTTATCGGACGCATGATAGACCGTTAGCAAATGACCTACACAGTCGATTAATCTTGAAGAGAGACGTATGAGACGGGTATAATGGTAGGATGCTTACAATTAGGATTGCCATACAGTGACTGAAAAAGACAAGAACCGGAAATTCATCCGGCTGCCCACCCCCAAAGACAGGGGCGACAAGCAGAAAGATCAACCACCGTGGCGAGGCACCGGCCGCACCCTGCTGTTCTGGTTCGCCCTGATTGCAGTGTTCTATATCGCCTACGCCTACTACGACAGCTTCACTCAGGACGCCGTCGAGATCAGCTACTCCGAGTTCATCGAAGAAGTCGAGGGAGGCAATGTCCAGACCGTGACTTTCACGGATCGTGAAGTCGAGGGAACTTTACGCGAGCCGAAGAGATTTCCCTCGGCCCAGACCGATCAGGCATTCAGCAAGTTTACCTCGCGCATTCCTTTTCAGGATATCAACTACACACTTGTGAACAAGGTGCGGGAGAGTGGAGCCAAGATAGTCGCCAAGATCAAGGGTCCTGATATATTCAGCTATCTTCTGGCCGCGGCGCCCTGGATTATCCTGGTGCTGATCTGGCTGTTCTTCATTCGCCAGATGCAGGGCGGTGGTGGCGGCGGACCACGCGGCCTGTTCTCGTTCGGTAAGAGCAAAGCCAAGCTGCTGACCGACGAACGACCCAAGGTGACTTTCGAGGATGTGGCCGGAGCGGTGGAGGCCAAGGAAGAACTCGAGGAAATCATCGAGTTCCTCAAGGATCCGGCCAAGTTCCAGAAGCTCGGAGGCAAGATTCCCAAGGGCGCCCTTCTGCTCGGCCCGCCAGGGACAGGCAAGACCCTGCTGGCCCGTGCGGTGGCCGGAGAAGCGGGAGTGCCCTTCTTCAGCATGTCGGGATCCGACTTTGTCGAGATGTTCGTCGGCGTCGGCGCCAGTCGGGTGCGCGACCTGTTCGAACAGGGTAAACGCAACGCTCCATGCATCATCTTCATCGACGAAATCGATGCGGTCGGTCGCCACCGCGGCGCCGGTCTCGGCGGGGGACACGACGAACGCGAGCAGACCCTCAATCAGCTCCTGGTCGAGATGGACGGCTTCGAGTCCAACGACGGCGTTATTCTCATTGCCGCCACCAACCGGCCTGATGTCCTTGATCCGGCTCTGCTGCGCCCGGGCCGCTTCGATCGCCAGATTGTCGTCGGAACACCCGACGTGGCCGGTCGCGAGGGTATCCTGAAGGTGCACACCCTCAAAATCAAGATGGCCGATGACGTCGACCTGAAAGTGCTGGCCCGCGGTACCCCGGGCATGTCCGGGGCGGACATTGCCAACATGGTCAACGAAGCGGCTCTTTTGGCCGCCCGTCGTGATAAAAACGAAGTCAGCATGGATGAGTTCGAAGAGGCCAAGGACAAGGTCCTCATGGGAACCGCCCGGAGATCGATGGTTATCAGCGACGAGGAGAAAGAGATCATCGCCTACCACGAAGCCGGACACGCGCTCGTGGGTAAGTTTATGCCCAAGGCCGATCCGCTGCACAAGGTCTCGATCATCCCGCGCGGCATGGCCCTCGGAGTCACCCAGTCACTTCCGGTCGATGAACGGCATACCCACTCCCGGGACTATCTCGAGGCTACCCTGGCGTACCTGATGGGCGGCCGGGTGGCCGAGCTGCTGGTCTTCGATCAACTCGATACCGGCGCCGGCAACGACCTTCAAAAGGCCACTCGCCTGGCCCGCAAGATGGTCTGCAACTGGGGTATGTCGGAGAAGGTCGGGCCGGTCACTTTCGGCAAAACCGAGGATCATATCTTCCTGGGCAAGGAGATGGCCAGTACCAAGGATTATTCCGAGGCCACCGCCGAGCTCATTGATGATGAGATCAAGCGATTTATTAAGGAATCGGAGGATCGAGCCCGAACCATACTCAAGGATAACCTCGACAAGCTGCACGCGCTGGCCAAGGCGCTGCTCGACCGTGAGATTCTCGACAGCCGCGAGGTAGATGAGATTCTCGGGCTTGGCCCCGGCAACACCGAAGAAGTTCCCGAGCCGGCCCCGAATCCGGAAAACTGATCTATGCCGATCGATCATGACAAGATCATCAGGGGCGTCGAGCTTATCCTGCAGGGCATCGGCGAGGACGCCGATCGTGAGGGTCTCAGGCGGACTCCGGAACGCATCGCCGAGCTGTACGAGGAGGTACTGGCCGGCTATGACATGGACCCCGACGCCGAACTACGCCGCTACAAAGCCTCCAATAAGGATGAGATGATAGTCATGCGCGATATCTCATTCTATTCGCTCTGCGAGCACCACCTGCTGCCGTTTTTCGGCAGGGCGCACATCGCCTATATTCCCCAGCATGACCGGATGGCCGGATTCTCGAACATGGTCAGGGTGATCGAGATTCTCTCTCAGCGCCTGCAAGTGCAGGAGCGAATGACCACTCAGATAGCCGACGCCATGGTGGCCGCTATCGACTGCAAGGGGGTGCTGGTGGTGGTGGAGGCCGAGCACCTGTGCCTGACCATGCGCGGGATCAAGAAGCCCGGCAGCAAAATTGTGACCTCGGCTATACGCGGCATTATGCGCAAGACCGCCACGCGCATCGAGGCGCTGAACCTGCTGGGACGGATGGCCTGAAGACCTGTTGAGGGTGCCCTCAGCCAGTTACACCAATCTTGAATCCACGTATCACCGATCCAACAGTAGTAGCAGGTCAGGACCCTTGTGGTCCTGACATCAACAGCCGGACCCTCCCCCGGCTGCGCCGACCCCTCCCGAGAAGGGATTGATACGAAAGACACCGCTCGATCAGAGTATGGTCCAGCGGATCCGGCCCTTCCTTTCCACCTCCACGGGAGACGGTTAGGGGAGGGTTTGATTTCGTCGACGCGGACATAGCCGGAGCGGGGGTTGGAGCCCATGTCCCCTTCGACTCCGCTCAGCGTGACATGGATGCACTTCATCCCTTGTAGGGGCGAAAGATCTTTCGCCCTCGGTCGTTTCGCCCTGCATCGTTCGAGAATGGGCGAGTAGTTATTCGCCCCTACGACCGACAGTGTGTGACTGCCCGTCAACGGCTTCGCTATTCTGTGTAGGGGCGAAACATCTTTCGCCCATGATGGTTGCATCCCGCATCATCCAGGAGACGGGCCAATGTCGCTCGGGACGGGAGCCAATAAGAAACCGGGGATCGGCTCAGCCGATCCCCGGTGGGATTGTCGTTTCAGGCAATTGAGGGAAGGTCAGTTAACGGTAATAGTCACTACCTCATCGTCGCTCAAGCTGCCATCAGAGGCCGTAAAGGTAACGTCGTGGTCGCCCACGTCCCCGACGGCAGGAGTCCAGGAGAAAGTGCCGGTACCGTCACCGTTGTCCGTGAAGGTAGCGCCCGAGGCCACTGGCGCGGCAGGAATATCCGCACTCAGCGTCGGAGTGGTCCCGTCGGGGTCACTGGCCGTGACCGTGAACTCCAACAGTGCACCGTTAGCCACGGTCTTAGCTCCGATAGCATCAAGCACCGGGGCCACGTTCTGAGTAGCCTGAAGTGTAAAGACATTGGACTCGTCGCTCATGGCCGTGCCCTGACCCGTCCAGGTCTCAACAACCTTGATGACGCAGTTCTCGTGCGGGCCGCCTGCGATGAGTTCGGGTGTCCAGGTATGGTTGTAGTGTGTCGCTGGACCATGGGAAACTGGCTGCACACTAGTGATAGTGTCGGTATAGGTCGTACCACCATCGATCGACAGATAGATGTCGACCGCGCCGGTACGGCTGCCGTAGACGTCGAAGGCAATCGAATCCGGGAAGCTCATCTGGATCACGTCGCCATCCGGATACGTCACCTCAATCTCCGGCTGCATGTAAACCAGGGTCTTCACACTGTCGAGAGCGGTGCCGCCGAAATCCTTGACCTCGATGTAGACATCAGTGGCCGCGGCATGACCGGCGGGGACCTCATTCCAGTAGAAGACGTTATTGTTGTTGCTGTTGGCAGTAACAACCTCGGTCCAGGCATCAGCAACCGAACCAATGAGGATCTCGACATTGGTGAACGTGCCGACAGTGGTCCAGCGGATAGTGTCGGGACGGCCAATGTAGAAGGTGTCCGGAACGGCCGGCTTGGTGATATCGAAACCGCGGACCACGAAGGCGTCGCTGGTGGCCTGAGTCGAGTCATTACCCGTACTCGTGACACGCAACTGCACCGAGGCGTTGGCCACATCCGGTGTCCAGGCATAGGTCTCCGGATCAGCGCCGCCATTGGCTACCGCGTCTTCAATGCTGGTCCAGGTAGTACCATCGGTCGAGTACTCGATGTCGTAAGCCGTGCTGAAGCCACCGTACTGGTAGAACTCCACGTTGTAGGCATCGAATGTCGTCAGCGTATCGGTGCTGGTCGGCTGCTTGAACCTGATGCCCTGGAACTTGAACTGGGCAGTAGTGTCCAGACCCGTGCCGGCCGAGGTGATACCGCGAAGGATAACACTGTCGGATGGCATGTTGTTGGGAACGCCTGTCCAGGCATACCAACCCTTGTTCACAACGTCGGAAGCAATGGTTACCCAGGTAGTGTCGGTGGGAGCACCGGCGCCACCGGCAGTGTCGTCGACAATTGCGTACTCGAGCGTAACCAGTGAAGGCAGCGTATCGGTCGTGTAAGTACCGCCACCGGAGAGGTTATACCAAGTGATATTGTAGTTGCCATTAGCCGGGAGAGCAGCGCCCGCGGCCGGGGTCTGGATATCAAAGATATCGTTCGTCACCGGGAAGGACCAGGTCAGCGCATTCACGGGCTGGTCTGCATCCAGGTCTTTGACGGCCAGGTAGCAGTTGTAGTCCTCGCTGTTGTTGTACGGATAGTACGTCGACACCGTGGTCGTCGTGATGGTCGTCGGATCGGCAACCACTATCGTGTCGAGCTCCGTCTTGGTGGTTCCCCACGCATCGTCGGAGTAGGCGATCACGACCGAGTCCAGACCGACCGAGCTGAAGCTGATCGGGATGGCCGAAGAGTCGGTGACCTCGCGGTCGTACCACGAAGAATCGGCATGACGCAATGCGGTCGAATCGGCGGTGCTGATGGTCATCTTCAGGCCGGCATAGGTAAAGGTCGGGGTCGGCCAGATCCAGCCGCTGTCGGCATCCATCAGACCCAGAAGGGCGGTGGTGCTGCGGACAGTGTCGGTCAGACCGGTAAGGGTCTTGCTGCCACCGTCGGCATCGTTAGCCCAGCCGGCCAGCGAAGTGCCGTCCAGCAGGGTATCGTGCCAGGTCGTGCCGTCGTAGGAAATGTACAGGTCCAGATCGTCGATATCGGTGGTATCCGCGTCGGCCGGCTCATGCCAGGTCCAGGCGACGTCATACGACGGGGCCTTGAAGATGGCGCTGGAAGTATCGGACGGGGCATAGAACTCGACATACGGGGTCAGCCGGATCGAATCAGTGCCTGCGTTGCCCGAGTTGTCGGAGATCGTGACATAGAGCCAGTCACCGGCGCCGACTTTGCCCGCGTCAATATAGACATCCATGGCCATGGTGTCGGCATACCGGAGGCTGTTGTGCCAGCCGTTCCAGGTGTAGTTGCTCGGTACGTAGCTCGGGTCGCCACCACCCTCGGTGAAGGTGACGGTCGGAGCGGTGTTGGCCACATACTCCAGTTGGTTAGAAGCATCACCAAGGAATATCTTGATGGTGTCTTCGGTCGTACCATTGGTGTTGTCGGCCGAAACATTCTGCTTCAGGATGAAGTCCGCAGGGCCTTGCTCATCCTTGAAGCCCAGCGAATCGGAGTACGGGCTGAAGCCCTTCGTATTCTTGGCGCGAACCCAGAAGTACACCGTCTCGCCACCGGCAAACGGAGTCTGCACGGCATCCTGATAGACATCGAACAGCTGCGAAAGATCGGTGCCGCCGACGGTCGCTGTCAAATTGACAGTCACGCCCTGGCGCTGCCCATACTGCTGGGCCAGCACACGCGCTACGGCCACCCGACCGAGAGCAGTGTAGTCGGCATTCGCGTAGACAATGAAACTATCGGCATCAGCCTGAACATCCCACTCGACGTAGATGCTGGTCGTGTTGTAGTCAACCGGCCAGGTCATCTGCGAAGTGTCTGTGGCCACGTTGACAGGCTGCGCCGGCAAGGCAGCAGTGTTGTAGGTGCTGATGGTGTAAGTGCTCGACGTGTAGGAATCACCCTGGATGTTGGAATAGAACTTGAAACTCAGGCTGTAAGTCTGGTTTGTAACCAACGAGTAGTCGGGGTCGATAATGACCTGCGAACCACTGAACGTGGTGTCGAAGTCAACTTCTGTACCTCCGACCGTGAAGGTGATCGTGTTGCCGCCATGGGCGCCGTTAACATCCATGTTGAAGTTCAGGATGATGGAACTATCGAGCCCGAAGTTGATGTAGGTCGTGCCGCTCTGATAGGTACCGGCGCTGCCCAGGTTGGTCGAGACCAGGTCCAGACCGACCTGAGTGCTGACAGTGCGCGTAAAGACAGTCGTGCCGTCGGTGTCATACAGACGGCGGCCGTCCTGCGACCATGAGTCGATCGAGAGGTTGTAGTCGGTATCGGTCGAGAGAACCGAAACCGGCACGATATAGAGGGTCATGTAATCGGCGGACCACGAGAATGTATGCGTTGGCGCAAAGGTGATTGTGGTCTTGCTCGAATCCATGGCGTGGGAGAAGGTCACGACCAGGGTATCATCGACCTCTACAGTTGTGCCTTCCCAGTTGTAGTCGATGACGTAGGCATTGTCGTGCAAATCTCGCTGATCTTGTCCGGAAAGCGGGGCGTAGATATTCGGCAAGGCCGTTCCGCCTGCTGCCGCGGGAGCAAGAGCGATCGGGTTGCCGTTGGCGCCGCTGTATTCGGTGGCTGCGTAGGTCTTGCCGCCATCGGTGAAGGCGGAGGACCTGAGAACCACCCACTGGTCGTTATCGGTGCCCGTAACATCGACATTCTGACATACCGGGATGTTACTGAAGCTGTAGGCGCCGTTGGCGTCGGTGGTGTCGTAGTACTTGTTGCTCTTGACGTTGAACGCAGAGAAGTCGAGGGTCACGATGACGCCTGCCGCGGCGGTGGCATAGTTCGGATCGTCAAGCGCCATGCCGTTCTCCATGTCCTTAGCGGAGACGCCGGTAGGCAGGGCCGTGAAGATGTTACCGCTGAGCGCACCGGTCTTAGGCCAGATATTGGCTTCAAGGTCTTCCTCATAGGGATACTGACCGGTCGGGTTCGGGTTATTACCGCGAAGGCTGTCCACGTCGGGGATATTGACGTTGAACGAAGCGATCGAGTAATTGCTCAGCGTAAAGGTGAATACGTAGTCACCACTGGTGAGAGTCGGGCCGGTCGTGTAGTAGCCCTCGTCGTCGGTGGTTGTGCTGTCCTTGAAGCCGGCTGAACTCCAGCTGACCTTGACGCCGGACAGCCGACCATCATCATAAGCATCCTCAACCGTACCATGTACAGTACCAATGACTGTGTCTCTAACCACCTCCGGCGGGTTGTCCGTGATGGTCGTCGTGTCGTCGCCGCAGCCGCTTATGAAGTAAGCGGCCAGGATGCTGCTTGTCAGGATGGCAAACAGCAGCAGAAACCTCATGTTTCTTTTCATCCTTCTTACTCCTTCAGAATCCTTTGTTATAGCGTGTCGTTTTTCCATTCCTGATTAACAAATCCGGACCAGTTGCCTCCAGCAACTCCGGGGTGGGGCCGACTGTCGTCGGCAAGGAAGCTCTTTCTTTCAAAGATTCGCCTCCCGGGTCTTGTCTCATAGAACCTCCTGAAACTACCACAGAACCTCTATCTCAACTCCTATTTTCATTCTTAAATTGTATCGGCTGATCCGCGTATATCCTTACGCTCTAATGTGTTTAAGTAGGCTGTTCCTGCCAAAATCGGAGTTCAACATACATGGTTCGCACATACCTGTCAAGGATAAAACCAACAGGCATTATGCCCTCAGTCGAGCTATCCTGCAAGGCCATCGCGCCTTCACGTGGATCCCTTCAACTCGCTGGGGACAAAGCACTTACGGTGCTTTTTGCAGTCTCGGTCCCCGCAAGTGGCATGAGCATACAAAAGAGCCGATAGCAACGCAATAATAAAATCCCGTTTTTTGCAGATCGGCAATTGTACGGCGCCGGTTGAGCTAATTCTCCTTTTTTTGGCGGACCGGTAGAATCTCCAAAACCGGTGTTTGGCGGATGTCCTTGTCTGCCGGAAGGGCGGGTCACCCGGCGCATTCGCGAGATCTTTCTTCCGCGAGCAGATCAACGTCAAAACCACAGGGGTTTTGACCTACGCGGTGTCGGAGTGCATATCCATGATGCGCGGTCGAAACCCCCGTCCGGCCGCCAGCCGGATCGCGAAGCGAGGCTTCGGCGCCTATCTGCGACAACTGTCCTCAGGGAGTGCCAAGGGCTGAACTTATGGGACAGTCTCAGGACCTACACCAGCCATCGGGATCGCGCGACGGATTGACTCCTCCGCCCTTGTAATCTATATTGGTCGACCGCCCGGTCGCGGGTATAACGACTTGAAGGAAGACAATAATGGCAGCATCGAAAGTAGCAGTACTCAGAACCGATTCCTCGCGAGTGATCGAGGACTATCGCCGCCTGCTCGAAATGATCGATTACCAGAAGATCATCGACAAGGAGCAGGAAACCCTGGTCAAGCTCAACCTCTCGTGGACCAAGTACTTCCCCGCCTGCTCCTCCCAACCGTGGCAGGTCGAGGGCGTCGTAAAGACCCTGACCGAAGACGGCTACTCGCCCGACAAGCTTTCTCCCCTCGAGAACAAGACAGTCGTCACCAACCCACACCAGGGCGCCCGCAACAACTGCTGGATGCCGGTGCTGAAGAAGTACGGCCTCGGGTTCACGGCCCTGCCGGAAGTCGAATGGGTCACCTATGACTTCGGCGAACTGCTCAAGCTCAATGACATTTTCCCCGAGGGGATCCAGGTTCCGAAGATGTACATCGGCCGGCAAATCATCCACCTGCCGACGGTGAAGACCCACGGCCATTCCACTACCACGGGCGCGATCAAGAACTCCTTCGGCGGACTGCTCAAGGAAGTACGGCATTACGCCCACAAGTACATGCACGAGGTACTCGTCGACCTGATGCTCATGCAGAAGCAACTGCACCCGCGTATGCTGGCGGTCATGGATGGAACCGTGGCGGGCGACGGCGCCGGACCGCGCACGATGATCCCGCACAGCAAGAACCTGATCCTGGCCTCGGAAGACCAGGTCGCTATCGACGCGGTGGCGGCCAGGCTGATGGGGTTCGACCCGATGAGCATTCCATATATGCGTATGTGTCACGAGCGCGGACTGGGCTGTGCCGAGTACAAGGATATCGAGATCCTCGGCGAGGATATCGACCAGATCAATTTCCATTTCCGGACGAAAAAGTCGCTCGTCATCTGGGGCGACCAGTTGTTGCGCAAAGGACCGCTACGGTTTCTCGAGAAGATAGCGCTGCATTCGCCGCTGGTAGTCTGGGCGCCGATGGCCAGCAACATCTACCACGACTGGCTCTGGTATCCGACCGTCGGCAAGAGCATTATCCGCCGCTACTCGAAATCCGAGTGGGGACAGTTGTTCAGGAAGTACAAAGCGATGCGGTAGGTGATGGCGGGTCCCGCATTGCTGTGGTTGCCCAGGCTAAGGCCAGGATCGGTTCTCGATCTGCAGACGTAGATTCTCCATTACGATATGCCACTCGTCGGAACAGGGGCCGAATCTCCATTTCACGGCCAGATGCTTGATGGCGGACCCCGGTTGGCCCATTGAGGCCGCGAAGACAGGCCCGCGACGACGCGAGAAAGGCCGCTTTGCCGCAAGATGACGGAACAAGGGCAGGGCGGGCACTGTTGTCGATAATACCGGGATCATAACACTCACCCACGAGGTTCTTCGCCTGCGGCGAACTACTTCGAACAGGCACGCGATGAGCGAGGCTAAGGCATGCCGCCAACCATTCAATCCCTTGAACCCGAAGTTATAAACTCAGACAGAAACTATCACGAAATCCTTGCGCAGGATGTCATGGCCGGCTTGTCGGCTTCCCGGAAGTACATTCCCGCCAAGTACCACTACGATGCCGAAGGCAGCCGTTTGTTCAATCGGATAACCGAGTTGCCGGAGTATTACCTGACTTCATGCGAGATGGACGCCTTGCACCGCAACAGGGGGCGAATAGCCGCTTTTCTACAGGATGGCCCGGTCAACTTGATCGAGTTCGGACCGGGTGACGGCAGCAAGACCATGCCGCTGATAGGGTATCTGCTGAGACACGGGCTGGATATTCGCTATGTGGGTGTGGACATATCTCGCACCGCCCTGCGGCAACTGGCGAGTGATTTTCAAACCCGGCTTCCCGACTGCCCCATTGACTGCCTGGCAGCCGACTACCTCGCCGGCCTCAAGTGGCTGAGCAAACGCACCCGTCAACGTAACCTGGTGCTCTTTCTGGGTTCGAGCATCGGCAATTTCAGCCCGGCGCAGGCGCGGTCTTTCCTGCGCAACCTGCATAACAGCCTCAGCGATGGCGATCTGTTGATCACCGGATTCGACCGGGTGAAGGATCCGAATTTGATCCATCGGGCCTACAATGACTCGGAGAATGTGACGGCGGCCTTCAACCTCAATGTGCTCTCGCACATCAACCGAGAATTAAATGGAGAATTCGATGTCTCGAGGTTTACGTTTGAGGGACGATACGAGGCTGACGCCCAGGTAGTGAGGAGCTACCTTCGCAGCTCTGAAGACCAGGATGTTCGCATCGGCGATTTGGGTTGTTCATTCCAGTTCGATCGCGGCGAGTCGATCCACACCGAGGATTCGCACAAGTACCGGGAGTCGGATATCGAAGCACTGGCCATCCAGACCGGGTTCCGCGTGGAGAGCCATCTTTATGACACCAGGCGGTACTTCATTGACTCGGTTTGGGAGGTTGTGCGCGACTGAGTTGGTCGGTTAATGGAATTGCCGGCCGGGCCGCACCAGCGCCTCATCTTTGCCAGGCCGGGGTCATGTCCTCTGGCTTGCCTGTTTCCACCGGATTGTCGGGATCGCTGCTCCACTCCATCCAGCCACCATCATAAACTGAGATTTTGGGCCAGCCCATGAAGTATGCATTCAAGAACGCTTCGCTGCCCCGCCAGCCGGTGCCACAGTAGAAGGCAATGTGCTTGTCGGGGGTGATACCGTCGGTGGCCCACATGTCTTCAATCTCGTGAAACTCGCGCATGGTGTGATCGACGTTGCGGTAATTCTCCATGTGGTAGGCGTCACTGCCGCAGTTGCCGAAGATCGCGCCGGGAATCCGTCCCGCTTTCTCGATGTAGTTATATCCACTAACATTGCCGATGAATTCCTCCCAGCTTCGAATGCTGACTAACTCACCGTCATCGGAAGCCAGGAGCTTCCTGGCCTCGGGCGTGTCGATCACCAATTCGGGGTGCTCAGGGATCCGGGCGCCGAAGTTCCTGGCCGGACGCACCTTCCCCTCCTCTGTGGTAGTCTCGTATCCGGCGTCAAGCCAGGCGGCCATTCCGCCGTTGAGGATTCGGACGTCTTTCACGCCGGCATATATCATAAGCTGAGCGCAACGCATGGCAGCCAGGTGACCGGCCAGGCGGCCGGGGTATTCGTCCTCGCGATTAGGATGGGCGAAACGTCCGTAGAGAATAACTGTCGTGTCGCTGGTAATACCATGATCCAGGAGGGCCTGCTCGAGTTCTTCGGGCGACCTGCGATTCCAGTCCTTTGACGATTCGAGGCGTTCGGTGTCCAGATGGATGGCGCCGGGGATATGGCCCGATTCATAGTCCTCGCGGTAGCGATAGCTGGCATGGCATACAACAAAATCACTTCCCCAGTATGCCTGTGGCTTACCACCGTCGATCAGAGTCCGGACCCACCCCGGATACACGAGTTGCTGGCATCGGGGCAGGCGGTCCATTGAAAGCTCGTCACTTCTGCACCAATCGGCGAACCGATCGAAGGTGCTGAGGTTGCCGTACCCGACCTCGGACAGCCTCCGGGCCATGGCCGCAGTTTCTTCGGGCTCGTAGCCGTAGACCGTTACGTGGTTTTCGGGCGTGATGCCTTTCTCGCGCAGGAGACCGGGCCAGTCTGCCGTCTCAGTCCACTCCAAAGGGAAAGACCTGGCGCCCCTGATGTGCCCGCCTCTCGGCTCACCGCGGAGCGCCCAGCCATTGTAGGCGGCAATTGGTCGTATGTCGATGAGTACATGATGGGGCTGCTTCATGTGTTCAGCGAGTTCGTCGATAGTGGCAATTGTATGGTGACCCATTTGTGTGTCTTCCCGATATGTTTCGCATGTTGTTTCGATTACTGATTCTCAATGCCTCAAGACGCTATCTGGTTCCGACGAGAGTGAAAAAGTCATCCACCAACTTCTTCAGCTGTCGAGAGTGGCGAACAGGTTGTTGAGCGATTCGCCAAAGGTCGGGTGGGCCAGGGCAGCATCCCGCAAGGCGGTGTACGGGAGTTTCGCGATCATTGCGATATGCAACATGTTCATGATCTCCCCACCCTCGGCTCCCAGTATGGCGCAGCCGAGTATCTGCTGCGAGTCTGCATCCACGACTGCTTTCATGAACCCCCCGGTCTCGTCGGTTTCGAGTGCTCGGGCCACATGCGTCATGGGCAGCCTGGCGACCTTGATGTTCTTTCCTTTCGATCTCGCTTCCGATTCGGTGAGGCCGACCCGCCCCAGTTGAGGATCGGTGAACACCGCATACGAGAGCAAGCGACCTGCTGTCGTCGCATCGCCGCCTTCGAGGAGATTGGTCTTGAGGACTCGGTAATCATCGTATGAAACGTGTGTGAAGGCTGGTCCGCCCTTGACATCACCGATCACGAAGACGCCTTCCACATTTGTTTCGAGACGTCCGTTGGCCCTGATGAAACCGCGCTCGTCGGTTTCGATTCCGGCTGCATCCAGACTGAGGGTATCCGAATTGGGAGTTCTGCCTGAGGCCACCAGCAGGTGGGAGCCTGTCAGCTTATCCTGACTATCCTGCGATTTCGAGTCAAGGTCTATCGACCCGTCCGAATCCTGCCGGACGCTGTCGACGGTAGTGTTCAGTCTGATTTCGATTCCCTCGCCAGACAGTATCTCGGCCAGCTCCGAGGCAACGTCCTTGTCCTCTCGACCCAGGAGTTGATCACCGCGCTCGAGAATGGTGACGCGGCTGCCGAATCGTCGGAACATCTGTCCGAATTCCAATCCCACATAACTTCCGCCGATAATCATCAGATGCTCGGGAACGTAATCCAGTTCCATGATAGTCGTGGAGTCCAGGTACGACACCGAGTCGAGTCCCTTGATTGGCGGCACTGCGGGCCTGGCGCCGACATCGATAAAGATACGGGATGACGTCAGGCGATGCGCTTCTTCGTCGGAGTTCACTTCAACCTCATTCGCGGACACGAAGTGTCCTTCGCCACGATACAGCGTCAGGTTGTCGGTTTGCTCAACGAGGCTCTCGCTGCCGGAGCGGAAACTCTCGACTATCTTCCGTTTGCGATCGCGGACCTTGACCATATCGATATTCATCGACTTGCTTTGCACACCATACGATTTACCACGACGCACCAGGTGTGCCACCCGGGCGCTGGCGACCATGGTCTTGGTGGGCGTACAGCCGGTGTTGACGCAAGTTCCGCCGAGGTGTTCGCGCTCAATGAGGGCGGTCTTCCAGCCGGTATTTGACAGATCAACAGCGAGCGGCTTGCCTCCCTGCCCGGCGCCGATAATGATGGCATCGAAGTCATTTGGCTTGTCAGTGGTCATGTTTGTTCATCTTCATATGGAGGTTGTGCGCAATTCCCGGGTTCACTGTGCTTTCAACAACACGTGGACTCGAAACAGGTTCCAATAGCGGGAGGCGACGCCCTTAGCTGGTTCATATACAACTAGTAGTGGATACGATCCGAAGCATTGCCGAGCATGAGACGCTGTTCGGATCACCTATACAAATTCACGGGGAATCACCTCGCGCCAACTCTTGCAGAAGAAACGACGTTCGCCGTCGTAGGCATCGAGGTCCGCATGCAGGTGAAAGTGGGAAGCCGTGGAGGTCAGAACTGTCCTGGTAACGGTCCTTGCCTGCCAGTCATCGCGTCTGAAGATCGACTCCCAGCGAGCCTCGCCTCGAGCAGACTCGGGGTCATCGTTACAGACCGTATACCTCTCGGTGGATCGTTTGGTCAGTTCCAGGTCGATATCTTCGATTCGAACGGTCCCGTCATCCTTTATCACGAACAAGGTAGATTCGTCAATGGCCAGGTCTCGAATCACCTTCCAGCCGTGGTCGGGCGGTTCGATCATGGTTTTCTTGCCGGAGGGAGCCACTTCGGGCTCGGGAAACGCGCGAAGCGACTGATCGTGCTCAGAGGGAGGACGGACCGGCAGGTGCAGTTTCGAAGCACCGGTGAAAACAGTAAGTCTGGCCAGCTCGGGCGGAGTCCAGGCCAGCGGCCAATAGGAAGATGAGAGAGCGACTCTCATTCTGTGTCCGGCCGGAAAAGAGTGAGCTACCCCGTTGAGTTTCACCCGGACCCGATATTTCTTATCGGGTTCGAGCAATTGCGGGTACTCATGGCTGTCGCGATGGGTCAGGTTCAGCAGTCCGTAGGTGACAGGGCGGATGTTCAGCCGCTGTGGAATTGCGCTGTCCGGGCAGAAGGCCCGTCACTGCCGTTTCGCGGTAATGCCGGTATTTGCCTGATGACGGCACCTTTGGTATCGCCGCACCTCGCCGGTCGGAGACTCGGAACCACGGGCATCTTCCCCCGCTCGAACAGATCCGTCCAGGCGCCAGGGCGGGCTGTGGAACCCGTTTCCGGCTACACTCCGGCGCCGCAGCTACAAGCTGCACGGAATCGGCGCCACCGTCATCTCGCCGACGACCCTGTTAGGCAGCTGATGCTCAGTAGTCTGCGCCGCGTGTACCCATCCCCGGACCGTACAGCAAAGCGTTGACCAGCATCTGTCGGCTGCCCCACCAGTAGGCGCGAAAATGGGGTGGGCCTGCAAACAGGACAACCTGGCCCTGCCCCTTGCGCTCGCGGCAAGCCCAGACGGTGCCGGCCCAGCGGGTCCGCGCCTCCGGCCACAACAGCCCCGACAAGCGCAGTTCGTCTTCCTCTGGTTCGTAGCGTACCGTCGACCGCACCGGTGCGGAAGCCAGAATCGCATCATCAGTGTATGTCATGAGAGGCACTACCGAATCCACTCCGAAAGCCAACCAGTCTTCGGTGTCGACAATGCCGCGCAGAACCACACCACGCGGATGGAACCGTCGGTTCCACGTGTCCGTCTCTTGATCGATTTTGCCGGCCCCCTCCGTTTTCGGGTCCTCGGGTTCTTCGCGTGGCGACACCTTCGCCGGATGCCACAGGGCCATGGTGTCGACCTCAGGCCTCTCCGCGGCCAATTCACGGTGAAGTCGCTTTTCGTACTTGTCCAACTCGTCGAGTGACTGGCGCATCAGGCGCGCCTGGGAGAGGCTATTGGCGCTGTCCGCGGCCCACTGGGCGCTGCTGCCAATGAGTACCAGCAGGCCACCGTCGGAGACCCAGTCGGAGAGACGCCGGGCGCCCGAATCCCCCAGGATGGACCCGATTGCAGAGCCCCAGCTCGAAGGTATCACAATAACATTGTAGCGGTCCAGATCGGTGCGAGTCAGCCGGGACGCTTCAATCAGTGAATGCTCCAGACCGAGCTCCTGGTCGAGCGTATACCAGACTGTGCCGCATGAAGTATAATCCAGTCCATCGCCGACACACAGCGCCACCCGAGGCTCTTTCAGGAGACGGAAGCTGGGCGCTCCAAGAAAAGGTCCGCTGGTGGCGACAGCCGTGTTGACGCCATAGATGTCTACTGAGAATCGCGTCGCGGCCCGGCTGAGGATCTCGGGAAGGTTGTCCGGGTTGGCCTGACGACGGACCAGCAGGGAGCCACGATTGTAATCGCGCCCCTCGATGGTGAACGGTTCCGTGGCGGTGTAGATGGTCAGGCCCTCGGCGAACAGATGCGCCATGAGTCGGTTGGTCGCTTCGCCCGTCATGTCAGCGACAAAACCGAACAGGGCGTCAGGGTAATGCAGTTCGCCCGGCGAACGGATCAGCGGACCGCTGATCCGTTCCGCCGAGACCCTTATTCGGTCGGTGCTCAGCCATGTCTCGACATTATAGGCCAGTGGCAGACACCAGGTCGATATCTCATACATCTTGGAATGGCCGTACTTCTCGAGTTCACGTCTCTCATCCTTGAGAAACTCCAGGTTGAGATGGGGATCGAACTCCATGATTGTTCGCACCAGATTCCCCATCGGCTGGGCAGTACCGACCAGGTAGCTACCCGGGGGAAAAGTGCGCTTGTTCACACTCTGCCCCAGGCTGCTCCGCAGACTACCGGCGGAGAACTCCTCGAGAGCCTGCTGAACCTCGATTCCCTGGTGCATGAGGCTGGTGAGGAACGCCTCGGTGCGCAGGTTGTCCGGACCGGGCACGATGATGTAGGTTTCGTTCGCCTCACGGCCCTGTTCAAGCATTCGCCGGCGAGTGTCGCGATAGTCCTTAAGAACCTCGACCCGGTTTTCGGCCAGCGTCATCAGGTTCGACCACGAGGCCCGAAACTGATGATTGATGGCCTCATGGTAAGTGAGCATGTAACCATCGCGCTGACGGATCGCTCCGCCATCCACTCCAGCCTGTTCGTAAAGGATTCCGATGGCGCCGTGAAAAGTGCCCCAGGCCGACCCGAAGCCGGGATACCACTGATCGTGCCACTCCATCGTGTAGTGAGGCCAGCCGCGCTCGTCAAAGGATCTGGCCATATCCTCGTTAAACCGTGGCCACCAGCGGCGCACATTATCGGGAGTATTGTAGTTGATTGGTTCTCGAGGCGGGTCGGACATGAAAGTTGCGTTGGCGCCCATCTCGTGTCCATCGACAATCAACTGCGGAAACCAGGCGAGAATCGTCGCCAACCGCCCCTGGGTTTCCGGATGGGCGGCGATGATCCAGTCCCTGTTGAGGTCGAACCAGTAATGGTTGGAGCGCCCCCACGGCCAGACGCCGCCGTGCTGCAAGGCCGAAGGATCGTAATTGGGCGTCCGGCTGTCGAACGTCCGGAGCATGGCAAGGTAGCGACGACGGCCATCGGGATTCTCGCACGGATCGATAACGATAATGGTTTTCTCTATCAGCTCCAGGGTCTCCTCGTCGATGCCGGCCGCCAGCTGATAGATCAAACGCAGGGCGGCGTCGGACCCCGAGATCTCATCGCCGTGAATGCTGTATCCCAGCCAGGCCGAGGCCGGCAGGTTGTCCAGGTCGGCATCGCTGACCGGTGGGTCCAGGCGCGGATCGGCCAGCCGCGCAAGCGCCGCCCGATGGTCATCAAGCGCGGCCATATTGGCCTCGGAAGTCACGATGACATGGTGCAGGGGCTGTCCCTCGTGGGTGTAGCCATGCTGCTTCACCAGCAGGCGCGGTGACTGCTCCGCGAGAATCTCTATATACTCAACCATGTGCTCGTACTCGACCGGCCTGATGAAGACCTCGTCACCGAAGTACTGACGCGGTGTGGTTATGCTCTCATCGTATACGCCGCCCGGAAAGAACGGTATGGTATCGGTTTCGTCGGAAGGACGGTACGATCCCAGGGCGGAGCCTGCAGCCACTGTGACAAGCATCATTATGGATGCGGGAAGAAACAAACGATTCACGACTTGCCTCCTTGCAGAACGGTTCAGGCGTCTTCCCCGATAATAAGGATGATAGAGTCGACTATGTAAAGTCCAATCACACGTGTCAGTCTTCCGCCGGGGCCGGAGTGGTGTCGTCGGGATGCATGCGGAATTCCAGTACTCGGAGTATCGTGTCGAAGACCGCTGCAATCAGCGGTCCCACCACGAGCCCGAGCAGACCGAGCATGGCTATTCCGCCCATAATGGAGAAAAACAACAACAGCGGGTGCATCTGGGTGCGCCCCGATATCAGGTAGGGACGGATGAGATTGTCGATCTGGCTGACTACGACCACGCCGAGAACGATCACGAGCAGGCCCTTGATATAGGAACCGCCGAGCATCAGAAGAATGCCCGCTGGAATGTAGACAACAAAAGCGCCCACGAACGGGATAATCGACAGAAAAGCCATGATGGCGCCCCAGAAGACCGGTGAGGCAATACCGAAGATCGCAAACAACACTCCGCCCAGAACTCCCTGTATGAGAGCCACAACTCCGCCGCCGTAGATGGTGGCCTGAATCACGTCGCGCAGGTTTCGGAAGGTCTGATTGATGCGCTCCGGCGGAAGGGGGATCAGACGCTTCGAACGTCGAATCAGCCGTTCCCCGTCCTTGAAGAAGTAGTACAGCGTGAAGATCATCAACACAAAGTAGAACACGGTCCGAGTACCGTTGGTGAGCAGCCAACTGGTCTGATTCAAAATGACTCCGCTGACCCGGTCGATCACATCCTTGACTATCTCGTCGATCTTGATCTGGGAGATGTCATAGTAGGGTTCGAGCTTCTCCTTCAGGGTCCCGATCCAGGGCATGTCGAAGGCGAGGATGCTGTCCAGTTGGCCGGACCTGTACATCCGATTCACCTCGGCGACCGCATCGGCAGCCTCGTTCACCAGAGCAATGAACACGTAAGTGACCGGACCGACAATCAACAGCAGGATGATGATGCACATGACCAGGGCGGCGACGCCGCTAATCCTGATCCGCTTGCGAAGACGCTCATACAGCGGGAAGAAGATCACCGCAAGGACCGCCGCCCATGAGATTGGCACAAAGAAAGGAATGATGACTTGATAGAACAGATAGAAGATTACTGCCGTAATCAGCAGAAACAGGGCGGCTGTAACATGATCCTTCTTCACCCGAGAAACTCCATCCGTGAGTCAAGGCAATCTACTATGACAAAAAAAGCTGCGCAACCTCAAACGGCGCCAGACGGGTTCGGCCATCGTGGACTCTCGTGCTCATTATCAGGTCAGGTATGGGGAACAGCCACCACAAGGCCGTATCGTCCGGTTCGCTCGGCTCCGACGGATCCTCGATCGACAGTCGATCGCTGCAGCCATCAGCGGATTTGCGCAAACCTGCCGGTGCGCGTCGAGGTTGTGGGCCTTTGATCGAACAATCGGGAGTCTGTGCTGTCCACGTTCCGATTCGAAACGAGGTTGCGGTCGACGACTCCGAGTGTAGCTGTAAGACCGCTGACGGGGCGGATTTAGCCAACCGGGAGCAAGAAAAAAGTAGGGCCGATGTAGTCAAGAATCCCGGCAATGAGACGATCTTCTCTCTAAGGAAACCGAACACTAACAGCGACCGGGGAACCGCCTCGGTTCCAGGTCGCAGGCGTCAATGTTAAACAAGGAGTTAGGTATGGCTACGCGTAAGACCAGAAAGACCCGCCGGGCCACCACCACCACTCGTCGCACCGCCCGTCGCAACGTCCGTCCGTGGACTCGCGAAGAGATCGCATTCATGCGGAAGTACTATCGCAAGTACGAGACCGCCTGGATCGCTCGTCAGCTGGGTCGCAGTGTCTATTCCGTACGCTATAAGGCCGTGGACCTGAGCCTGAAGAAGGCCAAGCCGTCGGTTTGGCGTGGCAACGTCGGCAACAAGAATGCTTTCCGTCCGACCAAAAGCCGCCCCACCACCCGTCGCAACAGCCGCAAGGCCACCACGCGCCGCACCAGCCGTACGCGTTCCTTCCGCGCCAGCTCGAAGCGCCAGACCAAGCGCCCGAGCCAGCGTCGGAACATCCGTCGTCCCCGTCGCACCCGTCGCTAGAAGGGATGACCGCAAAATAGGACTTGAACATTTTTCGTTTTAGGTCTGTTTCCTTAGGAATAGGAAGCGGGCCTTTTCTTTTGCCCCAAATTGACGGCGGCCCGCATAAATGAGCCTGTTGAGAAAGTCCTTAGCCAATGATTGACCAGCTTCTCTGCTCCCGGACGGGCGACACAAGGCCGCCCGCTACGCGGCGGGACAGCCTTTCTCGCGAAGCCGCGGGGCTTGTCTCGCGGTGTCAGTCGACCGGCCGAGGTTTATCGACAAGCTCAGGTGAATCCATTCAGGTGGAGATAGTATGCCGGTAATCAGAAGCTCCGAAATCCAGATGTCGCCGGTGTCGATGGACGGCGTCAAAGGCGCGGCCAAGGCCAATGTCATCGGCCCGGGGCAGGGCTGGAAAGACCACACCCTGCGGGTATTCACCCTCGAGCCCGATGGCTTCACCCCGCGTCATCAGCATGACTGGGAACACATCAACTACATCATCGCCGGGAAGGGCAGGTTGACTATTGGTGATCAGACCCATGAGGTCCGGGCCGGTGACTACGCCGTGGTACCGTCGGAAACCGAGCATCAGTTCCGGAACCCGTATGACGAGGAGTTCAAGTTCATCTGTATCGTGCCGCAGGCAGGGGCTTGATTGTCATTGCGACCGACGCAAAAACCTCTTGACCGGTGAACTCTGCGACGTATAATGAATGTCGCCCCGGCCGACAGGCCGTGGCAAGACATCTGAAGACTTGAGCCGGCTTTGCGCCGGCTCGCATGTGCGCCATTAGCTCAGTTGGTAGAGCAGCTGACTCTTAATCAGCGGGTCCGGGGTTCGAGTCCCTGATGGCGTACTTTTTATTTGGGGGTGCCCGCGCAGAGACATCCGATCCACTTGAGTCTGCAAACAAGGGGATTGGAGAAGTTCGAACGCACCCAAGCTTGGAGCAAATGCAGTCAGCCGCAAAGTTCGCCGTCATAGCGGGATTCTGATGTATGCCTCGCCGGCCACGAGGGTTCATAAGGGTAGCCGCCTTGTTGCACACCGGTTCGAACCGGCGTGGTCTCTCCGCCGCGGTCGCACCACAACTCCGCATTGATGTCCGGGGCACGGAACGAGGTTTCGACGGGCGCCGGTCGACATTGAGGTTAGTGATGCCGGCAGCGCAATATTGTTGCCTACAAACGAGTTACACCGACACGCGACTATCGGATGGTAAGGGAGAAGTGGGTATCCAGATTGAAGGAGGTGTCCGTCAATACCCAGGCATAGAACCGAGGAAAGGGTTCTGTTGTCAAACTCATCGAAACTCATCGAAATGGCTTGACAATCCAATAAGACAGCCGATATTATGGAGTGAGACCTGGAGGACTGCGGCATCGTGGTCCGTTGGACTTACGAGTCCACTGGGTTTCCTTTTCTTTTGTAGGAGTCGCTGCGTGTTTCTGCTTTATGTCGACGAGTCAGGCAATCCGAAGAATCCGAACGACAGTTACTTCGTCCTGGGGGCAGTAGCAATCTACGAGACGCGGGCATTCCACCTAAGCAGGACAATTGACGGTATTCAGGAGAAGTGGTTTCCATACTCGGTCGAGCCTATTGAGTTTCATGCCGCTGAGATATTCAACAGGAAATGCGAGCCTTGGCGATCGTTGAGCAAAGAACAATGCCGTCAGATTCTGCTCGAAGTCTGTAACGCGATTTGCAGTGTCTATGACAAAGGCCTGTACCTTTTTGGCGTAGCGGTACACAGCAGTTCTTTCCCCGACGACGATCCTGTAGAGAAGGCCTTCTACGAATTGTGCGGCCACTTTGATGAGTTCATCAATCAGTCCAACTATGAACTTGACAAGCGCGAACGCAACCGTGGTCTTCTCGTGTTCGATTCGTCGAGATACAGAGGACATCTGGATCAACTACTCAATCAGTACATGGCACGCGGTGGCACGAAATTCGGCAGACTCAAGAATTTCGCGGACGCACCCACGTTTGCTGATTCGAGAACCACTCGGCTGCTTCAAACTGCCGACATTGTCTCGTATTCCATATTTCGCCGGTACAACGCCCATGACACGCTCTTTTTCGATCGCCTCTTACCCCGCTTTCAGAAGTCAGGGACGACCATCCACGGACTGATGCACGTTATTGCTCGATGGCGTGACTGTCCTTGTCCCGCTTGCATGAGCAGAAGTCTATCTCGCAATGAATGACATCGTTGAGATCGACTGACCCAACTGACTCCTGGTGATCGAGTGATTCAGTAAGTCGTTGCACATGTGGAAGTCCCTTTGGACACAGCTGCCAACTGCATTCCTCTCGTCCCATCCGCTCCTGAGGCGGGACGCAAGACCCTGACATTCCTGCGTCAGCAAGTGCATGTGCGAATCCGCACTCAGGGAAGGCCTTTCGGTGCGTCTGCAGCAAACCCTGGACGCCGCATAGTCAGTCTGCCAGACCCGAGGCGGGGCCCCCATACTCACACGGTCAGGGACAAACGAACGGGCGGCTCTCAATCGAGGACCGCCCGCTTCATCTGCCATCGTGATCAGGAGCTAAGGACACTGCAAAGGTGGGCCGCTCTGGAACATGAAGCTGACCAGGTAGACCAGGTCGGCGATATCTCCGGCAGTCTCGTTGCCGTCCACATTAACCGCTTCGAGAAACGGCGGCGGCGGGCCGCCATTGAACATATAGGCGGTCAGATAAACCAGATCGGCTATGTCGGGGCCGCTCGCGTCCCCGTTGGCATCACCGCAAATGTAAGGGGGCGTATCGTCTACAGTGAGCACAACCGGGATAACCATCGGGTTAGCCAGGGTGTCGTGATCATTGCTGTGGAACACGATCTGGCCCGGGTACTGACCGGTGTCCAGGGTTGCGGCATCGATTGAGAGCTCAAGTGAACCTCCGGCCCCTGCGGCCACCTGGCCGATGCGATGGCCGACTGCGAGCCATTGCCGGGGTTGATAGACCCAGACCGCGAGGCTGTCGTGGATATATGGGCCGGCGTAGACTATTTCGAGGCCATCAGTGCCGTCATGATTCTCGATGCCGACGACTCCGGATACAGCATCAAATCCGGGTGCGACCGAGAGGTATTGGATCTTGATCAGCCCGCTCGGCTCCAGTATCACCTGGGCGGTAATGACATCACCGGGGGCAGCGTTGTACTCAGGATAGTCGGTGAACTGCATGACACAACGGTCGCCGGTGGTATCGAAATATACATGGGCGTCAGTGTTGTCGCTGTCGGTGACATCAAGATCATCCCAGCACCAGGCAAGGAGATTGTTGGGCGTGTTGGCGTTAGGAAGAGGCGTGCCGATCCGCGAGGCCATTCCTGGGCCGGAGAAACCGATGATCCCATTGGAACCGATATACACTTCCGAGTAGTTGGTCCCGTAGAAAGGGAAATCGAATCCGAGGGCCAGCGGTCCGACTGCGTTGTCGTCATCCAAGAGCCCCACCAAATCCTCGCCGGTCGCCGAGACATCGATCCAGTCGAACACCGGGCCGCCCGGTTCGTCGGAGTCGATCCAGTAGTTGCCGAAATCATCCGGGCCACCGGCGCCGAAGAGCGGGGCCTGGCCATCTCCGACCGGGTCGACGCCCTTGGGGGCATTCAGGTACAAGGGATCCCACGCGGCATGTTGACGGCCGGCCGGTTCCACTCTGTTCTGCTGCTGCAAATCGGAGAACAACTTTCCCGCCAGCGGCTGGGCGGCCGCGACATACACCAATGCCCCCGATCCGGCGTTGTCTATCTGCAGGTCGACCGCGGTCGATTCATCCGGCATCAGCCTGACATCGATCGAATCCGGCTGCACCGTCACTGCCGGCGCACCGTCTATCCGGATGTCGTCGACAAACCAGTCATCTTCCCCCTCGCTGTCGCCGCTGCTTCGCAGGCGAAGTTGGAACTTGTCATGGATGGCGTGATTGGGCAGCTTGGCGAAACAGAGGTCGAATTGTGTCATCGGCGACCCGCCTCCGGCATGCGAGGTGATATTGACCCACTGCCCGAGCTTGGCGCGAAAATCGACATACAGGCTCTCATCCGCCGCCGGCGGACTACCGCTGCCGCCCATCTGCCAGTAGTAGCTCAGCACCGCCCCCGCCTGACCGCGCGTGTCGATAAGCTGCGACACAAGAGTGTCATTGCCACCGTCCAGATGCAGAACATATGGCGACGATGGCGGGTTCAGCGGCGATCCGTCGACCTCAACACCGACATTGTATATCCATCGAATCGGGTTCAGACTGTCCGCGGCCAGCGTCTCGATCCAAGGGAAGGCCCCGATACTGCCGCGGCACCCGGTGATGAGAACCGATGATGCTGTCCTGATCGGATCACCGGTGGAAACAGCCTCGACTGTGATGGTGTCGCGCGCACCATATGCTACTTCCGGGATTTGCACGCTCACGCTGATGTCGAGTGATTCATCCCTGTTCAGAGCGCCAGTTGAACTCAGCGGCGCGGTCCGGCCGGCATCCCATATCTGGCCGGGCCAGCCCACATCGTTGAGCAGCAGGTCGAATTCGTCGGTGTACATTCCCGTGTTGGTGACGGTGAGATCGTACCAGACTGTATCATCGATCACAGCGGAATCGGAATCCAGCGCCGGGGCCAGAGCAACGGCATAGTCGACGACCCGGAATTCGAAGGTTTCGGTGGAATCCACAAAGCCGCCGAGATCACGGGCATACAGGTAGTAGCTGATTTCGGTCCCGGGCGGCTGCGCCGGAATCGAGCTGAAGTAATCATCGCCGGTGCCGACGGGTGTCAGGACCTGGCTGGTCCATGCGCCGTCGGTCTTCCAGAACAGCCGAGCCGAGTCCGGCATCAGCTCGTAGTAGTGCGTGATGGTACAGATGACAGTGTAGCCCCCCGAAGTGTCTCGAGTGTCCGACAGCGGCTCATGGGAGATCTCGACACCTGCAAAAGGGTCAAAGCCGTTAAGCATCAGCGCGCCGGTATTGTCGGGATCGAGCCAGTCCCTGAGGCGCGTAGCCGGACTGCCGCCGCCATCCCATGATACAGCGAACTTACCGTACCAGTCGGCGGTGATGCTGTAGCAGGAGGCGTAACCTCCGTGGAGCTGACCGACGACCCGGTGATTGTGATCGAACAGCGGTGATCCTGATGAGCCTCCCTCGGTAGTGCCTTCCTCCCAGTTGCCGACTCGCCAATGGGTATTACCGGTTGTGGACAGGTAATTGGCCGAGGTCACCGGATCGTAATCAAAGGATATCTTCTTGATGTCGCCGCTGGGATGGTGAATCGCGGTCGAACTCGTTGACGGCGAATTCACCGCCGACCAGCCGGCGTAGTACACATAGTAAGAGTCCGGGGGCGGCTCGTTTAGCAACAGCAGAGCGAAGTCGGACGTGGACCAGTTGGCCAGCCGGGTCGATCCCTGAAGCGTGAAATTGGTCGGGCCGTCGATGTCGGCGCACGAGGGGCTTTCGTAATTGAACATGAATATCCACGACGATTCGCTGCCGAGGCAATGGTTGGCCGTCAGAAAGAGCGGGGTTTCATCCTGGCGGACGTTGTTCACCAGCGAGCCGGAACACCAGCGCGTGCCGCCCGCCGTCAGCACCATGGCCACCGCCCGTTTTTCGACCTGCCACGGATCACCCTCCGGACAATTGACATTGATGTTGCAGAAACCGCTGCTCCCGAAACCGTCGCTGTCTTTCTCGGACCATCGGAAGATGTCCTTGTAGCCGTGCACGACGCGAGAGATGACCAGTTCGCTGCGCCCGCGCGCCTCGGCCGGTTCATGGTATTCGACAATCGTCGCCTGGCCCTTCACCGGGGCGGTGGCGAAATGGCCGTGGTCCTTGTTGTTGCGGTGGGTGAAGGCCCCGCGGACTGTCTGGCCGTCTTCGCTGAAGACATAGAGCCGGGCCCCTTCAGGCACACTATAGGTGTCGTAAAGGAGGTTGATCGAGTAAGCATCCGGGCAAATGATGCGCAGGCGCCACACCCGCCCACCGTCCGTTAGTTCGGTCCAGGCTCCGATTGCGTTGATGTCCCAATGCACATCGAAGGCCCGACCGAAGCGGAACGGCATCCCCTGGGCCTCTTCAATCGAGTCCTCGACCAGCAGGGCCTCAACGTCGACAGTCGGCATGACCTGAGTGGGGATGTCGTCGGGCAGATTCCTGCTGAGAGTCAGTGGTGAGCCGCCGGTGCTGAGCTGAGCCCAGCCGGTAGATGCGCACGCCAGCAACATTATCAGGGTTGCGGACGCTGTCAGCAATTGCCGCAGTAGCATAGCCTTACCTCGCTGCATGGTCGAGAGACTTCCGGGTTGTTCTCGGGCTGCCGCCTGATAGCCTTTGGGCGGTGAATGTCCGATTGGCCTGATCGGTTCACAGGGCGGGTAGCCATTTTCTCTAGGTCACAGTAATATAACGCATTGGGCGGCCTTTATCTACAGCTAATTATCGGCCAAAGCCCACATTGGCTTATCGGGCCGCTGCAAACGCTAAAGCAGCGCTTGACTTTCTTCCGACCTTGCGTTATCTTTTTCCTGACACAGAGATGCCTCGGACCGATTGTGCTTCATCGATGGGCAACGGGGAACAGCCCGCGGTGCGGTCGGAGAGAACAGGTTCTTTTACCTGTCTTGACAAGGACACACCGTAAGAAATTCCCGCCGAGAGTGGAGTCTGAGCAGCTCACTTGACCAGAACACTGTGGAGATATGTGCTCAATGCGATCTTGTCGCTCAGAACCGGGAGACACCGACCCTCGCGAAACCTGTGATGTTGCGCGTCTGGTCCATTCGACCGGGGATCATTGCCTTTCGTTGTTCAAACGTCGGCAACAGCCCTTACCGATTGGGGTGCTGTCCCGAGGTTCTTCGTGGAGGGAGGGAGGTGATAGCGAACAGCAATAGTATCGCTCGTCCCTGATCGCCTCATTTTACTCGTCAGACGATCAATCATAAAGATTCCCGCGATCGGCGGATTACAGGACGTAACCCCCGCAACTAGTGTTCACCTCCATTTGATCCGGTTGCTCGCTCCGTCGATACAGTCTAATCGAGATTACTGCTGACCCACCGGCTCGGAACCGGCCGGTAACTGCAGGAAAGGGAGAACATGAAAACTTCGAGAAAGCTGATTCTGGCAGCGATGCTCTGCCTGCTCTTTGGCGCATCGAGTGCTCTTGCCGGTGTCGCTTCTCCGTACGGGCAGAATCCAACAACCGGAACCGACCTTCACGAGAAGCTACCGAAAGACAAGAATATCCTTAAGGCCCTCGACCTGGGCGACCTGGTCGATTTCGACGCCGCCCAACTGGCCGGAGCCGATTACCTCAAGGCCATGCAGGCCGACATAACTGAAGACAATGCAGGTAACGGCACTGATGGTGTCGATGAGACTCCCGACGACCCCGACGACGGTGGTTGGGACTGGCGAGTCACCTCACCCCCGGCGCCATTCCACCATAGTACGAGCGCCAGTTCCACCAACCTATATGGCGCCACCGCCATCGGGCTGTACTACACCTATTTGGAACAGGGGGGGATCCCATATCTAACAGCACTGACAGATGCTGCCGATACCATGGCGAACAACCCTAATGTTCGCTCAGGGGCTGACCTTGTCTTCCTGATGCTCTATAATGACCTTTCCGGCGTCAGCGGGACGGCATATATGGGCTCGGCCAAGGCCAAGTATGACGGCCGCATCGCGACCTATGGCAGTGCTACTGCGTTCGCGGAGTACATCCGCGATGCTCGCGCCGGACAGGGATACGAGAACGGCATCATTGCCTGGGATATTGGAGTCTGGGCACGCGCAGCAGCTATGCTGGATGCCCGCTATCCCGGCAACGGCTACGACGCCGATGCTGACGACATTGCCGAGGTCATCTGGCAGGATTCCTTCAATGATTCCCCTGGCTACTTCGATGTCGTCGATGACCAAGGCTTTGATCCCACCTTTACCGACAAGAATTTTTGGTGGTACAACCTCGGGATTACCGGCCTCATCGACGCCTTTGACGCGGCCGATGTGCACACCAGTGAGATTCCGGGTCTGGTGTCTATCCTGTTAGATGGCCAGTACGGTCATGGAGGTTTCAGTTACTGCTATGGAGCCAATACCGACGACGAGGACTGGCAGTCAACAGCCTACGCTATGATGACCCTCGGTCGTCTGGATCAGGCCACGTACCAGGACGAACTCAACCGCGCCGGCTACTACCTCGGCGCTACCCAGGATGCCTCAGGTGGCTGGGTGTATAGTTCAGGCAACCACTATCCGGAAATCGGCGGGGAATGCGTTGCCGGTCTGTATTTCACAACCGACGATGTCACGAACGTCATCGTTGATGACGACTTCACCAGCCAGGCCGATGTCGACGCTTACAACTCCGCCAACGGAACCAACTATACTTATGGTTACGATGCCTTCGGCTCGATCCAGGAAGGTATCGACGCCGTAAGCGGTAGTACGGTAAATGTTGCCGCTGGTACCTATGTTGAACAGGTACACATTACTTCCGACAACCTGAATCTGGTCGGTTCAGGCGCAGGCTCGACCATCATCCAGTCACCGGCCAACTTGACCGAGTATTTCACGACCAGCGCCGACAACTATCCGGTAGTTTTCGTAGATGGTGCGACCGGTGTTGTAATATCCGATCTGACTGTCGACGGCAACCGACAGGGCAACGCCAACTACAAGTTTGTTGGTGTTGGCTTCTGGAACAGTGGCGGTACTCTGAGTTCTGCTGAAGTGTTGAACATCATGGATACACCGTTCAGCGGTGCTCAGCATGGCGTAGGTGTATATGCCTACAACAACACAGGTGGTCCTTACACCGTCGTCGTGAATGACGTCGTAGTAGATGACTTCCAGAAGACAGCGGTTGCGCTTAGTGGTGACGGCCTGACAGTTGACATCGATAATGTCACTGTTATCGGAGCCGGCCCAACCAGCGTTACTGCCCAGAACGGTATCCAGATCGGTTTCGGAGCCGGAGGAACGGTCAATGACTGCTCCGTTACAGGCATAGATTACACCGGTGCGAGTTGGACCGCATCGGGTGCGTTGATCTACAACGCCACTAACGTGGACATGACCAACGTCGATTTGGATCAATGCCAGAGCAGCGTTTACTATCAGGATGCCAGTGGTACTATCGACGGCTGTTCGATAACCAATCCGTCGGGCGACGGGTTGATTGCCTACAGTTACGCCGCCAAGGCCGGTCAGCCGCGAGCGATGGCCTCTCCCATGGACGCAGATCTTGCAGTCTCCGGAGAGAAGGTGGCCATGACCGTCACCGTCTCCAATACGGAGATTCTGGGCACCGGAGCCGCTGACAGCTGGGCTACATATGCCTATGCTTCCAACGGCGCCATCACCTATACGGTTACCGGCTGTACGATCAGCGACTGGACCTACGGTGTCGTGCCCTACGATGCCGGTCCCGGTGTTACTGCAGACATCAACAACAATGCCATCGTGAACTGCGACTATGCGCTGGGGTCCAGTGCTTCAGATCCTGCAGTACACGACGCCGAATCGAACTGGTATGGTGTTACTGCAGCTGCCGATGTTGCCGCCATGGTCGATGGAGCTTTTGACTACTCGCCGTGGTACGGGGCAAACTACGTCAATGACCCGCATTCCACCCCCTGGGTCTGGTATGTCGACGATGTCGAGAACTCCACGATTCAGGAGGCCATCGACGGAGCTACGTCGGGCGATACTATCTATGTCAGCTCGGGTACCTACAACGAGCAGGTAACAATAAACAAGAACCTCGCTGTCCTCGGTGAAGATGCCGTGACGACCATAATTGACGGCACCGGACTAAAAGCATCTTGGGGTGTTCGTATTCCGAATGCGACCGGTACAGTTCTCTTCGACGGCTTCACCTGCCAGAACGCCGATGATTACCAGATAGTACTCTCTCACGGCGATCCCGGCGCAGAGATTCACATCACCAATAACATAGTTGTCGGCAACGATGGCGGACCTAACCAGGATTATGGGCTTTATGGCTCAAGTGGTGAGGCCAGTCTCTTCTTCATGAATAACACTGTCACGAGTTGTTCTTATCACGGACATTTCCTGGAGCGCTGGCTCGGACCGGTCGAGGTCGCCGGCAATAGCTTCACGGGTGTGGCAGTCTCCGGTCCGCAAGTTGGTTTCATGACCTATGAGAATCCCTCCGATGCGGATGGCTCCTGGGATGTTACTACTCACCAGTGGGTACACGATAATGAAATCAACTGTAATGGCGGCAGTGGTGTCATGTTTATTGCGCCGTTCGGCTGGAGTTACAATCACTATAAGGGCGGAAGCTACTTTAATGTAGAGGTAGCTGATAACCACATCTATAATGTGGGTGATGGCAATAAAGGTATTCAACTGGAAGTGGATGGCGATGGTGGCGGCATATTCGGTGCTATCATCTCCGACAACACTATCACAGCTCAGAATCCGGGTCCAGGGCATACCAACAAGGGCATACGCATCCTGGCCGGTGCTTCCAACACCCTGATTACGGGCAATACCATCACCGGTTTCCAGTACGGTTTCTATCAGAGCTATTCATGGGGGCAGCCGGGCGATGTCGGCCCGGTCAACAATCAGTTGACAGGAAACCACATCTATGACAATGTGCTCGGTGTTGAGAACCAGTACACAGCTTCTGCCAACTTGATATTAGCCGAGGGCAACTGGTGGGGAACCTACGACGGCCCGGAAGACCTTTCGGGTACCGACGAAGCAACCGCTTCCACCTGCTATGATCCCTCAACAATGATCAATGCCGTCGACGAAAGGGGATATGGCCTCGGCAATACGGCCGATGACAACGTCGATTACTGCCCGTGGATCAGCGAGGGCGTTATTGTCTCGCCGACCGACATCCTCTATCACTGCAGCGGAAGCTTCACTTTTGATGTCGCTATCGCCCTGCCGATAGCTAACCTCGAAGCAGGAAGCTACAAGTTTACGTATCCGGCTGATCTGACCTTCGAGGGGCTGACTGTGGCCGACCCCAATATCACAGCTTATACTCAGCTCGATGATCAGGCTACCGGCTACGACGAACTGACCATCGACTTCCTGATTGCGACCGGGTCGCTCAGCGGTCCGGCTGACCTGTTCACAATCGAGCTCTCCGGAAGCACTTCCTACTGTTCCGGTGAGGACATCTCTCTCACCTCGGCCGAGATGTATGACTCCAACAATGACCTGATCGACAGCCCGCTGCCGGGTGCTATTACGCTGGTGGCTGACTGCAACGACCCGGTCTTCACCGTCAACGGCCCTGCCGACGGCGATTTCTATAACACCGCTCCGGTCCTGGATATTGGGGCCAGCGACGACTGCGATATCGACGGTGTCTACTACCAGGTTGACGGCTGTGATGACGCTTCCTGGACCGCGATTGTGGGCCCGGGCTACACCGGTTCTGCCTATGCCGACGGCGCCTGGATGGTGCCCGGTTTCGCCGCTCTGACCGAGGACGAACACTGTGTGCGGTTCAAGGTGATCGACGACAACGAGCGCGGCAACGCCGACTCGTGCAGCTACACCTGGTGCTTCACGAAGGATGTCTCGGCACCGGCGGCTCCGACCGATCTGGTTGCCGAGCCGGGGCACAATAAGGTCAAGCTAAGCTGGAGTTCATCCACCAGCGGTGACGTTGTCGGCTATCGAGTACAGCGCGTTTCCTGGGACGACTACCCCTGGTACCTCGACGGCACCGAACCGGCTTACCCGGTTGATGAAGCGTCTGGAACTAACGTGTTTGACGGCGCCGGCAACGACCACACCGACACTCACCTGCTGGACAACACTACGCGCGACGTCTACTATTACGCCATCTTCGCCTACGACGCCGCAGGCAACTACTCGCCGGCAGCCGCTTCGGCGCAGGCCCGGTCGACATCGTACTGGCTGGGCGACATTGCCGACGATCTTACGACCTTCGGCGCCTACGACGGCTTCATCAATCACGGCGACCTGACCCAGCTCGGTTTCACGTATTGGTCAAGTTACGGCGATGCCGAGTTTGAGCCCGAAGCCGACTGGGGGCCCACCGTTACCAGTAACCCGAAGGGTATCCCCGAACCCGACAGTACCATCAACATCCTCGACCTAGCCATCTTCGCCATCAACTACGGTACGGTCAATCCTACGATGAAGGTCGTCCCGCTGTTCGCCGACAAGTCGGCCGGCGGCGCCCTCAATCTGACCCTGGCAGGCGTTGACGACAGTGAACAGATGACTCTGGGACTGTCTCTTAATAACGCCGACGGCCAGGCCAAGATTGCTCATGTGGTGATGGAGATCGAAGGCGATCTGCAGATGACCTCGTGTCAGCCGCAGGTTGATCAGGACAAGGTCGGCCTCCCGGTCTTTGCCAAGGCGCGCCAAATCGACAACATTGTCGAGTTTGATTTCGCTCTCATCGGTAGTGGTGCTACCATTGCCGGTAGCGGCGAACTTGCCCGGTTTGCTTTCTCGGGCGAGGGAACCGTTAAACTGATCGAGGCGATTGTATTCGATAACAACAACGAAGAGGTTCCGGTGGATCTGGTGAACGGGGCCAAGCCCGGCATACATGTCCCGGACTCCTATGAGCTCAGCCAGAACTTCCCGAATCCTTTCAACCCGACTACTCAGATCAGCTTTCAGCTTCCGCAAGCCGGACAGGTTACTCTCGAAGTATTCAACCTGGTCGGCCAGCGCGTAACGGTACTCGTCGATGAGTACCGCGAAGCCGGTATCCACACCGTCACCTGGCACGGTGTCAACGAGCACGGAAGCCGGGTATCGAGCGGCGTCTACTTCTATCGGCTCAATGCCGCAGACGTCACGATGACCCGTAAGATGATGCTGCTGAAGTAGATCTCTCGGCTGGAGGCGGGCATAATCCCCGCCTCCAGCAGAAAAACGACGACCCATGAAAGAAAAGACACTACAACTGCTGATGATCATCATGATACTGGTCATGCTGGCCGGGGTTGCTCACGGTCAGCATAACCGGTTGCTTTATACGCCTCCATTGCACGTGGTTGAGCCGGGCGACACCTTCGAAGTGCATCTGGCCCTGGATTCGTCGGTCACCAACGTAATGGTCTACCTGGCGCATGTGCAATTCGACAGCACTGTCATCAGGCTCATCGATGCCAGGCCTGACTCTGCCTGGTATACTCTGTCACAGGCCGACTCCCAGTACTTCTTGTGGGAACTTGTAACCCAGACAGACACTGTCAGTGGTGATACTGTCTGGTTCTATCGCGTATTCGATATCATCTGGAGCGGTGTTCCCAAGATTACTATTGACGGCTACGCTGAAATCGCGACGCTGCAATTCGAGGCCCTGGCACATGGGGCCAGCTATCTTCATTTCGATACTACGATTGTCAAAAACCCGCAGGACAGTATTGTCGTGGCTGAGGTCGCAAATGGTCTGGTGTACGTCTGCCCGCTTCCACCAGATCACACGTTTGCATCGGATGTGAACGGCGATGGTATAGGTCCGGACATATCCGACCTGGTCTATCTCGTAACCTACATGTTCGGAGGCGGTCCGTCGCCAGTGCCTATCGAGTTGTCGGCCGACGTAGATTGCGACTTGGATGTCGACATCTCGGATCTGGTCTATCTGGTCACCTACATGTTCGGAGGCGGCCCACCGCCCTGCGATCACTGTCCGTAGAGGAGAAAGGAATGCAAACACATCGAATGTCGCTGCTACTTCTTATGGTATTGCTGGTTGCCTCTGCGGTGGCCGCACAGAATGCACAGGTCTGGCTTGAGCCGGATACTGTTTACTATCAGAAGCGAGCATACTTCTATGAACGAGTGCTCTGTGATGCCGGCCTGGTGGGGGCAAAGACCCTTCACCTGGACATTGCTTTCGATCCCAACGTAGCCCTGGCTCCCGAAGACTCGGCCAGGTTGGGGAGTATGTTTGACGGTATCAATGAGGATACCGTCACAGTGCTGTTTAGCCACCTCTGGTCCGACCTCACAGAACTACACCTGTCGGTCGACATTGCTTACCTGACCGACAGCGCCACCTTCGACGGTCCGGGCGAACTGCTGGTTTTGCCCATGTCCCCAACCGGCTACGGAGCCACTGATATCGTCATCGAAGAAGTACTCGTTTATGATCGTTTCAACCAGCAGATTCCGGTCGAAGTATCCGGAGCCTCGTGGGCTCGAATATGTCAGTTTGTCGGCGATGTCGATGCCGATGACGATATCGATATCGTCGACCTTGTTTATGTTGTTGAATATATGTTCCAGGGTGGACCTGAACCAATCCCGAGCGTGTGGGTAGCCAATTTCAACTGTGACAACTCGCCTCTGGATATTGCTGATCTCGTAGCAATGGTGAACTGGATGTTCCAATCCGGTCCCTGGCTGTGCGACCCGCCGTGTGCGTTTGAACCTTAGGCGCAGGGCGTGAAACGACCAAAGGTTAGGTAAGTCGACCAACAGAGATTCGAACGACCGGTCTGTACACCGCCCGGACCGCTACGCGGCGTTGTCCAAAAGGCACGCCTTTAGTTGAGGGTATGTCATCGTGTGTGTACGTAATCGATTCAGAACCCTGTTTCTAGTCGCTGGAACGATCCTGTTCCTGGTCATGCCCGGGTTATCGAGCAGCGACGGAGTGGTATCGGCCGCCGCATCCGGTCTGATTGCTAATCAGGGTCAATGGGCCGACCATGTCCAGTTCCGGGCCACAACTGCGGCCGGAGCAGTTTGGCTGTGTCGAGAGGGTGTCGCCTACACCCTTTACGATGCCAAAGCGTCCGGCGGCGAAGGGGAAGTACTGCAGACCGCCGTGACGCTTTCGCCGGTGGGCGGTCAAGCAACCCTTTCGTTCGAAGCTACTGTAACCGAAAAGGCACGCATCTCTTTCCTGCGGGGTTCCAGGCCATCCGGGTGGATCAGGGATATCAGGACCACCTCCCGTGTTCGCGCTCGTGATGTCTGGCCCGGTGTCGATCTGATCTATGTGGTCTCCGGTGAGGGTGTCAAATATGACCTGCATGTGAGTCCGGGGGCTGATCACAAGCAGGTCGTCCTGCGCTATGAAGGAGTTCGTGAACTGCGTCTCCGGGACGACGGGGCCATGATCATCTTCACCGACATGGGCGAGATTGTTGAGCAGGCACCGATTGCATATACCGTCCGTGATGGCCATCGCGTCTATGTGGAGGCACAGTTCGTACTCTTGTCAGGTTGCCGTTTCGGTTTTGAGTTGACCGGCCCTTATGATCCTTTCGATACCCTTGTAATCGACCCGGCCGTGCGCTTCAGCAGCTTTCTCGGCGGGACCGATACCGAGGCAGCCCGCGCGGTGGCGGTTGACGACAGCGGCTACGTTTATGTGGCCGGCGAGACGCTTTCCGATGACTTCCCTATCTATCAACCATACCAGGATACTGTTACGGGCAATCGCGACGTGTTCGTCAGTAAGTTTGACGGCGGCGGCACGGATCTGATTTGGTCGACCTTCATCGGTGGCTTCTCCCTTGACCGCGCCCTGGACATGATCGTCGACGACACGGGACGGGTACTTGTAGCCGGTATGACCTGGTCGTCCGATTTCCCCGCGGTGAATGCCATACAACCTGTACATGGCGGCGCCTACGATGCCTTTGTTCTTGCTCTCAGCCCGGATGGTTCGTCCCTGCATTTCAGCACCTTTCTCGGAGGGGAGGAGATCGACAGGGGGCACAGTCTTGCTCTCGCCTCGGACGGCTCGATCTGGGTCACGGGTGAAGCTCGTTCGACCGATTTCCCCCTGGTGAATGCGCATGATTCGACCCACAACGGCGGCGCCGATGTCTTCCTGGCCCATTTGAGCAGCGGCGGTGACGCGCTGTTGTCGAGCACCCTTATGGGCGGCGGCGATGACGATGTGGCAATGGGTGTGGCAGTTGACACGACGGGTCGTCCGTGGATCGGAGGCCACACCCTGTCGGATGACTTCCCGCTGATGATTCCCCTGCAGCTTAATCAGGAGAGCGCAGACGCCTTTGTGGTGAGTTTCGATTCTGATGGCTCGGCTCCGGTGTTTTCTTCATATATAGGCGGAAGCCAGAACGACTATGCCACCGATCTGACCCTGGATCACCAGCACAGAGTGTGTATCACGGGATACACCTACAGTGATGATTTTCCGACCAAAGACCCATGGCAGCCCAATCGTTCCGGGAACTACGACGCCTTCATCACTCGATTGACATCCCCTCCAGACGATATCGACTACAGCACTTACCTCGGTGGCTCGGGCGAGGATCAGGGACACGGTATTGCCGTCGACACTGATGGAAACATCTATGTCGTAGGGCACACCAGATCCTCGGGCTTCCCCACCAAGTGGCCCCTGCAAGTTTCTCACGGCGGGGGACAGGATGTGTTCATTACGAGTCTCGACGCTTCAGGTCAGTCACTGGTATACTCGACATACGTAGGCGGCGACTATGATGACGCGGCCTCGGCAGTCACCACCTGCGGCAGCGGTGATGCCGTTGCGGTCGGTTGGACCGGCTCCCCCGACTTCCTGACAGTCAACGCATTTCAGCCACTGTACGCCGGTCTCGTGGATGCGATGATGCTTCGCCTGGCCGACTCGGTGTGCCACGACTCCGATGGCGACGGTTATGGCGATCCTTCCTGGCCTGACAATGACTGCCCCGACGACAACTGTCCCGAGGTCTGGAATCCAGATCAGAGCGATCATGATTATGATGGTATCGGCGACTCGTGCGATACCTGCACCGACCTTGACAACGATGGCTACGGTCACCCGAGCTATCCGGCGAATACCTGCCCGGATGACAACTGTCCGGAGCTCGCCAATCCAGATCAAGCCGATAGGGACGGTGACCTTGTCGGCGACCTGTGCGATAACTGCCCCGACGACTACAACCCGAACCAGCACGACACCGATCTGGATCTAATAGGCGACTCGTGTGACAATTGTCCTCTGGATCACAACCCGTCTCAAGTAGATTCCGACAATGATGATGTCGGCGATCTCTGTGACAACTGCCCTGAACTGGCCAACCCGGACCAGGAGAACAGCGATAATGATCTTCTGGGCGATGCCTGTGACAACTGCCCGCAGGTTACCAACCCCTCCCAGGAGGATTACGATGGCGACGGTATCGGAGACTCGTGCGACACCTGTACCGATTTGGACGGAGACGGTCTTGGCAATCCGGGCTTCCCGGTCAACACCTGCCCGGACGACAACTGCCCTTCGGTGTACAATCCGAGTCAGACCGACACCGACTCAGACGGCGTCGGAGATGCATGCGACAACTGCCCGCTCGACTTCAACCCGGCTCAAATCGACTCTGATGCCGACGGCGTAGGGGACGTTTGCGACATCTGCGAAGGCCACGATGACAACGCCGATAGCGACAGTGACGGTGTCCCCGATGGCTGCGACTTGTGCGAGGGGCATGACGACTCGATCGATACTGACGGCGACGGAGTACCCGACGGTTGCGACGCTTGCCCCGGCTATGATGACGCTCTCGATGCCGATGATGATGGCGTTCCCGACGGCTGCGACAACTGCCCATTTACTCCGAATCCAAATCAGCTGGACTCGGACTCTGATGGTTTCGGCGACGCCTGTGACAATTGCACGCTGATGCCTAATCCGGATCAGCAAGACAGCGATTCCGATGGTGTCGGCGATGCTTGCGACAACTGTCCGAACCTGGCCAACCCGGACCAGGATGACGGCGATACCGACCTGGTCGGAGACCTTTGTGATAACTGTCCCGATATGGCCAACGCCGACCAAGCGGATACCGATGGCGACGGCGTCGGTAACTTCTGTGACAATTGCCCTGGGTCAGCCAACGCCGATCAGATTGACAGTGACAATGACGGCTATGGTGATTCGTGTGATGTCTGCCCCGGACATGACGACAATATCGATAGCGACGATGACGACGTACCCGACGGTTGCGACCTTTGTCCGGGCTATGACGACAATGTCGATAGCGATGCCGACGGCGTACCGGACGGCTGCGATCTTTGTCCGGGCTATGACGACAGTGTCAACAGCGACGCCGACCAGTGGCCCGACAGTTGCGACAACTGCCCTCTTGTCACAAATCCTGACCAGGCGGACGACGATTTCGACGGGCTGGGCAATTTATGCGACAATTGTCCAAACGATGTCAATCCTGGTCAGCACGATGCCGACGGCGATCTGATCGGCGACGTGTGCGATAACTGCCCGGAAGACAGCAATCCCGACCAATCCGACGTCGACAGCGACAACATCGGTGACATCTGCGACAATTGCACTTCAATGCCGAACCCTGGACAGGAAGACACAGATGCTGACGGCGTCGGTGACAGTTGCGATAACTGCATTCACGTGCCCAATCCAGTGCAGGAGGATGCCGATGTCGACGGAACCGGCGATGCCTGCGACACCTGCACCGACACAGACGGCGACGGATTCGGTGACCCCGGCTTCCCGGCCAATACCTGCGATGAGGACAATTGCCCCGACATCTACAATGCCGACCAATCTGACATCGACAGCGATGGAATAGGAGACGTGTGCGATAACTGCCCGGACGAGGGCAACCCCGATCAGGAGGATAGCGACGGCGACGAGGTCGGCGACGTCTGTGACAATTGTCCGTCAATACCCAACCCATCACAGGATGATCGTGATGGTGACTTGATCGGTGACGACTGCGACAATTGTCCCGACCATGCCAATCCAGGCCAGCATGACGACGACCACGACGGCGTCGGCGAGAGATGTGACAACTGCCCTGGCATACCGAATCCCGAACAGCTCGATTTCGACGGCGACGGCATCGGTGACGTGTGTGATGGATGCACCGATAGCGACGGCGACGGCTATGGCGATCCCGGCTTCTATAACCCATCCTGTGACGATGACAACTGCCCTAACGCATACAACCCGGACCAGTCCGATGACGACTCTGACGGCCCCGGCAACGCCTGCGACAACTGCCCCAGCGTGGCGAACCCCGAGCAACTCGATGCCGACGGCGACGGCATCGGCGACGTGTGCGACGAATGCACCGACACCGATGGCGATGGCTACGGAAATCCCGATTACCCGGCCAATACCTGCCCGACGGACAACTGCCCTGATCTCTACAACGCCTCCCAGGCCGACAGTGACGGGGACGGCGCGGGGGATCCATGCGATCAATGCCCCGGTTACGATGACTTCGCCGACTTCGACGGTGACTCTTTTGCCGACAGTTGCGACAACTGTCCTGAGGATTTCAACCCCGACCAGGCGGACAGCGACGGGAACGGTATCGGAGATGCCTGCGACGGATGTTGTCAGATAAGAGGGGACATAGACAACAACGGTGCGGGGCCCGACATCTCGGATCTGGTGTATCTGGTGACCTATATGTTTCAGTCCGGAATCGAACCTGCCTGTATGGAAGCCGCCGACATCAACGGTGACCTCAACGGACCCGATATCTCAGACCTGGTTGGTTTGGTTACATACATGTTTCAGGGCGGTAATCCACCGGCTCCATGTCCATAGACAAGATAACCCACTCGCCATGCATGTTATCGAGACATCGGCGCGGATCGGACGATCCGCGCCGATGAAATTTGTCATCTCTTGTATCCGGCGCTTAATCCTGCCATCGGGATTCCCACCCCCAACGCAGGATCACTACTGCCCATAATTATAGCCGGCCGAGCAGCCTTTGGGCTACAGGTGGAGCGGAGCCGCCAACTCCGAGAGTCTTCACCGCCGCGGAAACCTGTGAAGCGACCTCGCCGATCGCAAGGATCGACACTTTCCGCCCGAAAGGCGCCGGAAACCAACAGGGCGGGCATGAGGGTGGAAGGACTCGAACCTTCGACAGCCTGCTTAAAAGGCAGGAGCTCTACCACTGAGCTACACCCCCAGGCCCGCCCCGTAACCGCCCGAGCGACCGCAAAATACCAGCACACCTATACATGTCAAGGCATTCTTGTCAGTGAGGGCCACCCACCTTCCGACCCGTCCTCGGTCACTGACGAAATTTAGTCCATCAGGGGGCTGTGAATCAGTCCGATGCCGAGTGGGTCCGACAGCTTAACCCCAGCTTCCCGTGGCAGGCCGGGCCTCTCTTATAGATGTCCCAGCCCGCTCGGGCCCATAAGTTCAACGAATGCACGCAGGAGCTTCTCATCGTAGGCGCCGGACAGCGACATCATGATTTTCAGCACCCCGTAGGTATCCATTGCCTTCTGGTATACCCGGTCGGTGGTCATGGCGTCGAAGGTATCGCAGACGGCCACAATTCGTGCGGCATCATGCATCTCGATCAGACGCAGGTTGTTCGGGTAACCGCCACGGTCGCCGCGCTCATGGTGCTGCAGGACCGGGTAATACGACGTAGCTCCGAGCTCGTCGGTTTCCGAGAGTATCTCCACGCCCCACTGCGGGTGCTGCTTCATGACTTCGAATTCATGCGGACTCAGCGATGAGCGCTTGTTGAGTATCTGGGGAGGCACCCGTGCCTTGCCGACATCGTGCAGCAGGGCGCCGACGCCCAGGTCATGTAGAAACTGCTCATTGCGGATTCCCACCTGCTGGGCCAGGGCGATGCTGAATGTGGCCACATTGACCGAGTGGGTGTAAGTATAGTAATCGTAGGAAGTGATTTTCAGCAGGTTGTGGAAGGCGTCCCGCCCACCGAGAATGTAGTTAATGGTGTTGGAGACCAGGTCCTTGGATCGCTGTATATTGTCCCCATACGTGGGATTGTCAAAGACGTCCTTGACCAGCTCGGTCGAAGTCTCATAGAGGATCCCGGCTTTGGTGGTCTCATCGATCTCCGGATCGGCCAGGACCTTGTCGAGGTTCTTCTCGATGTACTGCTGGTAGCTGCTGCGATTGGCGTTGGTGATGAAGAGACGGCTGACCCGGTTTTCCAGCAGCTTCTGCCGAGTACGTTCGGTGAACGGAAGGTCGGCTGAGCGATACAACACCAGTTGGCTGTTGACTCGGATGTACAGGTCGAAATCGAGCACCGAATCGACCCGAATGCAATCCAGGTGGATCGCGAAGAACTTGCTTTTCTGTTCGGACTGAGCCGTCCGCTCAGCCGTGCGCTCGGCCATATCAGTGCCTCCCTGATGGCTGTTCCAGCGGCCCGTTTGCACTTTCGCCGGGGCCATTGTCTTGCCCATGTTATCGGCAGAATCGGGTGGCGGCATTAAAAAACCCCCGGCTCTGACCGGGGGTAACCGTAGGAGGAACCAAGAGACTTCCGTCTCCTCTATGGTCAGGAACCATAGTTTTTGATCATGCTCAGAACCGAGTTCAGGGAACCAGTGATATTTGACAGTATCTTGGAGTACTTCTTAAGCAGTTCGGAATACTGCCAGCGCATTTCGAAGGCCTTTTCCGGAAAGTCGAACAGATCAAGGAGAGTTTGCTTGTAGATTTCCTCGATATATCGAATCACATAATACGGGTAGTCCGGCACATTCGGGTCGGCGACCTCGCCCTTCGCGAGACGTTCGCGGTAGACTTCGACCTTCTCGAGCATGACTGTACCGAAACACCATGGGGTCATGATGACGCCGAGATTGACCCCGTCGGTATAGAAGCGAACAATGCTCTTCATCAGCAGGTCAACTATGACTCCCTTGGCCCGGTAGTAAGCCAGGGTCTCGCCATAGTCGTCGCCGTTGAGCCGGCCGATCTTCTCATCAAGCGCCAACCGCTCGGCTTTGGCCCGGCTATAGGTGGTCTCAAGGAATCGATAGAAGTCGTCCAGGTAGACCTTAGTATTCTCCGATAGAGACATCACGTAATGCCCCCGCTGGTCGTGCTGAACGCGCGGCTCAGGTCTCTCAGTCAGTCGGTTGGCTGAGAATCCGCGCTGGTACTTTGTATCTAACATCGATGACTCCTCGGTTCGATTTTGCTTTCCGACAGAGTCTATGAGCATAGATTGTGCCGAGGCGAAAAATCGTGCCTGCGACGGCTCTCGATATATGCTATCATCTTGGAACACAGTACGTTGACGCAGCCTTTCGCCGGTGTGACAAAGGTGCGAACCGGTTGAACCGCTCTGCACACCGGCTGTTCTTGGTGAGGAGCGGGTACGTTCTTATGAAGCACTCTGCACAAAGTCGCCATCCCGGCGGGACTGTCCAAATCCGAGTCAGAATGCGCCCGGGAGCGGTTTCACAGCTATCGGGGTCAAAGTTGCCGGCTGAGGATGTCGACAACCTGATAAAGTCCAGGAGAATCGAATAACATCTGACATAAAGCAGTGATCATTCGGAGGAGGCGAATGCGCGACCAATTCCGCAGAAAGAAGGGCGTTCAGAAGAGCCGCCGGGGAAAGAGTGAGCACCGCTGGGCCGATGAGGCCGGCGGCGAGCAGCGGCGCGTGAATCGCAAGCGACGCGCGCGCAAGAAGGCTCGGCTGGAGAAAATCGAAGTCGAGGAGCTTCTGGAGATGGACTCTGTCTGAGCCGTCGAGAAGGCGCCCTCGGCCGGCGGTCTGCTGATCTCGGATCCATCGCCGCCCCTGCCGCGACTACACGCCTCCGCCCAACGCGTCTGGCTGCCGACAACGCAGGCTGAACATCAACGGATACGTCGGGGGGCCATCGGGCGGCTGATAGTAGTCCCCGATCTTCTGCCAGTCTTTACGGGCCATGTCGTAGTCAAAGCCGTACTCGCCCAGGTGTTCGATCACCAGCCCGGCCTCTATCAGGCTGTTGATGATGTCCATCATGGGATGGACAACCTCGACAAGTTCATACGGAATGATGTAGTCGGGATTGCAGTAGTCGGGATCGTTGCAACTCCTCGACACCTTCCGTTCGAGGTAGTTGACCGGGTCTTGCTCGTCGTGAATGAACTGCACCGGGTGCGAGTCGATCAGCAGGAAGGTCCCGCCGCGCTTCAGGTAGTGGGCGACCACCTTCGCCCAGGGCCGCAAATCCCGCAGCCAGTAGATAGTCCCGTAAGTCTGCACCACGATATCGAATTTGCGGTCGATCCTGCCGACCAGGTCGAAGACGTCGGAGCGAATGAACTCGGCCTCCAGACCGGACTCTCTCGTCAGTTCGCGGGCGCGTTCGATGGATCGGTCTGAGATGTCGACACCGGTTACGTCTGCGCCGAGCCGCGCCCAACTGAGAGTATCCATGCCGAACTGGCACTGCAGGTGCAGAAGTTTCTTGCCCGTTACATCGCCGAGCTGCTCGCGCTCGATCGAATGCAGGCTGTTCCACCCATCGAGGAACTCCTTCACCCTGTATTCGGGGTGTTTCCAGTGCACTTCGACCATGTCGTTCCAGGCTATCCGGTTTTTCTCATGATCCGCGTGCGGCATGGCTATTTCCTCACTTTCAGCATAGCGGCCAGACCGACCACAAAGAACAGCGCGTTGACTCCCCAGACAGCCACTTCCGGCGGCACCTTCTCGCTGTATCCGGCCGACTGCAGAGTTCGGAACAGCACAAAATAGAGCAGGGAGACCAGGGCTCCGGCCGACAGAGAGACGGCGATCCCGCCGCGCCGTCGATACACTGCGAAGGGAACGCTCAGCAGCACAACGATGCATGAGGTCAGCGGGAAGGCCAACTTGATCTGCAGGTCGATCTGTTCGCGCAGATAGGTCCCCCCGGTTCGTTTCATCAGATCGATGTACCGGGCAAGCTCCTCGTAGCCCATATCCTCGGGCTTACCCATCGGTTTGGCGAAGTCGGCTGGGGTGGCGGCGATCCCCGGAAGAGCCAAACTGTCGAAGTCAGTATAGCTCTGCACAGTGGCGCTGTCGAAGATCCTTTCAACTCCGCCGACCGCATACCACTGGTTATCTCTGAACGCCAGCTTCTCGGCCATGACGATTCGCTCAATCTGATTGCCCGCGTAGCGAACCATACGGAAGCCCGTGCCCACCTGGGTGTTGACGTCGAATGCGGCGAGCGTGTAGAAATTCCCCTTGCTGATCTGACGGGTAATGTTGCGTACTCGCGCGTGTGCATGGCGCGACTTCTTATCAATCGTAAATTCCTTCAACTCCAACCGTCGCTGGTTAGCCGGGGGGTAGATGAACTCATTGTAATAGAAGTGTCCCGCGGCCAGGATGATGCTCATGACAAAGACCGGCGCAGTCAGGCGGTACAGCGAGAGGCCGCAGGCCTTCATGGCCAGGAGTTCATTGCGTCGAGCCAGGATCGAATAGGCGAACAGCGTGGCCAGCAGGACAAACATCGGCAGAAAAGACTTCACGACCCAGCCGGCGAAGTAGGCGTAGTATTCGAAGATCATTGTCAGCGGGACCTGATGATCGATGAAGTCCCTCAGTTGTTCGACGGCATTGATCACGATGATCGTCAGGCCGATGGCCAGCATCACGACAACCAGGCTGAGCAGCCATATCTTGAGAATGTACCGGTCAAGACGCTGAATGAAGATCATTCCTTCGGCCCCCGCGCCCCGAAGATGAAGAAAATGGGCTTCTCGGTGGCCACAATCCACAGCAGATAAAGACCAATTACAGCCAGCCCGATATTGGCCGCCCACATGGCCCAGAACGGGGACACCAGCCCGCGGTCCGCCAGGTCTTCCCCGCCGATCAGAAACGCCCAGTAGATTATGAACAGGAGGATGGAGACAGCAATGGCTGTCCCCATACCGCCCTTCTTGGTTACCACTCCCAGGGGAGCGCCGAGGATAATAAACACCAGGGAGGCAGCCGGGATAGCGTACTTCTTCTGAATCTCGATGGAGTACTTGTTGACGGTCTTGCGTTGCCCGAGGATCTGCTGCCGTGATGTCTCGACCTGGCGTTTCAGTTCGGCCGCCTCGGTCCGCACATATTCCCAGGCCGCCGAATCGGTCATCCCGCTCTTCCCCTCGAAGGAGAAGTCGTCGACCAGGAGCTGCTCGATGGTCCGCCCCACTTGTGTTCTGATACGATTTCGAAAGGGTTCGATGGCTTCGCCGGCCCGACTGACCTTTGCCCGCATTTCGGCGATGTCCATTTCCCGGTCGTTGCGAAAATCGCTTTTGGTGCGGACCAGTTCGGAGCGAGCGTCACGCACATTGATCACATAGTTCTTGAAGTCGACCCGGCGATCCTTCTCCGGCTCACCCAGATTGAGGGTGTATATCTGGCCGTCATAGAGCGTGAACAGCATGTTCGTGTTGTTTTCGGTCATTTTCAGGTAGCCGTGCTCGGCCACGACGATTCTGGGCTGGTCGGGGAGCTTCGTATCGGTTATGTGCACCCCCTCGACCCTTGCCGTAGCGTGGTCGATGTCCTCGATCAGGACGAGGAAGCCGGGGATATCGGAGATGAAGGCACCGCTGCGGAATACGAGAGTGGGACGCATGGCCGAGATATCGCCCCAGAGCAGCCGGGCGCGACGGTTGAGGTCCGGCAGTACCTGATCGTTGAAGAATATCATGCCTCCCATGACTAACGACGCGGCCACAAGCAGCGGGACAATCAGGCGAACCAGATTGATTCCGGAAGCCTTGATGGCGGTGATCTCAAAGTCCGACGTGAGGCGGCCGAACGCCATTAGAGTGGCCACCAGGACCGACATCGGTATGGAAAGCGCCAGCATCCAGGCCAGGTTGAGGCCGATGATCTCGAGTACGACGCTTAGTGAGAGGTCTTTGTCGATTACATGGTCGACGATCTTGGGCACATAGTCGATGATCAACAGAAAAGTGATCACGAAGAAGGCAAAGAGGAAGGGCCCAACGTGTTCGGTCAAGATGTATCTGGTCAGACGCTTCATGAGTTCGGCCAATATATCTTTTATACTCGCCAAGGCCAAGTTTTACTTCCTCAATACCCATTTAACTCCAAGCCGGACAGGCGAATAGGCTGAGTTTGGGGATGCATCGCGACGGATGCTGTGTAAAGTTTGAACGCCGGAGTGCCGATTTTAGGGTAAGAAGCCCCAAAAGGTGTGCCAGTTACTCCTGCTATCGGCTCAGATGATCCCTCAATTCCCATGGATCATTTGTGGAGATCTGGCCCCTTGCGGGGCTTCGTTTTTGTCAAACGCCAAAGTGTGAACTCGCCGGTAGGATCACGAGGGGAGACCCTGTTCGCGGCGTACGGAGGCGCCGTGAGCGACTCCGAAAGCCCTATTGGCGGGCCGCCCGCTTTGCGTTTTTTGTTGTCCTGACAGGCTGTCCCGGCATAAGCTAAGATGCCGGTGCCAATGCGCCGAAGAAGGAATTCGTGTGTCCATGGGCGATAAGCTTGTAGTGCAACTCGACAATGTCTATTTGACCTCCGACAGAGGCGACACAGTCTTCTCGAATGTCGATTTTCGCCTGGCATCGGGTGAGTCGGCGGTGGTGGTCGGTCCGGCGGGCTCGGGCAAGACCTGCCTGATCGAGTTGCTGATCGGAAGACGCGCCGCCGGCGAGGGCTCAGTCGAGGTATTCGGCCAGAACGTTCGCCCGAAGTATCGTCGACGGCTCAGCAGGATCCGCCGCAAGATCGGCGGCGTAGGAGGAATCTACGGCCTGGCGCCATCTTATACGGTCGCTCAGAACGTCGTATTCCCGTTGATTCTAAACGGCGAGCGCCGGCGGGTGCGTCGCGAACGCCTGATGAAAACGCTGACGGAGTTCTCTCTGCTGAAGCAGGCGGGAGAGTATCCGGTCGACCTCACTCGCGTGGAATACACTATGGCCCAATTCGCACGGGCCTCGATCGCCAATCAGCCCCTGCTGCTGGTGGATGAACCCCTCGCCGGCCTGGACCCCAAAACCTACGACCGGCTCTTTGAATACCTGCTCAAAGTCACCGCTTCAGGACGATCGATGATAATAGCCATGTCCGACGAACCGGCCCGCACCCTGCCTAACACGACCGTGTACCACATTGAGGAGGGCCGTCTGCAGTGACCCGGCTGGCTCACATCGTGCTCGAGCTGGGAAGGAATCTGAGGCGGCATCCAGCTATCTCGCTGGGTTCGCTGTTGTCGCTGACATTGCTCTTCCTGTTGTTCGATCTGTTCTGGATAGCGGCCGGAACTTCGCAGCAATTCTATGCCAACCTGGTGGCCGGGGTGCGGATGGAGGCATTCGTGGCGGAGAACGTGCCTGACTCGGTGTTGCCGGATATCCAGAGGGAGTTGGAGGGATTGGACGCGCTGGACTCCGTTATCCTGATTACACGGGATGAAGCCCGCAGGCGCCTGGCCGAACTGGTCGGCACCGATCTGCTCGTGGGGTACGATTCGGCCAACCCGCTGCCGCGGTCATTCGTGTTGACGCTCGAGCCCGACCGCCTGACAACCGCCGCCACGGAAGAAGTCGAGCAGCAGTTGAAAGACATGAGGCCCATTCAACAGGTGCTTTACAGCCGTATCTGGTTAGCCAAGGCCGAGAAGGCCCACAGCCTGGCGCTCCAGGCCGGCTTGATTCTGGGCGGCCTGATCCTGTTGACCGCCTTGATCAGTTCGGCCAATAACATCCACCTGATGACCCGGGTTCGCGCGGTAGGTCTTGAGCAGATGCGCATTCTGGGAGCGGGCCGCCTGTTCCTGGCCGCCCCGTTCCTGCTGGAGAGCCTGATCGTGTCCGCCCTGGCGGCAAGTACAGGCTGGGCTGTGATTCACTACTCACTCAACAAGATCACTTTCACCCGCTTCGAGATCGTGGTCCCGCCACCAGGCGATGTGGGTATATATATCGGCGCCTGTGCTTTGCTGGGACTGGTAAGTGGTTACCTGGGGATTCGCAAACTGATCAAGTGAGTGCCATGCCATTTGCATGTAAGAACCTGTGGTTGCTCCTGGTGCTCCTGCCGTCTTTATGTTTGGGCGCCTCCGATGATCGCCAGGAAATCGTTCGTCAGCAAGACGAGTTGCAGCGCCTTCATGAGAATATCGAGCGCGGACGGAATCTCCTGGATTCGCTGAAGAACGCCGAGGTCGGCGTTCAGAAACGTCTGGCCGAACTCGACCAGCAGTTGAGCTCCGACCGCAAGTCGATCGGGCGGCTCAGCAGTCAATTGCAGGGAATCAGGAACGACATTACGCAGGCTGAACAGCAGTTGACCGAGAGCCAGGAACTCTACGAACGAACCCGCCGTCGCTACCTGGGCAACCTGCGCCAGTTCTATATGACGGCGTCGCGCCCGGCTGATCCTCTCGCCGAGCGGCCTGAGCGCGAGCTTCAATCGAATCGCCAGGTCGTGTACCTGTCGGCGCTGGCCGGCTATGAATCCGGAGCGGTGACGCTGGCCTCGGACTATCTTTCGCAATCGATTGAGAATCTCGAGAATCTGACCGGAGAACAACAGAAAGTAGCATCGCTGAAGAAGAAGAGAGAATCCTCGGCGGCGCGGAGCCGCTCGAAGATAGAAGAAGATCAGGAGGCGCTGGCCGAGCTGCACCGGCGACGCACCGAGCAGGCCGATCGCATCCTGATGCTGCAGCAGGCGGCCGAGGAGATGGAAATGATCGTCGCCCGGCTGGAGCAGCAACGTCAGGCTCGCGAAGCCCAAGCCGAACGTCCGGAGCTGCCCTCGGTCTTTGCCTCGCTCAAAGGGCATCTGATACCGCCGATTGAGGGTAAGGTGGCCACCCCGTTCGGAAGCTCGGTGGATCCGATCACCAACCTGAAGTCCTTCTCCCCGGGAATCATCATTGCGGGCCGGCCCGGCAATCCGGTCAAAACCGCTGCTACCGGTATCGTCGCCTACGTCGGGGAATTGCGTGGTTACGGGAATTTCGTTATCATAGATCACGGTGATCAGTTCTATACGACGTATGCCGGTCTGGACAAAGTCGAGGCAGTCAAAGGCAAGCTGATCTCGGCCGGTAAGACCGTCGCCGTTGCCGATTCTGAAGGACGGGTCAGATTTGAACTGCGTCGAGGGCGCGAGCCGCTCGACCCGATCGAATGGATAACCAGTGGCGCCTATTGAGATTGCTCGAATACAGCCCGATGCCTGGAGACTTCTGGCCCGCGCCTTCGAGGTCGGGCGGCTGTCGGGAACCTACCTGTTTCACGGACGCGAAGGAACCGGGGGCTGGGCGCTGGCGGTCAACATCGCCGCTCTGCTCAATTGTGAGAAGCCACAGAGAGACGAGACTCTGGGCCTGCTGCCGTGCGGTGTATGTCGGGAATGTCGCAATATCCTGCGTATCAACCATGAAGCCCTCCATATTGCCGTGCCGCTTCCGCCGCACAAGAGTGCCGATGAGGCGGCCGCTCTGACATCTGAGCAATTGGACGAGAAGCGCCGGGAGCCGTTCAGCCTTCCCGCAGGCAGCAAGAACCGACTCATACCGATTGAACATGCCCGCGAGATAAAACGTCGTCTGGCCTCGAAGGGTACCCCCGGCGTGGTTCGCGTAGTACTGTTTTACCAGATGGAGAATATGCGCCAAGCCTCGGCCGATGCCCTACTCAAGATGATCGAGGAGCCGCCCTCGGATACGGTTGTGATCATGACCACCAACCGTCTGGAATTTCTCTTGCCGACGATTCTATCGCGCTCGCGGATGGTGCGCCTGGCGCGGGTACGCGCTGACGCCATCAAGGATTACCTGGTCGAGCACTACGGCTTGCCGGCCGAGAGGGCGGCCCTAACGGGTCGACTGGCCGACGGTTCATTGGGGCGTGCGCTGGAGATGGCGGCTTCCGATGACGATGAGATTCCGTTGCGCCGGACTGCCATGGACCTGTACGAGGCTCTGTTTGACGAAGTCGGCGTCGAGGTGGTTGCTGCGCTGGGAGAGCAGTTGGATCCTCGAGATCGAGGTCAGGCCGTGGGCGTCCTGCATCACTGGCAGAGTCTGCTGCGCGACTGCGTCGACTATGCTTCTTTCGCCGATCCGGATCGCCTGACCAACATCGACTTCGTCGACCGTCTCGCTCCCCTGGCTCGATGCTTTCACGGCGCGCAGCCGGCCGAAAGGATGGCCGCCGAGATCAAAATGACCCTTGCCGATATGCGTCGGAACGTACATATTCCGGGGGCAATGGCGGCGCTGGCCCTGCGTCTGCGCCGCTGTATCAGTTTCGCGCAGGGGAGTGAATCGGGGGGGTGAGGCATTGGAGAGCAGAAGATAATGGCTGAGTTATACATAGTCGAGTTTAAGGGCAGCCGCCGCGAGTACTTTTACAATTCATATTACCATACGCTTAAGTCCTCGGACTGGGTGGTGGTTCAGGCGGAACGGGGTGAAGACATCGGCCTGCTGCGCCACCATGTGGCCCAGGAGCCCGATTTTGACGATATCGAGAGGCCGAAGTCAATTCTGAGGCGGGCCAGCCAGGAAGACCTGATCGAGCTCGATCAGAAACGCCTGCGGGAGAAGCAGAACCGAGACGAGGTGATCGAGATGATCGCCATGCATGGCCTGAAGATGAAAGTAGTGGACGTCGACTGCCAGTTCGACGGCAACAAGATGACAGTCTACTTCACGGCGGACCGTCGTGTTGACTTCCGCGCCCTCGTGAAGGATATGGCCGCCCGCTATCGAACCCGTATAGAGCTTCGCCAGATAGGTGTACGCGATGAGGCCCGGCGCCTGGACGGATACGGTATCTGTGGTCTCAGGCAGTGCTGCAATTCATTCATCACGGAGTTCCAGCCGGTTTCGACCGCGCAAGCGCGCCTCCAGGACCTGCCGCTCAACCCGACTAAGATCTCCGGCAATTGCGGGCGCCTGCTGTGTTGCCTGCGTTATGAGGTCGAGGCCTACGAAGAGGGCAAGAAGAGATTCCCTAAAGTCGGTTCTCGAATCCAGACCGAAGTGGGTGGCGGAACCATTGAGCGCATCGATATTTTCAAGCGCGAGGCAGTCGTTCGAACCGACGAGGGCGGCTGGACCCGCTACTCCCTCAAGGACTTCGAGGATGAATCCACAGACGAGACCACAACCGACGCTGCCACCGCGCCGCCTGATGTCGAAGCCGCGGAGCAACCATCCGCAGACATCGACAAGAGGCTCGACCCCGATCAGGGAACAGCATCGGGAGAAGGCCCGGATACTAACGCCAATGATTCGGGCTCTTCTTCACCTACGCAGGGTTCCGACAATGAACGGCCCAGCCGATCCCCGCGCCGGGGGCGTCAGCGTCGCCGGCGAAACCGAGCCGACAACCGGCCCAACAGCAACTGATACAGGAGCATGGCCTTGACCCGACGATTCTATGTCACTACGCCGGTCTATTATGTCAATGACAGTCCACACATCGGACATGCCTATACAACCATTGCGGCCGATGTGCTGGCCCGCTGGCACCGACTGGCCGGGCGGGATTCGTTCTTCCTGACCGGTACCGACGAGCACGGCTCGAAAGTGGCCGAGGCCGCTGCCGCACAAGGGCTGTCGGAAATCGAATTCTGCAACCGTACTGTCGAGACCTTCCTGAATGCCTGGAAGCGACTCGATATCGCCAACGATGACTTCATTCGAACCACTTCCAGCCGTCACGAAAAGGCCGTGGTCAAGATTCTCGAAGCCATGCGCAAGGCCAAGACCGCGGATGGTCGCGACGTTGTCTATGTCGACTACTACGAGGGCCTCTATTGCACGGGCTGCGAGAAATTCCTGACCGAGAAGGACTTGGTCGACGGGATTTGCCCGGATCACCAGAAGAAACCGGATATCCTCAAAGAGAAGAACTACTTTTTCCGCCTCTCGGCCTTCCTGCCGGAACTCCAGAGAAGGATCGAGAATGAGGAATTGCTGATCCTTCCGGAAGAAAGGCGTCGTGAAGTCCTCGGCTTGATCAAACACGAGCTGCCCGACTTCTCGCTTTCGCGCGAGCGCGTGCGCTGGGGGATTAATCTGCCTTTCGACGAATCACAGGTGGCCTACGTGTGGGTCGATGCTCTCTCGAACTACATATCGGCGGTCGGATACGGGGATGATCCGAAGTCTTTCGAGAAGTGGTGGAATCAGGCGGAAGTGGTCCACCTGATGGCCAAGGACATTCTCAAGTTCCATTGCCTGTACTGGCCCGCCATGCTATTGGCGGCCGGGGTTAAGCTTCCCGACAAGATATTCCTGCACGGTTTCTTCACGGTCGACGGGCGCAAAATGTCGAAGAGCCTCGGAAACAAAATCGATCCCAACGACATGGTCGATGAATTCGGGGCCGATGCCACGCGCTACCTGCTGCTGACCCAGTATCCCTTCGGGGTCGATGGCGATATTCAGGCCAGCCGCTTTGTGACGCAATACAATTCGGACCTGGCCAACGACCTGGGCAACCTCGTCTCGCGGGTGGCGAAACTCATCGCTACTAATTTCGAGGGCAAGTTACCCGAGCTTTTCGAGGACCTGGACGGATTGACTGAGTTGCGACATCAGGCGGAGAGTGTAGCGGACAGGGCCTACGCTCATATCGAGGAGTTCCGCATCGGACAGGCGCTCAGCGAGGCTATGAACCTGGTGCGCACGGCCAACAAGTTCTTCAATGACACTGCTCCCTGGGTGCTGGCGAAAGAAGGAAAGGCCTCGCAGCTTGGCGGTGTTCTGAGGGCCTGCTGCGAGGTGCTGCGAATAGTGTCTGTTTTGGTGTACCCGGTCATGCCGGCCAAGGCTTCCGAGATTCGCCGGGTGCTTGCACTGGATGACAGCTCACTCAACCTGGATGATGCCCGCAAGTTCGAATCGCTCAAGACCGGCTCGGCGATCAGACTCGACGAGCCCGTTTATCCCCGCGTCAAGCCCAGGAAGAAGCCTGCGCCGGTCGAGCAGGCGAATCCGGAGGAGCAGACCGCAGAGGACAGCTTGCTCGATATAGGTGACTTCGCGAAGGCCGAATTGCGGGTGGCCCAGGTCCTCGAAGCCGAAAGAGTCGAGGGCGCCGACAAACTGCTTAAGCTGCAGATAGATACCGGTACCGACAGACGCCAAATCGTTGCCGGGATCGCCGAACATTACACGCCGGAAGAGATTGTCGGCAAGAAGATCATTATCGTAGCCAACCTGAAACCGGCGACTATCCGGGGGGTGGAGTCGCGGGGAATGCTGCTGGCCGCAAAGAGGGGCAATAAGCTGTTTGTGGTCACCCCTGACGGCGAGGTCCCTCCGGGAGCAACTGTCAGCTGATGATCGACTCTCATTGTCACCTCAATTTCAAGCACTACGACGGCCGCCGCGATGAAGTTGTGGCGGAAGCGGCGCGAGTCGGAGTACATACGATTATCAATATCGGGGTCGACCTGGAGACTTCGCGACAGTCGATCGAGCTGGCCGAGCGATTCGACAATGTATGGGCGACTGTCGGGGTCCATCCGCATGATGCCAAAACACTTACCGATAGTGTCTTGGCACAACTGAGGCAGATGGCCAAGCATCCCAGGGTCAGGGCCATCGGGGAGATCGGGCTGGACTACTATCGGGATCTCTCCCCCCGCAAGGTCCAACAGGCAGCCTTCCGTCGCCAGTTGGAGTTAGCCGTAGAATTGAAGATGCCGATCGTCATCCATACCCGGCAGGCGATGGAGGATACGCTCGATATCGTCCGTGAATTCGCCACCCTTCTGCCGGGCGGGGTGTTCCACTGCTTCCCCGGCGACGAGACCGATGCCCGCAAGGTCCTCGACCTGGGCTTTGCCATGGGCCTGGGGGGCTCGATGACGTACAAGAATTCCCGGATGACCCGGGTGGCTGCAGCGGTTCCACTGGAGGCGATCCTGCTCGAAACCGACGCTCCCTTCCTTGCCCCGGTACCGCACCGCGGCAAGACCAACTACCCGGCCTATATCCAATTGATCTGCCGCCATCTTGCGCAACTCCGCAACCTCAACCCGAAGGATGTTGAGACCGTCACCGATCGAGCCTGCCGGAAGCTGTTCAGACTGGTCGACATATTCGGGGAGTAAGCATGAGCGGCTATCGTTCCAAGAGGCGGCTCGGACAGAATTTCCTCAAGTCCGATAAGGTCATTACTGAGATAGTGAGACTGGTCAATGACGGTCCCGAGGAGACGATAGTGGAAATCGGGCCGGGCCGGGGAGCTTTGACTCGCCCCCTGGCCGAATCCGGGTTGCGGGTTGTCGCCGTGGAATTCGACCGCGACCTGGCCCCACGGCTCGCCAGACAACTCGAACAACAGGATAACGTGTCGATTATCCAGCAGGATATCCTCGATTTCGATCCGTCGGTTCACGGCCTTGAGTCCTTTGCCCTGGCAGGGAATCTTCCTTACAATATCACCTCCCCGGTGCTTGAATGGGTGGTCGAGCGGCGACAGTCGATCCGAAGAGCCGTTCTGATGATGCAGCGCGAAGTGGCGGCGCGGGTAGCCGGATCCCAAGGAAGTAAGGATTGGTCGCCGCTATCGATTTTCACGCAGCTTCACTACGATGTCGAAATAGCACTCACTGTCCCGCCCGGCGCCTTTGAGCCGCCGCCGAAAGTCACCTCGGCGGTCGTGGTCCTGACGCCCCACGATTCCATACAGATTCCCCACCCGGAGGCCTTCGAGAGCATTGTCCGCCAGTCGTTCGCTCAGCGAAGGAAGCTGTTGGTCAACAATCTGAACCTACGCGTCGAAACCACATCGTCCCGGTTGCGTTATGCGCTCGAGGCGCTGGGCCTGCCCGCGAATGTCCGGGCTGAGCAGATGTCCATAGGCGACTTCATCCGACTAGCCGATCATCTTGTTGCCGAGGGCCTGATCTGACTTCCGGGTTGCCTTGACAACCTGAATCTACAGAGTATATTCCAATCGTAAGATGCCTGTGGTCGACTATGGTGGGAACGCCCGGCCGATCACCGTTCAACGTACACCCAGGCGGCATCTTCAACCAGACAGGGATGTAGGCAGGGGCCTGTTGGGGCATGGGCGAATGCAGCCGTACCCCCTGGCTCGCGGAATCACCGAGGACTGTGTAATGCGAAGTCTGTCCACAGCCATATTCGCAGCTCTGCTGCTGGCCGTGTCCATGTCGACGGTCGGCCAGGACTGCGATTCGGTACCGAGTCATTTCCTCTTCACCGACAGCACCGGCGCCAGTTACTCGATTGTCGTCGACTCCGCCGCAGCGTTCTGTTCGGTCGGTAGGTGCGATGAAATCGGCGTCTTCGACGGCGATCTGTGTGTCGGGGCGGCGATGTACGAGGGTGTCTGGCCCCTGATGATCACGGCCTGGGCGGATAACCCCGAGACGCCCGTGGTCGATG
>CAZGMK010000024.1:0-56505 GCA_964526835.1 uncultured Ignavibacteriales bacterium
AGTCTAGTTTTTTCTTCGCCACCAATCGGAACATATTTATGAGAATCACTCTAGAAGGCGTCGAAGCTCCGGCGATCGTGCGGAGCACGCAGGAAATCGCGAATGATACGGCCGTATTGCTCAGGTGTCGTTCCGAGCACAGGTGCAGTTTTCCCTCAACAGTTGCGTTGCAGCCCTAAGTCGAAGACAATGATACAAAGGACAAAGCCAGCCGTCAAGCAGTGTATGGCAACCAAAGAGCCCTTGGTTCCACGGACGCATCGCCATCGCCTCCCTTGTATCCTGCAATGCACCAAGTAGTTAACAAACACTGCGAGGACCCGGCAAAACAGCCGACTCAATGATCGCCTATTAATTGTTGACATGCCGCTCGAATCCACTATCTTGTAAGAAGTTAGGAGGTCTCACTAGCGACGACTGACCACCGTCCCCTCCAAACGACCAAAGAGTAACACGACGGCAAAATGACATTTCCCTATCCGAGAGCCCCGCAAGCAAAAGTGTATTCATCTATATTCATCCCTATCCGACCGTGGAGGATTAATGAAACGGCTACTGTTATTGTCGGCTATCCTGCTGATGGCAGGACTCGCCTTTGCGAGCACCCCCGAGAACTTTGAATCACCGCAGAAAGCCCGCCTGGCGCAGTCCGAGCAGGCCCTGAACACGCTGCAGGCCGAGGTCCCACACCTGGGAGCCTACCGAACCGGTCCGATGGTGACGCGCCTGTACGGCAACAGCTTTGCCACCGGTTTTTCACCCGAAGCAACCGCCCGCGGCTTCGTGGATGAACACGCTGCAATCTTCGGCGTCGACGCTAAGGATCTGACTCCGGGCCGTCCGGACAAGTCCGATCTTTCGTCCCAGCCAGTCATGTGGCTGCCCGAGGAAGATCGCTACAAGTTCATGTTGCATTATTATTCGCAGCAGTCCAACGGCATTCCGGTCTTCCGCTCGGAACTCAGGGTACTTGTGCGCAATGAGGCCGACTACCCGGCGGTTCTGGCGGTTTCGACGTTGAAGGACCTGGATGGGTTCGAGGCCGATGCCGCTGCCAGGGGTGGACAATATCCCATGGCCCTGGCGGCAGCCCAGGCCGATGAACCGGCCCTGACCGATTTCACCGATCAGGAAGTCGTAGTCTACGCCGGCGACGCCGACCACTGGGAACGCCCGCGGATGGCCGCTACTTTCATCGGCTCGAATGATTTCCCCGAGAAGTATCGCTTTGTCATCGACATCAATTCTGGTGAGATTCTCCTGAAGGAAGATATGATCATCTTCGAGGATGTCGAGGGGCAGGTCAGCGGCAATGTCACGCAGGGCAAAGCCGCCGACTTCTGTGAGTTGGAAATGCCCGAACCGTTCAAATGGGCGCGGGTCAATATCGGCAGTGAGCTCGCCTATACCGATGCGCTGGGCAATTTCACGATTCCCAACGCCGGTACAGATCCGGTAACGGTCGAGTCGCGGGCCTGGGGTACCTGGTTCAAGGTCACCGATTACAACGGCAACAACCTGTTGCTTACCGCCGAGGTGACGCCGCCCGGCCCGGTCACCTTCCTGCATAATCAGATGAATAGTTCCGAGACGGTTCGCGCCCAGGCTAATGCCTATGTCGAAGCCAACGTCGTGCGCGAGTATGCGCTGGCGGCCAACCCGGCTTATCCGCAGCTTCAGCAGAATGAGTTCCCGGTCTCGACCAACCGCACCGACGGCTACTGCCCGGGCAACGCTTGGTACGACTACTCGTCGATCAACTTTTGCCAGTCCGGAAGCGGTTATCCGAACACGGCATGGTCATCGGTGATTCACCACGAGTATGGCCATCACCTGATAGCGGTCGGTGGCAGCGGCCAGGGCCAGTATGGTGAAGGTATGGCGGACGCTACTGCGGTGCTCATTGCCGATCATCCTTACCTGGGCGACGGGTTCTACGGTACCTGCGGCGAACCTCTTCGCAATGCCGACAATGATTTCCAGTATCCCTGCAGCGGTAGTATCCACTATTGCGGCCAGCTTCTGTCCGGATGTATCTGGGATACCCGCAACGAACTGGCCGCCGGGGCCCACAGCCCGGACGAGTACCTGACGGTCATCCGTACATTGACCGTGAACTCGATTCTGCTGCACACCGGCGAGAGCATTACACCGCAGATAACGATCGACTTCCTGACGCTTGATGATGACGACGGCAACCTGGCCAACGGTACGCCGCACTACTACGAAATCGCGACCGGCTTTGGCGCGCACAACATGGACGCTCCGCCGCTGGCTCTGCTGGTCTTTGAGTATCCCGAAGGGCTGCCCAATCTGCTCAGTCCGGGGCAGCCGACCAGTTTCGAATTGGTAGTATCCGGGCAGGAAGCGGTTCCGGAACCCGGCTCGGCTATGCTGTACTATCGCGTCGACGGCGGCGGGTACACCAGTGTCGCACCGACCGAAACATCACCGAATCACTACGACGTTACACTTCCGGCGCTCGACTGCTACCAGACAGTGGACTTCTATTTCACGGCCGAGACAACCGACGGCCAGGAAGTCTATGATCCCGAGCCGGGCAATGTCTATTCGACATTCGTCGCCACCGAAGAAGTAATCGCCTTCAGCGATGATTTCGAGTCCGATATGGGCTGGACCATCAGCGGCGGTGAGTGGCAGCGAGGCGCCCCGCTGGGTTACGGCGGCCTCAGCTACGGCAACCCCGACCCTACTGAAGCCGTCTCCGGCGACAACGTTCTGGGGTACGACCTTTCCAACGACGGCGACTATGAACCCAGCATTCCGGAGTACCACATCACCAGCCCCGCCATCGATTGTTCAGCGCTGGTCAACGGCAAGCTGCGGTTCTGGGCCTGGCTGAATGTCGAGCAGCCGATGTACGATCACGCCTACGTTCGGATCAGCAACAACGGTACATCCTGGACCACGATCTGGGAAAACACGGAGACGATCGAAGACAATTCATGGAGCGAATGGGAGTTCGGCGTGTCGGATTATGTCGATGGCCAATCGACTGTCTATCTGCGCTTCACGATGGGGAGCACCGACGGCGCCTGGCAGTATTCGGGGTGGAACCTCGACGACGTCGAATTGGTCGGTTACACTTGCGAGGGCCAGACACTGCAGATTGTCACTCAGGAGCTGCCCGACTGGACGGTTGATATCCCCTACTCTCAGCAACTCGAGGCCGTGAATGTCACCGGCAATGCTACCTGGGCGGACAAGAACGACGATCTGGCCGGCACCGGTCTGAGCCTTTCCGCCAATGGCCTGGTATCCGGAATCCCGGTGGTCGACGGACCGATCAGCTTCATTGCCATGGTCACCGACGAAGCCAAGACCACAGCCGAACAGCAGTTTGACTTCACCATAAACCCGGCGGTTCAGATCGGTACGCTCAGTCTGCCCGAGTGGACGGAGGGAATCGAGTACACACACCAGCTACTGGTCTCCGGTGGAACCGGTTCGCATACCTGGGTAGACCAGGGAAGCGACCTGAACGGTACCGGACTGCTGCTGACAGCCGATGGTGTCCTTACCGGAACTCCGGGCGCCCCTGGCCCAATCGTGTTCACAGCCCATGTGGATGACGAGGTCGGCGCCTGGGACGACCAGGAGCTGACGTTCCCGATAAACCCGTCGGTGAGTATCACTACGACCGCCATGCCCGATGCCAGCGATGGGGTGTCCTACAGCCAGACACTGAGCGCTACAGGCGGAACCGGTGATATCACATGGATAGAGACAACCGACGAGTTCTCCGCAGCTGGATTGAGTCTCGATCACACCGGACTTGTCAGCGGTACTCCCGCGGGTGTGCAGATTGTCACCTTCACCGTCTCCGCCGAGGACGAGATCGGTTCGCAGGACCTTCAGGAATTGACTATCGACATTCGTCCGTCGTATGTCTGTGGTGACATCAGCGGAAACGGAGTTGGTCCGGATATCGAGGACCTCACCTACCTGGTGTCGTACATGTTCCAGGAAGGACCACCGCCTCCGCAGATGGGCGCCGCCGATGTCGACGGCAGCGGGGCGCTGGATATTCAGGACCTGATCTACCTTGTGGAGTACATGTTCAACGACGGACCCGACCTTATCTGTGAATAGTATGTGAGCAGACCGGCCCCGGGACGACTGCAACCGCCCCGGGGCATTCGTATTACCTGCGGGAAGACGACAATGACGACCAGAGAGGAGCATGACCTGTGAGACAAACCTGCTTGATAATGATCGTATTCCTCACCGCCCTGACTTTCACCGCCGCCACCGCTGACGAGTTGTACCATGTAACAATCGACAGTCCCGAGGCAGCAGCGAAGCTCCAGGCCACCGGAGCGGAGCCGATTGTTCGAACCAGTGAAGGGTACATCGTTCTGGCCGGAGCCCATGCCGCGGGGGCACTGGCGGCCTGCGACCTGAACAGAAGGCTTCTGGCCTCAGACATCAGCCGAGAGGAGATGTCCCTCGACCAGAGCCTCGACGGCTCCGTATCTGCCCCCGCGCTCTTTCAGGAAGGGAGCCTTCGACTATTGGAAACCGCCCCTGGCGCGCTGCAGCGCACAGCCCCGCTGCCGGGTTCGCCGTTGAAGATCGAGTATGTCCGGCCGAGCACCCAATTCGAGTCGAGTGTATCGATGCGCGATGTGGCCATCGAACTCGATTCGCTGATCGCGCTGGTCGTGCAGGATACGCTGTACGACTATGTTTCGACGCTGCAGGCTTTCCCGGGGCGGGTGTGCGGCAGCTCAGGCAACTACCAGGCACGCGACTGGATTGTCTCCAAGTTCAGCGACTACGGATACGACTCTGTCTACACCGACAACTTCATGACCAATTATTACAATGTCGTGGCGACCAAGATCGGAGCCCGCTTTCCGGATCATCAGGTAGTTGTCGGCGGTCACTTCGACGCCGTATCGGGATCGCCCGGCGCCGATGACAATGGCTCCGGCACCGCCGGAGTACTCGAACTGGCCCGTATACTGTCCGGGATCGAGACCGACATGACCTTTGTCTTCGTCACCTTCGACGCCGAGGAGATCGGCCTTTACGGCTCCTACGACTATGTGGCCAAGGCCATGGCCAATGGCGACAACATCGTCTACATGTTCAACATGGACATGATCGGCGCCATCAACAATGTCTCCGATGTGACCGTCTACCACGGCACTGACCTGACCTACAGCAACGCGTACAACTGGCTGGCCGACTCGCTGCTGAACGTGACCGGGCATCTTTCGGGCAACATCGCCGCCTCGGATCACTATCCATTCACGCAGCAGGGCATCCCGGCGACCTTTATCATCGAATACAACTTCTCGCCCGTCTATCACACGTATCAGGACAGCACCACCTGGATGGACTTCACCTACATGACCAAGCTCGTGAAGTCGGCCCTGGCAACCACGTATTACGTGAGCCAGACAGAAGGACCGCTTCCCTCACTGCAATTCAGCTATCCCGGCGGTGTTCCAACTACGCTCGACCCGGGCGTGGACGACGTCTTTCAAGTCCAGATCGACGGCCTTCACGATGGAACCCTGGTGCCGTCTTCACCGGCGCTTCATTACAATGTCGATGAACACGGCTGGCAAGCGACTTCGATGACCGATCACGGCGATGGGCTCTATGAGGCCACTATTCCGGCAGCCGACTGCTGGTCTATCATACGGTTCTATGTGACCGCTGACGAAGAATCCAGTGGACAGGTTGCAGATCCCGATCCGAGCGAACCATTCTGGGCCATCGTTGCTTCCGAGGCGATCGCGGCGTTCGCCGACGACTTCGAAAGTGACCTGGGTTGGACCACCGAGAACCTCGGGGCCACCAGTGGCCTGTGGGAAAGAGGCGTGCCGGTCGATGACGACAACTGGGACTATGACCCGGCTACCGACGGCGACGGCAGCGGTAGTTGCTACCTGACCGAGAACCAGCTCGGCAATACTGATGTCGACGACGGCGCTGTCCGACTTACCTCGCCGGTCTTCGATATGACCGGAGGAGGCAACATCAGCTATGAGTACTTCCTGCGCCTGACCAACACCACCGGCGGCGTGGATCGCCTCCTGGTTGAGATAACCGATAACGAGGGTCCCTGGACCGAAATCGCGCGTCATACCAACGACGGTGGTCTGTACTGGTCGCACCACGAAGTCAGGCTTGATGACCTGGCAGCCCTGGGTGTCTCTTTCGGGCCGAACATGCAGGTGCGGTTCACAGCCAACGACGCCGACCCGCAGAGCATCGTGGAGGCTGGAGTAGATGGCTTCGTGGTCACCCGGTTCGAGTGCGAAGCTCCATACCTGTGCGGCGATATCGACGGCGACGGCGACGGCCCGAACATCGCCGACCTGGTCTATCTCACTTCGTTCATGTTCGGAGGCGGCCCTACGCCTCCGGAACCGAATTCGGTGGATGTCAACAACGACGGAGTCGCCGGGGACATCGCCGACCTGGTCTACCTTGTGACGTATATGTTCTCAGGCGGCCCCGAACCGAACTGCCCGTAATGAATCGGAATTCATCAAGGAGATTGCTTCGTGAAACTTGTCTTTTTATCGCTACTGCTGTTTGGCTTGATCGGTCCGGCAATCGCGGCTGACTTACACCATGTTGTCATCGACAGCCCCGACGAGGCCGCCTCGCTGCGCTCGATGGGTGTCGATCCGGTGGCGCGGATCAACGACGGCTATTTGGTCCTGACCAAACCCGCGACCTCGTCGCGCCTCCTAGCATCCGGACTGAAAACACAACTGCTGGCCAGTGGCGTCGAGCGCGAGAATCTCGCATTCGACAATCGGATGGACGAAGCCAACGTCGGCCGGTTTCCAATTGTCTATCAGGACCTCGATCTGCGCCTGTACCGCATCGACTCGAACACTATCGACGCCGCTGTCGACGGCCTGAATCCGGTCGGCGGGGCACGGGTGAGGATCATCTGGATTGAGGCACCGGCGGAACTTCAGGGAATGAAGTCTTCGCTGCGTGCCATCGAGGTGCCGCTAGATTCGCTGATCGACCTGGTTTCGATGGACACCCTCAATGCCTATGTCTCGCAATTGCAGACCTGGTATCGGGTCCAGGGGTCCTCGGGCAACTTCGCGGCCCGTGACTGGATTCACGACAAGTTTGTCGGTTACGGCTACGATTCGGTTTATCTCGATCCCTTCGGCAGCAGTTACAACAATGTTGTCGCAGTAAAGCCCGGGACGAAGTACCCCGACTACCAGGTAATCATCGGCGGGCACTTTGACGCTGTATCCGGATCGCCCGGCGCCGACGACAACGGCTCGGGCACCGCCGCAGTGATGGAGATGGCCCGGATTCTATCTGAAATCGACTGCGACATGACGATTATCTTCATCACCTTCGACGCCGAGGAATCGGGTCTGAACGGGTCTGAGCATTACGCCGACGAGGCCTACGCCAACGGCGATAATGTTCATTTCATGTTCAACATGGACATGATTGCACACCACGAAAACGACCTGCAGGTCAAGACCTACCACGGCGACGAGATGTCCTATCCGAATCTCTTCAATCACCTGTGTGACTCGCTCGTCGGCCTGACCGGCGTTCTGTCGGGCAATATCGCCGCCTCCGATCACTGGCCGTTCCACCAGAAGGGGTGGCCGATTGTCATGGCCCATGAGTACGAGTTTTCGGATGTCTACCACTCGTATCAGGACAGCACCACCTACATGGACTTCATTTATATGACCAAAGTGGTGAAGGCGAGTCTGGCGACGTGCTACTCGGTCAGCCAGACAACCGGCCCGCGCCCGGCGCTGGCGTTCAGCTATCCCGACGGCCTCCCCGAGGTTGTGCCCCCCTTCCAGCCGGACACGATCGAGGTCGTGGTAGCGGGCTTGTACGAAGGCGTGCCGGTATCCGGGTCCGGAGAGCTGCACTACAACGTCGATAACCACGGCTGGGTTACCCAGTCCATGACCGAGACATCGGCCAATCACTACCTGGCGATCTTTCCCGGCAGTGACTGTTATTCGAAAATCGAGTACTACTTCACCGCCGACGAAGAGACCGAGGGTGAATACAGCGACCCGAGTGGCGATCCCTATCAGGCGGTCGTCGCAACGGATCTTGTCGAGCTGATGTTTGACGATTTCGACACCGACCAGGGCTGGGCCACTCAAGGCCTTTGGGCGCGCGGCCAGCCGACCGGTGGCGGCGGCAGTTACGGCTTCCCCGACCCCACGAGCGGCCACAGCGGAGCCAATGTGATGGGCTACAATCTCAACGGCGACTATGAAAACAGCCTGCCGGAACGCTATCTCACATCCCCAGCCCTGGATTGCTCCGACCTGGTCGGAGTCAGATTCAGCTTCTGGCGCTGGCTGGGAGTCGAGCAGCCATCGTACGACCATGCCTATATCCGAGTAAGCACCAATGGCACTACCTGGACAACGCTCTGGGAGAACACCGCCGAGGTCGCTGAAAACTCCTGGAGCGAGCACGTCTTCGATATCTCACAGTATGCCGACGGTGAGCCGACCGTGTACATCCGCTTCGTGATGGGCTCGACGGATTACGCCTGGACTTATTGCGGATGGAATATCGATGAGTTCCGCGTAGTCGGGTACGCCTGCGACGACGGCGCGCCGCTTATCACTACCGAGACCCTGCCCGACTGGACCGTCGATGTCCCGTACTCGCAACAACTCGAAGCCAGCGGCGGACACGGCGATCTCACCTGGACCGACAAGAACGATGATCTCACAGGAACCGGCCTGAGCCTGGCCCCGGATGGCATGCTGACAGGCACTCCCACCACCGAAGGAGCTATCAGCCTCACAGCCAAGGTCACCGACACCGCTGCAGTGTCAGACGAGAAACTGTTGGGCTTCACGATCAATCCAGGTGTGGTCATCACTACCGATTCTCTCCCCGAAGCGGAAGAGGGACAACTGTACAGCCATACTCTTACCGCCGCCGGTGGTACAGGCAGCCTCACGTTCACAGATAAGTACGACGATCTGAACGGGACGGGCCTGAACCTGCAAGCCGGTGGCACCATCGACGGCACACCGGTCAACGCCGGCAGCTATGCCTTTGTTGCAGAGGCGATCGATGAGGTGGGCTATGTCGAGGACAAGGCGTTGACGCTGAATGTCGTCGCATCATACACCTGCGGCGATATCGACGGCGACGGCGACGGCCCGAACATCGCCGACCTGGTCTATCTCACTTCGTACATGTTCGGCGGCGGTCCCACGCCTCCGGAGCCGAGTTCGGTTGATGTCAACAACGACGGCGTCTCCGGAGACATCGCCGACCTGGTCTACCTGGTCACATATATGTTCCAGAGTGGTCCGGCGCTCGACTGCCCGTAGATGCTCACAATCGCTCTTGGCGATTCTCCTTGATCAGCGGCCGCTCCGACTCCGGGGCGGCCGCTGAGGCTTGGTGTATCCTCGTCCTGTTCATGGTACACCGTAAGGGCGATTCTTGCTTCTGGAAGACCGCCTTACGGCGGGACCACAAACTCACTTGAAAGGGGCTTCAATTCTGATACTCTGGCAGAACGACTGTTACTCGCTCGTCATGATAAAAAGCGGGTGCATCGCGAAGCTGTGGAAATGCGGCCGAAGACGGTCGGTATTGTAGTAATCCCCGATATTGACAAACTTCCTCGAGCTGGTCACCACATCGATCGGAACATTGTCGTAGCGCCCGTTCTTGGGTACCACCAAATGCCCGTGAACCCCCGACAGGAGCAGGTTGAGCGCCAGGTAACCGTAGGCCATGGGGATAATCGAGTCGGTGGCGCTCCCGACCACACTTGCCGACGGCTTGTCCGGGCGTTATAATTGGAGTCGAAAGAAGTGAAACAGCAGCAAAGGACAGTCCAATGCCTCCGACCAGAATCCCGCCCGCCCCAACCTGGGACCTCGAGACCATCTTCGCAGGTGGCGCCGCCTCGCCCGAGTACAAAGCCCAACGCGAGCAGATCAAGACCGATCTCGGCAAGGCCACCGAGCTAATGAAGGCGCTTCCCGGGGACATCACCGAAAGCACAGTGGACAAGTGGGTCGAAGTCATCCTCAGGATCCAGTCGATCGCCGACGAGATCGACCTGGCATCGTCATTCGCCGGTTGCCTGACCGCTCAGGACGTATCCGACTCGGCCGCGGCCGCTATCGAGTCCGAGTGCGATGTGCGCGCCTCCGAATGGAAGAAACTCCGGACCGAGCTCGAGGCCCGCGCCCGTGAAGTCAGCGACGAGCAATGGAAGACCCTCCTGGACCATCCGCAGGTTTCCGAGATACGTTTCTTCGTCGACGAGGTCCGGAAGCACGCCGCGGACAAGATGCCGCTCGCGCTTGAGTCACTGGCGCTGGACCTTGGAGTCAACGGTTACGATGCCTGGAACCGCCTGTACGACAAGATGGCGGGTGACCTGCGGGTTGACTTCGAGGTCGACGGCACGACCAGGAAACTGTCGATGGGGCAGATTGCCACCAAGATGTCCGATACCAACCGCGAAGTGCGTCGCCGCGCCTTCGAGGCCATGAGCGAGGGCTGGTCGCGGCGTGAAGACCTGGCCGGTATGGCGCTCAATTCTCTGGCCGGATTCCGCCTGACGCTCTACAAACGTCGTGGCTGGGATAACCCGGTCCACGAATCCCTGATGGAGAACCGCACCCAGCAGGCTTCGGTGGATGCGATGTGGAAGGTGGTCCGTGAGTTGACCCCGAGACTCAGACCGTTCATTGAAGCCAAGAAGAAACTCTTGGGAATCGATAGATTCACCTGGTACGATGAGTTTGCCCCGGTGGGTGCGGCCGACAAGCTGATGAGTTTCGATGAGGCCGGCAAGTTCGTGGTGGCTCAGGCGCGGACCTTCTCGGGTGATATGGCCGAGTTCATGCAGATGGCGCTGGATAAGCGGTGGATCGAGGGTGAGGATCGCGCCGGCAAGGCCGGCGGCGGTTTCTGCACCAGCTTCGGCCCCCGCAAGCAGTCACGCATCTTCATGACCTACGGCGGCAGCTTCGAGAACATGTTGACCCTGGCCCACGAGTTGGGCCATGCCTACCACGGCTGGGTGCTCAAGGACAAGCCGCCGTTCGCTTCCTGGTACCCGATGAACCTGGCCGAGACGGCCTCTATCTTCTCGGAGACGCTGATTGTCGACGCGGCGCTGACCCAGGCCGATGATCGCGACCTCAAGCTGATGCTGCTGGAGCAGAAACTACAGGCCGCCTATGTCATGTTCTGCGACCTTCACACGCGCTATCTATTCGAGAGGGAATTCTACGCCGAACGTCGCGAAGGCGTTGTCCCGACCAAACGGCTTAAGGAGTTGATGGTCAGCGCTCAGAAGCGAGCCTTCGGCGGCATGCTCGACGAGTCGGGCTACCATCCCCTGTTTTGGGCCAGCAAGCTGCACTTCTACCTGAGCCAGCAGCCATTCTATAACTGGCCGTATACCTTCGGCTTCCTGTTCGCCGGTGGAGTCTACGACCGGGCGCGCCAGGAGGGTCCCGGGTTCGCCGACAAATACGCCGCACTGCTGGCCGACACCGGCAGCATGTCGGTGGAGGATGTGGCCCGCAAGCACCTTGATGTCGATCTGACCAGCGAGGACTTCTGGACCGACGCGGTCAATCGGGCGGTGGCGGATGTCGATGAATTCGTGAAGCTGGCGGGGTGAGGTATGGGCAGACGTCGGGTCGGGCGCCCTGGGCGAATAGTGAATCCGGAGCCGGCCGACCCGAGCCAATGGGCCTCTCTGAATCTCGGTCGGCTCATCGATACGGCCCAGCCAAGAAGAAGCGGGTGACTCAGTCAGTCACCCGCTCCAGAAAATCATTCGGGGGCCCGTCAGATTGCTATGGGTTTAGTGGGCGCCTTCTGTCTTGGTCTCTTTCTTGGCTTCGACGCAGGCGGTCTTTGTCTTGGCGCAGGCAGCGGCCGCCTTCGGACCGCAGGTGGCGGCGCAGCCACTCTTGGTTGACGTCTTCTGGGACACCTCGGCGGTTGTGGCCACGGCCGGAATGATGCTGGCCTCGTAACCCTTATTGGTCACGGCGGTGGTAAGGGTTTCCTGCTTCACCTTGTCGTTCTGGGTGCAGACCAGGGCGTATCCTTCCTTGTGGTCAACCTTCATGACCTTGATAACGCCCGGAAACTCGGTAAGAGCGGCCTCGATCGACTTCTCACAACCCGTGCAGGTCATGCCCTTGATACTCATCTTGGTGAAGCCGCAGTTGTCATGGCCACCACAGAGCTTGGCGCATTCTTCCGGGGTCATGCCGCAGAGCTTGGCGTGCTCTTCGGCGCTCATGCCGTGAGCTTTGGTAATATCGCCGTGGCCGGCACAGCCTGACTTGGCATCGACAGCGGTGGCGGCGGTAGTCTTCGAAGCGGAACAGTCAGGGCCGGAGTAGACCTGCATACCGGCGAAGAGCATAATAGCCAGGGCAGCAAATCCGATGATAGTAAGTCGTCTCATTTTCTCATCTCTCCTTCTGCGGAAATCATGCGAGTGTTAGAACGTTTATGTCTCCAATTAAAAGCCTGATTCATCTCAGGTCAACCTCTTTGTTGACCATTTTGATCTACATCGGGCCTTCGTTCTGCCAAATTTACCTAATTAGACAACCCAGCCCCCCGGATGTTCCGATAAATTGGATTTATATAGTCCCGTTTCGAGAAATTGGGCGGGTGGTTGAAAACTTGAACAGGCCGGGCCGCAACCATGACTATTTCGGGGTTGCTATCGAGGCCGCCATGATGTTATTTGGGCGGAACTCCGGCGCCGCCATGGCCGAAGCAATACGACTGCCTCGCCGTTGAGACGTCGGCACAGCATATTTCGGAGCGGTCTTGTGGGTGGATCGACGTAAGTCGTTGCGCCACAAGCTGTTGTAATCGAGAGTGGGGCAAGATGAAGATACTGGTGTTGTCTACAGGTAATTCGTGCCGGTCTCAAATGGCGGAGGCGATGTTTCGCCATCATGGCGAGGGCATTGTGGAGGAAGTAATCTCGGCCGGGACCAGCCCCAGGGAGATTGATCCGCTGGCAATCCGAGTGATGCAGGAGATCGGCCTGGATATTTCGCAACAGAGGTCGAAGCCGGTCGAGCAGTTCACCGACCGTGAGTTCGACTTCGTCTTCACTGTCTGCGACAAGGCCCGCGAGGCCGGCCCGAGTTTCACCAACGCCGAGAAGAAGCTGAACTGGCCCTACGAGGACCCGGCACTGGTCGAAGGCGATGAGGAGGAGCGCCTCCAGGCTTTCCGCAAGGTACGGGATGACATGTTGTATGATATCAGGGAGTTTCTGGGGGAGTAGGTAATCTCAGGTAATCGGCAGCGACCCGAAGTACATCTCCCGCCTGTCCTTGGGGACCGAGCCCGTCGGAACCTCCAGTACCTCGGCTTTCGCCGGCCGCGTCCCCTTGATCTCGATCACGTCACCTGTCTTCACCTGGGCGGCCGGTTTGGCGCGGCGGTCGTTGAGCAGCACCAATCCGTTGGAGGCGAGCTCCTTGGCGATGGTTCGTCGCTTCACGATCCCCACAGTCGAGAGATAGTCATCCAGGCGCATTATATATCCAGATAATAGCGAATATAGGTCTCATCCTTGAGATCCTCGATCCACTCATCGACGATCTCGCCGGTCTTGTCCTGACGCGCCAGCTCCTTGATTCGGTCGTAGTCTTCTTCGAGGGTGAAGACCTTGGGCGGCTGGTAGTCGAGCAGTTTCAGGATATGGATGCCGAACTGGGTTTCGATCGGGCCGCGCACTTCACCAGGCGTGCGCCAGCCGGCCACGGCCTGCTGGAACTGGGGGGGCATGTTGTTGATTGCAAACCAGCCCAGTTCGCCGCCCTGAGCGCGGGTATCGTCGTCGGCGGAAAAAACCTTCGCCGTTTCCTCGAAGGAGGCGCCCTCACGGATCGCAGTCACCAGGGAGTCCGCCAAGCCCAACACTCGGGCCGTGTCCTTCTGAGTCGGCTCTACGGCCAGCAAGACATGGCGCAAGTGACGTCGGTCATCGCGGATGCCTTCGCACTTGATGATATGAAAGCCGTACTGGGTCCGCACAACGCCGGAGATGTCTCCGACTTGCAGGCTGAAGGCAGCCCGGGCGAATTCGGCGACCACATCCTCGCGGGCCACGAAGCCAAGATCACCGCCGGCAGCTCCGGCGCCCATCGATGAGTGCCGCGCCGAGATGGTGGCGAAATCGGCGCCGCCCAGAATCTGACGCCGCAACTCCTCCGCCCTGGCACGGACCGAGTCTTCGATTTTGGATGACGGTGCGACACTAAGAAGAATGTGAGCCAGTTTGACTGCTTCCGGCTGGCTAGGGAGCGAATCCTTAAACTGCCTGTAAAACTGCTCTACTTCGTGGCGGGATATATTCACATCCCATAGCTTACGCTGGATGAATCGCTGCTTGAGCAGTTGGTTCTGGACTTCAGAGCGGAATCTGCGACGCAGGTCACGCAGAGTAAGGCCCTCGGCTTCGAGGGCCGCCAGAAAAGCATCATGGCTGGGAAAGTTGTCCGCTACCGTCGCAACCCGCTCGTTCAGCGCGGCGTTGACTTCTTCTTCGCGAAGCTGTATCGAAGTGTCCCGCTTCGCGGCGATCAGAAAGAGACGATCCGAGACCATCTCCTCGATAACCTGCTTCTGCAGCTTCTCAAGTTCCGACTGGTTGCGGGGTTGCTGCTCGGTCTGGAAGATCTGCCATTGAATCTGGCTGGCTAACTCTGATCCGAGTATAACCTCGTCGCCCACCACGGCCACGATGCGGTCGACCACTTCGCGCTCGGCCGACCACGCCGGCGCGGCAATCAGCAACGAGACCATGAGTATCAGGATAACGCCTCGCACGGCGATCAACCCTCCGCGCCTCCGGTGTCGGACCGGGCATATGCTTTGGTATCGATGGTGGACCAGATGGCGTCTTCGTTGATTCGCACCGTAGTTTCTTCCTTGCGCTGTTCGATCCATGCGTTGAACAGCTCCTGCTCTCGCTTTTGCCTGAGGGTCCGGAAGATGTCCCGTTTAACACCCAGGAAGTCCTTGAGTTGGGGCTCGATCTTGTCCTCGACCCAGAAGATAGAGTACTTGTCGCGGTCCCTGACCGGCCCGCCGATAGAGCCCTCAGGCGTGTCCCAGGCCGCATCGAATATCTCCGGATACATCGAGCGCGTTATGTAATCCAGGTCGCCGCTGACGCTGCGTCGTCCAGGGCGAAGAGTCAACTCCATGGCCTTGTCCCTGAATTGGTCCCTGGACCGAATCTGCTTCTTGAGTTGTTGCGCCTTGAGTTCATCCGCGACCAGAATCTCGAAGATATGCACCTTGGCCGGGGTTGTGAACTCGTCCGGGTTCTCGTCGTAGTAATTCCGCACTTCCTGTTCCGTCGGATCCGCAACCTGCGGAAGAGAATCACTCTTCATCAGGTCGGCCATATTGAGCTCCCGGAAAAGCCGTAGCTTGCGCTTGTATTCCGGATCGCTTTCGAGCCCCATCTTGCGAGCCAGGTGGGTCATAACATCGTCCCCCTTCAGCGTGAAGACAATGGTGGCCAGCGAATCGTAGTCATCCAACGGAGGGCGCATTCGATCAGGCAACTGCTTGATCTGGGTGAGGTACTGCATCACGGTGACCTGGCCGCCCTCCCAGGTGGCCATGACCAGTTCCTTTTCGTTGCGGTCGAGTTGCTCAAGGTCGAAATCGTTCTTCGGCAGACTGGCCAGGACCTGAGGTGGATACATTGACTCGCGCTTGTGCAGTAGATAGTCGACTGTCGCCGTGTCGATCGTGAACGGATATTGCTCCTGCAACGACTTGATGAATTCGCGGCGTAGTCGATACTGGTTCATCTGGCGCAGTTGACGGCGCAAGTTCTCCTTGATCTCATCGAATTCTCCACCGGGGTCGTTCGGCTGTTTGCCCGTGACTTTGACCAGGTGCCAGCCCAGGAATGACTTGACCGGCGGCGCCAGCTCACCCGGCTGCAACTGGAAGGCGACTCGCTGAGCCTCGTCGACCAAGTCGCCCCAGGTTATCCAGCCCAGGTCGCCCTTGTCCTTCTTGGCCGAAGGCACCACGGAATACTCATAGGCCAATTTGTCGAAGGGCTCGCCGCTCTTGAGTCGTTCGAACAGAATCTGAGCGGTATCCTCGTCCGTGACAATGATCTGGGAAGCCCGGATTCGGGTGTCCAGATGACTATAGAAGTCACGAAGTTCGGCCTCGGTGGGCTCGGCGGGATCAATGATTTCATGCTTATAAAGGACATCAAGCAAAAACCTGTCCTTGGAAGCCAGCACTACTCGCGACAGTTCCTCTGATTCGTCGATTCCCTTTTCGTAAGCGGCCTGGACCAGCAGGCGCGTTGCGATCATGGAGTCAAGAACCATACGCTTGGTCTCGAATTCTTCTTCCGCCGATGCGAAACGGTATTGCCGCTCGGGAAAGAAATCACGGAATTCCTTCAGAGTAATATTATAGTCGCCCACCACGGCCAGCGTAGCGTCATCGACGCCACCGCCACAACCGGTCAGCAACATCGCGGTGAATACAAGTATGGTTCCCGTAAGGGCCGCTGGTCTCATTCATTAACCTCCTGATTGGTTTCTACTTGCCCGGCCGGCACTGGTTCCGTGCAGGCCCGACAGATGAGCAAAATAAGGCCCCCGAAACCATTTTCCAAGCCGATTTTCGGCTCGGTTCACTCGGTATCCGATTCGAGGTAGTCTTTGGTTGTCGATTGGCGCGAGATTCGCTGGGACAGCTTCTTGGTGAATTCAACCGCCGAGTTTTCGCCGTAGACCTTGAGCATGTGGTTCATGGCGATTACTTCCGAGATGACGGTGATGTTCTTGCCGGGGGAGATCGGAACCCTGACCAGAGGAATCTGGACACCGAGGACGGTGGTGAAACGATCTTCGATGCCGAGTCGCTCGTAATCCTCTCCCTCGGACCAGAGGGTCAGATTGACCTCGACCTCAACCCGTTTTTGGAGGCGAATGGCCCGAATGCCGAAGAGCTCTTCGATATCGATGATACCCACGCCGCGGATTTCCATGTGATGCCCCAGCAATTCGGAGCCGGTTCCGATTATCACATCCGGGGCGTTGCGGATAATCTTGACCACGTCGTCGGCCACCAGCCGATGTCCGCGCTCGACCAGATCCAGCGCCACTTCCGACTTACCGATCCCGGATTTGCCGGTGTACAGCAGTCCGACCCCATAGACGTCGACCAGGGTGCCGTGGACCGTGATGGTTGGCGCAAAAACCTGGTCGAGGTAGGCTGAGAGACGATTGGTCAGGTCGGCCGTGGTCAGGCGGCTGGAAAAGACCCCGGTCTGGTACTGGTCCGCGGCCTGAATAAACTCGTTCGGCGGCAGCAGGCCCTTGGAGCAGACGACCATCGGGATGTCGTGTTCGAAAAGGTGGCAGGCCACATCGAATAGCTCCTTCGAGCCCAGCTTGGCGATATGCGCAAGTTCGGTTTCGCCCAGGATCTGAATCCGTTTGGAAGGAAAGCGCTCGAAGAAGCCGGTGAGGGCCAGGCCCGGGCGATGCAGCTCCGGGTTGGAGATAGTCTTGCGCATGCCGGCCTCCGAACCATTGATGAGAGTCAACTCGAGGTCCTGGTTGCGCGAATTGAAGAGCCGCTGAACAGTTATGGTCGGCATACAATCAATATAGTCGGCAGGAATGCCGGGGGGCAAGAGTTAATGGGGGGTTGGGAACGGGCTACCGGCGGAGACGCGGCGATCTCACTGATGCACATCGGTGGCACTGGCGCCGCGAGTCGCCGGATTAGTTGCCTTCTTCGCCTGGTGGCTCACAGCTTGCTGTGAGATGGATTCATCATGTCAGTGAACTTCCTCTGGTCGGGTAGCTGCAGTGTCATGGGTGCGCGCTTACCGCAAGTCAGTCTACGGCGAAAGGCATCATCATACCACTGGCGACAAGTTCCCACAGCAGAGCTGTGGGCTACAACCTACGTCGAGTTCATACACAACCGCTATATATCCAGATTCCGAACGTATTTGGCGTTCTCCTGGATGAACTTGCTGCGTGGGGCGATTTCTGTGCCCATGAGGATCGTGAAGAGGCGGTCCGCTTCGGCCGCGTCCTCGGTGCTGATCCGCAGCAGGGTCCTCGATTCCGGATCCATGGTCGTCTTCCAGAGTTGCTCGGGATTCATCTCACCCAGACCTTTGTAGCGCTGGAGGCCCACCCCGGTCTGCGGCATAGTTTTGAGAATCTGATCCTTCTCCTTGTCCGAATAGGCGTACTGCTCGCTCTTGCCGCGCTTGATCAGGTACAGCGGCGGCTGTGCGATGTAGAGGTAGCCGCGCTCGATCAGGTCGCGCATGTAGCGGAAGAAGAAGGTCAACAGCAGGGTGCGGATGTGGGCCCCGTCGACGTCGGCGTCGGTCATGATGATAATCTTATGGTAGCGCACGCGGTCGACGTCGAAATCCTCGCCGACACCGCAGCCCAGGGCAGTGATTAGGTTGCGAATCTCCTGGTTGGACAGGATCTTGTCGATGCGAGCCTTTTCGACATTAAGAATCTTGCCGCGCAGGGGCAGGATAGCCTGATAGCGACGGTCGCGTCCCTGTTTGGCCGAGCCGCCGGCGGAGTCACCCTCGACGATGTAAATCTCGCATGACTCCGGGTCCCGCAGCGAACAGTCGGCCAGCTTACCGGGCAGGGAAGCCGAATCGAGGGCGGTCTTGCGTCGGGTCAGTTCCTTGGCCTTGCGGGCCGCCTCACGGGCTGTGGCTGCCTGGACCACTTTGCCGACAATGCTCTTGCCGACCGGGGGATGCTCCTCGAAGTACGCTCCCAGGAATTCATTGGTGATCTGCTCGACGATTCCGCGCACTTCGGAGTTGCCGAGCTTGGTCTTGGTCTGGCCCTCGAATTGAGGATCGCGCACTCTCACTGATATGACGGCGGTCAATCCCTCACGGCAGTCGTCGCCGACCATCTGCACGCCATTCTTGCCGTTTTTGCCGTTCTTGCCGCCTTTCAGCAGGTTATACTTGGTGGCGTAGTTATTGATCGAGCGCGTCAGGGCAGTGCGAAACCCGGTCAGGTGGGTGCCGCCCTCGACGGTGTTGATGTTGTTCACATAGGAGAAGACCGATTCGGAATAGCCATCATTGTACTGAATGGCGACTTCCAGCTCGACATCATCGCGCTCGCTCTTGAAGTGGATCGGTTTGCGATAGAGAGCGGTCTTGTTCTCGTTGAGATACTCGACGAACTGCGCCAGTCCGCCCTTGGCGAGAAACTTGTCTTCTTTGCCGGAGCGGCGGTCGTGGAGCTCGATAGTCAGGCCCTGGTTGAGGAAGGCCAGCTCGCGCATCCGGTTGGCCACCATGTCATAGCGGAACTCGGCGTCCTCGAATATCTCCCTGTCGGGCGTGAAGCAGGTCTTGGTCCCCGGTTTGGTGCATTTGCCGTTGGCCGCAACCTTCGAACGGGGTTTGCCGCGATCGTACTCCTGGCGATACCGGCGGCCGTCGCGGCAGACTTCCACCCAGCACCACTCAGACAGGGCGTTAACGACGGAAACCCCGACCCCATGCAAGCCGCCGGACACCTTGTACGAGTCGTGATCGAACTTGCCGCCGGCATGGAGCATGGTCATGACAATCTCGAGCGCCGACAGCTTCTGATCGGGATGCTCTTCGACCGGGATACCGCGCCCGTTGTCGGTAACGGTGACTGATCCGTCCCGCCCGATCTCGACCAGAATGTGATCACAGTATCCCGCCATCGCTTCATCGACGGAGTTGTCGACAACTTCCCAGATCATGTGATGCAGGCCGCGCCGGCCGGTATCACCAATGTACATGGCGGGGCGGCGACGCACCGCCTCGAGGCCCTTGAGTATCTTGATCTGCTTGGCGTCGTAGCCGCCCGAGGCGGTCTCGGTAGTCTTCTTTTTCAAGGTAGTCTTCTTCTTAGTCTCTTCTTTCACCGCAGTAGCCATATTGTCAGGTCCTTCTCTTACTCTTTTGCAGGCGGATTCGTTCGACCGCGCGTCCGTAAGGCTGTTTCTGCACCTTCTTGAGGATGACCTCGAGCTGCAGCGATAATTGGTGACGCCAGGTGTCGTCGGGCACCGCCACATAGAGCACACCATCCTCGTAGCGAACGGCTTCGGATTTCTCGGCGATGGCGTCTCCGACCAGCTCGGCCCAATCCCGGACCGCCAGCCAGCCATCGTAACGCCGCCGTAACCCCAGCGAGCCCAGGGCGTTAGCGATGACTCCGGAGATAGGACGAGGCCGATTGGCGTAGCCGGATAGCCTCGTCCGGCGCGGTTTTTCCACCATATTCATATGGCTCATATGGTAGCATTCGGGGGCCTGCATGGCAAGTAAAAAACCACATTTATCTCTTTGAAAGTTAAGAGCTTATCGGAATTGCGGCGAGTTCGTTACGGAGCTGGAGGCGAGAGCCGGGGGCAGCCGGATACCAGCAGATCTGGCTGTTCAAAAGTTGATCTCTATAGTTGTATCAGTATATTGAGAGATAGCGGGATTGGCCGCGAGGCTTTTTTCTTGCAAAATGGGCAATTCCAAGCTATATTTGCACTTAAGGACCAAATTGAGACTTACGAACCCCAAACTCGCACCAGCCTCCCGGATCGCCTGCTGATCCTTAAGGGAAAGTGTCGCATTGTCTGGAGGACACAGAATCATGACCAGGAAACTGCTAACGGCGGTAGTGTGCCTGTTTGTGCTCACTGCCGGCGCCCAAGCCGAGCGCTACCAACTTATCGACCATGCGCCCTATGTGGATGTTGAGGTCGAACAATCCACTGTCGATCGGACAGTCCTGACCTATCAGATCGGCGCTTTCGACGCCGAGCCTGTCCGGATCAACGGCGAGACCTTCTACCACATCTCGGCCGACCGCGAAAGCCAGCTTCTTCAGGCCGGCGCTCCCGATCTGCCCCATATCTGTCGCGCGATCATTATTCCGGACGACGCGGCGATGAAGGTTAATGTTCTTTCGAGTGATTATGTCGAATTCACCGATCTTCCGGTGGCTCCGTCAAAGGGTAACCTGCTGCGCACAGTGAACCCCGAAGATGTCCCGTATGAGTTCGGTGACGTCTATACCTCCGCCGGGTTCTTCCCCGCAGACCTGGCCAGGCTGCACGAGCCGCACATCATGCGCGACTGGCGCGGTACAGTCGTCGAGCTGCAGCCGTTCCGGTATGACCCCTTCACCCGTACGCTGCGTGTCTACAAGAGCATTTCGATCGAGGTTATTGCTGACGGTCCGGGTCAAGTCAACGTCCTGCGGGACACGAAGCGTCATGAGACTCTAGTTCACGATTTCGACGTCTTGTATCAGCAGCGCTATCTCAACTATGCCCACGCCACCGGCAAGTATACTCCGGTGCTGGATGCAGGTGATCTGTTGATCATTGCCTATGATGATTTCGTCGACGAGATGGTTCCGCTGGCGGAATGGAAGAACCAGAAGGGAATCAGGACGACGCTGGTGAGCAAGTCGGTCGCCGGCAGTTCGGCATCAACGATCAAGAACTTCATCTCCGCCTTCTATGACACGACCAACCTGGCCCATGTTCTGCTAGTCGGCGACGGCCCCCAGATGCCCACCTTCTCGTCTGGCGGCGGCGGCGCTGATCCGATGTACACCCAGCTCGAAGGCAGTGATTACTACCCGGAGATAACCATCGGTCGTTTCTCCGCCGAGAATGCCGCCCAGGTTGTCACTCAGGTCCAGCGCACGATTACCTACGAGCGCGATCATCCCGGCAGCGACTGGTTTCATAAGGGCGTCGGTATCGGATCCGACGAAGGTCCGGGCGGTCACAACGGAGGTGAGTATGACTATGTCCACCTTGGCTACATCCGCGACAGCCTGATGCAAATCGGGACTTACACCGAAGTTGACGGGATCTATGAGCCTTCCGCCACCCAGGCCATGATCAGTAACGCTGTCAACAACGGCCGCAGCATCATTAATTACACCGGTCATGGCAGCACGACCTCCTGGTCGACAACGGGCTTCAGCAACAGCAATGTCAATGCTCTGGTGAATGACAATATGCTTCCGTTTATCGTCAGTGTGGCCTGTGTCAACGGCAACTTCATCAGCTATACGTGCTTCGCTGAGGCCTGGCTACGGGCTACCAATGGTGGCGCCCCGACCGGCGCGATCGGAATGTACGCCTCGACCATCAACCAGTCATGGGCGCCGCCGATGGATGCGCAGGATGAAGTGGTCCACCTGCTGGTTCGCGAGATGAGCAACTCCTATGGCGCTCTCTGCTTCAACGGCAGTTGTAAGATGATGGACCTCAATCCCGGCAGTGCGGGCTACTCGCAGTTCAACACCTGGCATATCTTTGGTGACCCGTCGGTCCAGGTGCGCACCGACAACCCCGCCCCCCTGACAGTCAACCATCCGGGCGCCGTCTTCTTCAATGTCAGTGAATATGAAGTTGAAGTGGTTGGCGTGGAAGGTGCTCTCTGTGCCCTGTACAGTGACGGTGTTCTGTATGGAGCAGCCTATTCCGGGCCCGACGGCATCGCCACAATCGCTATCGAGGAGATGCTGCCGGTCGGTGCTCCGATCACGTTAACCGTCACCTCTTACAATGGAGAGACGGTGATCGAGGACGTCATGGTCACTACTGACTTGACGATCATCCACGATCCGCTTCCGGACACCAAAGATACTTTGAATGACTATGTAGTGAATTGCACTGTCTACTCCGACACTACTCTGCATACCGATTCGACCTTCCTGTACTACGATGCAGGCTACGGCTGGAACGAAGTCGGCATGACTCTGGTACGCCTGGGTGATGATTTCACGGCTGCGATTCCTGTCCAGCAGGCCGGTACGGTAATCGATTACTTCATGACAGCAACGAACGTAGCCGGCTTTGTGGATACCACCGATGTCTTCTCGTTCAAGGTAATCGACTACGGCGTGTTTGTGGGGCCGGAATACCAGACTCAGTTGGCGGCGGTCGATGACACGATCTGGTATGACTTGACGGTTACAAACGACGGCGTGCTTTCCGACGAATACAGTCTCTCCATCGCCGATGATGAGTGGCCGACCGCTGTTTTTGACGCGGCGGGTTCAGTCGAGATCATCCAGACTACGACGCTCACCGGTGATGGGACATTCGATTTCAAGGTCCGGGTTCTGGTCCCCGCGAGTTACGAGGGCGAATACGATTCGGCTAACGTCGTGGTTACTTCCATCGCAGACGGATCCTACAGCGACTACGCCGCCATCTACTCGGTCTCAGCCGGCATGCCCTGGCCGATTCCGTTCAGCGATATCTTCCCCAGCGATACCTTCCACTGGACCAAGTGGGAGATGGCCGCTGGTTGCGAGTTGAGTACGGCCGGCATAGGCGAGCCGACCGAACCCTACAGTGTTCGCTTCAACGGCAACCCATCCGGTTCCGACACGCTTGAATCCGAGCAGATCAACCTGAAGAACGAGTCTATGGTCCTGGTCGGCTACTGGTACCAGCAGACCGGTTCGGGAGACTCGCCGGAAACCGGCGATGACCTCATTCTGCAGTACCTCGACTCGAACATGGTCTGGCAGGAGCTGAACCGTCACTACGGGGCCGATCCCGATATGACCGAATTTGAGGAAGTGGAAATCTATCTTCCGGCCGATGCCTACCACTCCGGATTCCGGATTCGTTTCTACAATATTGCGACTTCCGGCGCCTACGACGACTGGTTCGTCGATGACGTCTATGTGGGCCATCCGTCCGACTATGAGGTTGTCGTCACTCCATACGAGCAATCGCAGTATGGCCCGGCGGGGGACACGACCGGCTACGGGATCAGTGTTATCAACCGCGGCCTGCTGAGCGACGCCTACGACCTGTCGGCGAGCGGCAATTCCTGGACCACGCTCTTCTACGACGCCTCCGGCTCGACCGAGATCAGTTCGACCCCGATGGTCGCAGCCGGTGATACGGCCGAGTTCATGGTCAAGGTAGTGGTGCCTTCCGACGCCGCCCCTCACGCGGGCGACCAGGCTTCTATCACGGTCACCAGTCAGGGTGACGCCAATATGAGCAGTGTTGCTGTGGTCCAGACCTATTCAGGTGGACCGGCGATCGGGTTCCCGTTCTTTGAACCCTTCGCCGAAACCGAGCTTTCGCTCGATCACTGGTTCTCTTCCACCGGCGTCGATGTCTCGCTCGACGGTCTCAATCCGCCCAGCACACCGTATTCGCTGCATTTCAATGCAAACGCCGACACGGTTGTCACTCGCCTCATCGATATCTCCTCGGCGGATGGCGCTATCCTGTCTTTCTACTATCAGGCAGGAGGCAACGGTTCGACGCCGGGCGCCGGTGACGACCTGCTGTTCGAGTACAAGAACAGCCACGGCAACTGGAGCAGCATTTACACCTGCGCCGGCGATGGCTCCGCAATGACGACATTCGAGTATGTGAATATCCCGCTTCCCGCTGATGCAGTCCATGCAGGGTTCCAGCTTCGTATAGTCTCGGCCGGTGATACCAGTGGCGATGACTGGTATCTGGATGACCTGCGCCTGGACTTCGCCCCAGAGATCGCGGTGAATCCTACGGCGATCAGCGAGGTCCTCAACTCCGAGGATTCGATTGGCTGTCCGTTGGTCGTCTCGAATGTGGGACCGGGTGGCCTCACTTATACCCTGAGCATCGTCCAGCAGATAGGCAAGGATAACCCGCTGGCCGCCCTGGCCGGTGACGGGGACGGCGAACCGGCTCGGCGCGATTATCCGGCGGACTTCCGTAACCGTCAGGATGAGAAGGGCGTCGATTATCAGAACCTGGGCCATCCGGTCAGCCGCAACTTCGGGGGCCCGGACAATTACGGTTATGTCTGGGTTGACTCCGATGAGGGTCAGGGTGGCGTCACGGCCTTCGATTGGATCGATATCAGCGATGTCGGAGTCGACTTGCTGGTGGAGGACAATCTGGGCGATGACGATTTCATCGGGCCTTACCCAATAGGGTTTAACTTCAGCTACTACGGAAGCCTCTATTCGGAGCTGTACATAAGCTCGAACGGGTTCATCGGCTTCGCGCCGACCGACATGGGCTCCCGCCTGAAGAAGCCAATCCCGACCAGCGGCACCCCCAACAATATCATCTGCCTGCTCTGGGATGATCTGGATCCGACCAACGGCGCCAATGTTGATGATCACCTTTATTTCCATGCCGACAGCGAGCGCTGTGTTATCCAGTATGTCGACTTCCCCGAGTACGGGGCGGGCGCCGGTGAGGTCATGACGGCCGAGCTCATCCTGTACGCGGACGGCACGATCAAGGCCCAGTACCTGAGCCTGGCTCCGGGCTTCGACACCCAGAGCGGTACTGTCGGAATTGAGAACGCCGATGGAACCGACGGCCTTGAAGTAGCCTACGCCACTGACTATCTCCACGACAGCCTGGCGATCACATATATCAAACCGTATGAGTGGGTTACTGTTGATCAACCCGGCGGGCTGGTAGATCCGGGCAGCGCGGATACAGTCATGTGCATGCTTTCATCGGGTGACATGGACACGGGAGCCTATGCTGCGGAAATCATCATCAACTCCAACGATCCTGATCCGCTGATGAATCCGCTGTCGATCCCGGTATCGCTGGTCATTTCCGATGGCCCGACGTGGGATTGCGCCGATGTCGACGGCAATGGCACGGTAGCGGATGTGGCCGACCTTGTCTTCCTGGTTTCCTACATGTTTGCACAAGGCGACCTACCGCCGGTGCTTGATGCCTGCGACGTCGACGGCACTGGTGAGATTGATATTCAGGATCTGGTGTTCCTGACCGGATTCATGTTCGCAAACGGCCCTGCGCCGCACTGCGGTATGTAAACCGCAGACCTGGCGGTTTCCTGATTGCGGCCGTCCTGTCTCTGCAGACAGGGCGGCCGTCTGCATTTGCTGCAAATCGCATTGACCCGCAGCCGCGACGTCTCTATCTTGGTGCTGTAAACCAAACAACAGAGCTGAGAATTAGGAGCTGTCATGCGAACAAGAGTCAGGATTGGCACATCGGGCTTGCTGCCGCTTGTCATGATTATCGGCATGATCGGTATTATCGGGTGCGGAGGCGACCGGGCAGACGGTATGAAGCTTTCCGGATCGGCCGAAGATCTCTGGGGGGCGAGAATTGATCTGGACACCTGCGGGGACGTAACGGTCATCGCGCCCTACACGGCATCCACCTGAGGATGGTGCCTGGTAGACGGCGAGTTCGCCGAATGGAATTACCTCCAGCGCGCCATTCGGTTGGGCGGCCATGGTTTTCACCAGTCGCTGTTCAATACCCAACGAGACAACTATGCTTTCGCCCGTCATTACCGCACCGAGACTGCCACGCTGTCACACCCACCGGAGCTCCACCAATACCACCGAAACGGTTTCCCGTGGCTCATTGGGTTCGTCGACGGGGCCATGCGGTACAGCGGTGTTTCCATACCGTACGAGATCAAGTTTGACATCATTGCCGACAGCCTCTGGCCGGATCGTGAAGTAGAGATGATCCCGGTCGGGCCGTATCGCATGGCAGAGCAGTGCTTCCAGAGAATCGATACTACAGTTTTGCGGACCATTGTCGTGCCGGACGGAGACACAACTCGCTTAGAGGAATACCGGCAGGCCGTTACTGAAGGTGTCTCGGTCAAGTACGAGAGCGAGCTGGTCGCAGAGGACCTTCAATATCACCTGCAGTTTGAGGGGGTGGCCGAGGACTTCTCCTTTGAGACATTCGAGGGCCGGCATACGCCCTTCACTTTAACCGAGAATCACATCCGGATGGGCGACTACGGTTTCGAGCTCGCGGCGGTTGCGGTTCTGGCGGCGTTTCCTAATCCCCATAATTCATCGAAATATGTTGCACTGCGACTGCATTCAGCCGAAGAGAAATCGCCCGACTACCGGCCCTGGGCCGACTTCGCTGTTGCGACGGAGAAGCCTGGCGGAGAATTCGGTGTCGTGCTGGACGGTTTCTTTGACAAGTCAGATGAGACTCAGTGGCGCTTCTCGGACTCGCTTACTCAGAGGTATGCCAACCTGACCGAACACTGTAAGGGCGGTGTCTGTCCCCCGCCGCCGTCGGAGCTTCTGTCAGACAGGCCGCGCGAATATCACGAGCAGTTTTCGGCCTGGCTCAAGATCAAGTCGGGGCAGACGATCACCCTCGGCAATGGCCGTTGTCGACTACCCGATATCGCTGCCGGACCCAACGGGCGAATGATGGTAGTATGGGAAGAGGACAGCGATATCATCGCGGCGGAGCTGTTTGTTGGCCGGGCGCCCAAGATGATCCGCGTTGAAGGCAGGACTTCGGAGAGTTACGATCCGCACGTGGTCTGGGATGGGCAAGCGTGGCTGGTCGTGTATCTCAATGACCGCGACGGCCCCTGGCGCCTGAGGGGTCGGTACATCGACCATGGTCGCCCCGGCGCCGAGATGCAGCTCAGCGGTCCGGGCTCGTTTGATGTTGTTACCCCCGACCTGGTTGCAGACGAGAAAGGGGCCGTATACGCCTCCTGGACACAATGGAAGGCCCTGCTCCGGATTCCGATCTACCGCCGGATTGTCGAGCGTCGACTGGATTCGATTCAATCCTGGCCCTACGTTCCGACCAAAGGTATGGATGACTACACAAATGCCTGGCATGTGCAGCTTTTCGCCGCCGCCGGAGAAATCTGGGGAGCGTGGAATCAGCACTACCCTGTGCCCTTCGGGGTCTGCGCCACCAGACTGGGGAACGAGCCCGGCCTGGTTATCGAAATGGCCTCGGATCCCGACGAAACGCCGATAAGCGGCTACGGTGACATGGTGGTGACGCCGGAGGGTCGACGTTGGGTGGTCTGGGAAACTAATGGACGTCAGGCCATATACGGCGACGGTCAGCAGATTCTGGCAGCCTGGCGCGACGACGATACCAGCGCCTGGTCGTCGCCGCTCGTTGTGAGTTCAGAGGACGGCTTGCGTCAAAACCAAACCCCGCAAGCCGCGGTTGGCCCGGACGGCATTATCCGGGTTGTGTATTCAAGCCGTGGCGAGGGAGACGACCATTGGCAGGTTCGTATGTCGGTGTACCGCGATGACAGCTGGAGGCCGTCCGAACGTCTGTCGGCCCTCGGCGAGAACGCCTGCGCGCCGAGAATCGAATTCGACAGCGACGGCACCCCCTGGATCTGCTGGCACTCCGGGCGCGGCAACAAGATGGTGATTCGAGTCGTCCGCCTGAGCCCGTAGCAGAAGCCGCACAAACCCATAAACGCCTTGCCAATAGGGCGTTTGGCCTTATATTGTGTGAGTACCGCCGGGAGCAACCCCGTCGCTGCAGCCAAAGAGAAGAACAACGAGTCCCCATTCTCCTGTGGAGCAAACATGTCAAAAACTATCGCTCTTGCCCTGCTCGCCGTCTTGGTGCTGAGCACGGTCGTGGCAGCCGAAAACACCCCGCCTCCTCCCGAAGAAGAACTCCTGCCGATTGGCCTGACCGAGGAGGAGAAGACTCGCCTCCATGAAATCGGGCGGGATCACGAGTCCACTGCCCCGCCGACCGGGCAGGTTCGAAACCCCTCCGAGTGGGAGCCGATGCAGGGCGTTATTATCCGTTACCCTTTCGGGATCTCCTATAGTCTTATCGCCGAGATGTCGGAGGACCTGATGGTCACTACGATCGTCGCCAATTCCTCCGAGCAGTCCTACGTTTCCAGCCTGTATCAGGCCAACGGGGTCAACACGAGCAATACGGATTTTGTGATTGCCTCCACCAACAGCATCTGGACGCGTGACTACGGACCCTGGTTCATCTTCGAGGAGTCGGGCGATATGGCCATAGTCGACCACATCTACAACCGTCCGCGCCCACAGGACGACGTGATTCCGCAGCATATCGGCGCGGCCTGGGGGCTGAACGTTTATGGCATGGACCTGGAGCACACCGGCGGCAACCACATGTCCGACGGTCTTGGGATGTCAATGTCCACAAGGCTGGTTTATGACGAGAACACCGGCCTGAGCCATAGTCAGGTCGATTCGATAATGTACGCCTATCTGAACAATGACTACACGGTGCTGGACTACATCGAATCAGGTGGCATTCACCACATCGACTGCTGGGCCAAGTTCCTGAATCCTACAACGATTCTGGTGAAGGACGTGCCGACTTCAAGCAGTTCTTACGCCCTGCTCAACCAGCGCGCCGAGCAGCTCTCGCAGATGATCAGCCCCTGGGGGCGTCCGTACACCGTAGTGCGGGTCTACTGTCCCTACGGGACAGCCTATACCAATTCGATAATACTCAACGACAAGGTACTCGTGCCGGTTTTCGGTGATCCCTGGGACGACGACGCCCTTCAGACCTACGAGGAGGCCATGCCGGGCTACGAGGTTATCGGTTTCACCGGTTCCTGGTATGACAACGACGCCATTCACTGCCGAACGATGGGTGTGCCCGATTCGAACATGCTGTTCATCCATCACGTGCCGCTGTTTGATACGGCCGATACACTCAACGACTACCTGATCCAGGCGACTATCAGGGACCACTCCGACGCCGGTCTGATAACGGATTCGCTGAAGATCTACTATAGCCTGGATGAAGGCCCCTGGCAGTACGCCATGATGTCGGCGACGACCAATCCGGAGATCTTCGAAGGTTTCATTCCTGCGCAGGGCGGGGTGGGCAAGATTGAGTACTACATCAAGGCTGCTGACAATTCGGGACGGGTCGAAACCCACCCATTTATTGGCGAGCCGTGGGCGCATACTTTCAGCATCGACCTGCCACCCGACCTGCAGCTTCCGCTCACCGAGCTGGCCGACAGCCTTCAGCCGGAAATGGGCGACACGCTGCACCTGCCGATCATCAATGACGGTCCCGGGACCCTGGAAGTCACCTTCAGCTCGAGCGATACGTGGCTGACTTCCGATGCCGACACGCAAGTCCTGTCGCCTGGAGACAGCATCGCGCTTCAGATCGTTATCGATGCCGCCGGACTGGCCTGCGGGGATCACAGTGGCAGCCTGGACTTCGTGTCCAATGACCCGGATATGCCCTCCGGCAGTATCCCGATCGCTCTGCACATCTTCTCGCCGGATATGCTGATAGCTGAGGATTTCCTTTCAGAGACTCTGGCTTTGGGAGACACATCCTCGACGATGTTCACGATTGAAAACAATGGCCCCGGACGACTCGATTATACTGTTAGTTGCCAGATGTTCAACGGTCTGGCCGGCGCGGCCTTGGACGAACCGGCAATCCAGATCGAGACCCGCCACGAGGTCAACGACAAGGGCGAAAGCCTCGAGCCGATCTTCGCCGCACCCGGGCGCGGCTTCGGCGGTCCGGATGCCTTCGGTCACAGTTGGGTCGACTCCGACGAGGGCGCCGGAGTGACTTACGATTGGGTCGACATATCCGGCGTCGGAACGCCGGTTTCACTGGGTGACGATGACGCCAGCGGGCCGATCCCCATCGGATTCTCCTTCGGCTTCTATGATTCGGTCTACACCGAGCTCTACATCGGCTCCAATGGCATCGTAACCTTCGATGAGCCGTCAAGTTTGCGGGTCAATCTGGAATTGCCGACAGAGTATCAGAGGGCGATGATTGCGCCGTTCTGGGATGATCTCGACCCCAGCAAAGGCGGCGCGATCTACTTCTACAGCGACACGCCCAATGATCGCTTCATCGTGACCTTCGATGATATTCGCCTGTATTACTCTTCGACCGGTACCGGGTCCCTCAACTTCCAGGTGATCTTGTATACGGACGGCCGCATTGTCCTTCAGTATGCCGTAATGGATCCGGGCCTGGAGGATCTTCTGAGCTGCACGATCGGCATTCAGAATTCCGAGTACGACGACGGCTTGCAGGTTGTTCGCAATGCCGCTTATCTCCATGACTACCTGGCAATCGAGATAACCGCGGCGCACTGGCTTTCGGTCCTGCCGGCCGGGGGGGCGATTGAGCCATACGGTTCGACGGATATCTCAGTGACATTCGACGCCGGGGATATGGAGGATGGCGAGTATTCCGGCCAGATAACGGTCGAGTCCAATGATCCCGATGCTCCAGTTCATCAGATTCCGGTTACGCTGACTGTAAGTTCGAGCACGGTCGTCTGCGGCGATGCCGACGGTAGTGGGGCCGGACCGGATATCGCGGATCTGGTTTATCTGGTGGCCTGGATGTTTTCCGATGGCCCGCCTCCGCCGGCGCCGGCTGCGATTAATGTCAATGGTGATGAAAACGCGGGCGACATCGCTGATCTGGTCTATCTGGTGACCTACATGTTCCAGGAAGGTCCGGACCTGCAGTGCCCCTGAGGTTTCCCTAGCAAGGCGGAACAAGCCCTCGCACAGTAAGTTGCGGGGGTTTGTTGTTCGGCCGACGAAGAGCATCGTGCTTGCTTCGGGAGTACGATGCCCCAGCGGTTTGCGGCTCCAGCGTCGATTTCTACTGGGCCGGGCTGGCTCCGGGCGTAGTGGATCGCAGGTCTTGCGTCGCGGCGCTCGGCCCAGCTCCGGGCCGACTGGGCCGGTTCGTTAATGCCCAAATGAGACTTGATTTTGCGCGGGAAATGTTTATTTATACGGGGTTCTGTATTAAACCGGTAGACGCTTGCATTCGTCTATAGGCAAAACGTTGACGCGGAGAGTGTGAGAAAAATGGGTTATCGAAGCGCCAGAGTTGCAGTTGCAGCCGTGATATTTCTGGTTATGATATTCGGATCGGTGCAGGCCCGAATGTCCATTGAAGCGGAGCAGAGGAAAGGTGATCGTCCGGGTCTCGCCACCGCGGAACCACAACACTGTTTGGTGGCTCATCGGGTTGGCCGGATTGTCCTTGGTGTTGCCAATAACGGCAGTCTGGGCGCCCAGAACACTCCGGCGCTTGGCGATTGCTTTACGGGTCGGGCCGTGCCGGACTGTGAGTATCCCAAGAATTCTCAGATGCAGTACCTGTATTCGGGAGCGTTCTGGATCGGTGCGGTTGTAGGCCGTGACACGCTGGTGAGTGTCGGGGCTGATGGTTGGCAGCGTACTCAGGAGATGTTTCCGGATGAAGCGCCTTTCGGCAAGATCATCAAGAGATCAATTTCGGACCCGGAATCGCCCGAGTACGAAGGCGCCATTTCAGAAGAGGACTACATCGCGGTCTACACTGATACGCTGACAGAGGGAGTGGATAACGACTTCTTCGGTCGTCCTCATCGCCCACTGAATATAGAAGTGACTCAGTCCTCATTCGCATGGTCATATTCATACGCCGAGGACTTTGTCTTGTTCGACTATAGGATTCGCAATATCGGATCTCGCACCCTGCAGGATGTCTACATGGGCATCTATATCGATGCAGATGTGAAATGGGAGAAGGCCGACGCCGGTTTTGACGATGACATCTGCGGCTTTCTGAATACAGCCCCTCCCGATACTATCGGCAGCTGCGAGTACATTGACAGCAGTGTATTCACAGCCTGGATTGCCGATAACGACGGCGATTTCACTCGCACCTATGACGGTCAGACAGAGGGAGCGTGGCCGGCGCCTGCGGTCACCGCCACGCGTATCGTCCGTACTCCTCAGGACTCACTTGATGTCAGTTTCAACTGGTGGATTGGACATGGCCAACCTTCTCTGGACTTCGGCCCACGTGAAAGGCCCTTTATGGGGCGGTGGAAGGAACCGTTGCGCGATTTCCGCACGGGAGGTATGGGCACTCCCGAAGGTGACGCAAACAAGTACTATGTAATGCGCAACCGCGAATTCGATTACGATCAGATCTATACGGCGTCGATTCAACCCAACGATAGTTTGTGGCTTTACCCGAACCAAAACCAGGCGCTCGAGTTTGCAACTGGCTATGATACGCGATACTTGCTGTCGTTCGGGCCTTTCGATATTGATCCGAATCAAACACTGCCCGTATCTTTCGCTTACGTTGCCGGCGACAGCCTCCACAAGCCGGGTAATCTGCCGATCGAGGATTTCATTCCGGGCAACCCCGATGGTTTCTACGACCAGTTGGACTTTAGTGATCTGGCAAAGAATTCCCAATGGGCCTCCTGGATCTACGACAACCCGGGCGTGGACACCGACGGCGACGGCTACGCGGGCGAGGTTTTCACCTGTGTGGAGGATTCCGTACTCAACCTGGATAGTATTCCGGTGATTGACAGTTCGGTAACCCCCTGGGACACGTTTGCCTGGGATTATGATTCCGTATGGGTCTATACGGAGATTATCGAGAAGTTCATAAGCGGCGACGGCGTTCCCGATTTCGAGGGCGCCAAGCCGCCGCCGGCGCCGGATTTTTGGCTGGAGCCTGAAAGAGGCAGAGTCAGGGTTCGTTTCAATGGCTTCCTTTCCGAGACCACGCCTGATCAGTTTGCGGCATTGTCAGGTGGCGACTCGCTGGACTTTGAGGGGTATCGTATCTATATTGCTCGCGATGAGCGCGGCGCGAGCTACTCGGTTCTGGCCTCGTATGATCGCGAGAACTACAACAAGTATGTTCAGACAGGTCCGCAGCAGTGGGAGCTCAAGGATACGCCGTTCAGCCTCAGCAAGTTGCGCTGCCTATATGGTTCGGGAGAGAACCCGTGCTATGACTCATCATTTCATCCCCTGAACTACGGTCGTAATAACCCGTTCGTACATCCCCTCTATCCGGATTCATCATTCTATTTCGAATCCCAGGATTGGAATGTGTCGGAACTCGGTGTGGATACGCCGATCGAGAAGATATATCCCACCGCTCCAAGGCCGGCCCCGGGTCTGACCCCGGACTCAATTTCGGCCGATTCGGCAGATATTTATCTTACTGAAGACGGCTATTTCAAATACTACGAATACCAGATGTGGATCGAGAACCTGTTGCCCTCGGTCCCGTGGTATGTCAATGTGACCGCATTTGACTACGGTGCGCCGGCGTCGGGGTTGGCGTCGTTGGAAACTCCGGTGGCTAACGGAGCCAAGATGACTTATGCAATCGAAGACTGGGATGCCGTCCAGTCCGAGAATCTCGACATATTCGTCTGGCCGAATCCTTATCGTATCGACGCTGCTTACCAAGATCGTGGGGTACAGGGCCGCAACTCATTTACACCTGCGGCCGACAGAAACCGGGAAATCAACTTTGGTAATCTTCCTCCGAAGTGCACGATTCGCATCTATACGCTTGATGGCGACCTGGTGCGTGAGATCATCCACGATGTCGACAATCCGCCGACTGACCGTCACTGCTTCGCGCCTACAGTTGACTGCTGGAACCTGATTACCCGGAACACTCAGTTGGCTGTTTCCGGCTTGTACTACTGGACTGTCGAGCAGCCCAACGGCGATGTCCAGATAGGTAAGGTGTCTATTATCATGTAGCCCGGCGAGCTTGGTCAGCTTCGCTGCACTACACTGACCCTCGATAGGAAAGGCCGCCGGGGCTCAGCCCCGGCGGCCTTTTGGTGGCATTCACGCTGACTGGACCATCGCTGCTTGACACCGATGCGCCGAGCACGTTATGGGAATCCTATGGACGCGGTAACTGGTCTCGCCGGAGCCGGCTGTGGACAATGAAGAGCAGGCCCATCAGTATCCCATTGACGGTGTGCTTGATCTGCATCAGTTCCGGCCGAGTGAGACATGCGAAGTACTGACAGAGTACATAGCCGAGTGTCTGCGTCGCGGCATCCTGAGGCTGCGCATCGTACATGGCAAGGGCATTGGGGTTCAGCGGGAGATCGTACGGAGTGTCCTCGGCAAGCATCCGGCGGTGGCTGACTTCCGTCAGGAGGGGGGAAGCGGTGGAGGCTGGGGCGCCACAGTCGTTGACCTCAGGTCATTGGAGCGGTGAACCACCTGGCCACTCGCACTCCGTTGGGCCATTACATACTCCTCCGCAATGATCGCCGAGAGTTCTTGATGGCGAATCGAGAGGAGCGTACGCCCGGCCGTCGCGTCTGTTGATAGTAGCCGCGAATCCCGACCGGCAGACCAACCCGATTGACCACATCTGTTTATTGGCCTCCGGGCGCATCTCCGCGGGGTCAATTGGCAACCCGAGCCCAACGAACAAACCCATATGAAGTGGGAAGCCCCGCCGTGACAACGGCGGGGCTCCTTCGAAAAGCACGTGCTGCTGGATTGAACAAACTACTTCAGCAGAACCATCTTCCTGGTGGCCGTGTAGTCTCCGGCCCGCAGGCGGTAGAAGTAAATGCCCGAGGCATATCGCGAGGCATCCCAGCGCAGGGTTACATAACCCGCTTCATCGTGACCTTCAAATGTCCGGACTGTTTGGCCCAGCAGATTGAAGATCGACAGCTTCCAGTCGGAGGCTTGCGGCAGTCCGAAATGGAAGGTTGTTGTCGGATTGAACGGGTTCGGATAGTTCTGCGAGAGCGAGAAAGTACGCGGAAGCGTATTCACGTTGGGTTTGAGGACCAGTCCCTCGTATGAGCCGACGTCGATCTCCACGATGCTGCTGCCCTTGAGATCGAGCACCTCGCCGGCTTCCAGGAAAGCCTGGCCGTTCATATTGTATATCAGCACGCGCGTGTTCTCACCGTCGTAATTGTATCGAAGTTGCATGTGCCGGGCCGACTCGGCCAGTGTCGGGGCGACATCACCCGATAAAGTCATGCTGATGGCGCCTATGTTCAGATCGGCCTCCACCACGTACAGCATATCGCCCTGGATGACCAGGTTGGCCATGGGAGTCTCTCCCGGCGACAGCTTCGGGACCGCCGGAGCATCGCCGACGACCACCCGGATGAGCATCACTAGGTCGGCGACCGAGAGAGTCAGCCCGTCGGCGTTGACGTCCGTAGCCGCTATTTGCCCATTGACGTTGACCGTGAATACTGACAGGCCGTGGATAAAGTAGTTGCTAAAGAGGACGGCGTCGGCGATTTCCCAGGCCTGACCGTTCAGATTTATATCGGCGCGGGCATCGATGGAATCGGCGCATACGATGTCGATACCACCGTTGGTGAAGTCAACACACCGGATGGCGGCCGGTTTGCCGGGACCGCCGCCGGTCAGGCAGGTGTCGTGAGCGCCGAACCAGCCGGGGAAGCCGTAGCTGTTGTCGGCGATGTCGTTGTGCTCCAGATCATACACGTGACGTGAAATCCAGAGGGTATCGCCCAAACGGGATGAGAATGCATTGTCCCCGCAATCAGTCCAGAAGAACCGAACCGGCGCATATTGGCATTCCAGGGTACGATCATCGCTGACGAGGAAGTCGATGTCGGCCAGCGAACCGACCATACCGTTGAGGAAGCAGCCGGGATGATAAGCGCCGTTGTTGGTCTCGGCGATCGCCACAATGCGCAGAAGACCGCTGGGACATCCATCGCAGTTGCCGTTGGCGCCGCCACGGAAATTGAAATACTCCCAGCCGCAGTTGATGTGAAGGTTACCGGGAGCTACGTTACGGACGCTGAGGGCGGATTGATCGTAGGCGACAAGCATATCATAACCGCCCAGGTCCTTGCCGGAACCGTTAAGGAAGATCCTGACTGTCTCATCCTGGCCCTGGATGGCGTTGTGGGTCTTCTCGATCTGCACGTGGATACACTCATCGATAACCACCTCGATACAGATTGAGTCGACGGTCTGAGCGCCGCAGTTGTCGCCGGCGGTAACCTCAAAACAGTAGATTCCCGCGCTATCCGCATCGAAGCAAACCTGTTCGGTTGCGATCGAATAGGTTCCGATCGGACCGACACTAACCGATCCCAGATTGCCGTCTTCATCATCGGGGTGGACATCGAAACAGACCTGTCCCGGCTCATCAAGATAAGCGATGAAATCCGGCGGCAGGCCGAGCGTCGGCGGGGCGTTGAAGTCGATGCTGATCATCGCCGTATCGCGGTGAGCCACACCGCACTCATCGGTGGCTTCGAGTATGATCCGATAGTTGCGCTCACCGGCCGGGACATTCAGACAGACATCGCCGGTCGTCTCATTGTAGGAGCCGTTTTCGCTGACCACCTCGATAGTCTCAACGTTATTCTCATCATCAGTGATACTCACCGGCCAGCAAACCTGACCCGGCTCGCAAACAAAGAAGGTTGTGTCGGGGCCGATGTTCACGACCGGCCGGGCATTGACCTCGACGGCGACGTTGAAGGAATCGATGCAGCTCGCCCCGCATTCGTCAAGGCACAGCACCTTGATCATAAAGGACTGATCGGAGCTGGGAGTGAACTTCCACTGACCGCCGCTGATGGAACCGGGTCCGGCGAGAAGCTCGCAGTGGTCGAAATTTCCATCCGGATCATCTCCGCTGACAGGAAGGCTGATCTGACTCGGCGTGCACTGGAAAAACGACGTGTCGCTCGGTACCTGACAGACCGGCGGCTGATTGACCTGCACCTCGACATTGACTGTATCCTCATCGGCCAGCCCGCACGCATCGACTGCTCGCAGGATAACTACATACACACCCGCGGTATCGGGGGTGAAGCAGATGTTGCCCTGAGTGTAGGCGCCAACAGCGCTGACGATGTAAATCGAGTCTATATTGTCGTCAGGATCGGTCACCACGCCCGGCCAGCACAACTCCTCGCTGGAGCACTGGAATATCGTCCTGTCCGAACCGGCATCCACCACGGGTGGACGGTTGAATGTCACGGTGACCGAGATAGCATCGGTATCGGTGTCTCCGCAGCCGTCGGTCGCCTGCACTTCGAACGAGTACACTCCGGAGGTATCGGGAGTGAAGCAAACCTGGTTGGCCACGGTGTCGATAAGGCCGAAGCCCGAAATCAGCTCCTCGAGGATAATGTTGTCGTCAGCATCAGCGGTCGTGTAGTCCAGGCAGATTTCCTCCGCCTGGCACAGGAAGTACGCTTCGTTGCGGGTGAAGGCGATCTGGGGAGAGGCATTGAGCGTGACATTGTAAGTCAGGCAAACCGTATCGGCCGCTCCGCACGGGTCAGCCACCGTGGCGCACACGCTGTAGGCGCCGGCGGTGGACGCAGTGAATGTCCAGATCCCGTCGCCGCTGACCGAACCATTGCCGCTGATCCGGGTCCAGGTCAGTGTCTGACCATCGACGTCATCGGCGTCGAACTGACAGGTGATCTGAGCCGGGTCGCACAGGAAAGTATCGACCGGGCTGGCCGGATCAACCGCGATCGGCGGGCTGTTGAGGCTTACGTCGACCGCAAAACCGCAGGTGTCGGCGCCGCAAGTCGATTCCGCCACAATCGTCAGTTCATAGTGGCCGGCGGTGTCGACGCTGAAGCAGACCTGACCGGCATCATAGGCGCCGGAGGGCAAAACCGTGACTGCCGCACCCGACTGAGACACACTAACCGGGCGACAGACTGTCTGGGGGCCGCAAAGGAACATGGCCGTGTCGGCCGGGCAAGCTACGGTGACAGCAGAGCCGATCGTAACCGAGATATTGATCGTATCCGCAGCGAAGGCGCCGCATGCGTCGGTCGCGCCCACGATGAACTGATAATCGCCTGAGGCCGTTGGCGTGAAGCAAACCTCATCGGCGAGGGTATCGATAGCGCCCACACCCGAGAGCAATTCCTCAATGTCGATATTATCATCGGTATCAGCGACATTGTAGTCAAAACACCAACTCTCGCCCTCGCAGATGAACAGGCTTGTGTCACCGGGTAGAGTCACCACCGGCGAGGCGTTAATAGTTGCATTATAAGTAAGGCTGGTCGTATCGGCCGCTCCGCATTCGTCGGTGACGGCCACCTGGACAGCTCTGACACCGCCGCCGTTGGTGTTGAAACACCACAGGCCATCGGATGTCACGCTGCCGTTGCCGCCTACGCGACTGAAAACGAGAGCCTGATTGTCGGCGTCAGTGGCATCGAACTGATAGCAAACCTGCGCCGCGCCACACATAAATGTGTCGACCGGGCTTGCTGGATCAGCCAAAACGGGTGCGCTATTGAATGTTACATCGACCTCAACGACGCAAGTATCCACACCGCAATCAGTTTCTGCTATGACAGTGATCTCGTAGTAGCCGGCGGTATCGGCCGGGAAACACAGATTGCCTGAGGAATAGGCGCCAATCGGGTCGACAGTTACGCTTGCCCCCGTACCCTGTACACCAAGGGGCATACAAATGTTGCCGGGTTGACAAAGGAATCGACTGGATGGCTGCGGGCAGTTGATCTGTGCGGCCTGGCCAATGTCGACGTTGAACACCAGCCGGCAGGTATCGGCGCCGCACTCGAGTTCAGCGATCACATCTATGATGTAGGTTCCAGCGGAATCGGCCAGGAAGGTCAGTTCGCCGTTAGAATAGACGCCGTAGGAGACCGTGACAGTGGCCGAGTCGGGGGCGATATCGATTGTCTGGTGAATCGAGTCAACCTGACACAGGAAGACGTCGATGTCTTCGGGCGGGCAGGCAATGGTCGCATTCTCGCCAAGCATAACCGAGACCAATGCAGTGTCCTCGGCAGTCGCACCGCAGTCATCGGTGACCATAACGATCAACTCGTAATCACCTGATGACGTCGGTGTAAAACAGATTGTGTTGGCGGCGGTGTCTATCGTTCCGAAGCCGCCCGCCATCTCTTCGATCAATCCGTCGAGTCCGTCCGAATCGCCGGGCACGTAAGCCACGCAGACCTCCGTCGGGTCGCACTGGAACACGCTCGTGTCGGCCTGGGCAACCACCGTCGGGGCGGAGTTGAGGGTGACATCCACAGTTACCGTGTCGTAATCCTCAACACCACACTGATCGGTGGCGCGAAGCACAAACTCGTAGCTGTCGGTACCTGATGGCGTAAAGCAGATCTGCGAGCCGTTGTAACCGCCGATGCCGCCAACAAGCTCGCCGGTGCTGAGGTTACCGTCGGGGTCGGTGCACGAAGCCGGCCAGCAGACCTGCGTCGGTGCACACTGGAAGAGGCTTTGGTCCGAACCGGCGTTGGCTACCGGCGGCGCGTTGAACAGCACGTTGAAAGTCAGCTCACAGGTGTCAGCGCCGCAGGATTCGCCGGCGATGACCGTGACAGCGTAGACTCCGGCAGTGTCCGCCAGGAAGCGGACCGCGCCGTCGTCGTAGATTCCGCCGGAGACGTCAACGGTGGCAGATGACGGGCTAACGGCCAACGCCTGAATAACCGAATCGGCCCCGCACAGGAACCGATCAAACGGGCCGGCCGGGCAGTCGATCGCTGCTGCTTCCCCGAAGGCGACATCGACCACGATAGTGTCCACAGCGGCGGCGCCGCAGGAGTCGGTGGCGCTGACGACTATCTCATAAGAGCCGTCGGACGAGGGAGTGAAACAGACAGTGTTGGCCGCGGTGTCGATCACGCCGAATCCAGAGACCATCCCCTCGGTGATCTCCGAAAGTCCGTTCGCGTCGTCGACCGTATAAGCCACACAGATCTCCTGCGGAGCGCAAAGGAACACCGATGTATCGGCCCCGAAGGCCACGACCGGATCGGCGTTCAGGGTGACCTCCACAGTCACAGTGTCTGTCATCTGCAGACCGCAGTCATCGACAGCCCGGAGCGTGAAAGTATAGAACCCGCTGACGACCGGGTTGAAGCATATCTCACTGCCGTCATAGCTGCCCGGTCCGTTGAACTGACAATTCGACAGGTTTCCATCAGGATCGCTGCACGAGGCGGGCCAGCAGACCGTGCTTACCGAGTCGCAAAGGAACAGGGATTGGTCGTCGCCCGCATTCGCCACCGGGCTGCTGTTGAGGGCAACGGTCACATTGATTGTATCTTCATCGAAAGCGCCGCACTCGTCCTCAATGCGGATTATGAAGGTCTCGGTTCCAGCCTCGATAGGAGTGTAGCATACTTCGGAGTTCTCGATGTCGAGGGCTCCACTGCCGCCGACCAGAGTCAGCGTAGTCGGTCGAGGACTGTCCGGATCGGAAGCCGTGAACGGCAGGCAGATCTCCTCCGAGGCACAGAGGAACAGTGAAGTGTCGGGGCCGAAGGCCACCTGGGGGGCGCCGTTGATGTCAAACTCAACCGTGAACTGAGATTGGCAAACTGCCCCACAGGAGTCTTCGCAGTGCAGGACCACGGTGACCGCCTGATCGGATACCAGTTCGTAGCACCAGTTACCATTGACCAGGGCGCCGGGGCCGGAGATGATCTGACAGACATCAAGATTACCGTCGGCGTCGGTACCGTAAGCCGGCAGGCAAACTTCCTCCGCTGCGCATTGGAAAATCGAAGTATCGGGGGGGACGACACACACCGGAGCCGAGTTGATCGTAACATTGATCGTCGCTGTATCAAGGTCGGCGGCGCTACAGTCGTCAGAGGCCTGCAGGACAAACTCGTTGATGCCCGAGGCGGCCGGCGTGAAGCAAATCTGGCCGCCGTCGTATGACCCCGGTCCGCTGACCAGGGCGAGGCCGCTGAGATTGCCGTCAACATCGGTACCGCCGGCGGACCAGCAAATCTGAGCAGGTTCACACTGGGAGACCGTCTGATCCGCGCCGGCATCGGCCACCGGCGGCGTATTTAGCGTATAGTAGACCGCAACGGTATCGAAGCTCTCCAGACCGCAATCGTCGGTGGCCCTGAGCACCCATTCATAATTGTAGGTTCCTGTGGGTGTAAAGCATATCTGGCCGCCAGCGAAAGAACCGGGTCCATCGATCATTTCCACCGACGCCAGGTTGCCGTCCGGATCCGAGGCGCTCACCGACCAGCAGATTTCAGCCGTCTCACACTGGAAGACGGTCTGATCGGGGCCGGCATCGACCAGCGGAGGCTGATTCAGGTCAATGATGTAATTGACGGTATCGATATCAGAGGCGCCACAGGCATCAGTGACCTGCACCACGAACTGATAGGTTCCTTCGGCCACCGGCATGAAACAGATGTTCCCGGCCCCCAGGTCCATGGTTGCATCGCCGGAGACAACATCAACACTGGTAATATTGTCGTCGGCGTCACTGAGGACGAAGGGACGGCAGATCTGCTCGATGACACAGGCAAACAGGGTTGTGTCATCTTCAAAGGTCAGGACCGGAGCGCTGTTCACGGTCACATTCGCAGTAAGCGCAGTCGTGTCGGATGCCCCGCAGGAGTCGGCGACCATCACTGTTACGTTCTTGCTCCCCGTCGCCAGGGCATTGAAGCACCACAGACCATTGGCGGTCACGCTACCGTTGCCGGTCAGGCGGCTGAAAGTCAAGTCGCCGCCATCGGGATCGGAGGCATCGAACTGGTAGCAGACCTGGCCGCCGCTGCACAGGAAGGTATCGACAGGGCTCTCCGGGTCGGCTATCAGCGGGGCGCTGTTGATCGTGACGTCAACCTCGACCAGACAGGTGTCGGTGCCGCAGTCGCCCGAGGCGACGACGGTCAGCTCGTAATGGCCGCTAGTGTCGGCCGGGAAACAGACGCTGCCGGATTGATAGGATCCGATCGGGCTGACCACTGTGGTCACGTCAGTGCCAAAGACACCGACCGGTATACACACCTGGCCCGGAGCGCAGATGAAGGCGCTGGCCGGCTCCGGACAGTCGATCTGTGCGACCTGACCAAGCTCGACTACGAGACTGACAACACAGGTATCGCTTCCGCATTCTGCCTCGGCGATCACTTCGACGTCATAGGTTCCGGCGGTGTCGGCCAGGAAGCAGAGCTGACCGTTATCGTAGACCCCTTCCGACACCGTCACGGAGGCCCCGGACGGCGCGATGCCAAGGCTCTGGCAGACCGTATCGGCCTGACACAGGAAGACATCGATCGGCTGCGTCGGACAGGTGATCACGGCATTATCGCCAAACGCGACCGTGACCAGAATCGTATCTTCATCGGTCAGACCGCATGAATCGGTCACCCCGACTACTATCTCGTAATCACCGGCCGCGGCAGGCGTGAAGCATACTTCGTTGGCCAGAGTATCAATGTGACCATGGCCGCTGACCATCTGCTCGACCAGTCCGCCGCCACCGTTTGGATCATCGACAGTATAGGCCAGGCAGATTTCCTCGAGACCACACAGCAGCAGGCTGGTGTCGGCGCCGAAGGCAATCTCGGGCGCCGCGTTAAGAGTAACCTCGTAGGTCAGAGTAGTAGTGTCGGCTGCTCCGCACGAATCCGCCACTTCGATTGTCGCACTGTAGTCGCCGTTCGCCGATGGTGTTACGCACCATTTCCCGGTGGCGCTGAGGTCGCCGTCGCCGGAGAGCAGATTCCATGACAGGGGGCCCGACTCCGGATCGGCGGCAGTGAACTGATAGCACAGCTCGGCCGGCTCACACTGGAAGACAGCGATCGGCGTTGCGGGAGCGGTCAGCACCGGGGGCTGATTCACGACAACGTCGTAATGTATGTAGGCGGTATCGACTGCCCCGCAGGAATCGGCTACGATTACGCCGGCCGCATAGGCGCCGCTGATGGTCGGGGTGAAGCAGAAATGTCCGCCGGGATCGATGCTGCCGACGCCGGCCATATGAGTCCACGTGAGGGGACCGCCGCCATCGTCAGTCGCCGTGAAATCGTAGCAGAGTTCGGCGGCGACACATTGGAATACATCCTGATCCGGCGGGTTGTCCGCCACCGGTGGATTGTTCTGCGCAACTGTGACGATGACCGTGTCGTAATCCTCCAGCCCACATGAATCGACGGCGTGCAAGACAAAAGTGTATGCGCCGGCGATAGTGGGAGTGAAGCATACTTGCTCGCCGTTCAATGTTCCCGGGCCGCTGACCAGTTCCGTCAGGGCGATGTTATCGTCGGGATCGCTGATGCTGGCGTAGAAGCACAATTGCCCCAGTTCGCATACGAACTGGGTGAAGTCGTTTCCGGCGTTGACTACCGGGGCGCTGTTCATATTCACGGTCACCAGGGCGGTATCGGCGCCGATCGCCCCGCAGGAATCCTCGGCTGTGACGACTATCTCATAGATGCCGGCGGTGTCGGCCCAGAAGCAGACATCGGTAGTGCTTCCACCAGGCTCACTGCGAACGGCGAAAGCATCGATCTCGAAATTGCCCGATGTCCCATTGACCTTGATTTGATTGTAGACCATACCGTCGGGAAGATCCAGCGCGAGTCCGCCAATGCCACTGGCCGCAGGATTTCCGGGGAGCGTAACATCGATTATGTGAATGGTCTGCCCATTCTTCTTGAACCAGATGCGGCACGTGCCGGTACTACCGGTATTGGTGAAAATGATCATGTCGGCGCCGGCCCCGTGGCATGTCACAATGTCATTAGCAAAACCCAGCACACACCGGTTGCCCTGCTCGAAGTACACAGAACCATCACCGCTGCCTCCATCGGGGCCTCCGGCTCCGGGGGCCGTGAAGGTCAGGTCAGTCGGCGGCCCGAGAAGGTGGTCGGGTGAATTGGCCGGCTGGGTGCCGCTGGGGAAGGAACCGTAGTTGATCACGTGATCGGGATACGTGAAGCCGGGCATAGTGACCTGAACACCCGATTGGGAATTGACCGGCGGCACGAAGTCATCGGCCGTGTACATTGTCGTGCCCGGCGCTCCACCCCCTATCTGCACCACCGAGCCGCCCAGGACGTTGATACGCTCGATCTGGTCGAAATCCGTCATTGTTGCGGTGTAAGTACCGTGGCTGGGAGTAACCGAGACGATATCGCAGTCGGGATCGTAAATGGTTACCGGGATACAGATCTGGGTCGGCTCACACAGGAAGAGAGCGGTATCGTTCATCTCTACAGTCGGGATCGCTCCTGCGACAGCGTGAACAACGATCGTGTCAACGGCCATTGCTCCGGCGATATCCTCGACCGCGAAGACAAACTCATAGCTGCCGCTGTCGGGCGGGGTGAAACAGTGGCCGGCATTGATCGAGCTGACGCCCGCGATCGTGCTGAAGGAGCCGTAGCCACTCAGCATGTCCAGCCAGATCGAGTCGCCCTGGCAGTTCGCATCGATAGCCGTGATGTCCAAGCAGATCTCCTCGCCCGAGCATTGCACCGCCGTGTAGTCGTCGGGCAGGATCAACTCGGGGGCGAAGTTGGCGAAACGAATGCGGATAACCAGGTCCTGGTAGTCCTCGTCGCCGCCGTGGGGCAGGTCTTCCCAGGCGATGAGGTATTCATGGGGTACGCCGGTGGCGAAGACCCAGGCATGATCATAGCCGTCCCAGTTGAGGCTGTTCTCGGTGAGCCAGGTGTTTTCATCCCCCGGCAGGTGGGGCTTCATGTAGAAGCCGACCGAGTCGAATACATCGAAGCTGAACGATACCGAGTCGCCGGGGCCATTTGATGGCCCGAATAGCTGATAAAACGTCGAAGTATCCCCGGCCTGGTAGTAACCGCTGGTGGCGTAGACCGCGGAGCCCGCCACTTCGATAATCATGGTAGCGCTGTTGATGCCTTCAATGCCGCAGAACGTCTCCCAACCCAACTCGTCGTCGATAACATCGATGTCGTATCCGAGAGAATCGAGGTAATACTGAAGCGGGTGTTCCCCGCGCGCCTCCGGAGCCGATAACAGCGAGTCCGAATAGCTGTCTCGACTTTGGGTGGCCCCATAAGAGGACGTCTGAGACGTGGGCGTACCGGGACCGGCCAGAGCCGCCCCGGAGATCAGGAGTAGTAGGCAGATGATTGTTAGAGCGCTTTGCGGTTTCATACGTTTACCCCGAACGTGTTTATCGTGCCATCAAAGGCGAATGGTGTTTTCTTCACAATGAACGGCGTACGTGCCCGACGACGGACAGCTACAATTGCCGACCGTAAGTACATAGCGAATTGTGGGGAAGGCTTGAGCAATCGCTCATGCGCAACTCCGGGTTACCTAATATCGTTTCCCTGCCACAGTGTCAGCATACACGACAGGCAGCGCCGAAGGCCGCATTGGGTTCGCCTCGCAAAGTGGGTTGACCAATTTTTCCAATTCCGTTCTGACGAACCCTGGTAACGACTTGTCCAGACGCTACTAAAAGGTAACCTGCCGCGGCTGATGCGTCAAGACCAAAATGCCGCAATTACGGGCTTTTGCGGTGTTCTCACCGACGAATCATGCTTGCCATGCCGAAGCCCGAATCCATTAGGCCACAATTGGAGCCCCATTGTCCATTATCTATCGTATCGCCGGTCTGAATTCCTGGAGACGGCATCTTGCACGGCTTCAATCCGGCCCAGCTCGTGAGCGGTGATGAAGATGATCTCATCGGTAAGAGACATCGAACGTAGCATCGTGGATCACGATTCGCTTGGTGCCGACCAGACTCGTCGTACAGGCGTTGAGCTTCGACAACTGCGTTGAAGTATCCACCCGGTAGACAGCGACCTCCGCAATCTCTGCCTGCTCGGCAAGCGCTACGAACCGGCGTCGAAGGCAGGGATCGGAAGAGGTTCGAAGTCGTTGAACAGCGGAGAGATAAGCCAGGGGACCAGGACCACTAGCAAAACTGCTGCCAGAGCGATGGCCGCCCCAAGGGCAAGTCACCAGCGGCGGGGACTATCCAATCCCGTCGCCTATGAAATTCTGCTTGATCGGGAACCTGTGATCAGTAAGTTGCCTAGCCTACTTAATGGTGTTGTCATGAACAGGCTGGCTTACAACAGATTCGCTACTCCGATCCTGGTCCTTATGATCTTGGTACCGGCAGTCGGGGCCGACCTGTTCCATCACCACCACTTCGACCTTCCCAATAGCACAGCGGAATTCTCCGGTCATGCCGACGAGTGCCCGGTCGGCTGGTACGTGAAAGGGGTTCCCGGGGCTTGGATAACGGCAGTACACATGCCGGAGCCAAACGGAATCACTGCTCTGGTCGAAGTTGAGCCGATTGCAGCGGATGGCTATTCCAGTGTTAGCCTGCCGGCTCCCCGAGCTCCGCCCGCCTGAGTATTCCTTTGGTACCGGCAGAACTAATGATAACTTGAATCGAGTTTGAGGATGACCGACAGTGCGATTTGCGCGTCCGTGTCTCCCTTGCACTCTATTTTATGGAGGACTCATGTCATGGTACGTCTTCGAACCATGTTCTTCCGCACCTTATTGGTGCTATCCGCGTCGGCTATCGCTCTGATGGCCGGCGGATGCGGCGATGATGACGATCCGATATCGTCGCAGACCGAACACCTGGAAGCTATAGGTATGGTCATCTATCAGTCCGGATCCGTCGTTATGGACTACTTCGGCCCGGATTACCTGGCCTCCGACGATGTGGCCTACAATGATACTCTGCGCGCATCGCAGGGATTGAACCCCCACTGGGAAGTGAAATTCTACGATGAGGATACGGCTCTTATCGATCCGCCCGAATCAGACGATCATCACTTGAATGCGGTCTTCGACAACTCCTCTCTGGCCGAGCTGTGGTGGCATGAAGGAGAGGAAGGCGAATTCGAGTTCCATATGCGCGGCCTGGCAGCCGGGACAACGACTGTCCGGTTCCAGGTCATGCATATCGACCACGCCGATTTCAGCACTCTTCCCATACCTCTCATCATAGACGATCAGGTCCTGCACGATGCCCCGATCGGGGTGAAGCTGCACGACGAAGAAAGCGGCGATCTCCTGGCCACCGCCTGGCTGGCCGACAGCAGCAAGGCCACCGGGACAATTCAGCTTCAGAACGGAACCACTACCGACCACATAGAGGCCATCTTCTTCGATGAATATGGCACCGAATTCTGGCCGGGAGTCCCACCGCACTCATTAGTGGTCACCAGCAGCGACAGCTCTGTTGCCAAGATCACCGGACAGGAACCCGATGAACCCTGGGCCTTCAAAGTTCAGGGAGTCAGTTCCGGTACCTGTACGATTACAGTGTACATCTACCACGATGATCACATTGGCAAGACCTTCACTCCTATTACGGTGCAGGTTGACTGATGGTGCTTCGCGGTTTAACACTCGTATTCGCACTGATCTGGTCGGCCGCCCCCGCTGAGCCTGTTCAGACGATCACGGGGCTCGCGCTCGATGCCGACAGCCATCAGCCGGTGGCAGGAGCATCAATCCGTTTGGACGGGCACGGCACGGTATCGGACAGCGCCGGGTTCTTTGAACTCCCCGATGTCGAACCTGGCCGGTACGAATTACGACTGACGCATGTGGGATACCGCCCCCAGACGGTCAGCCATTTGGTCGTGGCGACACATGATACGTTGATCGTATATCTGAGCCCGCGTCCGGTTGAACTCTCGCCGGTGGTAGTGACCGAGGGACGATCTCGTCCGGGGCTATCTACCCTGGACCGGCTCTCACCGACGATGCGCGGTGAGAAGCTGCATCGAAATCTCGGTCAGACTCTGGCCGCCACGCTCAAGAGCGAGGCCGGACTGGCCGTCCGCTCGATGGGACCCGCTCCGGCCCGTCCGGTCATCCGTGGCTTGGGCGGCAGCCGGGTGCAGATCAATGAGGACGGGATTGCCACCACCGACTTGTCAGCAACCTCGCCGGACCATGCCGTTACGGTCGAGCCGTTCAGTATCGAACGGCTCGAAGTAGTACGCGGGCCACGGGCACTGCTGTACACAGCGACCGCGGGAGGCGGCGTGGTGAACGCCGTACGCCACAGCATACCCGAAACCTGGCACAGCAAGGTCACCGGGACAGCCGGAGCGGTCGGGGAATCGGCTAATCGCGGACGGCTCGGTTCCTTAATTGTCGAGGCTCCCATCAATGCCCTGATGCTGCGCGGCGAAGTCAATGCTCGCAAGACTTCGCGTCTGGACACCCCAATCGGCAGGCTGAATAACTCGTCAGCGCAGACCAGCGATCTGGCCGGTGCCGTCAGTTATCCGTTCGAACGTGGCTATGTCGGCCTGTCCTACCGCAGTTTCGACCTGGAGTACGGTATTCCCGGCGGGTTCATCGGTGGGCATCCCAACGGTGTCGACATCGACATGAAACGTCGTCAGCACGACCTGCGCGGGAGGTTTGACCTATCCGGTAGCGGCAATGACCTCCACTTCGCACTTACGCGCGCATACTACCGCCATCGCGAGTGGGAAGCCGGTGATTTACTGGGCGCCGAGTTTCGACTGGTCAACTACCTGGGCCGAGTCGACTGGCATCATGGCTCGTGGTTGGGCTGCGACGGCGGTACTATCGGTGTTTGGTTCAAGTCGCGCGAATACGATATCGGCGGCCATGTATTCAACCCGCCGACTCGTTCCGCCGCTTTGGCAGCTTATTGGTGGGAGGCTCTGTCGCTGGGCCCCGTAGGAATCGAAGCCGCAGTCCGGCTCTGTCATGGGCGAATCGATCCGGAATACGATGACCCGGACGCCAATATCGGTCCGATTCGTGAGCGCCGCTTTACAGTCTGGTCGGGAGCGGTCTCGGCTCTGTTCGAAATGAACCCGCGACACCACCTGGCCCTGACCATATCACGGTCCGCTCGTGTACCCACAATAGAGGAGATGTTCAGCGAGGGCCCCCATCTGGCTGCCTATTCGTTCGAGGTAGGCAATCCCGGCCTCGATGCTGAAACAGGCTACCATGCCGAATTGACGGTGGCACATGACTACTCGGCTTTCGATCTGATCCTGACGGGCTTCTACAGTCAATTCGACGGCTTCATCATCCCACGTCAGACGGGTGAAATCAACTACGCCACCTTTCTGCCGGTCTACGCCTCACAGGGAATCGACGCTGTCATGTGGGGGGTAGAGGGACAGACCGAGCTTCGCCTCGGCGCGGTTTGGAAAGTCGGGGCCACCGCCACGTATACGCGCGGTTTCTTTCGCGACGGCGGTGCTCCTTTGCCCGCGATACCACCACTTAAGGGCACTTTCGAGCTGAGCTATGAGCCGGGCGATCTACGGACTGGCGTGGTGCTGCGCTGGGCGGACGCACAGGAACGAGTAGACGAGTTCGAAGAACCTACCGACGGATACGCAGTGCTTGATGCTCAGGTGCAATACGGCCTGGGGGGAGACGAACTGCTGCACACACTCGCTTTGAATGTCGAGAACATCTTCGACACCGAGTATCGCAATCACCTCTCGCGTATCAAGTCGATAATGCCTGAGGCGGGACGGGGCCTGCGGTTGACCTACAAGCTGTTCTTCCAGATCTGACTATGTCGCCGCCGCGCCACAGAAAACGGGCGGGAGAAGAGGCTCCCGCCCGTTGGATTGTCAGTGAAATTGGCGGCTATCAGGCTACGGTCACTTCCTTACTCAAATATACATCCTGAATCGCGTTGAGCAGCTTGACGCCTTCTTTCATAGGCTTCTGGAAAGCCTTGCGCCCGGAGATCAGGCCGGTGCCGCCGGCGCGTTTGTTGATCACGGCGGTCTTGACCGCTGCGGCCAGGTCGCCTTGCTTACTACCGGTGGACGAACCGCCAGAATTGATGAGGCCTGCCCGACCCATGTAGCAGTTCGCCACCTGGTAGCGACAAAGATCGATGGGGTTGTCGCTGGTCAGATCGGAGTAGACCTTCTTGTGGGTCTTGCCGAAGTCGATCGCCGTGTAGCCGCCGTTGCAGGTCGGCAGCTTCTGCTTGATAATGTCAGCTTCGATCGTGACACCGATATGATTGGCCTGCCCGGTCAGATCGGCGGCGGCGTGGTAATCCTGCTCCTTAGTCTTGAAGGCAGGATTGCGCAGGTAGCACCACAACACGGTGAACATCCCCAGCTCGTGCGCCACCGCGAATGCTTCGCTGACTTCCTGGAGCTGGCGCATTGAATTCTGAGCTCCAAAATAGATGGTGGCGCCGACACCGACTGCACCCAGACCGAAGGCCTGTTCGACCGTCGTAAACATGACCTGGTCGTAGTCATTCGGGTAGGTCAGCATCTCGTTGTGGTTGATCTTGACGATGAAGGGAATCTTATAGGCATATTTGCGGGCCACCGCTCCAAGCACGCCATAGGTCGAGGCGACCCCATTGCAGCCTCCTTCAATGGCCAGCTCGACGATTTTGGCCGGATCGAAGTAACTCGGATTCGGGGCGAATGAGGCGCCGCCAGAGTGTTCGATGCCCTGGTCGACCGGCAGAATCGAAACATAGCCGGTGCCAGAAAGGCGGCCATGGTGGAACAGCCAGTTGAGGTTGCGCAGGACCTGCGGGCTGCGGTCGGTCTGGGTGACAACATCGTCGACAAAATTCGGGCCTGGCAGGTAGAGATCCTCCTTCTTTATCCCTTTGCACTTGTAGGTGAGAAGGTCCTTCTCGTTGCCCAGCAGCTTTTCGATTTCGTTGATTTTCATCCTGATCAAGTCTCCTCATTTATGCTTATCCTTCAGCTATACTGCTGCAACTAACATCACTGCCCAATCAAATGCAAGCATGTTTGAACAAGGGCCACTAGATGAACTAACAGGCCATTAAGGTAGTGGTTCCGGGTAGTCGGGAGCTGGCCATCGGCAAAGACGTGAGGAAAGGACGAGTCAAATGCCGTCGGCGAGGACCGCCCCTAACACTATTCGAACAAATCCGAAGTTGACGAAACCAGGGCCGGAGTGTACCGTATGGCTACCTATGATAACTGCCAATCAGCTAGTCAAGACCTTCGGTTCAATCAGGGCCGTCGATGGAGTCTCGTTCGAAGTCGAAAAGGGCGAGACCTTCGGCTTGCTCGGTCCCAATGGGGCCGGCAAGTCAACTACGATCAACATGCTTTCGGGAATTCTGTCACCGGACGAGGGTTCGGTGCAGATCAACGGGGCCAGTGATCCGACCCGTTCCCAGGTCCGTCGCCAACTTGGCCTGGCGCCGCAGGCGCTGGCCATTTACGAGGACCTGACCGCTCGCGAGAATCTGCATTTTTTCGGCGGCGTGTATGGCCTGTCGGGTAGTGCTTTGAAGGAGCGTGCCACCGACATTCTGGAATTGGTCGGACTGACCGACCGCGCCGGCAGCCGGGCCAGGGAGTTTTCCGGGGGTATGCAGCGGCGTCTCAATCTTGCTTGCGCCCTTATCCACGATCCGCCGGTGCTGATGCTCGATGAACCCACTGTGGGTGTGGACCCGCAGTCGCGCAATCTGATCTTCGACCGAATCGAACAGCTCAGGACCCAGGGACGGACCATCCTCTACACAACCCACTACATGGAAGAGGCCGAACGACTTTGCGACCGGGTGGCCATCATCGACCACGGGAGAATCCTGGCTCTGGATACAGTCGAGAGGCTCATCGAGGACCACGGCGGTCAGGCGGTCATAACCGGCGAGTTGACCGAGCCCCCAGACGACCCATCGGTATTGCCCGGAACTGTAGAGGATACGTCGGTCCGGATCGAGACCAAACGCCCTCTGGAGGTTGTCGGCGAACTGGCTGGATCGGGACTCAAATTTCGCACCCTGAAGATCGATCGGGCCGACCTCGAACAGGTCTTCCTGAACCTGACCGGGAGGAGGTTACGAGACTGATGAGAGCGATCACTCTTCTGGCATTAAAGGACCTGCGCCTGCTGTGGCGCGATCGATTCGGGTTGTTTTGGGTGCTGGCCTTTCCCTTCCTGATGGCCCTCTTCTTCGGGGCGATTTACGGCGACATGGGCGGCAGCGGCAAGCGCGCCGAGATGAACGTCGTCGTTGTCGATCAGGATAACAGCGAATTCTCCCGTAAGCTCAGCGAGATACTGGACAACAATGCAGGGATCCGCATCCATTCACGATCCGAGGACAGCGCCCGCACACTGGTCCGTCGCGGACGCGCCGTGGCCTACCTGATCATCCGCAAGGGCGCAGGCGAATTCGAGAACATCTTCGATCCCGACAGCGCCTATCTGGTGGCCGGGATCGATCCGTCACGTCGCACCGAGGCCGGCTATCTCCAGGGCATGCTCATGCAGGCCTGGTTTCAGGTTCTGCAGCAGACGCTTCTCAAGCCCGACCGGGCTCAGGGGATGGTCCGCGAAGTACTGGCCGGGTTACCATTCGATACGTCGTTGACAGGCGAACAGCGCGATGTTCTCGGCGGTTTCTTCGGCAGCCTTGAGACTTTCCTTGGACAGGTCGACACCGGTGTGCTGGCTGGAACACCGGCGACTGACGTCGTCGGGGACAGAACAGACTTGAGTGCCGCGGAGGACAATGCAGCGATGTTCAGCGGCCCGAAGATAGCCTTTGAGGATATCACTATCGAGCGAGAGGGGCCTCGCTCCGCATGGGAGATAACTTTCCCTCAGGCGGCCATCTGGGCGCTGATTGGTTGCGCGGCGGCTTTCGGCGTATCGATTGTAATTGAACGCACCCGGGGCACCATGGTGCGTCTACGTCTGGCCCCGATCGGACGTGCTCACATTCTGGCGGGTAAGGGGCTGGCCTGCTTCCTTTTCTGCGTTGCGGTCAATGGCGCGCTGTTCGGCTTCGCCAACATTGTCTTGGGCGTCAGCGCCGCCAGTCCCGGACTGCTGGTGCTCGCTGTCATATCAGCCGCTGTCTGCTTCGTGGGTATCATGATGCTGATTTCGGTGCTGGGCAAGACCGAGCAGGCGGTCGGAGGAGCGGCCTGGGCGATGTTGCTGGTCATCAGCATGACCGGCGGCGGCATGGTCCCATTGGTAGTAATGCCTTCCTGGATGAGGGCTATCAGCGATCTCAGTCCGGCGAAATGGAGCATCTACGCCATGGAGGGGGCCATCTGGCGCGGCTTCAGCTTTGGCGAGATGCTGACGCCGTTGATCGTCTTGTGGGTTGTAGGAATCGCGACTTTCACGATTGGGGCGATGGTCCTCAAGCGTTTTGATGGATAAGCCGGCCCGACAGCGACATGACCTTGCAGCACGCAGAATCGGGTGGGCGTCAAGGCTGCGCTCCGCCGCCCTCCCACACCGCCCGACACACGGTATTCCGTGCCATAGCGGTTCATGGGGCCCTTGAATTCGGTGTGGCCGGCTCAGCGGTGAGACGCGCTCACAAGCATGAGGGCAATGCGCGAACGGTGTGCGTCCTGCCAGGCGCACAGAAAGAAGCGGCTGTGCGGTTCATGGGGCCCTTGAATTCGGTGTGGCCGGCTCAGCGGTGAGACGCGCTCACAAGCATGAGGGCAATGCGCGAACGGTGTGCGTCCTGCCAGGCGCACAGAAAGAAGCGGCTGTCAGGTGGTCACTTAAGACAGCCGCTTAAATCTTGGTGCCGAAGGTGGGATTCGAACCCACACTCCCGTATTGGGAACTGCGCCCTGAACGCAGCGCGTCTACCAGTTTCACCACTTCGGCACAGGTACTGGCTTGCGCGAGGCACAAGATAACAATCAACTACGGATTGGCAAGGGGTTTTTGGGTGCCATCACTCTAACCCATTTTACTTGCCCCCGCCACCGGCGAGCGATATGTTCAACCAATGGTGTGTATGGTGGCCAATTTTAGAGGTTGTACACGTATCAGGGAGGTGCCTGTCCCACATGGACACATCTAAGGTCATCGGCCAGGCACCGGCGACGTGGCGAAGATTGGGATTTCTCGCCGCAATCATTATCCTTGTGGTCACCGGATACGCTCTTTATGCCGATTACGACGCCTACGCCTATATGTCCGACGAGCATTTCACAGACCTCGTTCGGGCAAAAGCCTTCACGATAGCGTGGCTGCTGGTCACCTTCCTGACGATCTATCGGTTTCGTAGCTGGTCGGGCGCACCGGCTCTGGTTGTCCTTTCGCTCAGCGTTTATTTTGTATATCTCTATGGCCTGCTGTTCAGTGGTACGGAGTACGGCCTGCATGGTCACTGGGGGGACAATAGTAACCGGCTTGCCTACGTCTGCAAGATGATGGCCTACAATACCATTTACACCGACTGGTATATGGCCGACCTGCCCCCGTTCTACCCTCCGGGCTGGTTTGCTCTGACTGCCGCTATGGGCGAGCTGTTGTCAATCCAGGCCTATCAGACCGTGAAGTTCGGCTATCTCCTTATATTTCTCACTTATCCCTAGGCGGTGTACGCTCTCTGGCGTCGGGCAGTATCCTCGTGGGCTGCCGCAGCGGTTGCCGTTGTTACCATCTTCTTCGCCTATCAGGAAATCGACTGGATCTACTATGAACATATCACGGCCGCACTCTTCCTGCCGTGGTGGCTGCATTTCATCGAGGGGATAAACCGCCCCCGGCAGGTGTCATGGCGATGGTGGCTGGCCGGTGCAATGATCGGCGGTCTGCTCTTCATGACATACTACTACTGGTTCTTCGTGGGCGGACTGGCATCGCTGGCAATGATCCTGATCGAATGGCGAACCGCTTCCGGCGATCGGAAATCCCTGTGGAATGCTCTCAGGTCCCGGATCGTTATCACCGCGGGTGCGGCGATAGTGGCTTCTCCCTACTGGTTACCGCTTCTCTTCTCACTTCTGTCCCAGGGCATGCAATCGGCGCAAAACGCCTGGTTTGGATTGCGACATGCCGACCTGGCCTCTGCCTACGGAACAAACTGGCTCGAGACACTGATTGCGCTTGCGGGAGTCTTCGGCCTCGGAGTTCTCTGGAATCGGCGCCGCTGTCGTTCCCTGATCGCGTTCTTCGTTGCTGCTCTGGTAATGCTGCTGCTGGACCGGTTGATGAATGTCGCCGGGGCCTCGCTGCAGACGCGCAAGATCCTCGAACTCGGTCACGTATTCGCCGCGGCCCCGGCCGGTTTGCTCGTTGCCTTCCTGGCCTCTCGCAGCTATCAGGCTTCGTGGGCCAAATCCGGTCTGCTTGCTCTTGTTTGCCTGCTCACTTTGCTGGCCGCGAACCGCCATACCGAGATCAGGCATGACCCTAAGTACGAGATCGGGATCAACCAACGCGTACCGAAGGCTGATCTGGCTGTTCTCTCGTCGGTCGAGACGAGGCATCGAATCTTCTTAACCAACTACTACATCGGCTGCTGCTATCTTCCGTACTATATTTTCATTCACCCTAACAATATGACTGCCCACCCGGCCAGCCAGTACGATCGCCGCGTTGACTTCCTTGAGGCCTCGGCTGCCATAGAGGAGCCGGAGCTGCTGGCGTATGTCCTCACTCACAACCGGTACGATCCGATCGATTACGTCTACCTCCCGCTCAATGATACCACCGGGCGCTTTGAGTTGAGTCTGGCGCTGACCTACTTCAACCGTGGCGCTACAACGAAACTCATACAGTTCAATGCGGATCACACGGTGGTTCCATCGGTGTTTGTCCCGCGGCACAGAAGAGGTTTGTTTGAACTGAACCCGGTTCCCAGGACAAAGGCGACCGATGAGAGAATCATAGAAGCCTGTCCGGAGTGCTATTCACATCTTGCGCCGCTGGATTCTGTCAACGAAAGGTAGCAGGACCGGTAGTCTGAAAGCTCCGCAACCGCCAGGTATCAAGGGCTGGCTCGCAGGTAGACCGCGAAACTACCGGTAGAGTCAACAAGCCTGTATTCGTCCTGTATGATCCGTGTCAGGTCGCCAGGCAGACGGTCGCTGTGGGTGAGGATCAAGTCGGTATGGCTTCTGTTCAGGGCCTTCATAGCGTCCGCCAAGATCTCGGGGAGCTCATGTCAAGAGTTGTGTAAATTTGGTTTCAAGCAGCGTGCGTTTCGGTC
>CAZGMK010000025.1:0-51039 GCA_964526835.1 uncultured Ignavibacteriales bacterium
ATCAGGTGGCGCGATCCGTCGGAATCAGATGGCGCGATGGCTCGGAATATGCAACCGGCCACCAACCTCTTACCAAGACCCGTGGTACCGAGAATAAGCACCCTTGCATTCACTGTCTTTCCCTCCTATAAGATGCATCAAGAAAGGTCAAGGATCGACCAGCGTCAACAAGCAATTTTCGGTCTGGGGCCAGTAATTGCCGCGGGACGACCCCGAACCGCCGATGCTCTGGCTCTGCGACGACAGCAAAATAATAGTGATCACAAGCGCAGATCACAATCACATTCCCAGGTCAGCATCAATACCATCCTGCGAAATCGGATCTAGGCCACAGAAAGGAAAGGCCGCTGGTTAGCCACTCAAGAAACGAATACTGTTTATTGCCTTCGCTAAGTGCTCTGGCGCTAGGTGCGCATAGATCATCGTCGTCTCGATATCTGAGTGCCCCATAAGCTTCTGGACTGTCGGCAAATCGACTCCGGCCATAACCAGGTGGCTGGCAAAAGTGTGCCGGAGGGTGTGGACTTTAGTCAGGTCCTCTATGCCCGCTTGGCGGCCGATCTTGATTAGCTCGGTCCGGAGCATATTGTGGGACCTACCTGCCCCGACAATCTCGAAAACGTAGTCGTCCGGTCCGGATTTTTGGGCCTTCTTCTTGTGGGCCTGCAGGACAGCCAACAGATCGTCGCTGATCGGGATTTCGCGCTCGCCGGTCTTGGGCTTCCAATCTAGTTTCTGACGGATCATGATCAGCCGGTTCTGGAAATCGACATCTCCCCAGCGCAAGTGCTCAAGTTCGGCCTTTCGCATTCCCGTACTGAGGAAAGTAAAATAGGCCGGATACAGGTTCTTCGGGCAGGCTGTCAGAAATCGAGAGCACTCCTCTTCTGTGAGAAATCGGAGCGGCTTTTTGTCGTCGACTTTCAATGGCTTGACCCGTTTCATCGGGTTGAGTTTCAGGTAGTCCCACTTGATTGCCAGATTCAGCATCGTCTTGATGCCTTCAAGCTCGATATTAACTGTCCTGGTCCGCGCACCTTTTCTGCCATTGTCGACGGACGGAGACTTGCCGTTTGGATTGATCCACTCATCACGCCGAAACGCCTTATAGCCTTCGATCACCTCGGGCGTCAACTGGGACAATTTGACGACGTCGCGGCGTTTTTCGGATAGGAACCGCCGGAAGTGATCGGTGACAGCCTTGTATCTTTTGAGCGTGGATGCCCGGTGGTTCGTGCGGTTGTATTCCAGGAATTTCTCGATCAGGGATTCGATTGTAATGTCGTTACCGGCAAAGCCAAACTCTTGCTTGATGACTTTGACCTCGGCGTCTTTGAGCGCAAGCTCCGCCATGCGTTTTGATGTCCCTATCCGCTTCCTGACCCGTCTGCCGTGATAGGCGATGTCCAGATACCATATCTTCCCGCGCTGAAAAATCCTCGCCAACTTTCAAACTCCTTTGGCACAAATCTGGCACAAGTGACTTTTCAGGAAGATACGAAACCGTCTAAGTGTTTGTCAATGAATAAGATTGTTGGGTGATCAAAAAATAAAATGGAGGTGGGGGGAATCGAACCCCATACTCGCGTTGTGGCACAAGGACTTACACCCTATTGTGACCATATTGTGACCGTTTCTTTGAGCTGTCTATTGGTCATAGCGTGCCCAGAAACTGCGTTTCCGTTTGTGTTCAATCCGTAGGTTCAACTTGTAGTCTTCGTGGTTCACGAAGTCGCCCCAGTCGCTCACTCGCGGGGCGAGATCATCAAGTTTACGCAGGTAACGAACACCGTACGTGTAGTACTTCGACTTGGCGCGTCTGAGGATCGATTCGAGCAGAGCGCGGTAGATGACGCTGGCCACGAAAAATCTCTCTTGTTTCTCGAACGTCTTTGCCCAGGGCAGTAACCGATGATAGTGGTCGCCGTCAAGCTGGGCAGCTCGCATTGTTATGTAGCGTTCTGCGTCGTCAAATCTCCCCAGTTCCAGCAGGAAAGCGGCGGCAATATAATCAAGCCTGATGGATTCCGCTATAACACGGCCCTCATCATCAATTACTCGCGGGCGTTCAGCTTCACCGATCACGCTCAGTAGCAGCGACAATCTTGCACCGCTCCGGTAGCGGCGGAAGATATTCCACGCCACTTCTTCGACTCTGACCTTCTCCCCAAGCTCTGTGAGCACTCTCAGTAGTAGTTGTTCACGCTCGTCAAGTTGAAATGTCTCGTCGGAGGGAACCTTGTCAAGCCACTGAAGTGCGGCAAGTGGGTAACCGCATTCGAAATACACTTCCGCGATGTCACGGTGCGCGGCCGTCGACAGTTCCGGTCTCCGGGCGCGGCATGCCTTCTCGAATAGATTAGGATCCTTCAACTGTCTTGCTATATCTTCAATAGCGCCATACCAGTGATACTTCTTATACTCGTTCGGCTCTTGTTCACCCAACGGCCAGAATTCTTCAACCATGCGGCGAAGATACGATTCCGGCAGGAAGTTGGCAGAACTCGCAATGATCGATTTGCGAACGCCGTACTCGTCCTGCATGTATAGCTTGAGAAGGGTGTCGTAGAGCCATTCCTTGTCTCCGCACTGAGACGCATGACGCACGAAGCTGTCGCAGGCGAATATGCGATACACGTCACCGATTGATCCGTTGGAATCGTCGGCGCGTCCCAGCACGGCCGAATCGGTCTGGATGAATGCTGCCACCAATTCAACACCCTGGCGAGGACTTTCGACAGATGTGTCGATGTCGTCCAGAAGACGTTCGAGATTGAGAGCAAAAGCATTCGACTCTCGATACTCGATGAACCTGCGCCCCCGTTTCAACCCAGCGATGCGTGATTTGACCGATTTGGCAGCGTCTGTGTCAGACATGGCAGCCGCTCACTCCTGCACTAACTCTGGATGCTCTTTCCGCAGCCAGGCAAGCAACTCCTCTCGCAATTCTTCTGCCAAGCTTCTTGCCTCTGCGACTTCCGATTCCGTAATGGTCCCGGCCGCATCGTAGCTTACAATAGCTCTCTTTCTACTGATAGCTTCAAGCGACGCTATAATGTCCGATGCTGGGTTGACTGTAAACCGTAGTGATTGAATTGTACGATAGTGTTGGCCGGATCCTCCGGGTATTCTATACCCACTTGCTCGAAGCGCTATGGTCGCGCAGCCAAGGCACCCATTGTAGGCAATCGCTAACCGCCAGTCGAGCGTGATCTCCTCTTTGCCCGCCTCGGTAATGTCCCGGTCAACTTTGGCAAGCAGATCGGTGACTTCCTTCCGGCTCGTCGTGTGCTGTTTCAGCCAACCGCTACTGAGCCAATCTTGCAAGGTCATCTTCGCTTCCCACTACGAACAATCTGTCCGATTTCAACACGTTCGAAAGAAAGTGATTCTCGTCTTGGACCTTCTTTTGAAATTCACTTTCTGAATACAGCGTCGGGTTGATCGGGCGCTGCATCTGTTCTTCTACCGGCTTCAGGATAGCGACCAACTCGCGAAATGACAAGTTGCCGATCACCATAAGATCGATATCACTGGAACTCGTGTCCTGCCCGCCGGCAACTGAACCGTAAATCCAGGCAACGTCAACCTTCGCTTCGGCTTCAGTTCGCAAGACATCACGGATAACATCCGCGATGCCAAATGTCTTCTCAGCTATTGACTTGAGTTCATTGAAAACAGGACTCTCTGGATTTGCGCGGTAGAACTTCTGCATCCCGATCTGCTCGACCGAGAGGATCCCGGCCGCTGTCAGTGACTTCAACTCGCGGTGGAGGGAGCCGGGCGTATCGCCCAGCAGCCTGACAGCTTCGCGGAAATAGTAGCGCTTGTTGGGATTCAGCAGGAAGAGCGCCAGTGCCTTCCGGCGTATCTTTGGAAACAGGGCTTCCCCTATTCCGGAGCCTATCCCGATCGACGTTTCATTTTTCGGTTTTCGCGCGCACATACCACCACCAACCGATTCTATTATTGATACAACTGATACTATTATCGGAACAAATGAACTCTATTTGAGATCGTTTGTCAAGCGAATTCCGAATATGTTCCCACATCGGACATGCTCGAACGTTGGACCAAATCGTGCCCACAAGCGTCGTAAGTTATTGCATGATATTCGGCGATATAGCCAAGGGGTGGGGGGTATAAGCAAATGATCCGGCCCTTTGCGAGTCAGTAAACTATTGAATTGTAACAGATTATAACAAATGGAGGTGGGGGGAATCGAACCCCCGTCCGAGAATAGCAGCCAGCCATCGCCTACGTGCGTAGTCCTTCTATAGTTTCTCGCCCCGACGGCTGCCGAAGGACAGGCCACCGGAAGGGCCAGCCTATCAAGTTTAAGCTCTCCTTATAGACGTCAAAGAGCCGAGCCTTCCTTTATCGACGCCGCTGGCCCGCCTCGAAGGCAAAGTCGGGAAGCGACGTGGCACTTTCCTAGTTGTTACTAGGCAGCCATGGCGTAATCATATTCGCCAATTGGTTGTTTGCCCGGTTTGTTAACGGGGCCCCAGACAACCCCGGCACGCCGACAACTCACCACCAGACCCGTCGAAACCAAGTCACCCCCATAACACGATGGGATCGGCCTCGATGGCCAGAGTGAGCTCGTGCCTCAAACTGTCAAAGAGCATTCAATAGCACAATATAGGCTATCGGTCGGATTATTCAATCCCGGCGCTGATTATAACGCGCGAGGAGGTAAAAAGTTGCAGCCGCTACACCTCATCCAGGCGGTCATCCGTGATCAGTTTTCCGCGAATTACCCCGCTCTCGCGAGTGCGCACGAATTCCGAGAGCCTCTGATGCTGCTCCTCGGGCAGGCGGCGCTTGAGGTATATCTCTTTCATCAAGGCATTCGCGTCGACGGTTAGGTAATCCTCGAGCCCCAGCTGACGGACGACATTATTCAGATCCGCCCAAGCCTGCCGATCAGCGGTCTTGGTGATAAACTTCTCCTCGGTCTTCAGGCGCACCGACACTTCGCCAAGCTCGCCGACAAACTTATCCATCGCAGTCTCCCGTGCCGCTGTCCGAAGCTCCTCCTTGAGTGCCTCAACTTCCGCCTTTAAGGCCTTGAGCGCCTCGTTCTTTTCGAGAAACTCGTCGGTCAGCTTCCGCAATTGAGCCGCATCGCTGTAGTCGGGGGCCGCCTCATCCTCCAGTTGTTTCGCATGGCGTTTGGCCGGGCAGACATCATGCCAGTCGCACCAGCGACAGTGCACACCCTCTTCGGTCGGGAAGTCATCGAGTCGGATGGCGTTGTAGATCGAGACAATGATATCCCTCACCTGCATGGCCAGCAGCTCAAGGTCATCCGGGGTCAGAGTGCGACGGACTATCTCATCGTGGCGGAGAAAATGCTGGGCTAATTCGATCCTGTCCATTCCCGGATAATTGGCCTGAACCGCCATCTGGTACAGGCCCATTTGCTGCACGAAAATGGGGCTGGTTACTTGAACAACCGACTGGCTGGTCTTGTAATCGAGAATCTCCACCACCCCGTCATCACGCTTCACAATGCGATCGACGATCGCGCTGAATCGAAAGGGCGTTCCGGGCAACTCGAAGCCCAGACGCACCTCCGCTCCGATCAGTTTGCCGGCGTCGAAAGGACGATAGCGTTCGTAGTGACACTCAAGCATCTGCCGGCCCAGCCGAATGTAATCGTCGACCGTGTAATACTCGTTGGTTACAACCATCTTGTCGAGGTTTACCTTGCGCCACTCTGCGTCGTAGGCCGCCAGCGCCTTGTCCCGCGGCATGACCACACCGTCTGCACCCAGTTTGTACAACTCCTGAAGCACGCGATGCACCGCCCGACCGAGATAGGTATCGGGAGACTCGCGCTTTGGTATTTCTACCTTGTCGACGTATTGGAAACGGTATTTGCGAGGGCAGTCGGTGAAGGTCTTGAGGCGGCTGTGGCTGTAAGTCTGGTTCATTATTCGCTCCCCGATCTGGTCAGCCCAGGTCGATGTCTAATGGCCCGCCCCGAGACGGCCGGCGTTGTGATTGCAATCGCTCCACGAAACCCATGAGGAAGCCCCACCCTAAACCGAAGTGGATCGTGGGAAAGACCAGGGGTCCGATCAGCAGGCAACCCAGCCTGCCGCGATCATGAGCCAGCCAGGCGGAATATCCGACGACAATCAAGACATAGATGCCCACCAGCGTAGTCAGCCAGTCCCACGCGGCCTGAGAGACCAGCGACAGCAAAAGCAGCAACGCCAGTGCGACAATGGCAAGCGCAGCCAGCATCTGCATCGGGGCCATTTGGTGGTGCTTGCGAACGAACCTGAAACGGCCCTTCCCGTAACGGACCATCTGGCGCCAAAGACCTGTCAGTGTCCCCCTCGGATAGTAGTGCACCTTCAGCTTCGGCGAGATGATCGCCTTGAGCCGGGCCAAGTGGACCCGGAAATTGAAGTCGACGTCTTCGCAGGCGTCGAAGTCCTCATCGAAATAGCCGATTTGCTCGAACAACTCGCGGCGATACATGGCGCCGGATGAAGTAGGATCGACTGTTCCCTGGAAATCGGAGTATATGTCACTAGATGGATTGTGCCCCAGAGCCGAGGCCCGGCAACAGGCGATTACTCGCTGCAGATCACTGATGTCCGGTGGATCCAGCGGCTGAGGTCGACACAGGCAGTCGGCATCGGTGCTTTCGAACAGCTCAACCATGTCCCGGATCATGGTTTTGCTAGGCAGGTAGCTGTGGCCATCGAGAATCAGGATGTACGGCGCGCTGCTGTTCCGGACGCCGATGTTGCGTCCAGCCGATGAAAGGCGTCGCGGGTTGTCGAGGATCTTCAGTGACCCGAAGCGACTTTTGTAATCCGCCGCGATCTCCCGGGTTCGATCGGTCGAACCGCCGTCGGCTACGACCACTTCCACGCGCTCCATCGGAAAGTCCTGCATATAGACCTGGTCCAGTGTTCCGGCGAGGAAGCGCTCCTCGTTGAACACCGGCATGACGATGGCTACCTGGTATTTGCTGTCGTTTTGGTTCATCGCATTGGTCCTGACCTGACAACAGGAGGATAAGCGCCGCCGTCCGGCGGCTCAACCACAAAATGTTACTATATGTGAGGCCTGTCAGATCGAAAGAACACGGCGATACAGGCGCAGCCAGTTGTCGGTCGGAGCCTTCCCCTGAAGAGCCTTGCCGCGATGGGCTGAGGACAGCGACATTCTCCGTGCAAGGTCGGGTTTCTCCACCAGGTCGATAATGCGGTCGGCCAGCTCGCCGGGCTGACCGGCGCGAACCAGAAAGCCGGCGTCCTCAGTTCGAATCAACTCCGCCGCTCCTCCGCCGCGGGTCGACACCACCGGCAGACCGCAGGCCAGGGCATGGGCTAAAGCCATCAACGAAGTGCTGAGAATAGCCGGATTGACGTATACATCGGCCCACTCATAGGCCCTGATGACCTGATCGTCGTGAGCGGCCACCTCTATGCGGACACCGGAGCCATGGTCGTCGGACAGTTCGGCCGACGGACTGCCCCAGTCGCAGAGAACCCGCAGTTCGGTTCGCGGATACTTGTGTTTGACCAGCTCGAAGGCCTTTAGCAGAACCTTCAGGGAAGCCCGACCGGCGTCATCCGGCCCCGATGCCGGCAACCGGGCCAGGATGCGTGGCTGGACCGTTTCAATTGCCCGTGCCCGGAATCTCTCACCGTCGACGACCAGCGACGCCACCGTGGCCGGCAGGCCCAATCGGGCCAGGCGCACCGCCGGGGACTCGGAACCGACCAATATGGCGTGGGCAAGGCTGAGTATCTTGCGGGTCGACCGGCCGGGCGAGAGGACGGCCTCCTCCGTAACGCCAAAACGCAGATCAACGATCGCGGGAACACCATAGAAGCGCCCCAGCACCAGCGGCAGCGTCAGTTGGAGCACCAGTGGGCTGAACGGACAGGCCACCACATGCAGGCCGCGATATCGCGGGATCATGCGTCGCAGCCGTCGCGACAGCGCCGCAGCCGCTTTCAATCCGGCTGGATAGCAGCGCCCGCGACCGCGCATCGCCCCGCGGGATTCGAAGGAAATTGCCTCGAATCTCCATTTTTCGGACTGAAACAGCCGGGCCGCCAGACGCTGGTTCTCAGATTGTTCCCAGGAAGGAGTTACAGCGGTGGAGAAAAAGAGCACCGACAGCCGATCGGCGTTCACGCTACCGGCGCCGGGAGCAGCCCGCGCAGGTCGGACGATATGATCCGAAGAAATGGAGCGTTCTGAATTCATTTTCAGGTCAGTCAAGGTTCCCGCAGTCTATCGCTTGTACCCATGAGCGCCGGGTTGGTTCGTCGGTCGGGGCGACCCGAGATAACTTTGGACTTGCCTTGCCGGACGAATCTGCTATCCTGTTGCATTGAAACCGGATACCGTAGCACTTATGAGCCTTAGAGACCAGCTTAACAAGAGATTCTTCCCGTTTGTGATCAAACCGGGACGTTACTCCGGCGGCGAACCGGGCCAAATCATTAAGGATCCATCCGGCCGTCTTCGCTACCTGCATGTCTTTCCCGATAAGTATGAGATCGGCCAATCCTATCCCGGCCTGCAGACCCTGTATCACATTGTCAACCGCGACGAGCGTTTTCTCTGCGAGCGGGTATTTGCGGTCGACACCGATGCTGAGGAATTGCTGCGGCGCGAGGGTCTGCCTCTATTCTCACTGGAGACATCCACCCCGGCGCGGGAGTTCGACGCCATCGGATTCACCGTCTCCTATGAGTTGGTGTACACGAATATCCTGACGATGCTGGACCTGGCGGGAGTCCCGATCCGTGCGGTCGACCGCAACGATGAAGACCCCATAGTCATGGCCGGGGGACCCTCGACCTACAACCCGGAACCGCTGGCGCCGTTCTTCGACCTCTTCTTCATCGGCGACGCCGAGGAGGGCCTTCCCGAGATGCTCGGCCTACTTCATGACATGGCCGGCGCCACCCGTGACGAGAAGCTCAGGGCCCTGGCCAGACAGGTGGACTCGGTGTATGTGCCGCAGCTCTACGACGAACGTCGGATGCCGCTTGACGACTCGATACCGGCAAGGATAAAGGCTCGCCTCGTCCCGCAGCTCCGGAGTGATTACTATCCCGACCAACCGATAGTCCCGCTGGTGGAGACAGTCCACGACCATCTCGGCGTGGAGATAATGCGCGGCTGCCCCCAGGGGTGTCGGTTCTGCCAGGCCGGCCCGATCTACCGTCCGGTACGCGTCCGGCCGCGTCATGAGATACTGGCCCAGATCGAGACCCAGTTGGCGCACACGGGCTTTCACGAAATCGCCCTGCTGTCGCTGTCCTCGTCCGACTATCCCGACATCGACCAGTTGATCAGGAGCGTCTCACGCCGTTTGAGGAGCCGACGGATTTCGGTGGCCCTGCCGTCGCTGAGGCCGGACTCGCTTACGCCCGAACTCCTGGCTGCGGCCAGCCTGGTTCGCAAGTCCGGCCTGACTCTGGCCCCCGAGGCGGGCACGGAGCGATTAAGAGGGTTGATCCGCAAGAATATAACTGACCGCGCCATCTTCGACGGCATCCGCCTGGCCTTCGATAAGGGCTGGAAGACCGTTAAGCTCTATTTTATGGTCGGACTACCCACCGAGACCGATGAGGATCTCGAGGGTATCGCCGACATGGTCCATCGCTGCTGGGACATTGCCCGCGAATACCAGGGCAAGAAGACGCTCAATGTTACTCTGTCGCCGTTTGTACCCAAACCACATACACCCTTCCAATGGGATGCCATTCTGCCGGTCGAGGAAATGCTGCGACGGATCAACCTGGTGCGCCGCCAGTGCCGCGTTCGAGGAGTCAACTTCAAGCACCACAATGCAGAGTCCTCTCTGCTGGCCGGACTGATAGGCCGCGGCGATCGTCGCCTGGCTGATGTCATCGAATCAGCCTGGCGCGCGGGCTGTCGTTTCGATGGCTGGAGCGAGACGTTTGAACCCGACAAGTGGTTCGAATCGCTGGAGAAGCACAATCTTTCGGTCGACGACCTGATCAGGCCGATCTCGTTCGACGCCGAGCTGCCGTGGTCGCATATCAGAAAGGGCCCTTCGACCGAGCACCTGAAGCAACAACGCCAGAAGGGATCGACTCAACTTAAGGAGTATGTCCCGCGGGATCGGGCGACGAGCGACGAGCCCACGGGAGGACCGACAATCAGTTATGGTCGCGGCAGAAAGAAAGTCCCCGCTCGGATGACCAGCTCCGCCCCTACCAGAAACAGGCTCCGCATCCGATGGGGCAAGAGCGAGCGGTATCGCTACATGTCGCACCTCGAGAACATGACCGCAATTGAACGGGCCATCCGTCGCGCCGGACTGCCGGTAGCCTACAGCCAGGGATTCAACCCGACCATGAAGCTATCGTTCGGTCCGCCGCTCCCGCTCGGTTTTACCAGCGAGGCGGAGTTTGTCGATATCACTCTTGAAGAGAATCTGCTGCCGTACATGGTGGATAAACTGAAGAGCGTCATGCCGGAGGGTATGGATATCCTCGACGCCGGCGCCGTCATAGGCAAAACCAGGTCGCTCTCATCGCTGCTCAACAGGGTCGTCTACCCGCTGCCGGTGAGCGAGCTGGGCGACCCCGGCGAGCTCGCCGATCGGGTCGAGCGCATTCTGGCCGCCAAAGGGCTCGAGATCGAGCGACAGACCAAGAGTGGTGTCAAAGTCATAGATGTGCGCGATGCCATCCACAATCTGACCTTCGAGGACGGCGCTCTCATCATGGTCCTCGGCCTGGGTGAGGGGGGCTACGTGCGACCGACTGAAGTGGTTTCGTTGCTAACCGGAAAAGATGAGACGCAGGTATTGGGCCTGGCGTACCATCGCAAGGACATGTACCGGCAGGAAGAGGACGGCCGCGTGCGCGGCGCGATGGAGTTGTAGAGCGCATGAATACCCCCCGCCCGGCTCCCCAGAAACAGCGTTATGACCCCGTACGCATGGCCGCCGTCCAGGCCCTGATCCTGATCGAGCAGAAGGTCCAGGCCGACGACGCCGTGGTCCAGGTGACCGCCGATCGTCAGTTTCGCAACCTCGACCGGCGCTTTCTGATGCAGTTGGTGAATGGCGCCACCAAGATGCGGCGACGGCTGGACCATGAGTTGAAGTTCTACCTGTCACGGCCGTCGTCGGGGCTTTCGCTCAAGCTTTCCAATATCCTGCGCCTGGGCCTGTATCAACTACGGTTCACCGATCGCGTGCCGGACGCCGCCGCTGTCAATGAGTCGGTCAACCTGGCCCGGGTGCTGACCGACAAGGGCAAGGCCCGTCTGGTCAACGCCGTCCTCCGCTCGGCCATCCGGGAGCCCTCCAAGGTCCGTTTCGTCGATGTGCGGGAAGACGCAGCGCGGCATCTGGCCGACTTCTACAGCTACCCGGAGTTTTTCACCAGCTACTGCGTGCGGGAATTCGGCCTGGAAAGCTCGGAGGCGCTGCTGGCCGACTACAATAAGCCCCCCCGGGTTACCTATCGCGTCAACTATATCAAGGCCAAGCCCGATGAGGTCGCACGCATCCTTCAGGACAACGGCGTCGAGTTCTCCTATGGGCGCTATCTGCCGGAGTTCATTCATGTTGAATCGGGCGGTATGCCGCTTGAAGCCGAGTTGGTGCAGAGCGGCAAAGTATACGTCCAGGATGAATCATCCGGGCTGGCGGTGCGCCTGCTGAATCCCCGTCCGCAGCAGAAAGTCGTCGACCTGACGGCGGCTCCCGGCGGAAAAGCGACTTACGCGGCCATTCGGATGCGCAACAAGGGACTGGTGACTGCGGTAGATAAGTCGCACCAGCGCCTGGAGCTGCTCGTCGATAACGCCCGGGCGCTCGGGGTCAAAGTCATCGCGCCGGTGGCATGTGACATGATGGATTTCAAGGGCGGACCGTTTGACCGTGTCCTGCTCGATCCGCCATGCAGTGGCTGGGGTACTACCCGAAAAAACTCAGACCTGCGGTGGGTGAAGACCGAAGAGGACACCAGAAGCCTGGCCCGCATCCAGGCTCGCATGATCGACAAAGCCGCCACTATGGTCAAGCCGGGAGGCCTGTTAGTGTACTCCACCTGCACCATCATCCGCGACGAGAATGATCAGATCGTGGAGGAGTTCCTGTTGCGCCATAGGAACTTCGAACTGGAGTCGGCGGCCCGGTTCTTCGAAGGTTCGATCGTGAGCGAGCGCGGTTTCGTCAAGACCTATCCCGAGACCGGCTCGCTGGATGGAGCCTTTTGCGCCCGGCTGAAACGGCGCCTGGAGACGTGAATGAGGAGTTGAACCGCAGGCTGCACTTGCAGTAAAAACTTGTGCCGACAACCACTTGCTCCTATAAGTGACGCGACTATGACACAGCCACAGGCCTCCAGATTCGATCGCCGCCGCAAGCGGCCCCAGAAGTTCCTTTCGGGAGTCCTTCCCGAAGGCAGCCTCCTTCGTGGGCTGGTGCTGTACGGATTGGCCCCGCTGGTGATTCTCTTCATCCTGTTGGTGATAGCGGACAGCCTGGTGATGCCGGCGGTCACTCGCCATGGAAGCGAGTTCCGGCTGCCGGAGTACACAGGACGCAAGCTGACCGAGATACAAGTCCCCTTGCAGGAGCTTGACCTGAAGTACGAGGTCGCCTCCGAGGAATTCTCGCCGGGAGCGGAACGCGGCATGATCCTGCGTCAATATCCCATCGGCGGTACCGAGGTCAAGGCCGGGCGCACGATCAAGTTCGTGGTCTCGGCGGGCCAGAAAATGGTGCCTATCCCGGAGGTCGCCGGGATGTCGGTGCGCCAGGCTATTCTCAATCTCGAAACCGCCGGCCTCAACCTCGGAGACATTGCCTGGGCCTTTAGCGATACCCTGCCCGAGCGGGTGGTCGTCGTTTCATATCCTCCGGCCGGGACCGAGATTGCCGCCGGCTCACCGGTGACCCTTATGGTTAACCGCGGGCGCTCGGCCGATTTCACCTATGTGCCGCGTGTCGTCGGCCTGACCCTCGATGCAGCCATCGAGCAACTTGAAAAGAAGCAGCTTAAGGTAGGGATAATTACTCGCCGGTTGAACGACGAGTACCTACCCGAGACCGTCCTGGAGCAATCGGAGGCCGAGGGCGCCGAGCTGGAGCCCGGCACCGAAATCGACCTGGTGGTCAGCGTGCTGGAGTGAGGGACATAGCCGCCATACAGCGCACTCACATTTCAACCCATGCCTCCCAGTAATCTTATAGATCGCGAGATGGTCAGCCTCAATCGGGCCATGCGCTCCATAGTGGCCAGACACTACTCGGAAGCAGTGGTCGATGAGACCATCGTCGAGAGAATCACCTACCTCTCTGATGATCTCAGAGTCAAAGGCTACCTGGCCTACCCGAAGGGCGAGGGACCCTGGCCGGTGCTGATCTGGAACCGCGGCGGCACCGGCGATCGCGGCGCCCTGGACGAACTCCGTGCCCACCTGATCCTAGCCTCGACCGCTCACTGGGGTTATTTCGTACTGGCCACCCAGTACCGCGGGAACATGGGCGGTGAGGGGACCGAGGAATGGGGTTGTACCGATGTCAACGACACCCTCAACCTGCTGCCGATTGCCGACAGCTTGCCCCAGGCGGATGCTTCGAGCATGGGTATTGAGGGGGCCAGCCGCGGCGGTATGAGCACCTACTGCGCCCTGAAGCAGGAAGACCGGTTCAAGTGCGCGATCATCCACGCCGGCATCACCGACGTCTTCGAGCTGATGGAACGTAGTGAACGGTTCAAGTCGTTTCTGGAGGAACGCCTGGGCCAAATGACAGTCGATGAACAGCGCCGGGAATTGTCGGAGCGATCGGCGGTCTACTTCGCCGACCGTCTGCCGAGGGACACACCGATCATGCTGCTGCACGGCGACCAGGACAAGGTCATCCCGATCGAGCAATCCGAGGCCATGGTCAGGGAACTCAAGAGGGTTGGAATCGAGCACGAGTACATCGTACTTGAAGGTGGTGGGCATCACGCGCACAAGGACGGATCATACAAGGAGATGGATCATCACCGTCGCCGCTGGTTGGACAAGTGGCTCTCATGAACTCCCCGGTCTCCCGATGTCTGCGAACACCTCCCCGACAGCAGGGATCGAGCCTTCCCGTTGTCGAACAGACGCCTCATACGCCTGTTCACGAATCCCGGCATTCGGCGCAATGAATCGATCATACCAAACCACATGGCCGCCAGCCAGGGCCCGGGGTCATCAAGCGCAAAGACCTGAAAGACAATTCTCCCCCGCTCCGAGAAATAGGAACGCAGCCATCGGCTGACAGTCAGCTCCCCGCAACGACGATACTCCAGCGCCGCCTTGACATCATTGCCCACCCACAACCAGCGTCGAGGGTTTCCATCTGCACGCCGGTCGGGTAGCTCCAGCCCGGTTGCATCGGCGTATTGCAGCAGCGGCATGTTGACGCCACAAGCCGCATCCAAGCCACACCACAGACTGTATCGCGGATTGATTTCGAGAAGGTAAATTTTCCCGGTCCCGGCATGGCGTTTGATATTGATGTTGGCCACGCCCCAGTAGTTGAGGCGATTCAGGGCACGAAGACACACCTCCGCAACCCCTGGTTCATCAACGTATCGGGTATAGCATCCCTGCCCGAAGTGGATCGGGTAGGTTCTCAGCTTGTGGCCGACAAGGGTACCGCGAATACGCCCATCGGACCTGATATAGGTGTGAAAATCGTAGTGGTCGCTGTCGGCCCCGGGAACATATTCCTGAATCATTTCATGTCCGTCAATCGGGGGCAGCAGAGGAAGCAGATTCTGCAGGTGATCGGCATTATGAACCAGTATTGCTTTGGTCAGCCCCAGACGAGCAATGATCTCATCTGTGTGCCAGCGGCGTTGACGAAACGGCTTGATTATGCATGGATATCCGACTTGCTCGGCGGCGGCAAAGCAGTCTTCCGGGGTCATCGGGATGATTGTCTTCGGAGTCGGCAGGTCGAGTTCCTCCGAAAGAGCGGCGAAGCTACTCTTGTCGACCAGCTTCTCAAGCAGGGCGCCGTCAGGAAGAAGAATCCGAAAGTACTTGTTCAATCTCTCACGATAGCGGGAAAACAGAAGCACATCCGCCTCGCCGTTGAAAAACACAACGGGCCTGCTCGCCTGGGTCGCTCCGAATTGCTCCAACTCCGATACAGCCTTTTCGGGGTCCCGGTCGAGATTAGGCAGGCGGAGGAATGTCCGGCAGTAGCGCGAGGCGCGTTCGAATACCGAGCCAGATTCCCTGGCCAGCACTACCGGGATGCCGGCCCGGCCCAGACTGCGCACCAATCCGATGCGGCCGATCACCAAGGCCGGGACAGTTGTCCGCAGCTGCAACCGCGAGTTGTTCTGCACTTCTGTCATGATGGTCGGTCTCCGAACGTCTTCAGATTCACCCTTATCCCCATAATACTGTCATCGGTCTGCCGGCCGCCGTATTTAGCCATGTGTGGTTGCCGCCTCGCAGTCAACTCACCATATTGGATCGCATGTGGATTGATCAGTGGTTCTTCTTTCGCATAAAAGGCCGTACCCCTCATGGTTAAACAGGTTCAGGACAGCCAGTTGAAGGCAGCCTCCCGGGCGCTGGCCCAGGCTGATCCGATCCTGGCCAGGGTGATCAGGCAGGTCGGCGCCATCGACTCTGCTGGCCGCTGGACCAGAACCAACTTCGAGGCCCTTGTGTCCATCATTATCGGCCAGCAGCTCTCCGGTAAAGCTGCTCGGACAATCTTCCTCCGGGTGCGAAAGCTGTGCGGAGGCGCGGTCTCGGTCGGCAAGCTGGCAGTCCTGTCCGATGAGGGCATTCGCAGCGCCGGAATCTCTCGACCTAAGCTGCGAGCGCTGCGTGCCCTTCAGGCGGCTGTGGAAAGTGGATCCCTGAACCTCAGGCGAGTATCCCGGATGCCTGACAACGATGCTTTCGCGGCCCTGACTGCGATCACCGGCATTGGACCATGGACCGCCCAGATATACCTGATGTTCGTGTTGCGTCGCCCCGACCTCTTCCCGTCCGGCGACCTGGGCCTTCAGAAGGCCATCAGCGAAAACTACGGGATCGACCGGAACCCGGTCGAGATGGCGAAGCTGGCCGAGAAATGGCGCCCTTATCGCACCTATGCCTGCTGGTACCTCTGGCGCTGGCTCAACACCCAGGTTCCGGGATAGCGATCGCATCATTCTCATAGCGATGCCGTATGGCGCTCGCTTCCACTCTGTACGGCTGGTGTGTGCCCACGCATCGACTGCCTAATGCGGATTGCGGGGACCTCCTCCCCGCTCCGATTCTTTGATCGGCCTTTTCAACCCGGCCGGGCCGGCAGCCCGACCGGGGTCGTAAGGAGGCAGGGGTCAACGCTGCGCCAGTTCCTCTCGGTGCTGCGAGACCATGCGGAGTATCTCAGCCAGCTCGGCGAAGCGCTCATCTTCATGCTCATTGTAGTGACCGCCGAGGAATGCCACAATATCATCCACCGTGCTGCCGCGCGCCCAGTATGAGTCCCGCAGTATCTCGGCCAGCTCTGCGCTTGCCGCGGTCAGGCGGAAGTCGGCGCTGCACCTGGACACGTGGTCTTGCAGGCAGCGCCTGTCGATGGGCCGCTTGACCTCGATGATCTCGCCCAAGTCCGGGTCCTTGTAGCGGACAAACATGGTCCCCAGCGGGCCGCGTCGGTGCGCCATTCGACGATTCAGCTTGATCTCGTACAAAGCCGTCACCTGATGCCCGGCCCCGATCTCACCGCCGTCCTCGGCATCGTCTCGGAACTTGTCGTCATCGACATCGCGGTTCTCGTATCCCAACAGGCGGTAGCTGCGAATCATCGCGGGGTCCCAGTCGATCTGGATCTTCACATCGCCGGCGATAGTCTGCAGAACACCGGTCAGGTTGTCGACGAAGAACCGTCGCGCTTCTTTAATGTCGTCGATGTAGGCATACTGCCCGTTGCCCTGATTGCCGAGCCTCTCCATGAGAATGTCGTTGTAGTTACCCATGCCGAAACCGACCGTCGTCAGGGTAATACCCTTGTCGGCGTACTGCTTAATGTTCCTCAGGATCGCCTCCGGCCCGGTCTGACCGACGTTGGCCACCCCATCGGAGCAGAGGACTATCCTGTTAATGCGCCTGTGATCGAAGAACCGGTCCGCCATGGCATAGCCGAGCTTGATGCCTTCCTCAGCACATGTGGCTCCGGCCGGGATCAGTTCGTTGATCGCCGCCATGACTGCCTGACGACCCTCACCATGCAGCGCCGTCGACTCAAGCACCACCCGGCCTCGCGAACCGTAGACAACAATACCGACACGATCCGACGGACGCAGGTTGTCGACCATCATCTCCAAACCCTGACGGACCAGGCCGAGACGGTTTTCGCAAGCCATCGATCCGCTGACGTCGACAACAAACACCAGGTTGGCCGGCTTGCGGTCGCGACGCTGGACATCGCGCCCCTGGATACCGATCTTGAGCAGGTAGCAGTTCTCACCGAACGGGGAGGGGGCGCCCTCGAAGTGCAGGCCGAAGGCCTTCCGCTCGGGGAACTCGTAGTTGTAGTCGAAGTGGTTGATGAATTCCTCGACGCGCACCGCTTCGTCGGGCGGCAGGTGACCGCGTTCGAGGTACGAGCGGGTCATTATGAACGAAGCATCGTCAACGTCGATGGCGAAGGTCGACAGATGATCATCCTCGGTATCGACAAACGGGTTGACACCGTAATGGTCGAAGAACATGGCCGAGAACGGCTCACCGTTGGGGTTGGTGGTTCCTCCATGCACCGGTCCCCATGGCCCTGTCTTGGGTTGGGGGCGGTGTTTCGCCTCGGGCCTGCTCAAAGTGGCAGGTTCATTCCCAGGCGATACTCCATCCACAATATACGCGACCTCTCCGGCCCGGCCGCCGCGGATGAAGACCTCACCTTCTCGCCCGGTGACAACTTTTGGTACCTGCGTGAGAAGCTCATCGGCCGAGGTCACTGGCTGCTTCTTGATCTCTTCCCGAGTTACGCGGGTCTGGTTGGCGGTCCCGAACTTGTCGATGGCATCGACATCGGCAACCACTTTGATAGTCTCACCGCCCTCAGTTGCCTTCCTCGTAAGCTCCTGGCTGACTTCAGTAGTCAGATCGGTCTTCACTACAACGTCTATGACCTCGACCGGATTGTAGTCCAGATGGCTGATCTTCAGACGGTAGGTACCGGGCTCCAGATGTTTGATTTCGTACCGGCCATCGAAGTCGGTCATGGCGCCGAACTTAGTGCCAACGACCAGAACCGAGGCACCAACGACGGGCTCACCGCTCTCGGCATTGGTAATCACTCCCTTGATCTGGCCGACTGAGGCGGCGTTGATCAGGACGGCGATGATGGTCATGACAGTGGCGAGGACGAGATACGGCAGTGCTTTCTGGGGGCGCATAATCCACCTCCGTAGTTTGGAACAGTCCTGCCATGATGGCCCCGGATCGGCTCGTTCATCCGCCGACCTACCATGGCCTCGGGATTCGCTGCTTCTGAGGGGACTACATGCCAAAGACGGATATCTTCCCGGAAACGTTGAATGAGGTTTACCGGTTGGCGGATATCCTGAGGCTGCAGGAGCAATCGGTAGCCCACCCGTCCTCTCGGATGGAGAACTTCGGGCCCGACCCAGTCACGTGACCCGTTAAACACATCCACGTATGGGCATCGCAGGCATTCGTTCACACATGACCCCACCGCAGGAACGGTGGGCTACCCGTCTTCCCAAGTGTCTCAACATCGTTGGCGGCGAGGCTGCAGATCGTGGACCCGCCAGGTACGATGTCCTCGATAGCGGCGTATGGTTCAGTTGACCCCATCACTGTCAAAAGGCTGTGTGGCATGGCAAAGCATACTCGACTCGGATGCCCGGTCACGTCTGACCGAGAACCTTCTTACAAAACAGTGGCCCGGTGGCGCGAGCATCTCGCCACCGGGCCTTTTGGGGCATCGGTCGGTCTAATGCTCCCGACCGACCCTCCCGAGTTCCATCGCTCTCGAGTCTTTCGGGTATCTCAGCTTCTTTGTGTGGCCCATCGCATCGTCATCACGGACACACACGCATTCCCCTCGTCTGTAGGGGCGACAAATCTTTCGCCCATGATCACCATGGCCAGTATCCTTGCAGGACGGGCGAATGTTATTCGCCCCTACCGTCGCCAGTATTTTGCTCACAACTGTTGCACTTCAATTGTGAATCCAGCTTCCCGCTTCCGCGGGAATGACTATGTTGCCCGGTGCCCCGCCCTTTGGGTGGGATTATATCCGATACGGTACGTCATGCGACACCCAATCCAGTTCCGCAGACCTGTAGGTCAGGACCCTTGTGGTCCTGACATTGAGACTCGTGCTGCCTCTGATGATGTCAGGACCGTAAAGGTCCTGACCTACCCTGAAATCGATTCTTCAGTTTCATGTCGATAGTTTCCGCAGGGCCCCGGGGCCCTCCCAGACGGACCGGGACCCTGCGGGTTCATCAAACTCCTACTTAAGAAGCATCATCTTCTTCGTCTCGGTGAACTCACCGGCGCTTAGCCGGTAGAAGTACACCCCCGACGCATTCGTCGACGCATCCCACAACACCGAGTGCTGTCCGGCCTCGCGAACTTCATCGACCAACGTTGTCACCCGCTGGCCGGTGATGTTGTAGACCTCCAGACTCACGTCACACGCGGTCGGCAATGCGAAGTTGATCTCGGTAGTCGGGTTGAACGGGTTGGGGTAGTTCTGCCCGAGACTGAAGTCCTTCGGAAGCTCCGGCTCGATCCGCCCGAGACTTGGCTGGATAGTCCGGAAGTTCTGATCCGCAGCGAGGGCTGAGACAATCTCCCACTGGCCGGGGATCTCGAGCAGGACATGCTCGCCGGCTTCGATGGGATAGGCCCCCTGCATGTCGAGGATACCGACCTTGATCCTGTCGCCTTCACGTCCATGCACCACTTCGATGTTGTCGTTATCGAGCCGACTCACCGGATCACCACTGCCAACCCCAACCAGTTCGAGCTGGATCCCGAGGAGGGGGGAGCGGGTGCGGTAGGATATGATCGTCGCCTGATCTTTAGTCGTGACGCCGACACCGAACTGAGCATCTACTGTCTGCAGCTTGGGAAGAGGACTACCTTCACCACACGGCACTGGCGGTGGCCCGCTTTGGAACATGTAGGTTACCAGGTAGACAAGATCGGCGATGTCCGGTATACAGGCGTCGTCGCCGTTGATATTCGCTTCGGCGTAATAGTGGTCAGGGCAGTGTGGATAGAACGGTATGTCGCAGACGGGAGGTGATCCGAGAATGAACATGTAATCTACCAAGGACACCAGATCACTGATGTCGGGACCTGATCCATCATGGTTAATATCTCCCCGGAGGTTGCAGCAATCGCATTCCTCGCCGAAGCCGTCCCCGTCAGTGTCAATCTGATCGGGGTTGTAGCTCAAGTAGCAATTGTCACAGGCGTCACCGACGCCGTCGCCGTCCTCATCAGTTTGATCGGGGTTGGAGACTGATGGACAATTGTCGCACAGATCGCCGATTCCATCCTCATCGGTGTCTGAGCCATCGATAGTGAAGCAGTGTAGGCCGCCCCAGGTCGGATAGTACGGAGTTCCTGTCCCGGGACCAACTATCCACTTCCATGGGTTATTTGGCGGATACCAACAGGAGTCTATACAGATGGTAAGGCCAGCGTCACTGGCATCTACCGGGCCAATCTCGATGCTAAATGGCACATAGTGTACGGACGAATCTGGGGGTAGCCCTGTGCTGTCTTGCCTCCAGGCACTGAAGCCGACAGTATCGGCGCCGCTCCCAGATATGCTCCACGGCGTGAAGACTGTACCTCCATCCATCAAATCGACGAATGGACCTGCGAATTCACCGGAGACTGAAGTCCACTCCGCGCCGTCCGGTGAGTAGATGCGGAAACCGTTCGTGGTTCCAAGAACGTACTCTGTTTGATAGTTCGTGAGTCTCAGATTGAAAGTCACGGGCACGCCGGTGCAGATGGTAGAGGCATCGCCTCCATCGACGTGATCGAGAACGATGTCCTTCGGACCTCCTCCGCAACAATTCGCCAGCGCCTGTACTTCTGTCTCCGAAAGCGCGTAGTCGTAGAACCGCAAATCATCGATGGCACCCGGGAAATGCTGGTCGCTGCTCAGATCACGGTAACCCACGGTGATGGCATCGGGGTCGTTCAGTGCATGCGTGTCACACCCGACAACCTGATTGTCGAGTTCGCCATTGATCCAGAGTTCTAGGGTATCGCCGCGACGCATCCCGCTGAGGCAGTACCATTCACCAAGCATCAGGTCCTGGGTTGAGTTTATGGTATTGGCCCCCTCCTGTTCGGCGATCTTGAATTGCAGCTTCTGATTGGCGCCAACCGAGAAGGTATAGCCGGTCGGGCTCGAGGTAGATGAGTACTTCGTTACGATCTTGCCTTCATCCACCGGAATGGCGTCCAGCTTCACCTTGACGGCCCAGGACCAGTCCGCCGCGAACTCGTATTGTGGCATGTGGGGAATCGTCACGTAATTGCCCGCTCCGGCGAAGTGGCGTGCGTCGCCCTCACAGCCTTCGACCACAGTCGTTCCCGTGGCAGTGCCATCGTTGGAGAAATCGGTTGCGTCCGCGACGACGGAGCCCTCAGGGTCATCCATGGGCCAATGGCCGACGAGGCCGGTCGGGTCGAGCACGTTCAGAAGTACCGAGACCTTGGTATCCTGTCCATTGGCCACAGCAATGTCGAGCGCGCCGTCTCCGTTATAGTCGGCTGCGGCTACCGAACGAGCATAGTCACGAGCAGGGTACGACCTGACCACATCGTGGACCGGTCCAGGTAAGACAGCGACCCTGCCAGCTAAGTAGCAGGCCGCAACAATGTCATGGCTGCCATCCGAATCCATATCGACCAATCGGGCATCATAGGCATTTCCTCCGGCGTCGATGAAGCTCTCAAGCACGAGCGTATCTCCACTAGTGTTAGTTAAGAGTGCAAGGCTGTCCTGTTCCTGCTGCGAGCAGATGACGTCAACCCAGCCATCACCATTGTAGTCCGCCAGATAGACAGATGATGGCTCCTCATGGTTCTCGTCGCCGTAAGTACAAACCTGACGATAGGAGAAGTCGCGGCTCCCAACTCCTCGTGATATGACGACACTATGGTGATCAGAAGCCACGATGATATCAGCAAGCCCATCATTGTTGATATCACCAATTGTCACATCGATACAGTCGAGGTACGAAGTTAGCAAGCTGTCGTGAGGGACGAGTCCCCCGCTGCCGTTATTCCAGAATAATGACAAGTAGCTTTGCTGTCCATTCCCAACGCGATTGATTACGGCAATGTCTGGAAATCCATCATTGTCAAGATCACCTGCCGCCACTCCCCAAGGCATCTCATCAGTTTGATGGGAAGCGCTCAGCGCGAGGCCGCCGGTCCCATCGTTCAAGAACACATAGAGGCTATCTCCAGCCTCCGCAGTAGCTACCAGATCCGGTCCGTTCTCACCATCCAGATCGGCGCTGGCCAGTCCCCAGGGCGAGTTGCCAGCAGGAAGAGTCTGCGCCAGAGTGAAGATCCCCGCGCCATCGTTCATCATCACGGCGATACTATCGGCGCCGTGCAAGCACGTCGCCAAATCCTTGTCCCCGTCCTGGTCGAAGTCGGCGCTGACCACTGTCCATGGTCCTGAACCGGCTTCGTAATGATCGGCCGCCGACATCCACCCGGAACCGCTCGGTGCCACGGCAGTGAACGACCAAGTGTAGCCGTTGGTCAGGGCCTCTGCACTCGCGCCGGTCACATCATCAGTCAGCACTGCTGTAATCACTTCACCAACGTCGAATGGGCTGGACGTGGTGAATGTAGCGGTGTAGCTACCATTGTCGTAGGTCACCGTGCCGCTATAGAAACGGCCAACCGATCCGTAGACTTTGAACGTGCTGGTGTTAATCGAGCTCGGGTCCATTGCTTGATTGAACTGGACCTCGATCGTGGATGAAAGCGCCACATTGTTCTCGTGTTGTGAGGGCGTGACGGATATGACATGCGGGCTTTGCGTGTACTCGATGAGATACGATTGGGTCCCTTTGGAGTACTGTTCTACCGCGACTACGCTAAGCGTGCGGGGGCTCATCCACCAGGGCGGTGGGGCTGCTGAATAAAGTGCTCGTGCGTTGATGTCTATATCGAACTGAATCAGAATGTTTGGGCCGAGATAACCGGAGCCGTCGCCTCGGAGTATGAAGCAGTTCGACGAGTCTCCGGCGAAGGTACCGGCTGGGATCAATCCATCGAGATAACCATCGCCATCGTAGTCATAGGCATCACTGGTACCGTAGCCATACGACTCATTACCTTCGCACTGTTCCACATTTGGATTGACATCGTAAGGTTCCCCAAACCACTCAAAGGAGACATCCCCGCCGTCCCAAGTTCCTGTGAACATGTAAGCGGCGCCGGCATCGTCATCATCGTCCTGGCCGGCAACTATGTCCGGTACGCCATCATCATTGAAGTCCCCCACCATGCAAGTCACAATGTTGGGATCATTACACTCTTCTATTGACTCATGCGCATTCAGTGAATCCAGCAAATCAAGTTCTATGGCCGGGTCGCCGAAGCCACCTGAGCCATCATTGAGGAATACGTATATGTTCCCCTCGTTGTCATAATCTCCGGTAACGATGTCCGGATACGGATCATCATCGATGTACCCGCAATCCAAACCGAACAGGTAAGCGGCGGAAGTTAGAACCGAATCTCTCTGAAATGTACTGCCCCCCTGGTTCTTCAGTATCCAGACGGTGTTTGTGCCGCTGATACAGCAATCGGCATATCCGTTGCCGTCAATGTCGCAAGTCCCTAAGTCACCCCTGACGTCATTCGGTGGACAATCGGCTGCAATCTCCTCTGAGCTGAAGCTATCTGAACCATCGTTCCAGTAGATGGAAACAGTGCCGTCGTGTCTCCGCAGTACAATGTCTAAATGACCGTCATTGTTGAAGTCGTCCACTGCCACTCCCCGTACGTTGACTCCCAAATCAATGGGGGTGACAACTTGAGCAGCTACTGGCCAGCTCGCGAGCGTAACAAGCAAGGCTGCTAGTGTGATTTTCAAAGTCCTCATTGCTTTCTCCTGTTACAGGTTCGGTTAATGTCTGCGTCATTGTGGACACACTGACATATAGCGAACCGCATGCCAGAAGAGGCCGTGGTCGTGCAATGCCTTGTGAGTGCGAGAGTTAGCGAATGCGAAGAGAATGCGAGAAGGTCAAATCGTCAAGATTGACGGGCCAATCGCATGGACGAATCGACCAGAAGACTCGGATACCAAAAGACCAAATACCCGGTCAGGCGTTGCTCCCGTCACTTATGACTTTGATAGAGCTGGTGCAGAGGACGTACACCAGCCACGGATATGAACCTGCCTGACTGACGTGCGTGTCAGTTCGCCGCTGCCTGAATCGTCTTCTCCCCACGTCACCCTGAGCCTGTCGAAGGGCGACGTGAGCTGAGCCTGATCGTTTATCAACTGCCCATGTAGGCTTCGACAAGCTCAGCCTGACAGATCGACTGGCCCAGCGCGCTGACATTCGGTGAGCCCGCCGGCCCCGCGATTAGGAATCCGACAAGCCGATCAGAGATGATGTCAGGACCGTAAAGGTCCTGACCTACCCTGAAATCGATTCTTCAGTTTCATGTCGATAGTTTCCGCAGGGCCCCGGGGCCCTCCCAGACGGACCGGGACCCTGCGGGTTCATCAAACTCCTACTTAAGAAGCATCATCTTCTTCGTCTCGGTGAACTCACCGGCGCTTAGCCGGTAGAAGTACACCCCCGACGCATTCGTCGACGCATCCCACAACACCGAGTGCTGTCCGGCCTCGCGAACTTCATCGACCAACGTTGTCACCCGCTGGCCGGTGATGTTGTAGACCTCCAGACTCACGTCACACGCGGTCGGCAACGCGAAGTTGACCTCGGTAATCGGGTTGAACGGGTTTGGATAATTCTGGCTGAGAATGAAGCTCACCGGCAGTTCGCTTTCCGTGGATACAGCAACATCCGTAGCGACGCCTGTCTGATTCAGCAGGACTGACACTCTGTCTGCAGTGTAACTCACCACGGCGATATCGATATTCCCATCATCGTCGAAATCGGCGGACGTCATGGAGATGGGACTGAATCCGGCCGCATACGTCTCTGGAGACAGGAACACGCCCTGTCCATCGTTTCTGTAGACCGACAAGCTATCCCGAAACACAACTGACAGATCAATGTCTCCATCAGCGTCCAAATCCGCGGGGAGAACATCCATCGGGCTCGGACCAGTATCATAGATGCCGGATTCCTCCATAACGCCCGAGCCGTCATTGACTAAGACCCATAGTCGGCCATTAGAAATCATCGCCAAGTCTCTATCGGAATCACCATCGAGATCAGCACAAGATAGGGCGAGTGAAAAACGGTCAACACCGACACTGAGAGCACTTGAGAAGAAGCCCCAACCATTGTTCCTTGATAGCAGAACCTGCTTGGAGCTGAAATCAGAGGTAGCTATATCGACATCGCCATCGCCATCGAAGTCGGCCACCACGATGCTGCTTGGTGTAGTGCCCCCATGCAGGCTCGTATACGGCTGTAGAAAGCCGGATCCATCGTTTCTAAGCACGGACACAAGATGGGAGGATGAGCTGAGTGTCACTGCCAGATCGGAGTCGCCATCTCCGTCGAAGTCAGCTGCCACAACGCGATCTGGGCTGAACCCGACCGCCTGTGCCTGCGGTGACGCAAATGTACCGTCACCATTATTCCATAACACAGAGATGCTGTCGAAGTAGCTGTTGGCTACAATCATGTCGATAGCTCCATCGCCATCTAGGTCAGCACCGCAGATCCAACTGGGGACATAGCCTGCTTCATACTGTTGAGCGGAATCGAACGTTCCATCTCCCGAATTGATGAGGACCGATATGTTGTCTGAGCCACTATTAGCCGTCGCCAAGTCCTGTCTGCCATCACCATCGACATCTGCTGCGATTATGCATCCGGGTGAAACGCCAACCTTGTACACTATCGCGGTATCGAAGAGTGGCTCCGCTGAGATGCCAGCTGCACCTATCACGATGATCGCTAAGAGTATTGATTGACTTCGTATCATCATATCCTCCTGCCGTTCGTTTCACGAGCGCCACTGGCCTTTTGCCTTGTTGCTTCACATGGTTCCTCTTGAACACATGGCTTGTGAATACACTGGTCGACACTCACTGACTCAGATTGTACCGTGCCTGTCTTCCTTGTCAGAATATGCAATGCGGTGATTGACAGATTGTCAAGCCCGGTGGCTCAGCTCACGTCCGAAACATCTGGGCGTCTATGCTGTGCTTCTTCAGCTTCTTGTGCAGGAATGAGGGGTCCACCCCGAGACGGCGCGCCGCCTCCGAAACAACGCCGTCGCATTCGGTAAGCGCGCCGATGAATATCTGGCGCTCGTGGTCGTCCATCTGCTCGCGATAGGTGCTGGCACGCTTTTTCAGTTCCCGGCCGCCGAAGTCGGGATGCTCCGAGATGTGGTCGGCAGTTATCAGGGTATCGTCGGTGTTGACCATGACAGCCTCGATCACATGCGCCAACTGCCTGACATTCTGCGGCCAGTCGTGATCGAGCAGCGCCTTCATGGCGCTGTCATCCAGATGCCTGGGGGCCAGGCCCTCATCACTGCATAGCTTCGCTATGAAAAAGCGGGCCAGCTCGGGAATTTCCTCCCGTCGCTCGCGCAGTGGTGGGACTGTCAGGGTGATGGTGTTGACCCGTGCCAGCAGGTCGCCCCGAAAACTGCCGTCTTCGACCATCATGCCGAGATCGCGGTTGGTGGCCGACACCAGGCGGATATTCACCGAACGAGTGACCGGATCGCCGAGGCGGTCGAACGAACCGGTATCGGCCACCCTCAGCAGCTTGGCCTGAGTTGTCTGGTCCAGGTCGCCGATTTCATCGAGAAACAGCGTCCCGCCGTCGGCATACTCGACCTTACCGAGTCGATCCTCGGTGGCTCCGGTGAAAGCACCCTTCTTGTAGCCGAACAGCTCGGCCTCCACGAGTTCGGGGTGCTTGTGATTGCAGTGCAGTATGCTCAGCGGGCCATCGGAGCGCGGGCTCAGGGCGTGCATCGCCCTGGCCACTTCCTCTTTGCCGGTGCCGGTCTCCCCGAGGACAAGAACCGGGGTCCTGGTGCGGGCGACTCTCATCACCTTTCGCATCAGCTTGCGCATCTTCTCGGAGGCGACAACGATACCAACCTTCGAGCGGAGGACGCTGTCCAGGTAGCCGGCCTCGGTCTTCAGTACATAGTGCTCGGCCGCATTTCGCACCTCGCGTTCGAGTTGGACCAGCGAGTTGCCTTTTACCACATACCCGTGGGGCTTTGCGGTCTCGTCGATCTGCTGCTCATCGTAGTCGCCGGGAAAGGCCGTGTGGAAAATGACCGCTACGTCCGGGCGAACCGCCTTGATTTCATAATGCGCCTCGATCCCGTCCATGCCCGCCATCTTGATATCCAGCACAATCACGGCCAGGTCGTCATGCTGTCTGACCTGATCGATTGCTTCGGGTCCGGAGGATGCCGCAATCACGTCGTACCGGTCGGAGAATACCTCCAGCAGACCTTCGCGGGCCAGATCGTCGTCATCGACGATCATGATCTTCGGCTTCGGGCTGTCATTCGGTTGTGAGCACATAGATGCGTGGTATCCGTTGTGATTGGCGGTTCTTAACCGGGCTGTCTGAACATCAGAGTGAACGTGGTGCCTTCGGTCTCCTTGCTCTCGACCGCTATCTCGCCGTCGTACAACTGCATGATCCGTCGAGCCATAGTCAGGCCCCAGCCTCTTCCCGAACTCGGTTTGGTCGAGAAGAAGGTGTCAAAAACACGCGGCAAGTCCTTTTCGGCGATACCGCAGCCGTTATCACTGAATCTTAGGGTGACCATCCCTGATTCATACCCTGATCGGACAATGATACGCGGTTCAGGCCGATCGGTCAAGGCATCTAAGGCGTTAAGCAGCAAATTGTTGAGCACCATTGCAAGATGACTGTGGTTCGACTCGACCATGATTTCGACGGGGATATCGACATCGACAGCCACGCCCTGCTGTTCGATGCGGATACGGTTTGACTCAATGACATCCTCGACGGCCTGGCGCAGGTTCACCGCCTCGGGTTGCTTCTGGGCCTCAAGACCTGAATACTGCGAGATAAGGTGAGTCAGCTCGACCGCGCGCGAGACGGCCGAGCCGATGTTACGACCGTACTTCTCCAGTTTCGCAGACGCCTCGGGCGCCGATGGATCCACACGTCCCAGCAGCGCTATCGCCGTCTCGACCGGCAGCAGCGAATTGCGGATTTCATGGGCGAAGCCCCCGGCGATGTCTTTGGCCTGCTTGTACTTCTCCTGCCGGATTATGATCTCCTGCGCTTCCTTGAGAGCCTCGTGAGTGCGCTGAAGTTCATCCTTCTGCCGTGCGATGAGATCGAGGTTAGTCTTCGTACGCCGACGGTAGTAGTTCACCAGCACCAGTCCCACCAGGAGACCGGACAGGACCATCAGGACATAATTCTGATTCTGGCGATAGAAGATGGTGGCCATGGTCCAGAAGCCGCGTTTGCGAATGTGCCCGATCTGATATCGGTTTGGACCTGCCAGGCCCAGCATTGTGGCTGCGCCGGAAGAATCAGTGGCTACTGCCAGACAACATTCGAGACGTCTCGGAAAGGCGAGGATGCGTCTGAGTGATTTGCCCGTCTGCTCATACAGCCCCTTCCTGAATACCAGCAAGGAGTCTTCGCGGTCGGTAATCCTGACGCTACCGATACAGTTCGTGGTAGGGCCCGGGTCGGACTCGGCCACCAACTCCAGCTCGCTGTCATACACCCTGATAGCCCCATCTCTGAATCTCGCGTACACGACCGGATCGTCAACGCCGGGCCAGCGCCCCAGCCAGAGCTCATGCAGACGATAACCGCAATCAACCATCTTCACCGGCTCGCCCAGTGAGTTTACTTTGGCAATACCGATGCCTTCAGGTTCGCTCTCGTCCCACTCATCAGCCGGGATCAAAGATACTTCGAAGATAGTGTAGAACAGGCCCGAGTCAGCCGCCCGTATCAGCCAGTTGCCGCCGTGATTGTACGCTTTGATGCGCCGTGTGACGACCTGTCCAGCGCTGTCGATAACACCCAGATAGCCCCAGTAATCGACAAACAGGCTGTCCCTCACCCCGTTCTTGGGATTGTAGCCGACAAAGATGATGCAGGGGCCGAATTCGTTGTAGCACGAGTAGAGGCCCTCAGGATCGATCGTACAGGCCACATCCAGTTCCCACTGGATCCGCAAGGTCTCCATCTCAACACAGAACATCCGTCGGGGATACTGATCATTCCCGCCGTTGACATAGACAATCGCCTCAGTCAGACCATCACTGTCGAAGTCCTCCAAAAGCAGAACATTGGAGTGGGCCCACCATTCTCCGTCACCATCGCGGTCTTCACCGGTGCAGAGAAACACCTGTTGTTGCTGTGGCAGCCCATCCCGGACCGGTTCAGCCGACTCGTCGGGGAATAGACGCACGGCGAAGATTGAATCGCGACGCTCACCCGCGGCGGCAATTGCGCGCAAGCCCGCCACTTGATCGTGATACCAGGCCCAGTTGCTGACTATCAGATTGACCGGATCGGTGTCGCTCTTCCAACTCGGGTACTCGCGCATCTCAAACAAAGAGGGTTCGTCCCGCAGCTTCTGTGGCGGACACACAACCATGAGCGTACCGGGGGCTACTCCCTCCTGAAAAGGCTGAATGACATCAAGGGGCCTCTTCTGCTGGTAGTGCAATATCCCCCAATCGGCCTGCCGCGTAGTGGATTCGAGGTAATACGGCAGATAGGCCGTATCCTCACTGAGATCTATCTCAAGACGGTCCACGGCCCCTGCTGTGGCGGCTGTAAGCCCGAGGGCGAGCACTAACCCTGTGAGTTTCGATCCCAAATCCAGCTACGTCCGATTCGCATAAGATCTGCTGCGTAGGGATGAATATAGCCGTTGGGGAACGATTGGCAAGCAACAACCCTAACTCGCCGCTTGCGATTCCTGATTGACCCGCCCCGTCAATTCTGCTTTCTTGGCGCGAAAGCCAACCCCTTTACGCAGGAAAGCCCATGGCAGATACAGTGGTAGCCCCCGACAAGCGCGAGAGCCTTATCAAGCAGTTCCTGTCGATGAGCCGTCCGTTCTGGATGGTCAACATCATGGAGTTACTGGAGCGCCTGGCCTACTACGGCGTCCGTGTAGTCATTCCGATCTATATCGCCCAGGCCGATGAACCCGGCGGACTGCATTTCTCGCAGACCGACAAGGGTATCATATTCCTCTGGTGGGCGATCTTCCAGTCGCTGACTCCTATGATCAGCGGCGGGTTCGCTGATCGCTACGGCTACAAGAAGACAATCGCCGCCTCGGTGATCATCAAGGTGATCGGCTACCTGGTGATGGCCACCCAGACCGAGTTCTGGCCGTTCCTGATCGGGTGTTGCACCCTGGCCTTTGGCACGGCGATATTCAAGCCCGGCGTCCAGGGGACCATGTGCCAGTCCCTGACCAAACGTAACTCCGGAGTCGGCTGGGGAACTTTCTACATGCTGGTGAATGTCGGCGGCTTCCTCGGCCCGCCGCTGGCTCACTTCCTGTACGGCATCTCCTGGCCGACCGTCTTCTACGGCTGCGCGGCGATCGTCTCGCTCAACTTGTTGATGCTGCTGACTTACAAGGATCCGTCCGCCGGCGGCGATCAGACCGGTAACCCCTTCAAGGTGCTCTGGGTGACGATTCTGAATATCTTCAACCTGCGGCTCATCGTGTTCATCGTCATCATGTCGGGTTTCTGGCTTATGTTCATGCAGCTTTTCGACATGCTGCCCAATTTCATCGTTGACTGGGTCGATTCCTCGGCTATGGTTCGCGACCTCGGAATTCCCGAATGGATGCAACAGATTCACACCGACCGACCGCCCCAGGTAGCCCAGGAGTGGCTGATCAACGCCAATCCGGGCCTGATCATCTTAGGGGTCGTTCTTATCTCCTGGCTGGTCTCGAAAATGAGACGCATCACCTCAATCACAATAGGAATTACCATAGCCTCTTTCGGCCTAATCATGGCCGGCTTTACCACCAGCGGCTACATCTGTTTGGCCGGTATTCTCACCTTTTCGATCGGCGAGATGCTCTCCTCACCCAAGATGAACGAGTATCTTGGTGTCATTGCGCCGGACGGCAAGAAGGGCTTGTACATGGGCTACGCCAATATCCCGCAGGGGGTGGGGTGGGCCTTCGGGTCATGGTATGCCGGGAGTGTCTATGATAAACTCGGTGACAAGGCCAACCTGGCCATCGATTACCTCGCGAAGAACTACCAGTTGACCGATGTTGCCAGAACCAACGCCATGGACAAGCTGGTCGAGGTTACCGGCATGACCCATCAGCAGGCGACCGATCTTCTGTGGGATGCTTATGACCCCTATCGGTTGTGGTACCGATTTGCGGCGATCGGTCTGATATCCGCCCTGGGGATGCTGATCTACGGCATGTGGGTCCGCAGACACGAGGCTCCGGACGTGTGAGGAGTGTGAGAGGGCGGGAGATTTTCCGCCCCTACATGGGATGAAGTGCATCCATGTCACGCTGAGCGGAGTCGAAGGGGACATGGGCCGAAACTACTGCTCCAGCTATGTCCGCGTCGACGAAGTCAGACCCTCCCTGAACGGTCCGACCTCGTAGGCGCAGTAAGTGTAAGAGCAGAAGCCCTGCGCTCCTGCTGACTTCGATTATGCCTCACACAGGGGGCGTCGGCGGCGTCAGGATCACAAGTTGTAGAGTGGGAGCCCTGCACTCTCGCCTGCTGATTCCCTGGCTGATGATGCCAAGGCCGGTAATCAGAAGCGACCAACTGGCGAAGTGATCGACGACTATGAGAAGGCGCCCAATATCAGACGGCGCCCGGCCCAGTAGGGCCAGGCGCCACATGAAAATGAATCGCATGACTGGTAGCGTCTGCAATATAACAACTAATCCAGTTGATCGCGAATCTCTTCGAGCTCTTTCTTCAACTCCTGCATCTGGCGACGGACCTCCTCCATCTCTCGCTGGAGTTCCTCGCGGTCGCAGTCGGTCGAGTGATGAAAGCGCGGGTACACCCAGGCCTCGGGAGCATTCGGGACATCCGGCACATCAATGTCGATGTCGAGGTCTTTGAGGGCCTTGAGCCCTTCCAGGGCTTTCAGACCTTCCAGTCCCTTCAATCCGTACAGCCCGGGCGGACTGTCCCAGTCACCTCGACCGAACCAGGAACGCTCGAACTCGTGTTCGCCAAGCTCCACCTCGAGGGTCATCTCCTTACGATCGCGGACAATCGTCAGGGTCACCTTGTCGCCGGGATCGAAATCGCGAATCTCATCAGTAACATCATCGACATCGCGGATGCTGTACTTGTCAATCGCGATAATCACGTCACCGGCTTTCAGCCCGGCCGCCTCCGCGGGACTCTCTTCAAGGACTTCCTCTATGAGCGCTCCACGGCCTTTCTCAATACCAAAGAACTCTCCCAGTTGAGGGTTCAAATCATCGAGACGGACTCCTAAGTAGCCGCGATCGGAGTTGATGGTGATAGTATGAGCGGGACCGAAGGAGGAGAAGGCGTTGTCGTTGTCGGCTTCTTCTAACTCGATGTTTACAGTCGTCTCTTTGCCGTCACGTAAGACAACAAGATCGACTTTCTGGCCTTCATCGAATTGGGTGAGCGCATCGGTCAGCTCGGCGTTGTCGGTGATTTTCATACCGTCCAGGGAGATGATGACATCGCCCTTCTGCAGGCCGGCATCCTCAGCCGGGCTTCCCTTTATGACCTTGATAACGTAGACCCCGTACTTGACGTCGAGATCTTTTTCCTCGATCAGGTCATAGTCGACGCTTGCGGTCATAACACCCAGCCAGAGCCGATCCTGATGCGATGACTTGCGGGCCTCGGCGTCGCCCGAAATCAGCGTAATGACGGCTGTCAGGGCGACCAGGGTAACAATGGCAAGGGTGAGTCTGGTGGTTGTACGCATGTCTTATCACCTCGTAGTTAGCGGATTGATGTCTCTGGTCCGGTATACGGAGGTGAACAGTTCGGAGTTGCATCGTCGCCGGCATCGGGATCAGCCGCAACGGCCGCAGTGGCGTCTGATCCATTCTCTGCTACGAACAAATGGCGACCGCCCGCGATTTGCGCTGTCCCCATTATTGGCTATATTGGTGTCCGAAAAAGAGCCGGCCATGTAAAGCGCGGGCCGGGCTAGACCGATAACCTTAAGCATGGAAGAGAACTTCCTGATCGAAGACATCAAGCGCGCCGAGGCCAGCCGTAAGGCCCGCGATCTGCGCCATCACAAGGAACCAAAGCCGCTATGGCGGGAGTACCTTGAGACCGCGTTGATTGCGCTTGTGGCGGCTATCCTGTTGCGTATCTTCGTTGTCAGCGCCTATCGGGTCAGTTCAGCTTCGATGGAAGACACCCTTTATGAGGGCGACTACATCTTCGTCAACAAGCTGGCTTACCAGTTCGGCGAAGGCCCCACTGCCGGGGATATTATTGTGTTCGAGTATCCCAACAATCCGTCCAAGGACTTTATCAAGCGAATCGTGGCTATGCCGGGTCAGACAGTGGAGATCGCCGACAAGATAGTGTATGTCGATGGTCAGGTGGCGTCCATCCCTCCTTCGTCCAAGAACATAGACAAGCGGATAATTCCCGGCGACCTGTCGTTCCGCGACAACTTCGGTCCCTACGAAGTACCTGCGGGACAGTATTTTGTGATGGGAGACAACCGCGATGACAGCCGTGATAGCCGTTTTTGGGGTTCGGTTCCCGCCGAAAACCTCAAGGGCAAGGCGGTCTTTGTCTATTGGTCCTGGACTCCGGATGAGAACGCCCCCGGTTGGGAGTTCCCTTACCTGATCGATGCGGTCCATTGGATTGGCTGGGGGCTGGTCAGCTTCCCCTCCCATGTTCGCTGGGACCGCCTCGGCGCAACTCTCTGATGTCCCTCGGCCTGTATCTCCATTATCCTTTCTGCTCCAACAAGTGTGATTACTGCGACTTCTACAAGGAAGTCCATAGTGAGGACCTCGAACACCGCTTCTTTCGGGCGCTGACCACTGAGACGGCTCTGACCGCGATGCGGCACGGGCTGAAAGGGCGGCAACTGCATTCGATCTTCATTGGCGGCGGGACCCCGTCCCTGGTCGATTGTAACATGCTTGCCTCATGGCTGGATCAGGTCAGACATGTTTTCGATGTACCGGATACAATCGAATTCAGCCTGGAGACAAATCCCGAGTCAGTCAGTCTCGACAAATTGAAGGCCTGGCGATCCCTGGGCGTGAACCGTCCGGTGTTCGGTATCCAGTCCTTCAATGGCAAGCTGTTGAGACGTCTGGGACGTCGCCATCGCGCGGCCGACAGCCAGCGGGCCATCTACCAGGCTCGGGCGCTTGGATATCCGAATCTCGGGGTTGATCTCATATTCGGTTTGCCCGGCCAGACAATCAAAAAGCTGTCGGCGGACCTGGACCAGTTGCTTGCGCTGGAGCCACCCCACATATCGTTCTACCAGCTCACGGTCGAACCCGGGACCCGGCTGGCCGAACGGGTGGCGAAAGGGGTGCTTCGTCTGCCCGATATCGAAACCTCCCTGGCCATGTACCGAGGGGGATGCGAGCGGATGGATCGAGCCGGATATTCTCGATACGAGGTTTCCTCGCTTGCCCTTCCCGGATATGAATGCCGTCACAATCTGGGCTACTGGCTCGGCGACGACTACCTGGGGCTGGGGCCCTCGGCGCACTCCTTTATTGGAGGGCGTCGGATTGCCAACCCGGCGGATATCAGCCGGTGGCTCGGCGAGTTGGATGAACGGCGCCTGCCGGGCAAGATCGACGAATCCGGCGACGAGGAGCGCATGACCGAGGCCATTATGCTGGGGCTGCGTATGGCTCAGGGGCTTAACCGTCGGCGTTTCGCCAAACGCTTCGGGCGGCCCGTCGACGAACGACTTAACCCGGCGCAGTATTCGCTGTTCATCCAGTCGGCCCACCTCGTTGAGGAGGACGACTACCTTCGCCTCTCTCCCGACGGCCTTTGTATGGCCGATGAAATCACCCGACGGCTGCTGAAGTAGCCCTCAATCGCCTCAGGGCCGACAAAAACCGCTTGAAATGTCCCGGCCATTGATTATAATCCTCGAACGAAAAAGTGAATGTATATTCGGATTCGGCCGCAACGCCGGTCCGCACCCATTAGGAGGAAACGATGGGTCTGAAGACAGTCGATGAGATTCTGGATTTCGCCATCCAGAAAGAACAGGATGCCGCGGATTTCTATACCGGTCTGGCCGACAAGATGGACCGCAAGCACCTCAAGCAGATATTTCTGGATTTCGCCGAGGAAGAGAAGCGTCACAAGTCGAAGTTGATTGCCGCCAAGGACGGCAAGATCATGTTGTCATCCGAGAAGAAGATTCAAGACCTGGGTATCGGTGATCATCTGACCGATATTGACACCGATGCCGCCAAGGAGCTGGATTATCAGCAGGCCCTGATCGTGGCCATGAAGGCCGAGAAGGCCGCCTACAAACTCTACATGGATCTGGCCAACGCCGCCGACAAGCAGGATGTCAAGGATTTGTTCCTTGGACTGGCCAACGAAGAGGCCAAGCACAAGCTTCGTTTCGAGGTCGAATACGACGACGCCATTCTGACCGAGAACTGATGGTTTACGACGTCGGAGTACCATCGTCTCCGGCTCGTACTACTGTGAAGATGTCATCGCACCCCTGCTGGCCGGCGGGGGTGTTGTTATTGATACGGTGACGACAACATGGCTCGTATTCTGCAGACTTCAATCCCCCCATCCGAAAGCACACTTCTCATCGGCGGGACGGCGCTGATAGTAACTCTGCTGGTAGTGTCCAGTGCTCTGCTGGCCATCGCTGCTGGTCTGGTATATGGACTGCTACCGGTTGCTGCGGCGCTGGCGATGTTGTCCTCAGCGATTCCTCGTTTCGCACTATACATGTTCGTCTTCAGCATCTTCATCAACTATCCCTTATCGTATTCCCCTCTGATCATGGTAGTAGATGTCCTGCCTGCCGTTGTGATTGGCGCGGCGATCCTGGACGTGCTGCTTAGCGATCGCCTTCCGCGGCGCCTGCCTCCACTTAGCGGTAATTTTGCTGCCCTCATAGCCGCGCTGGGGGTCGCGGCCTTGTTCAGTGTCGACATCGGGCAGGCTTGGCATCCGATTGCTCGAGCGACATATATAGGAGTGATTGCTCTGGCAGTTTGCCGGTTATCATCAAGCGTTTCGACTGAGGAGGTGATGCGGGTATTTGTTGTGGCAGCAGTGGTTAGCTCGCTGCCAGCAATCATTGGCTTCGTGGCAGCCGCTGGATTGGAGCGCAGTTTCGGCTGGTCTCATGCAACCCTGGGGGTACTGAGCATGGTGGCTTTCATTATCGCTCTGTATCGATATCTGACTGCCCAGCGGGCCTGGCTCTGGCTTGCGGGTCTGGCTATTATCTCAAGCGGGCTATATGCGACTCAATCTCGCTTTCCCATGATTATGATTATTGTCTTCCTGCCCGTTATCCTGTGGGTGGTCTCAAGGTATCGTCCGGACTTCTCGGCCGCTGCGCCGGATCAAGGGAGCCTCGGGGCTCGACTTTTCTTGCTCCTGATCGTCCTGGCTGTCATGGCGGTCGCGGCTGCCATATTGAAACCGTCGCTACTGGCCGGCATTCAATGGCGATTCAGCCTTCTGTTCACGGAAGGGTATACCGGAACCGTCCGCTTGAGGTTGGAATTGTATCAGAGAGCCCTGGAAATATTTGCCGCTTATCCTGTCTTTGGCCTGGGACCAGGGTGTTTTCGACTCTATCATGAGTTGGTGCCAGGCAGCCATCTCAATGTTGTACATTGGTGGCTCAGGGGATTAAGTGCTCATAATCTCTTCCTCCATTATCTGGCCGAAACCGGGCTTGTTGGTGTGACCGCAATGGTTGCATTATTTGTCAACCTGTTTCGTTCCAGTTGGCTCGTTCTTCGTCAGGCGCCCGCCAGAGCCGATGATGTTCTGCTGATGCTACTGTCGCTGCTGATCCTGGTGACGGTGTTTCTCGAATCGGGCTGGCTGTGGGGACAGACCGGTATGGTCACCGCTCTTGTCGCCGGTATGGTTATGAGGCGCCGTCTCCAGCAAACTCAATGATCAGTCCCGTCCCTAGAACAGGCCCATTTCCCAACGCACGCTGAAGCTCGGCGTATCGTAGTCGGATAACTGCCAGGTGAAGAACAGGCGGAGAGAGAGCGGGGGCAGCCGACCGATGCTGAATCCGGCTTCACGATAGGGACGCTGGGCGGTTTGCATATACGACTTGCGTCCCTCCGGCACCACGGGCATCATCGAGGGGTCGTCGAAATCGGTTACGAAAACCCCGCCGTGTACGCCCAGCGAGAAGGGTATGTCTTTGATTAGCGGGATACCCGAGCGCTGCCAGATACGAACACCGAAATCGTGATTGGCATACAGCATAGCGGCCCGGTCACCCGAGAACCCTTTCTCGTTCAGGGTTTTGAAAACGAGCGAGCTCCCGAAGACCTCATCCCCGAAGTCAATGGTGTAGTACCGCTGGGGCGGCAGGGTTCCCTCAGAGGCTCCGGCGTAGGCGGTCAGAGATGTAACCCCGAGCCCGAGCGTTCGCTGTATGCGAGTGAACCGCAATCCATACCTGGTGAAGTCGAAGTCGCTGTTCAGCACCTGAGGAGACGAGTACTCGGCCTCGAGCTCCAACAACGTGAAAGGATACTGGAGGGCCGGGCCATCCAGACGTCCGATCTTGACTAGCTCTCTGTTGTCAAAGGTTAATGAGGCCGTGAGTGACCTGAGGTGTCCGTCAGCGATAGCCGGGTTGAATCTCGGGATGTCGGCGTTGTTGAAAACACTGAATTTCTCGTTCCAGTGCTCCGAGTAGTGCTGCGCATCAGTATACCCGACGTCCAACCTCAATCTCTTAACCAGGTCGCCGCCGACACCCAGACTAAAGCCTTCCGCACGGTAGTAGTCCAGTTGGTCGGTCTTCATCCAGAATGCCCACGGGGTCGAGTTGTAGCCGGCGCTGGTGGTGAGCGATGGGCGCGCCGCGATTATGTGATAGTGACTGAGAGTCAGGTCGATACGGCGTAGTCTGTCAAGCCGTCGTCGCAAAGTGATGCTATGCTGAAACTGCTCGGCTGCAAAAGCCCAACCTGCTCGTCCATAAAGATAGGTGTTGTCGTCCAGCGACAACCTGCGGCCATACCCGATATAGGCTCCTTCGACTCGATTGAAATGAAACCGGCTGTAGTTGAACATCGTATTTGAGGCCAGCCAACCGAAGCCGCGCAGGAGCCTTACCGGTAGTGACGGAGGGATTGCCGCCAGCGAGTCCCGGTATTCGTAGCCGCGTCTCTCAAAATCGGTCAGGGGGATCACTTGACCCGAATCCCATTCGGCCGAGTCTACGTCATCGACGTCCGGGGCGACCTCCAGCACATAGAGGAAGGCGTCGCGCGGCAGGCGCAGCTCGAAGTGGTAATCGTGAAGCGCGGCGCGATAGTGGAATGCCACCACCGGAACGAGCGGAACCGGAAAGTCGACCAGTCCCTCAAATGAGATTTCGACAGGCATCCAGTATCGGCCTTCGAATTCCGCGCAAACCTGACGATATCGAGGGTTCTTGAAATAGGCAATCTCAGCCCCCGGGGTCAGGGTGAGGTCGACGCCGACTACTTCGAAGGTCGAATCGACGATGTCGACATGACCCTTAAACAGCGGATCGATTTCATTCTTCGGCTGCAGCTCCAGCCGAAAGACCAGCCGACCGTCAACAGACAGTGTGTCAAGGATGTAGTATTCATAGTAGTCCAGCGCATCGGTGGCTGTCGGCGAAACCAGGGAGTGGGAGCCAAGGTCCAGGCGATTTTGGTTGAAGTCCAGAATCCCGCCCAGGCCGATAATCAATTGCCCGGCCTCGATATTGGCTGTCTGCTTGCGCGCCGTGATAGTCTCTGAGTACTTGGCCGGATGCTCCCATCGACCCTTTATCTGCGACTCTCCGATCAGTATCACACTCTGGGAATCCGGCTTGGCCGTGTCCACCACGGTCAGGCGAGTATACGCATCGAAACTGTAGCTGTGGAGCCGGTTGAGTATCTCCTGCTTGCGCCGAATGGCCTCGATGATTATCTCCTCGGCCGGGTTGTAGTTCTCTTCGTAGACACGCATGGGCGGCAGTTCAATCAACGCCGGGCGGAGAGCGATGTCGACGGTTACCATCGAATCACACCGATCGGTTCGAATCGTCTCCGAGTAGTATCCTATGTGCGAAAACCTGACCTCGGCGTTTCCCGAGTCCAGCCGCAGACGGTAGATCCCCTCCGAGTTGGTCAGCATCGAGCGTCCCGTACCGAGCGCCCGGATCGTGACGGAACTAAGTGGTGCCCCTGTCTCATAATCGGTCACCCGCCCGGTTACGACGCAACCGGCCGTCGCCGACGGCCCCGTGAAGAGGAGGGCGGCTACGGCGATTATCAGCCTACCCGCTGGATGTCCTTTCAACTTGATATCTCCACTCCTTGCTGCGTTTCCTCTGGTACGATGTCCCCCGGGTCATGGTTGCATCTCACCGACGAATAATCGGAATAAGATCGGGATACGGTGCGATCCGCCTTGCCCGGATTTCATGCCGCTGGTGTTGCGCGATACCCGTCTGGACAAACGGTATCAGGGTCAAGTATAGATATAACCGGTGATCTTGCGCAAGCTGTATGTCATGTCAGGAGAGCCGGACGCTCTGCAGAAGTCCCACCCCGAATCCATGTCGGCGCTTTACGATGATCCAGGACAGCGTGGCCCGACGTACAATCAAGTCGGAACGGTCGGTCATTGACTCATACGAAGCAAGAAGCCACCCCCGGGGATGGGGGTGGCTTCGTTGTGATTGACAAGGTCCCGAAGGACTTGCTTACCAGTCAAGACAGGATCACGGACAGGCCGGCGGTTGTGGTCCCGAACTGAACATGAAGCTGACCAGGAACACGAGGTCGTCGATGTTGATCTCGCCGTTCACTACCATATCCGCCTCATCAAAGCAAGGCGGCTCGGGACCGCTATTGAACATGTAGGTCACGAGGTAGAGCAGGTCTTCGATATTGATTTCCTGATCCGGTGAGTCATTGACGTTGCCGCGAATGCCGATACAGCAGCAGGCGTCACCGACACCATCGCCGTTGCTGTCGGTCTGATCCGGGTTGTATACGTAGATGCAGTTGTCGCAGGAATCGCCGACACCGTCAGCATCGGTATCTTCCTGGAGCGGGTTAAAGTAACCGATGCAGTTATCGCAGGAGTCGCCGACACCATCGGCGTCAAGGTCCTCCTGATCCGGGTTGTAGGTCAGCGGGCAGTTGTCGTTGTCGTCCGGCACGCCATCCCCATCGGTATCCTGCGGAGCGACCAACTCACCGAAATGTATCAGGATGGCACTGTCCGGATCGTCGAACATCTGGTACTCCCAGGCCGCCTTCAGACCGAAATCGGATATTGTGCTGAAGCGCTTCTCATCGTAGACATACTCACCGCCCTCAACCGGGTTGCCGGCCACATATTCTTCGGGATCCCAGGTGTTACCGGCATCCGTTGTCGAAATCGAGAACAGCGAATCATTACGATGGAAGGTAACGATGAACGTCTCACCGCTGACGTGGGCGATCTCGGGATGGGTCTCATCGTCCGCCGTGGCGGCGATCACCGTCGTCGTGAAATTGTCGATGTGGCCGTCGTGCTGATGCCAGCAGATAATGTCACGGTTCGGATCAGCGTCGCTGTAAGTCTCGGTGACAATCAGCACGCTGCTGTCGTAAGCGGCCACCGATGGCCAGCGAGCATGCACGCTGCTGTCGATAACATGAGTATATCCGCCCGCGTTGACGTCGTCATCCCAGTCGAGCCAGTTATCCCAGCGGACAAACAGCTCCCACGTCGCCAGTTCATCATTGTAGCGATCATAGACATTGTAGGCATAGCCACTGATCGGATCGATGTCGTTGCTGACGCTGGCGCAGCCGTCGAGATCCGAATACCAACTGATAGTAGCCTGGCCGGCTTCCGAGGTCTGGTAGGAAATGAACGGACCGGCTACGATGTCGGGATCGGTGTAGGTGGTCGAGTACACGCCACCGAAGACGCCGTACTCCCACGCCGCCTTGGAATCATCACAGGCGATATCAACGGCGATGTTGTCCGACCAGCCGTAGGAAGTCCAGTTCCAGTAGACCAGGGAATAGCCGCCGCTGGGCTCTGACGGGGAGGTGATTTCAATCAGGTTGGTCGTGCCCTGACCGACTTCATACATCGTACCGAAAAAGAGCGAGTCGCCGCCCCAGAAGTCGACAGTGGGCTCCTGGAAATAGCCCATCCAGGCGACGGCGTTGGAGAACGAGGCGCCGTCATCGGGCGAGCCCTGCCAGTAAGTGGCGGTGTCGCCGTCATGAATGAAATCAAAAGCAAGAACCAGCTTGCCGTTACCGTTGTCACCCAGAGCCGGGTGCTGCGAGGCTTCAGGAACCGGGTCCGGCGGGATGTAGATGCCGCCGGTGGCTTCCAGGATGTACTCGCCCGAGTACGACTGGTAGCCGTCGATGACTATGTAATACGTCGACAGGGAGTCCAGAATCAGCGAATCGATGTACGAGCGAGGGTTGTCACACTGGGTGCTGAACTGGTTACACGCCACCATCGTGTCCTCGTTGGTCTTGTAGACGAACATCTTGGTGAAGTAGCTCGACTCACAAAGGCTCAGCGTAATCCACTCCATATCACCGTGAGTCGAATATGAATAGACCACATCCGGTGCGGTCGAAACCTGGGTGCAGGCTTCGTCATAGTCATCAGCATAACCGACCGTAGTGCCGTTGTCGGTGTAGGGAATGCTCGGGATAACCGTTGCCGTCGAGATATCCTCGCCACCCTGGTTGGGGCCGCGTAGGGCACTCTCCATTGAAGTCTTCGGGGCCAGGTACTGGCCGGAGAAGAACGAGGTCCGATACATTGGGGTGCGCTCACCCGAAGCTGGAACGGTTAGCTTCTGGGGGGCCTGATCGATCCTCTTGGACTTGATCTGCCCCGGTGCAGGCGCTGCTACCGCCGTAAGCGTTAAAGCAACGAGCGCGAGCAGAGCCAGAGCGACAGTGAGGCCATTTCTCATGGTTTGTCTCTCCACTTTGGTTTGAATCCTGGGTTAACGATTGTCATACAATATGTTATCGACACTTTTCGAATATACTCCGCCCCTGAGCCAAGCGATGATCCCGGCCGGATTACTCAGGGCGTTCAGAATCTTTCCTCCTATGTCGTTGACAGACCTAGCAGGTACATGTGAAGAACTCGGTCTGCGCACAATATAGCAAAATACTCGGCAAAGTCAATCAGTAAGCGCACTTAAGAGCGAACTCTTCAGAAACTGCGGCAGCGATCCGGTGCTTGCTTGCGGTCAACGCGACGCCGAAAGTGCACCCCTGTGCCCACACGATACGAATCCTGTTTTCGATCTGTTGCATTGGTCGCCATATTTGCGCCGACACCCTGCACAACTCCGGGTCCTGCCGTGAAACCAATTCTGGCCGGCGCGGTTAAACCGTCGATAAAGTGATCCCGTAGCCACCTTTGGCCTTGGGGCCGGCGAGGCCTGATGCTATATTATGGATTCGCCTCGAATCGGTGCGGGGCTCAGAAGAACACGTCTAGACGGCGACATAAGGCTATGGCACGCAACGGAAACAGTGATAAATACCGCGAAAACAGGCAATATCTGCATATCAAGGGCGCCCGCGAGCACAACCTGAAGAATATCGATGTTCGTATCCCCCGCAATTCCATGACCGTGATTACGGGCCTGTCCGGTTCAGGCAAGAGCTCATTGGCCTTCGATACCATTTATGCCGAGGGACAGCGGCGCTATGTCGAGTCTCTATCGGCCTATGCCCGTCAGTTTCTGGGTCTGATGGAGAAGCCGGACGTCGACTTCATCGAGGGCCTCTCGCCGACCATATCCATCGAACAGAAAGGCACGCCCAAGAACCCGCGCTCGACTGTCGGAACGATAACCGAGATCTACGACTACCTGCGCCTGCTGTTCGCCCGCATCGGGACGCCCCATTGCGTGAAATGCGGCCGTCCTATCACCCAGCAGACCGTCTCGCAAATCGTCGATTCGGTCCTCTCCTTCGAGGAGGGGACCCGGATGATGGTCCTTGCCCCCCTGATTCGCGGCAAGAAGGGCGAACACCGGGATATCATCGAACAGGCACGCAAGGAGGGGTTCGTTCGTCTGCGCATCGACGCTCAGGTCGTAGGCGCCGATGAAGAAATCAAGCTTGCCAAGACCAGGAAACACACGATCGAGGCGGTGGTCGATCGCCTCGTGGTAAAGGAGAAGTCCCGGCGGCGCCTGGCCGATTCGGTTGAGACCGGTTTGAAGGCGGGCGGAGGGACTGTCCTGATAAACATCAAGGGCAGCGACCTTCTCTTCTCCGAGCAATTCGCCTGTCTGGACTGCGGCATCAGCTACGATGAGCCGACACCGCAGATGTTCTCCTTCAATTCCCCTCATGGGGCCTGCCAGGTCTGCGACGGCCTTGGTCAGCGGATGGAGATCGACCCCGACCTGGTGGTGCCAAACCGTTCGCTGTCGATCTCCCAGGGCGCTATTCACCCCTGGGGCGGAGCCGATATGTCCAACTGGTATCGCTACCAGTTACGAGGCCTGGCCGATCACTACGGATTCAAGTTCACTACCCCGTTCAACAAGCTGCCCGAGGAAGTGCAGAGGGCGATCCTTATGGGGACCGGACGGGAGCGGGTGAGGTTCGAGTTCGAGCACAGCTCCGGTAAAGGCCGCGGCTCCGGAGTCTACGAGTCGACTTTCGAGGGCGTTATCCCCCATCTCGAACGCCGCTACAAGCAGACCGAATCGGCCGGGGTGCGCCAGTGGATCGAAAACTACATGTCGATCAGCCCGTGTCCATCCTGCCGGGGCGCTCGGTTACGGCCGGAGGCGCTGAATGTGGTCATCGATCGTGAGACCATCGACAGCGTCGCGGACATGTCGATCCGCACGGCACGGCGTTTTTTCGAGAACATCAACCTGACCAAACGCCAGCGAACCATAGGTCAGCAGGTCCTCAAGGAAATCCGGGAGCGCCTGACCTTCCTGTGCAACGTCGGGCTGGATTACCTGACCCTCTCCCGGGCGGCGCAGACCCTGTCAGGCGGCGAGGCCCAGCGGATCAGACTGGCCACCCAGATTGGATCACGTCTGGTCGGTGTCCTGTACATCCTCGACGAACCCTCCATCGGCCTGCACCAGCGCGACAACCGCCGCCTGCTCGACACCCTCATGGAGTTGCGCGATATCGGTAACACCGTCCTGGTGGTGGAGCACGATCGTGAGACCATCGAGTCGGCCGACCATGTTATCGACCTCGGGCCCGGCGCCGGTGTGCACGGCGGCGAGATTGTCGTGCAGGGTACGCCCCGGCAAATCGCCGGTTGCGCTCACTCGATTACCGGCCATTACCTATCCGGCAGGAAGGAAATACCGGTCCCGTCCGTGCGGCGCGAGTACAACGGCAAGCGTATCAAACTTCATGGGGCTTCAGGCAACAACCTGAAGCGAGTCGACGTCGAGTTTCCCCTCGGTGTTTTGATTGCCGTCACCGGCGTCAGCGGTTCCGGCAAGTCGACCCTGGTCAACGAAACCCTCTACCGCATTCTTGCGCGGCACTTCTACAATAGCCGCAGGGCCCCGTTGCCGTACGACAAGATCACCGGGCTCGAGCATATCGACAAGGTCATCGACATCGATCAGTCGCCTATCGGCCGCACACCGCGCTCGAACCCCGCCACCTACACCGGTGTCTTCACTCCGATTCGCGATCTTTTCGCGGGCCTGCCGGAGGCCAAGGCTCGGGGCTATCAGCCCGGGCGGTTTTCGTTCAATGTCAAGGGCGGCCGCTGCGCCGCCTGTGACGGTGATGGGATCATCAAAATCGAAATGCACTTCCTGCCGGATGTCTACGTCCCCTGCGAAGTCTGCCACGGCCGACGGTACAACCGCGAGACTCTCGAGGTCCACTACAAGGGCAAGAGCATAGCCGACGTGCTCGACATGACCGTCGAAGAAGCCCTGCAGTTCTTCGAGGCGATTCCGCGGATCAAGAACAAGTTGCTGACCCTGCACAATGTCGGGCTGGGCTATATAAAGCTCGGCCAGCAGGCCACCACCCTCTCCGGCGGCGAAGCCCAGCGCGTGAAACTGGCTTCCGAGCTCTCGAAGATAGCCACCGGGAGGACCATGTACATTCTCGATGAACCCACCACCGGCTTGCACTTCGAGGATATCCGCATGCTCCTGAAAGTCCTCGGTGAACTCGTCGACCGCGGTAACAGCGTGCTCGTGATCGAGCACAACCTCGACGTCATTCGTACTGCCGACTGGATTATCGACATCGGCCCCGAGGGCGGCGATGACGGCGGCCGGATCATTGCCGCCGGTACGCCCGAGGAGGTCGCCGGGGTAAAGGAGTCGTACACCGGCCAGTATCTTTCGCGCCAGCTGCAGCCGGTCGGGTGACAACTTCGCCGCCGCAGCCGATCGTCTTCCGGAGTGACGGCAGCGAACGGGATCCGGGCTGCGAAGTCCCACGGCGGCCTCAATCTCCACTTGGCTCGCATAAGAAAACCCCGACCGGGGCCGGGGCTTTCTCCGCCTATGTCAGATTCAAGTTTACTGCACGGTGGGGAGCCAACCGGCGACTACATCCGCATTGTTGGTCATCCAGGTCCTGGCCACCGTCGCCGGGTCCTCCTTCTCGGCCTCGGCGATCTTGCCCATCAGGTCACCGAGTGTCTGGTCGGTCATGTGGAAGTTCTTTAGGAACAGGGCGACATCCGGCATGTCCATCTGCAGACCCTTGCGGGCGATGGTATGGATATTCTCGACCGTTCCGTAGACCTCTTCCGGGTCCTCGAGGAACTTGAGGTCCCAGCGCGCAAACTTCCAGTGCGGTTTCCATCCGGTAACCGCTGTCCACTCGTTGTTGTCGATGGCCTTCTTCAGGGCCGCGGTCATGGCCGGGCCGCTCGAAGGGATGAGCTTGAGGTCGAGGTCATAGGTCTCGATCGCGCGGTCGGTGGCTTTCATGATCCCGGCGCCCGCGTCGATACCGATTATCTCACCATTGAACTTCTTGGCATTGTCATTCATCTCGGTGATGGAATTGATGGTCACGTAGCTCGGGACCACCAAGCCGATCCGCGCACCGTCGTAATTCGTGCCCAGGTCGACCACCTTGTCGCCGTATTCCTCCATGTAAGAGGCATGAGTGACCGGCAGCCAGCCGTCCAGGAAGGCATCAGCGTCGCCGCTGGCGACGGACGTGTAAACCGGACCCACATCGGCCACCTGGATTTCCACCTGATAACCCATCTTGTCTTCGAGAATCGCCTTGGCCAGGTTGGTCATAGCGATACCCTCGGCCCAGTTCACATAGACGAGTTTGACGGTCTTCGATTTCGCGGCCTTCTCCGGGTCGCCGCATCCGACCATCAGGACAAGTGCGGCCAGGACGGTCAGCACAAAGCCGATCTTGATGGCTCTCCGTGTTGAAAACATCATGTCTTCCTCCATTTCTGGTTCTACTTTCGGGCGGTTCTTCCGCCGGCTCCCAACGCCTGCGTAATACGATCCAACACGATCGCCAAAATAACGATAGCAAAGCCGGCTTCAAAGCCCAATCCTACTTTAAGTTGAGTAATTCCCTTCAGTACTTGCTGTCCCAGCCCGCCGGCGCCGATCATGGCGGCGATCACTACCATCGAGAGGGCGAGCATAATAGTTTGGTTGACACCGGCGAGGATCGTCGGCAGGGCCAGCGGCAGTTGCACCTTCACCAGCACCTGCTTGGAAGTTGCCCCGAATGCCTGAGCCGCTTCCACGACATCGTGACGGACGCCCCTGATGCCGAGGTTGGTCAGCCTGACCACGGGCGGCATGGCGAAAACCACTGTCGCCACCACGCCGGGGACAGTCCCCAGGCTGAAGAACAGCACCGCCGGAATCAGGTACACGAATGCCGGCATGGTCTGCATGGTGTCCAGGATCGGCCGGACTACGCCCTCCACGACATTGTTTCGAGCCGCAATGATCCCCACCGGAATGCCTATCACCAGCGCCACCAGCGCCGAGGTCAACACCATGGCCAGAGTCACCATAGTGTCCGCCCAGAAGCCCATGGCATCGATCAACAGCAGCCCGATGAACGTGAAGACAGCAGTGCCCCGCCCGACCAGCCACCAGGCCAGCGCGGCGAAGATAAGCACTATCACGATCGCCGGCACGGACATCAGCAGCCACTCGAAACCATCAATGAATGCCGTCAGCGCTATGCTGATACCATCGAACAGGCCGCTGAAATTCTCTGTCAGCCAGTCGATGATAATCTCGACCACGCCGCCAATGTTAAAGTCTATCATCTTCAGCCTCCTGTTCCATCGCCTCCTGTTCTGTCGGCGGCGGCTCACCAATAATCTCAGCGACAATCGACGCCCTCATCACCAGACCGAGAAGGCGCCGATCCGAGTTCACCACTGCCACCGGAAGATGTTTCTCCATGATCAGGGGCAGCAGATCGGTCACGGGCGTATCGGGGTCCGCCTGAGGCACATCAGTGATAGCGATAGTCTCCAGTGATCTGTCTCCCTTGCTCTTCGACAGCGCGACGACATCGTCGATCCTCACATATCCCATGAATTTGCGATTTTTGCCGGTCAGTGCCAAGGTTGAAACGCCGAGTTTGCGCATACGCCGCGATGCCACCTCGGGACCGTCCTTGGGCGAAACCACGCGCGAGGGATGATCGAACATCAGCGTCGAGGCCGTGATCACCTTGCGACGATCGACGTTCTGGACGAACGAAGACACATAGTCATCGGCCGGGTCGGTGAGGATCTCCTCGGGAGTACCGATCTGAACGATGGAGCCGTCCTTCATGATCGCTATCCGATCACCCAGCTTAAGAGCTTCGTCGAGGTCGTGCGTGATGAAGACGATAGTCTTCTGGACCTCCTGTTGAAGGTCGATCAACTCGTCCTGCATCTGGTTCCTGATTAGTGGGTCGAGGGCGCTGAAGGCTTCGTCCATGAGGAGAATCTCAGGGTCGGTAGCGAGAGCTCGCGCCAACCCGACGCGCTGCTGCATGCCGCCGCTTAGTTCGCCGGTCATCATGTCCTCATAGCCATCGAGCCCAACCAACTTGATTGTCTCGAGAGCGCGCTCCCGGCGGGTGGCCGGATCGACTTCCTGAATCTCCAGGCCGAATGCGACATTATCGCTGACGGTGCGGTGCGGCAGGAGTCCGAAATGCTGGAATACCATGTTCATCTTAGTCCGCCTGAGCCGTCGCAACTCCTCATCGCTGACTTTCGTGATATCCACGTCGTCCAGTACTACCGAGCCTGCGGTTGGTTGCCACAGGCGGTTAAGACAGCGCAGGACAGTGGACTTGCCGGAGCCGGAAAGACCCATCACCACGAAAGTCTCACCCTCATGGACCTCGAAGGAGGCATTGTTGATCGCCAGCGTACAACCCGTCTCCTCCAGAATCTCAGCCTTGCTCTTACCCTGCTCGGCCAGAGCCAGGGCCGCCTTAGGCCTGGGACCGAAAATCTTGTATAGGCCTTCGACTTGTAATTGTGCCATCTCCAACCCTTCCTGAGGTCAGATGAAGCCCGCTCTGAGATCGTCGATGACGACATCAGAGCGAACCAACGTCCTGTCGGTATCTGTTAGAAGTAGTAACCCATGTTGATATTGAAGCGTATCTTCCACTCGGCGTCCTTGACTCCGGCGCCAAGGCCCTCGAACTGCCCCAACCACGGATTGTTCTTACCCTGCGCTACATCCACATACGTGTAGACATTGCCGGCGGTTATGAGCACACCGGTAACGTTGTGGTATGAATCTTCGAAATCCGCGTTGTCCTTCATGTACATGCTGAAGTCGTTGTAAAACTGCAGGCTCGAAATGGGTCCCCAATTGACCGGTACCGTGTAGGCCGGCTGCACGGCAAGAAGGATGCCCTTGCTGGCAACCGTGTACGGGAAATCGTAAGCGCCGAAGACGACCAGCTCTTCGTCGAAGTCCGGCATGATGTTTCCGGAGGCCGTCAGCATCGAGTCCATGGCCTCAGCCATGACTACTTTCGGATTGTGCTCAACATAGATCCCGAAGAGCATCAGGTTGAAGGCCTTGTAGGTGGCGTTGATATGTCCCCCGATGGCCATATGGTCACCCCAGGCGTCGGTGTCGCCGTCATAATGATTGCTCAGCGAGGTATCACGCGGGATATTGTCAAGGGTCTCATTGAACAACATGCCGTACTGGCCCGAAACGCCCAACTCGGCGTTGAAGTCGTCTTTCGCAAACGTGTAGGCCAGACGGGCGTTAAACTGGTGCGATTCGCGGTTGTTGGACTGCATGTCGTAGAAGGTCTCGTCGACGATATCGTAGGAGTAGCGCGAGCTGTTGTCGGAAGCACCGGTGTAGTTGCCTTCATCCCCCTTGTAGTAGGCCAGCTGCAGGTCCAGGCCATTGTCCGTCCGGTGCATGAACTTTATGCCGGCGTCGTAGTCATCCTCGAGGCCAAGATAGTAGGCCAGCGAGAAGAACCAGTTGTGCGACGCCCACGGCTGTATGCCGAACGGCACCTGATGGACACCGATCTGCATCGATGTAGCGTCATTGAAGGCATATCCCATGTATCCATGGTGCAGCATATGGTAGCCGGAATAGAACCTGTACTCCAGCGACAGGTCTATGTCACCGGCGGTACCGTCGACATTGATACGATAGGTATCGAGGAGCAACTCGCCTCCCTGGGCCTTGTTAATCCTGGCGTATCCCTCGTCCTCCCAGTCCATATAGCGATAGTTGAAGCGCAGAGCGCCCCCGACATCGAACCCGTCCTGCGCAAAGGCGGACAGGGGCGCCATCAGGGCGATAAGGGCCGCAACTGAGATTTGCTTTAGAAACCGTTGGTTGTTTAACGAGATACTCATCAATACTCCTTGAGTTCGGGTTAATTGGTCTGATCCCTCAGGTTTGCGCTGCCCCATCGGCAGCCTTCTATGGCTGGCGGCCAGTAACGAAAGTCCGATCACGCCAACAAATGGACTAGCGTGCCAACCTTGAGTCTGATTCACACACTGGATCGATATATACCGAAACGCCGCCGCCACGATGTGACCCCCAATCACCATTACGGTCGGGCGTCGAGGTCGAGAGACCTCGTCAATGATGGGAAAGGGGCGGAACTGCTGTTCTTAATGATCTACTACTTAACGATCTCACCTCCAGTTTCGAGCCTAATCAGCCGCGACTACGCAACAGCTTCGACGGGCATTGACCCTAATTGCTGAGAAACCGGCGGGGCAAGCTCTCAGCAAACTTCGAGTTCCACAGATACATCACTGCGCCCCGGACTCCAAACAAGTCCGAGTGTGCAGACATGCACCGGCTGCGTAGCCCTTCCAATTCAACACCATATATATAGCAAGCAGTTAGGCCGCGCAAGTTTCATATATGAACAAGCCTGCGGCGATCCGGTTCACTTGTGGCGCCGCCTTTCTTTCCTGCTCGACCATCGGTGGAAGCTGTTCGGATCGGGGCCGGTGCATAGCTGGGCGCGGTTCATTCGCCGTTATTAATGAAAGCCCCGGCGGGGAGCCGGGGCTTTTGGAAGGTGAGCTGAAGATCGACA
>CAZGMK010000026.1:0-49266 GCA_964526835.1 uncultured Ignavibacteriales bacterium
AATGACCTGGCGTCTTCGCTCGGAACAGACCGGCGGAATCGTCGGAATAGGCAGATGCGTAGAGGCCGTATATTTGAATTCAGTATCCCCGGGGGTGTTCCCGGGAGCAGACACGCCAATCGACAGGAGCTTGGATTCATGGATAAGGCAAAACCGGGCGACAAGGTCAGAGTTCACTATACCGGAACGCTCGATGACGGCACCGTATTCGACACTACTCGTCAGCGTGGCCCGATGGAGTTCACAATCGGCCAGGGTCAACTCGCCCCCGGTTTCGAGGAGGCGGTCATCGGAATGCAGCCGGGCGAGATAAAGAAGGTCCACCTGACTCCTGCGAAAGCCTTCGGGAAACCCAGCAGACAAGCGCGGGCGCAGATGGCCATCGCTGACCTTCCCGAGCATATCAAACCCTACGAAGGCCAGCGGTTGTCCTGGGTGCAGCCAAACGGCCTGCCGGCTCAGGCGACAGTCATCAAGGTTCGGGAGAATACGATCGTCCTCGATACCAACCACCCTCTGGCCGGAAAGCCGGTCAACTTCGAAATCGAGTTGCTCGGAATCGTGGAAAGCTAAGACAGATAAGGTGTAACCCCAAACACGGAAACGCGTAAAGTCAGTCGGACACATGCAGACAAAGATCGAACGCAGGGATTCCGGGTATGGCATCGGAGCCAGAGTCATCCTCCACTGAGTCGACCGGACAGCCACAGTCGGTCGGTCAGCCGCTGGCCCCGGTTGCCGCGCCTCATCGTCTTGAGGCGATCGATATCCTGCGCGGTTTCGCCGTGCTGGGAATACTCGCGATAAACATCGAGTTCTACGGACTTTCCGAGGCCTTGTTCTTCAATCCGTCAGCGGCGGGCGGTTTCGAGGGTGTCAACTACTGGGTGTGGTATATCGGCTACCTTCTTTTCAGTTCAAAGATGATGGCCATCTTCTCGATGCTCTTCGGAGCCGGGCTCATCCTCATGCACCAGCGGGCCGAAGCCGCCGGACGACCGCTGGGCCGAATTTATTTCCGCCGAATGCTGTGGCTGTTTCTAATCGGATTGGTTCATGCCTACCTGTTCTGGTACGGGGATATTCTCGTAAGCTATGCCCTGTGCGGACTGATTATCTACCTTCTCCGAAGGCGCTCGGCGCTGTCGCTGGCCATTCTTGGTGTGGTCATCCTTAGTGTCGGCGGCGGATTGCTTCTCGGGTCATCGATGTTGCTGGACTACCTCCGCAGCACTGCCGAGAAGGTCGAAAGGGCGGAGCAAAGCGGCGCCGAGGTCCCTGAAATGGATCGTTATATGGCCGAGGCCTGGGAGCAAGCATCGGAGGGGCTGATCGTCAATCCCGAGCGAATGGCCAAAGAAGTCAAGGCCTACCGCGGCGGTTTTCTCCATGCCTTGGTGTATCGTTCATCCCAGTCGTTGATGATGCAGACCCAGGGATTCTTTTTCATGGTTCTCTGGCGAGTGTTGGGCCTGATGCTCCTTGGTATGGCCCTCATGAAGTGGCGGGTCTTTTCGGCCGAGCGATCCTCACGCTTCTATATAGGGATGGTCATTGTAGGCTATGGTTTGGGTCTTCCCGCGGTCTGGTGGGGAACCACCCTGCTTCACGAGCGCGGCTTCGATGCCGTGGCGCAGCTGGGGCTGGGCGGCCAATTCAACTACTTCTTCAGTGTCGTGGTGGCCCTCGGCCACACCGGGCTGGTCATAATCGCGATCAAACGTGGTTGGCTGAAATGGCTCACTGAACGCCTGCGAGCCGCCGGACGTATGGCGCTGACCAACTACCTTATGCAGACCCTTGTCTGCACGACCATCTTCTATGGCTACGGCTTCGGGCTGTTCAACCGTCTCGACCGCGTGTATCTGGCGGTCATCGTGATCGCCGTCTGGATTATCCAGCTCAGTTACAGCCCTCTCTGGCTCAAGCACTACCGGTTCGGGCCGGCCGAGTGGCTATGGCGCAGCCTGACCTACTGGCGACGCCAGCCGATGCGGGCCTGACCTTGCCCCCAAACGTACTATCTTCGGCCAAGTTCGACGGGCTAAGTCGCGGGGATTCAACACCATAACGCTTAGGTCGCAGGAAAACTCGAGATTTCCCTTGACAGAACACTTGGTTTTGCCGATATATATAACCATATAGTTAGTTTAACTAACAGGATAGTTATGAGTGAACAAGCCGACGAAACAAGCCGTCAACATCACCATCCAGGCCCCAATGGTAGCCAGTTGGGTTCCGAGACGTCCACTCGTCAGCGCATTCTCGATGCTGCTCTGGCCGAATTCGGGGCCAATGGGGCCGCAGGGGCCCGAGTTGACCGTATCGCCGAAGCGGCCGGCATCAACAAGGCGATGATCTACTACCATTTCAGCAGCAAGGAAGCCCTCTACCACACCGTCCTGGACGAATTCTTCTATAATGTTGTCTCCCGGATTCGTCGCGACGTGGGCCTGGAATCTGACCTGGAGAGTCGCCTGCGTGTATTGGCCGAGCATTACAATGAAGTCTTCGCCAGCCACCCCCAGGTGCTGCGTCTGATGCTGCGCGAGCTGGCCAATCCTGACAGCCCTGTACCGGAGCGGGTGGCGCGACGAATGAGCGAGACCGGTCTGCCCCGGCAGTTGGGCTCGGCCTTCATCGCCGGGAGGGAATCTGGCACGATTCGAGAGATCGATGAGCGCCAGGCCATTTCATCGTTCATTGCCATGAATATCGGATTCTTCATGATCGCGCCAATCGTTCAGCCGGTCTTGGGCATCGATAATATGGAGCAGTTTCTTCAGGAGAGAAAGGCGGCCGTAGTGGACCTATTCCTTCACGGAGTCAAGACCAGATGAAACGAATTGTGGTTTTCGCGATTGCGCTGGTGACAACAGCCTCGACATCGGGCCGTCAACTCAGCCTGTCTGACGCGATTCGAATGGCCGAGGGCCACAGCCGGATGATACGCCAGGCGGCCGAGAATGCCGAGGCGGCCGGTGCGTCGCTGAAGGCGGCGCAGGATGCCCGCTGGCCGAACCTGACCATGACCTCGTCGGTGCTGTTCAAGGATGAGATACCGTCGTTTGACATTGAACTGCCGGCCCCGATTGGAGCCTCGCTACAACGCGAGATCGGGTCCAGAGAGAACTACCAGATGGATGTGCAGGTAACCTGGCCGTTGTTCTCCGGCGGGCGAATCTCGGGGGGCATCGACTTGAGCGCCGCCCTCAAGGAGGCTCTGCAGTTCCTCCTTGAGGCCTCACGCCAGCAGCTCTGGTACCAGACTCGGTCGGCCTACCTCAGAGTCATCCGGGCGAGCCGCCTGCTGACCGCCGCTGAGGCGTCGCTTAAGCGGACACACCTGGTGATGAGCGATGTTCGAGCGATGCATGATGCCGGGATGGCTGACTCGGTTGACCTGCTAGATGCCGATCTGGCCCTGATCGAAGCCGAGCACGGTGTTGATCAGGCTCTCTCGGGCCTGCAGGTCGCCCGGATCGAGCTGGCCGTACTGCTCGGTCTGCCGGTCGATCAGCCGCTCGATCTGACCGACCGTCCAGCGGCGCCCTCACAGCCAACCGGCCACGACCGAACCGTCAGCCGGCCCGAAGTAGCGGCTGCCGCGGCCATGGCGCGAGCCAGGCAACACAGCATCGGGGTAGTGAAGTCGGACCTCTGGCCCGAGTTGGCCGTCTTTGGCGGTTACTCGACCGGTCGGCCCAACCAGGACTTCTTCAACAATGAGTGGAATGATTACTTTTCGGCCGGGGCTCGCCTGACCTGGTCGTTCAACCTGGGTGGCCGGACCTTCGCTCTGACCGATGCGGCCAGGGCCGAGCACCGAGCGGCGGAGCAGGAACACGAACATGTGGCCGAGCAGGCGTCCCGTCAGGCGGAACTGGCCTTCACCGGCTGGGAACTGTCCTGGAAATCCTATCAGGCGGCCCGGCGACGGTTCGAGAGCACTTCGGCCAACTATCGGCTGGCCCGAGACAAACACCGCCAGGGAGCGTTGTCGTCGAATCGGCTCCTGGAGATCGAGGCTACCCTGACCGTGGCCGAGTCGGCCTTGGCTGCGGCCGAGATCGACTGTCGGCTGGCCCACTCCGGGTGGCTGTACGCCATCGGATCGGATCAACTGAAAAGAGGATTTGGCGATGAGTAAGATTACATCACTCTATGCGATTGCAACGGCTGTCGCATTCCTGATGGTCGGCTGCGGCGATGACCTGACCAGCCGCGGTGCATCGGGTCTGATGGAGACTACCGAAGTGATCGTCGCGGCCGAGACAGGAGGGCGGCTGACGGCTGTCAATTTCGATGAGGGCGACCAGGTCCAGTCCGGCGACACCATCGCCCTGATCGATCCGACCCGGCCACAGCTTGCCCTTGAAGCCGCGATTGCCGGTCGAAACGTCGCTCAGGCGAGTCTGGAGACGGCCCGAATCCAGGGGCAGAAGGCGATCGAGGCCGAGCAATTCGCGTTGACGGAGAAGCAGCGGACCGAGCAACTGCTGAAATCCGGGACCGCCACCCAGCGCCAGTACGACCAAGTGACTCATGAGCATACTCAGGCGGTCCTCGCCCGCAAGACGGCATCGGCGCAGATAGCAACCGCTCAAGCCGAGATCGATCATATCAGCGCCGAGATCGCCACCCTACGGCGACAACTCGAGGACTCCTATCCCACATCGCCGCGGTCGGGGACAGTCACCGAGAAGTATCTTGATATCGGCGAACTGGCCGCGCCCGGCAAGCCGCTGATCAAGATCGCCCGGCTGGATACGCTGTGGGTGAAGGTCTATCTGCCGACGGCGCAATTCGCACAGGTGCGAGTGGGGGATTCGGCGACTCTCGACACCGAATCCGGCGACTCTTCCTACCGCGGCGAAGTCGTCTGGACCGCCGATGAGGCCGAGTTCACGCCTAAGAATGTCCAGACCGCCGAGTCACGCGCCAACCTGGTCTATGCCGTAAAGGTCGAAGTCGCCAACACTGACGGCCGACTCAAGGTCGGCATGCCGGTCTTCGTAACTCTGGAATCGTTGCGGGAGCAATGAGCTTCGTAGTTATCGACAACCTGGCCAAGGCCTATGATGGCGTTGAGGCAGTGCGAGGCTTCTCCCTGGTGATCGAAAAAGGCAGAGCCGCCGCCCTGGTAGGTCCCGACGGAGCCGGCAAGACGACGATCATGCGGGCCATGTGCAACCTGCTCAAGCCTGATGGCGGACGCATCGAGATCGATGGACTTCAGGTTGCCAAGGAGTTCGAAAGGCTCAAGGAATCGGTCGGATACATGCCACAGGTATTCTCGCTTTATCCCGACCTCTCGGTCGAAGAAAATCTGATCTTCTACGGCGGGATATACGGGGTCACCGGAAGTGACTACACTCGTCGCCGCGATGAGCTTTATGAGTTCTCCAACCTGGCGCCATTCGCCGGACGGCGGGCCGGCGCTCTGTCGGGCGGCATGAAACAGAAGCTGGCCCTCTCCTGCGCTCTTATCCATGAACCCCAGCTGCTGATTCTCGATGAACCCACCACCGGGGTCGACCCGCTCTCGCGTCGCCAGTTCTGGGAGATACTCCTGGAATTCCAGAAGCAGGGAGTGACGATGCTGGTCTCGACCCCTTACATGGATGAGGTGGTCCGGACCGACAAAGCCTGTTTCATCTTCGGCGGTCGCAAGCTGGCCGAGGGGACCCCCGACGAACTGGCCCGACTCTTCGAGGGTAGGGTCTACGCCTGGGATGCCTCGCTCGGCCGGGAGCAGATCTCTCGCCTGGACAGCACTGACGGCCTCCATGTCCAGCGCTTCGGGGCGGGAGTGCATGTGTATGTGGACACCGATCACTCCCTTCGCGATTTCAGCGAGACTCTCACTGACAATGGAATCCCGGTCGAGCAACTCAGGCAAATCCAACCCAGCCTCGAAGATAGTTTCATTCAGCGTATGAGCCGTACGGGGGAAGTGGCCGATGAGGACTGAGGCAAAAGACAAAGCCCTATGGGCCGAGGACCTGACTCGCCGGTTCGGCGACTTCACGGCGGTCGACCACATTTCACTCGAGGTCCGGCGCGGCGAGATATTCGGTTTCCTGGGAGCCAACGGGGCCGGGAAGACGACCGCCATACGCATGTTCACCGGCTTGCTGATGCCCAGCGATGGACGCGCCCAGGTTGCCGGGTACGATGTTTACAGACAGGCTGAGCAGATCAAGCGGCATATCGGCTACATGTCGCAAAAGTTCTCGCTGTATTCAGACCTGAGCGGGCGACAGAATCTCGATTTCTACGCCGCCGTCTATGGCCTGAAGAGAGATGCGGCCGCGGACCGGATTGCCGAGTTGTCGGATAGGCTGTCACTGGGCGAATTCATCGGCCGACGGTCCGGTTCACTTCCGGTGGGCTGGCGTCAACGCCTGACCCTGGCGGCCGCACTTCTGCACCGACCGGAGATCATCTTCCTCGATGAGCCCACCGGGGGCGTGGACCCGGTCTTCCGGCGTCGCTTCTGGGACATCCTCTACAGCCTGGCCGAGGACGGGGTCACTGTCTTCGTTACGACTCACTATATGGACGAAGCCGAGTACTGCAATCGTATCTCCATCATGCACCGGGGGCGCATTGTCGAGCTGGGACAGCCTCAGGCTCTGGTCGAAAAATACGAGGCCGAGAACCTCGAGCAGATGTTCGTGGACCTGATCCGCGACCGGGACAGGGAATATGCGTCGAATTAGGTTCATAGCCCGCAAGGAGATTTATCATATCCTGCGCGATCCGCGCTCCCTGGCCATCGCCCTGGCCATGCCGATCATGATGACCTTCCTCTACGGCTATGCCATAAACATGGATATCGAGAATCTCACGCTGGCCGTAATAGATCGCGATAACACCGAGCATTCGCGGGCGCTAACAGAGGATTTCTATGCCTCGCCCTATTTCTCGCCGCCGAAGACAATCACCGACCTCACCGACCCGCGCCAGGTCTTCCGTAACGGACAGGCACACGCCATCCTGGTCATTCGACCAGGGTTCTCCAGGGCGGTCACCAACCGCGAAGAGTTCACCCTGGGACTTCTGGTTGACGGCTCAGACAACAATATCGCCAGCGCCGTAAGGGGTTACGTGAACGGCTTGATCATGGGGTTTCAGCAGGATCTGCTGCCGCCCGGCGCTGAGGTCCCCGGCATTCGACTTCGGCCGCGCGTGCTGTACAATCCCGATCTGAAATCATCGCACTTCTTCGTCCCGGCGCTGGTGGCCCTGATAATGCTGATGATCTCCGCGCTGCTGACCTCGATCACCCTGGCCCGGGAGAAGGAAACCGGCACTATGGAGCAACTCCTCACCGCACCGGTGCGTCCCGCCGAGGTGCTGATCGGGAAACTGATTCCATATATCGGACTGGCCTTTCTTGATGGAATTCTGGTTCTCGTCTTCGCCTTGCTGGTTTTCGGCGTACCGTTTGTCGGCTCGGAGACTTTGCTCCTGGGGTTCGGTCTGATCTATGTAGCGACCTCGCTGTCGATCGGCATTCTGATCTCATCACTGGTCAGGACACAGCAGGTGGCCATGATGTTCACCGTAATTGCAACTATGCTGCCCTCGGTGATGCTCTCCGGGTTCATATTCGCGATCAAGAACATGCCGACGCTGATCCAGCCATTGAGTCAAATCATTCCGGCAACGTACTTCGTGACTATCATCCGTGGTATCATGCTCAAGGGCGCGGGCCTGACCATTCTGCTGCCGCAGGCCGGGGCGCTGGTCCTGCTCATGGTTGTAATGATGGGGTTGGCGGCGCGATTCTTCCGAACGAGGGTGGCCTGACATGCGACGTTCCCTGATCGGGTTGATTCGCAAGGAGTTTATCCAGGTCCTGCGGGACCCCAACATGGTGCGCCTGATCTTCCTGATGCCAGTGATTCAGCTTCTGCTGTTCGGCTATGTCGTCAACACCGAGGTCAAGCTGATCGGAACCGAAGTGTACGACCTCGACCGCAGTCAGGACTCGCGTGAATTCATCAGATCGCTGCAGGCCGGGGACTATTTCACTCCCCGGAAGGCCGAGCGCTCGATTCTGAAGCTGCAGGACGCCTTCAAGACCGGCGAAGCCGACATGGCGCTCATCATACCGACTGGCTTCAGCGAGGCCCTGGTTGAGGGGCGCCCGGTTGAAATCGGCCTGATTGTCGACGGCGCCAATGCTAATTCAGCCAACATCGGAATGAGTTACGCTACGCAGATTGCGGGCGAGTTCTCGCAGCGGCGCCTCGATCTTGATTTTCCACTGAAAACGAGTTACCGGTTCTACTACAATCCGGAGATGAAATCACAGTATTTCATGGTGCCGGCCATTGTGGCGGCGCTTCTGACCATGATTACCGTCATGCTCACCAGTATGGCGATTGTCCGCGAGCGTGAGCAGGGGACCCTGGAGCAGATCATGGTCACACCGATAACCGGGACAACCCTGTTGCTCGGAAAGGTGCTGCCCTTCGCCATTCTGGGCCTGGTGGAGATGGTCATCGCCCTGGCCCTGGGCATACTCTGGTTTCAGATACCGTTCGTCGGTTCCCCCCTGCTTCTGCTCGGTCTGTCGCTGCTGTACCTGCTGACCACGCTCGGGCTCGGGCTCTTCTTCTCGACTGTCACTTCAACCCAACAACAGGCTATGTTCTTCGCGTGGTTCTTCAGCGTCTTCGCCCTGCTGACCTCGGGTTTCTTCACGCCAATCGAAAACATGCCGATGGCCGTTCAGTACGTCACCTACATCAATCCTATGCGCTATTTCGTTGAAATTGTGCGAGGGATTATTCTCAAGGGGTCGGGGGCGACCGATCTGTGGCCGGAGATCTATCCCCTGATTGTCTTCGGTGTTGCCATCTTCACCTTCGCCGCCATGCGCTTCACCAAACGCACGAGTTGATGTCTCCGCGGCGTCGATGGGCCAACCGAGGCTGGTCAACAGGCCTCCGGGCACACAATACGCGGGCTCGTAAGGGTGCGGGCGCTTGCTGATTGCAGCTAGATTGATGCCTCGGAGTCGTCGTCATCCTCCTCTTCATCCCCTCCACGAAGGGCCTCGTAGCCCGAGGCAATGTCCAGCAGTTCGGAAGTGATGGCATCCTGTCGACGACGGTTGAACGTCTCCTGCAGCCCCTCCAGGCGTTCGTCGATATTCTTCTCCGCGCCCTGCATGGCGGCCAGACGACTGGCATTCTCCGAGGTCAGCGATTCGGTCAGGGCGCGGAAGAGTGCCACGAAGAGGTGCTGCTGCAGAAATCCGGAGAAGGCCTGCTGCCAATCACCGCGGTGAGTCGGCAAGGAACGCGATCGCCACTCGGTCTCGGCCAGATGCGCCAGCCAACTCGGGTCGAGCGGCAGCAATTGATGCGATATCGGCTCGAATGAGGCCCCACCCTTGTACACATTGTAGTATAGCAGCAGCCAATCGATATTGCGCTCGTGTTGCCACTGTCGGATGAGGGCGAGGATATCCTGCACGCCTGCGGTGATGGTTTCGACCGAGCTCGGTACGGCCAGTTCGTCTTCCGCCGGGTAACCGTGCATCTCCATCAAACCAGCGGCCTTCACTCCGGCCGCCGCCAGGACCGTGTCCTCGGAGCCCAGCCCCCGCGATCTCAGATTCTCATATGTATACCGGCCCAGCTCTTCGTTGAATTGCCCGCACATGCCCTGCGCCGAACCGAAGACTATTACCCCGACCGGCGGATGTGGTTTCGGACCACTGCCCTCCCCGGACGGTCGCAGTTTCAGCAATGCCTGCAGGCCCAGTTCGATCGTCCGGTTGTATTCCCGGACGGCCTCGTGCGCCTTCTCATACTGACGAATACTCACCGCCGCGATTGCCTTCATGGTCTTGACGACGCTCTGAAGGTCCCGGGCCGAATCGATCTGTCGTTGTAGCGCTTCGAGGGTTTGCATGGGCGCGGTTATTCTTTGTCTTCCTCCGGCGACGGCTCCCTTATCTCGTCGAACTCGTCCGCGAGGGCCTTTCGCATGGTTTTCACCAGCTTGTCGCGGTCCTCATCCGAGAGTTCCTTGCCACCGACGATCTTCTGCTCCATATCGCTCAGTTGATGCGGGATCCGCTTGCGAATGACATCCTGGGCCGGCCCCACCTTGTCCACCGGCAGATCATCGACGAGCCCCGCGGTGACCGTCATCAGTGCGGCTATCTGTTCGAAAACAGAGTGCGGTTTGTACTGCGCTTGCTTGAGTGATTCACGGACTCGTCGGCCTCGTTCGAGTGTACGGCGGGTGTCTTCGTCCAGACGCGTGGAAAAGCGCGAGAATGATTCCAGTTCCTCAAATTGTGAATATGACAGCTTCAAATCGCCGGCAATGTCGCGATAAGCCGGAAGCTGAGTCTTGCCCCCCACCCGCGATACCGATTTGCCAATGTCGATGGCCGGCAATACGCCTTTGCGAAAAAGCAGCGGCGACAGGTAGATCTGGCCATCGGTGATCGAAATCAGGTTGGTGGGGATGTAGGCAGAGAGATTCTGGGCCTGGGTCTCGATGATCGGCATCGCAGTCAACGATCCGCCGCCGTGATCTTCATTCAGATGAGCGGCCCGTTCCAGCAGACGGGAATGGACATAGAAAATGTCGCCCGGATAAGCCTCGCGTCCCGGCGGCCGTCGCAGCAGAAGGGACAGCTCTCGATAGGCCCGGGCGTGACGTGACAGATCATCGTAGACGATCAGCACATCCCGTCCCTGGCGCATGAAGTACTCTCCCATGGCGGTGGCGGCATAGGGGGCCACATACCTGAGTCCGGGCGGATCATCGTCGCCGGCGACGACAACCGTCGTGTAGCCGGCGGCGCCATGCTCTCTCAGATCTGATACCAGGTTGGCCACATCCGAGATCTTCTTGCCGATCGCACAGTAGATACAGATAACATCGGTGTCTCGCTGGTTGATGAAAGTGTCGAGGGCGATGGCAGTCTTGCCGGTCTGGCGGTCGCCGAGGATCAACTCGCGTTGGCCCCGCCCGATGGGAATCAGGGCGTCGACCGCCTTGAGCCCGGTCTGCAGGGGCACCTCGACGGGGTCGCGGTCCATCATGGCCGGCGCCGGCTGTTCAACAGCCATCTGCTCTTCGGCGCGAATGGGACCACCCCGGTCGAGCGGACGGCCGATAGCATCGACCGTACGTCCCAGTAGCGCCTCCCCAACCGGCACTTCGACAACCCGACCGGCACCGCGCGCCCGCGCTCCGACCCTCAGTTTGTCGGGATCGTCGAACAGCACAATGCCGACTCTCTTGCGGTCGAGGTTAAAGGCGGTTCCGGCCACGTCGCCGGTAAACTCAATCAGCTCGTCTGACTTGACCTCGGGCAGGCCCTTCACCCGGGCGATCCCCTCCCCGACATAGCTTACCCGGCCGACCTGACTCACGCGCAATCGCGGCCGAAAATCACCGACCGTCTCTTCGGTCAGATCGATGACCTCATCCCAGGCGGTGGTTAGAGGCTTGTTATTCACGATTCCTCCCGCCCGGCGGTTTGCTCTGATTCGTCCTTCGACGACTCGCGCCTGACCGGCTCCTTCGCATCCTGTTTCTCTTCCGATTGCCTGGCCCTCTGTTGCAGGAGCTCCCCGAGGTGAGTTCGCAGGTCATCCAGGTAGTCGCCGCTGCTCCAGGCCAGTTGATAGCCGTCGGCCTGAACAGCCAACCCGCAGAACATGTCCTCATCCACCCTGTAATCGATTTGAATCTGAGTGTCAATGTGGTCGGTCAGGATACGCTCTATCCTCTGGCGGGTCTTGTCAGGAATCTCGTGGGAGGAGACAATCGCTGCTTCGCCTGACTTCTCCACTGCTTCGGTCAATTGCGACCACTGGTCATCCGGAAGCTCTTCCAGGCGTTCGACGAAACGGTCGGACATGGCCGTCAGCAGCCTGGTCCCGGCGAGGTCTTCCAGTACGCGTTCGGCAACGCCGATCACCTGTGAGGCGCCTCGGCGCTTGAGTTGATTGAGAAACTCCTCGCGTTCCCGGTCCAGCGAGCGGATCCAGTTGGCGCGTTGCTCGTCGACTTCCTTGCGGGCCCGGTCGAGCATCTCTTTCTTTTGCTGTTGCGCTTCCTCGCGGGCCTCGCTGAGGACCTTATTGCGCCGCTGTTCAAGTTCACGGCTTTTCTGCTCGAACTCCTCCTGCTTGTCGTCGGCCTGCCGCTGCTTTTGCTGGGCCTCATCGAGCTGTCCGGCGATCCTCGCCTCCCGCCGATCCATAGCATCGACAATGGGGTTGAACAGAAAGTACTTGAGCAGCCACAACAGAATCAGAAAGTTGATTACCTGCGCAATAGCTGTAAACCAGTCTATCTGCACCGATTAACCTCCGGCCTGCTGAGTGACATAATCCCAGAACGGGTTGGCGAAGATGAGGATCATCGCGATCACGAAGCAGTATATCGCGAATGATTCGATCATGGCCAGGCCGACATAGAGGGTGCGCGACAGCGTCCCGGATTCGTCCGGCTGTTGCGCGATGGCCTGCAGGGCCTGGGCCACGGCTTTTCCCTGCGACAGCGCTGGCCCGAGCACGCCTACTCCCATCATTACTCCGGCGGTGGCTATCGAAACCAGGCCGATGATTGTCACACTATCCATCTATTGATGCTCCTTTCGGCTTCACTTATCAGTCTTTGCTGTTTCCTTCATTGTCTTTCGATCTCTGTTCCTGCTCGTGCTGTCTCCTTACTCCCGAACCGATGTATACTGCGGCCAGCACCCCGAAAATGTAGGCCTGAACCTGGCCGATGAGCAGCTCCAGAGCCTGCATCACCACCGGGAAGAACAGGGGGATCACCATCAGCAGGATAGCGCCGATCATGGTCCCGCTCATGACATTGCCGAACAGGCGTATCGCCATGGCGATGGTTCGCGAAAACTCGGAGATGATCTGAAATGGGAGCACAAACGGCGTCGGCTCGATGTAGTGCTTCAGGTAGGCTTTCACTCCGGCATGCCTGATACTGTAGTAGGGCACAGCCAGGAAGACTACTGCGGCCAGGCCGGCGGTTGTAGATAGTGATCCGGTGGGTGGATGATACCCGGGTACGAAACTGAGGAAGTTGGACACCGAAACGAATAGAAGAAGGGTGCCTATGAAAGGGACATGCCGCTGGGGCTCAAAGTGAATGATATCGCGCACCTGCTGCTGTACGAAGACCACTGTCGCTTCAAGTAGATTCTGCCACCGCGAAATCTTGCGGCCCGTCGAAAGGTTGCGCGTAGCCAGCCACGATATCAACACCAGGATGGCCATCACGATCCAGGAGTAGATCAGGGTGGCGTTGATAGTCACGAACTTCCACTGCCAGTAGATAGTCTGATCAGTACTAATTTCCACCTGCCTTCACTTCCCGCCTTCGGCGCGCTGCCTCTCGCACTGGTTTGAGGTAGTGATTGAGTATCAGCCTCGCCGCCCAGAAACCGAGAAGGGCCGCGATCAGGTTCTCCCATCGGCCGCCCATGAGGACCCAAAAAGCGACCAACAACAACACCAGGCGCACCGCGGCGCTGCCGATCAGCCAGCGATGGGGATAGTGGCTTCGCATGGCCCGGCCGACTGTCCACCACAGGCCGAGGAAGTATCCGACGCCGAGCCCGATACCGATCAGGAAGACAATGACAAGTTCTCCGAAGTTTAACACTGCTTACTTGTCTCCTTTCTCAGGCGGAAACTTCCGCAACATTCGTTGAACTACAATCGGTCCCATTATACATGTAGCGAGTACCACCATGACACTGGCCGCGTACAACTCCGCCGGTACCGCCCATTCTCCCCTGGCCTGACCGTGGCCCATCACTATCATGGCTATTTCCGCTCGTGGTGTCATGCTGACAGCCAGGGTGGCGGCCGCACCGAAGCTGAGATGAGCCAGAGCCGGCAGACCGTGCCCCAGCAACTTGCCGACGAGGGCTACCAGAATCAACAGTCCGCCGAGCAGAAGGACGCTGCCGACCACATCGAAACTGACGACCAAGCCGATACCGATGAAGAAGAACGGACTGAACAGCTCATGCAGGGTCTTGAAGGAAGTGTCGAACTTAACTGCATCGGGATCGCGGCTGAAGGCCAGGCCGGCGAAGAAGACTCCGATTGCGAACGAGAATCCAAGCAACTCCGAGACGGCGGCGATGACAAAGCCAATCCCGGCGACAACCAGCATGGGATCCGGAGACGGCACTGCGCGTTCTAAGAAGCGAGTGATGCGCTGCTCGAGAAAGTGCGAGAACAGGATACATATGATGCCTAATATGATCAGTTTTCCCAGGAGCGGCGCGACCGCACTACCAAGCGCGGCCGTAATTGATCCGGGGTCCGCTTGATGCAGGAGGGGGGCGACCGCAAATAGCAGGGCCATTAGAGTAACTCCCGAAATGTCATCGAGTTCTGCCACATCGACCAGCAGTTGCCCCCGAGGCGTATCAAGCACCTCCTGCTGCTGCCAGATGGAGACGGATACACCGACGCTCGTGGCAGTCATGGCGATTGCGGCAAACAGGCTCGGAATCAACGCGAGGCCTGCAAGCCAACGACAGGCGAGGTAGGTCAAACCAGCGCTGATCGCCACGCCACCTAACCATATGAACGATGCTCGACGCAATTGATGCAGCAAAGATCGAAGCTTGCTTTCCAGACCGATGCGAAAGAGCAGCGTAATGACGCCCACTTTCGCCAGAAACTCCAGAATGCGACTGGTCTGGGTCGACAATCCGACTTTGTTGTCGACAACACACAGCCCGCAGCCCAGGGCGATGTATCCCACCAATGCCGGGACACCAACACGACTGGCGGCCGCCTTGATGAGCATTACGGAGACGATACTCATGCCGACCACGAAGATCGCCTCTACATAGGGGGCACCCTCGCTCACAGGTCCCCCTCACGATTCAGCCAGAGCCAGACGCCGATGCTGCCGATAATCACGCCCGTGAACAGTCCGGTCAGGGTCCATGAGATACTCGAATCGGTGTGGCTGTCCAGCCAGGCACCGACAAATGTGAGCACCACCGTAGGAATAGCGATCGACCAGCCGACCAGCCCGAACATTGAGAGGCCCAGCCAGAAGGTGCGCCGGCCGCGCTCGGCGCGAGCCTTCTCCTTGCGCTGCTGCTTTCGCTCGATCCGCCTGCCCAGGCTGTCGTCCTCTCGCTTCGGCATCAGGCTCAGGCCTCCAGGTTCATCTTCGTCTGCTGGTTGACTTCGCGAAGGATGCCGGCCTCAAGCATGGCCAGAACCGAGCGGGCCTGGCGCTGATGCTCGTCGAGGGCCACGAACTTCTCGGTAAGAATCTCACGAAGCTTTCCGAGCTGCTGGTCCTTCACCGCCCGGCGCACCGAGATAACTACCTGGTCCCCCTGCTTCACCAGGACGCCGTCATCATGCGCTACAAACCACTCTTGGTTGTCTTCGCGAAAACTCAGGATGCTCGCTGTCAGCGGCGTAACCACATCGACATGCCGCGGCAGAAGGCCAAAGAACCCGTCGGGTCCTTCGGCCACCACCGCCTCGACATCCGTGTCGATCATTATGCTCTCAGGCAGGACAATCTTCAAGCGCATGAAGTCAGCCTAGCCTTCTTCTTTCATGGTTGAAGAGGATGACTCACTGCTGTCACCTTCGCCGCTACCCCGCTCGTCCGTGCTGCGGGAGATGCCTTCGTCGATCGTCCCGATCATGTAGAAAGCACGCTCGGAGATCTTCTCGAACTCGTCGTTGAGGATGCGTTCACATCCCTGGAGAGCATCCTCGGTGGCGACCGCCTTGCCCTCCTGGCCGGTGAACTGCTCGGTCGAGAAGAATGGTTGGGTCAGAAAGCGTTCCAGGCGCCGGGCGCGGCCGACGGTGCGACGGTCGTCGCTGGACAGCTCCTCGAGACCCAGCATGGCGATAATATCCTTCAACTCCTCGTATTCGGCCAGGGTACGACGGATTTCGCGGGCGATATCATAATGGCGTTGACCCACCACATGCGGAGTCAACATCTTCGATGCGGAATTTAGGGGGTCGATAGCCGGATAAAGTCCCTGTGAGGCCCGGTGGCGTGAAAGAACGATCGATGCCGACAGATGCGAGAATATGTGCACCGCCGCCGGGTCGGTGAAATCGTCCGCCGGGACATAGACCGCCTGGATCGATGAGATGGCCCCGGATTCGGTGCTGCCGATGCGCTCCTCGAGGTCGGCCAGTTCGCTGGCCAGAGTGGGCTGGTAACCCACCCGTGACGGCAGGCGTCCCAGCAGACCGGAAATCTCCGAGCCCGCCTGAACAAAGCGGAAAACATTGTCTATCAAGAGCAGCACATCCTGGTGCTTATCGTCGCGGAAATACTCGGCCGCCGTCAGGGCGGTGTGGCCGACGCGTGCTCGGGCGCCGGGTTGCTCGTTCATCTGGCCGTATACCAATACGGTACTGTCAAGCACCCCCGCCGACTGGACCTCGCGGTACAGCTCTTCGGCTTCGCGGACGCGCTCGCCGATCCCGCAGAAGATCGACACGCCTTCGTATTGCCCAACCATGTTGTGGATCATCTCCATGATCAAAACCGTCTTGCCCACACCCGCCCCCCCGAACAGCCCCGCCTTTCCACCGCGTTCGATAGGGGCCAGAATGTCGATGGCTTTGATCCCGGTGTGGAAAACCTCGGTCGAGGTCGAGCGACGAACCAGCGGCGCCGGCTGGCCGTGGATGGATCTATACTCCAGAGCCTCCGGGGCATCCTTTCGATCGATGGGCTCGCCGAAGACATTGAGCACCCGGCCGATCAGGCTGTCGCCCACCGGGACCTCAAGCGGTCCGCCGGTGTCAATGACGGTGGCTCCCCGGGCGATCCCTGAGGTCGGTTGAAGCGCCACACAGCGCACAGTACGGTCGTCAAGCAGCATGACAGCCTCAATCGCGGTACTCGACTCTCCCTGAACCCGCAGAAGATGATACATGCCCGGCAGGTCCTCGTCGAACTCGACATCCACTATGCTCCCGCGGATTGTCACCACCCGGCCGGCGTTTCCGCCTTCGTGTTTATTACCGTTGGTGCTCATGGAGCCGTTCCGGCTAACCTCCGTCTTCAAGATAGCGATCTATAAGCTTCTTCTCAATCTGTTCGTGGAAAGCGTCGAGGGTCCCGTCGTTGTTGACCCGGACATCAGCCATCTTGATCGTCCGGCCGAGGTTGAAGAGCTTCTGCTCCCGGCGATCCTGCCGCTGAAATTCGTCGAAGCTGTCCGGATCACGCTCGGATTGCCGCTCTTGCGAGCGCTCGAAGCGGGCGTAGGGGAGCGATACATCAGTATGAGCCAGGACAAAATCTCCGTCGAAGTGCTCACGCAATGTTTGTGCATCCTCGGGGGTACGCACCCCGCTGACGGCAACGGTTTCGGCATCGCTGTCCTTTATCGCCTCGATTACCTTGCGCGCAATGAAGTCGCGTCCTTCTTCTTCCATGTAACGCTTCGAGAGCTCGTGCAGTTTCTCGCGCGTTGGCTCTATGTTCTCGTTTTTCGCCAGCTCGCGAACGATTTCGCCGGTGCTGATTACTTCGCCGCCGTGGGTCTCCTTCATGTACCGAGCCAATTCGTCTTTGCCGGATGCATTCTCACCTACGATGCCGATCACATTCACTGTCAACATCTCCTTTCCTTCAGGCGCTGTTCGCCGCAACAACGTCAGGCGCCGTACTTGTCCAGTCGCCCTGCATTGGCCAGGGCCAGAGTCATTAAGTCGATCGACGGCAGCCGCAGGCCCAGCCCGCCCGTCATACAGGTGCGTTCACCGAATGCCTCGACATGGTCCTGGCGACAATACTGCCCCCACATGATCGTCGGAACCGGATGCCAACTGTGGCTCTTCATTACCGCCGGGGTCGAGTGGTCGCCGGTCACCACGACCACGTCAGGAGCGAGCTTCATCATGTCCGGGATGAACCTGTCGACTTCCTCGATCAACCTCACTTTGCGGTCGAAGTCGCCATCCTCACCGGCCGAGTCGATCTTTTTGACATGGATGTAGACGAAGTCATAATCATCCAGACGCCGCTGCAGCGTATCGAATTCCTCGGCCACGCTTTGCCCGGTCTCGACAATATCCATGCCAATAAGCCTGGCCACGCCCCGATACATGGGATAAGCGGCGATAGCCCCCGACTTGAGGCCGTAGCGCTCTGCCATACCGGGCCACTCCGGCTTCTGCGAAAAGCCTCGCAGGAGCACTCCGTTGGCGCGGTCCTGGTCCGACAGGACGTCCCTGGCCTGCTCGACAAATTCGGCCACCAGATGCGCTGTCTTGTCGGCCTCGAGAGATGTAGCCCTCGGTTCCAGCGGCGGCCGGCCGGTCTGCTGCGGATCAGTATCGGCCAACTTGCCGCTGAGGTCCTTGCCCCCCCGGAGTACCAGCAGGAAGCGATACTCCTTGACCGGGCGCACAAACAACTCCCCGTCGGTGAGCTTCACGCTCTTCTGCAGTTTCGCGGTCAACTTCTTGCACAATTCGGTCCCGATCCGGCCGGCGCGACGATCGCTGACGTTTCCCTCGCCGTCGAGGGTGCAGAAGTTCCCTCTGGCGGCAACATCGCTCGGCTGCAAGTCGAAGCCTGTGCCCAACGCCGCCAGTACGCCGCGGCCGACCGAGTACCTGACCGGATCATACCCGAACAGGCCCAGGTGGGCCGGCCCGGAGCCCGGCGTGACACCATTCGCCACCGGTGTGTGCAAGCCACAGATGCCGGTGCGGGCCAGGGCGTCGAGGTTGGGGGTGGCGGCGGTCTCCAGCTCCGTAAGACCGTTCGGCTCCTGCGGGAGCCCTCCCAAACCGTCCAGGACCAGCATTATGATCTTGCTGTCGTTCTTCTTGATCAGATTCTTGATTACGTCGTCCACTGGTTGAGTCCGATGACTGTATTTTTGCGGGATTCCAGTTCGGCTACCAGTCGCTTGACTTGAATCACGCTGTCGGGATTGAGCGAGATCGAATCGATTCCCGCCTCGACCAGGAAAGCCGCAAAGTCCGGATCATCGCTCGGGGCCTGCCCGCAGATGCTCACTTCGCAATCCTCCCGGTGGGCCTTCTCGATCAACTCACTGATCATCCGGCGCACCGCCTCGTTGCTTTCGTCGAACAACCCGGAAAGCTCTTCAGAATCGCGATCGACTCCCAGTACCAGTTGTGTCAGGTCGTTGGATCCGACCGAGAAACCGTCGAAGCGCCGGGCGAACTGCTCGGCCAGAATTATATTGGAAGGTATCTCGGCCATCACATAAACCTGCAAGCCCTTCTCGCCACGCACCAGCCCCTGCTCAGCCATGACCCGCAGTACCCGGTCCGCTTCGTCGACGGTGCGGCAAAACGGAATCATGACGGCCACGTTGTTCAGCCCTATTCCCTCGCGGACCGTCTTGATCGCCCGGCACTCCAGGGCGAAGGCCTCGCGGTAGCGTTCGCTGTAGTAGCGTGAGGCGCCGCGAAAGCCGAGCATCGGGTTGTCTTCCTGGTGTTCGAACTCGGCGCCCCCGATCAGGTCAGCGTATTCATTGGTCTTGAAGTCGCTGGTTCGAACCAACACCTGATGCGGATACTGGGGCGCAGCGATGCGGGCAATTCCCCGGGCCAGGTGCTCGACAAAGTACTCGACCTTGTCTTGATAGCCGCGGGTCAGCTCGGCGATTCTCTTTTTGGCCTCCTTGTCCTTGAGCTCATCGAAGTGCACTAGCGCCAGAGGATGAGCCTTGATGATGTTATTGATGATGAATTCCATGCGGGCCAATCCGACCCCCTGGGCCGGGAGACGCCACCACCGAAATGAGGCGGCCGGGCTCGCCAGATTCATCCGGATGGTAGTTCTAGTTTCGGGGATATCCTCAAGGCTGAGCTCTGTCGACTCAAAGTCGAGTTCGCCTTCGTAGATGTAGCCTTGATCCCCTTCGGCACATGAAACTGTCACTTCAGCACCGGCCTTGACCTTTTTCGTAGCGTCCTCGGCGCCCACCACGGCCGGGATCCCCAGTTCGCGACTGACAATGGCTGCATGCGACGTCCGCCCGCCCTGATCGGTGACGATCGCCGTGGCGCGCTTCATTATCGGCACCCAGTCGGGATCCGTCTGGTCCGTGATCAGAATGGAACCTTCTTCGAACTCGTCGATCTGGTCGGGGCTTTCCAGCAACTGCGCCGCGCCGGAGGCAATGCCCTGACCGATGGACAAACCAACCGCGAGCCGCTTTCCCTTCTCCAGGAGGCGATAGCGCTTCATAGTGGCGGCTGCTTTCTGTGACTGGACCGTCTCTGGTCGTGCCTGGACAATGTAGATCTCGTCCGACTCCCCATCCAGCGCCCACTCAATATCCATCGGGCGGCCGTAATGGTCCTCGATCGCCACCGCCCAGCGCGCGAGGACCAGTATCTGCTCATCGTTCAGCACCAGGCTGCGACGCTCTTCCTTCTTCGTCCTCAGGTTCCTGGTTCGGCCGGCCTTGCCGTAGACCATCTTCTTCTTCTTGGTCCCGCGCTCCTTTTCGATGATCGGGTGCAACTGGTCGTCATCGAGCAAGGGCTTGAAGACCTGATATTCATCCGGATTCACCGTCCCCTGTACGACGTTTTCACCCAGGCCCCAGGCGGCGTTAACTGTCACGACATCGCGAAAACCGGTCTCGGTATCGAGCGTGAACATGACACCGGAACCGGCCTTGTCGGCGCGGATCATTTTCTGCACTCCGGCCGAGAGCGCTACCTTCATGTGGTCGAAACCCTTTTCCTGACGATAAGCGATGGCGCGATCGGTAAACAGCGACGCGAAGCAGCGACGCACCGCCTTGAGAAGTTCATCCGCCCCGCTGACATTGAGAAAAGTCTCCTGCTGGCCGGCGAAGCTGGCATCGGGCAGGTCCTCGGCGGTCGCACTCGAACGAACCGCCACACTCAGGTTCCTGGTATTGTAGCGACGTGAAAGATCGGCGTAAGCCTGGGTTATTTCGGCCGCAAAGTCATCGGGGAAATCGCGACTGTTTATGGCCTTACGAATCGATTCACCGATCTTGTCAAGATTGCTTCGGTCGTCGGCCAGTTCCGATAATCGCGCGGTTATCTTCTCAGTCAAATCACCCGCCTCGAGAAAACGACGGTAAGCTTCGGCGGTAGTCGCAAACCCTTCCGGCACTCGCACTCCCCGGCTCTCCAGGGCCGAGATCATCTCGCCCAACGAGGCATTCTTACCGCCGACCGCCGGGACATCATCGTTGCCGAGGTCCTCCAGCCACTTAACATACTTATATTCCTGATTGCTGTCCGATTGCATTACGTGCCTTCCATTCCCATTGGAGACCCGGCCGCGATCGCCGAACGATTCGAACGGCGTTTAGGATTCTCTTCCCGACCCACCAATGATCTCTTCGAGCATCGGAATCAGATCCCGGGCGGGATTGCGAACCAGGTGAACGTTGTCCATTTTCTCCAGTGCTCGCCGCTCGGGTTCGTCGGCCGCGTCGGCCACCACGATCACCGGGATATCTCGCTGTCGGTCTCTCGCGCCAATCGCAAATTCTATGGGATCAGCGTTTGCACCTCCGGTGACAACCGCGGCGCTGTATCCGTTATGACTCAGTCTGACCATGGCCTTTTCGAGGTCATCCACGAATACGGCCGGAAAGCCCGACTGCACAAGGATACGGGTTACATCTTCGGTTTTTCCATCTTCCAGAACAATTATCGCTTCTAGCTGCATCTTCGATCCTGCTGGCGTGGTCTCTCTGTGTTCGTTCGCGGGCATATCCTTGCCCCTTGTTACAGACAATAACAAGTCCTGTGCCGGAACAGTCGGGGTCTCAGTAACAGCTTGTCTCACAGGCTGTTATGATTTGCCGGACCAGCTCGAGTCAGGTGCGGGGGAGCATGTGTCGAGGACAAAGGGTGTCCCTGTGGTGTTGCAGTACGTCGCAAGGCCGTCCGGCTCCACGAGGTATGAATTAATAGTACGGCGTCGGTCAGCCGGCGACGATTTCGGCAGCGAAACCTATCGGCTATCGTAACTATATGTACGCGTGGAGGATACCGGAGCCTGCGGGCCATGACCCGAACTTCCCCTCGTACCAATCCTTCACACTACTTGAGACCGTGCTTCTTGAGCTTGTTATAGATGACGCGTCGGCTGATGCCGAGCAGCTTGGCCGCTTCCTTGCGGTTGTTGTTCGTTGCGGCCAGCGCGCGCTGCACCATTGTCTTCTCGACTTCATCGAGCGATGTGCCGATTTCGAAGGTGATCTTGAGCTTGTTCGGCGGTGCTTCACGCAACCGCGGCGGAAGATGCTCGAGTTCTATCTGCGTATCCTCGCAAACCAGCATAGACCGCTGGATCACATTCTTCAGTTCTCGCACATTGCCGGGCCAGCGATAACCCTGCAGGCGTTCCAGTACATCCTGAGATATTGACCGCACCCGGGAATTGAGAGAACCGGAGAATTGCCTGATGAAAGCATCGACAAGTTGTGGTATGTCCTCGGGCCGGCGACGCAGCGGCGGCAATTCTATGCGGAAAACATCGAGCCGGTAGAACAAGTCCTGCCGGAATTTACCCTCGTCCACCAGGCCGGCCAGATCGGCATTGGACGCCGCGATCAGACGGGTATCGCTGGTGAACTCCTCGGTTCCGCCCAAGCGAGTGAATTTCTTGTTTTCAAGCAGTCGCAGCAGACTCACCCTCACCTTCTCGTCAATCGTATCGATTTCGTCGAGAAAGACGCTACCGTCCTCCGCCCGCTCAAATACGCCCTGGTGTTGCCTGATAGCTCCGGAGAAGGCGCCTCGCTCGTGGCCGAATAACTCGCTGGCCACCATTTCGGTCGGGTAACTTCCCAGGTTGACCGATACAAAGGGCCGGTCGCGTCGCTTGCTGTGGCGGTGAATAACATGCCCGGCCAGGTCCTTGCCGGTTCCGGTTTCGCCCAGAAGCAGAATGGGAATATCCACCGCCGCGGCCTTGAGAACGCGATCATAAACGCCCTGCATGGCCTGCGACGCTCCGATCATGGTGTCAAGGCTGTCGCGATGGCTCACCGGCACCTGCAAAGAAGCGGCCGCTATCGGCCTGTCCTCTATGGCTGTCCGGATGAGCGTCTTCAGTTCTTCGTCGCTGACCGGGAACTTGGTGTACTGGTAAGCCCCCTTCTTGAGAATCCCTATGGATTCGGCCAGATGCTCCTGCTCGGCCAGAATCAGCACCTGCGTGCCCGGGCTGACCGTCGCGGCCAGTTTCAGGAAACGTTCGCAGTCTTCCTGCTGGTCCGTCCACACATTACTGGAGAGCAGGACCACGTCGCCGTAGCCGTTGGCTGTCTCCTCCAGCATCGGTTGGATGCGATTCTCCCAGGCGACCGTTACACTGTCCTCTCCCATCAGGCTTTGGACCCGACGGCCGATCTCCTCTTTGGCGGAGATGACAGTTATGCGAATTGGTTTGTCCTTCAACATGGCATAGCTTCCACGGTCTTCTACGAGCCAGCACCGATTCTGTGTCCAGAGCCGCGACGTTTGCGGTGCCAATCCAGGGAATGCCGGTAACACACCGGTCACCCTCAGTCCGATGTTCACGTCCGAAGAAGAGGCAAATCCCTGTTACGACAGATGCGCGCTTTGTCGCTCTGGGCACATGATAGTAAAATGGACACGTGAAGACAAGTAGCAAACGCACCGGGTGTGAAGGTCCATTGTGGGGATTCCTCTTGTCTCGTGCTCGCATGGTCGCCGCGGCAATCCATCGCCGGTGTGCCCGCTCGCCCCGGGACTCATGAGTGTACATTGACCTGTTGAGAAAGCCCCCGCCCAACGATTGACGAGATCCCCGGATGAAGGTCAAGCGACGCACGACAATCCGGATGCTCCAGTCGGCTTCAGAATCAATCAGCACAACACCACCCCCAATCAACCCGTTGTCTTGCATTCCCTTGTTCGTATCAAGTGAAAGTCGAATTCGGCCTAGCCCCGGCTTGATTTTGCCCGGGGTACAGGTTATGTTACAAACTGCCAAATACTGGAGATTTTACTGTGTATCAGAAAGAACTAATCGACAAACTGCGCGGCGGCCTGGCCGAGTGGGACAAGACCGCCGTCAGAACCCGCCAGCGCAAATCCAAGCCCCGCTTTTTCACCATCAGCAGTGTCGATATCGACGAGCTCTACACCCCCGACAGCGTCCCGGAGGGTACCGATCCCGAATGGTATTGGAACCGCCTGGGCCTGCCCGGAGAATACCCCTACACCCGCGGCGTGCACCATACTATGTACCGCACCCGCCTGTGGACTATGCGTCAGTTCGCCGGCATGGGCACACCCCGTCAGACCAACCAGCGGTTTCATTACCTTCTGAAAACCGGTGGGACCGGACTCTCCACTGCCTTCGATCTGCCCACCCTGATGGGATACGATTCCGACCACGAGCGGTCGCTCGGCGAGGTCGGCAAGTGCGGAGTGGCGGTCGATACCCTGGCCGACATGGAAATCATCTTCGATGGCATCAGGCTCGACGAAGTATCGACCTCGATGACTATCAATTCACCGGCCTCGATGCTGCTGGCTATGTACCTGTGCGTGGCGGAGAAACAGGGCGTGCCGTTCGAGAAAGTGACCGGCACCCTCCAGAATGATATCCTGAAGGAATACATCGCACAGAAGGAGTTCATCTATCCGCCGAAGCCGTCCATGCGCCTGATTGTCGACCTGATCGACTACTGCACCCGCGAAGTGCCGAAGTGGAACACGATTTCGATCAGCGGCTATCATATTCGTGAAGCCGGTGCGACCGCGGCCCAGGAACTGGCCTTCACCCTGGCCGACGGATTCCAGTATATCGAGTCGTGTATCGAGGACGGCCAGAATGTCGATGATTTCGCCCCACGCCTGTCGTTCTTCTTCAACGCCCACAGCGATTTCTTCGAGGAGATCGCCAAGTATCGCGCCGCCCGGCGGATCTACGCCAAGCGCATGCGCGAGAAGTACGGCGCTAAGAATCCGCGCAGCTGGATGCTCCGGTTCCACACCCAGACAGCCGGTTGCAGCCTGACCGCCCAGCAGCCGGAAAACAACATTGTCCGCGTGGCGCTGCAGGCGCTCTCGGCGGTTATGGGCGGCACCCAGTCGCTGCACACCAATTCGATGGATGAAACCCTGGCGCTGCCGTCGGAGAAAGCAGTCAAGATCGCCCTGCGGACTCAGCAGATCATAGCGCACGAATCGGGAGTCATCAACACCATCGATCCACTCGCCGGTTCGTACTTCGTCGAGGCCCTGACCGAGAAGATCGAGGCGCAGGCCAACGAGTACTTCGATGAAATCGAACGGCGCGGCGGAATGCTGGAGTGCATAGAGGAAGGTTACCCGCAGCGCGAGATCGCCAAGGCGGCCTACCAATTTCAGCAGGAGATCGAAGCCGATGAGCGGATAATCGTCGGCGTGAACGATTTCACCGAGGACAACGAGGTAATCGATATCCCGATCCTGAGGATCGATCGCGAGGTCGAGGAAGAACAGCGTGCTTTTGTCAAGAAGGTCCGTTCCGAGCGCGACAACGCGGCGGTGGAGCGCGATCTGGCCAGGCTCCGCGACGTCGCCCGCGGCGAGGGCAATACTTTCGAGGCGATCCTCGATTGTTGCCGCGACTACGCCACGCTGGGCGAGATGTGTGATGTCCTTCGCGAGGAGTGGGGTGAGTATGTAGAACCCGCCTCGGCAATGGTGGCGGGTTGAGGAAGTTCCTTAACAGCGCATCGCGCCGTACGGCCGGCGACGGAATGGCGCCGACAGAAGGCAACAACATAACCTAACGATAGAACCATATTATGGCTGACAAAATCAGAGTATTACTGGCAAAACCCGGTCTGGACGGCCATGATCGCGGCATCAAGGTGATCGCATCGGCTTTCCGTGACGCCGGATTCGAAGTTATCTATACCGGCCTGCGCCAGACACCGCAGATGATTGTCGACGCGGCCGTACAGGAGGATGTCGACGCAATCGGCGTGTCGATCCTGTCCGGCGCACACATGACGCTCTTTCCGGCCATCCTCGAGGAGATGAAAAAGCGCGAGGCCGAGGACATAATCCTCTTCGGCGGCGGCATCGTCCCCGACGACGACAAAGAAGAGCTGGAGAAGATGGGGGTCGCGAAGGTGTTTACTCCCGGCGCACCGACCGAGGAGGCGATCAGATTCCTTAAGGAAGCGGTTGCCGCCAAGACCGCGTGAAGGACTCCACGCGACCATGGTAGGTCAGGACCCTCGCAGTCGTGACGTTAATGCCTGCCGGTGGGGCGGCGACAATGGCGTCGGCGAGAGCTAAGGACTCTCGCTCGGCAAAGGAAAGAAGCGAACATGACAAACATAACACGACCAACATACTAACGGAATGGATCCCGGACATTACTGAACGGAGGAACCATGGGCAAGAATATCGACGAGAAACAACAGGCGGTACGCGACGAAGTAAAGGCCTTTGCCGAAAAGGACATCTACCCGGTCAGCGAAGAACTCGACCGCATGCCCGAGCCGCGCAAATTCCCGCATGAGATGTACAAGAAGCTCGGCGCGGCCGGCTTCATCGGGTATGTCATGCCGACCGAGTACGGGGGTAAGGGCAAATCGCACCTGGAGTACATCACGCTGGTGGAAGAGCTCTGCTACCATGATGCCGGCATCGGCCTGCTGTGTGCCGTAGGCGAACTGGCGACTCATCCGCTGATACACTTCGGATCCGACGACATCAAGAAGAAGTATGTCGAAAAATGCGCCAGGGGCGAAATCGTCCCGGCCTTTGTTTTGACCGAACCCGAAGCCGGATCCGATGCGGCCAACCAGCAAACTGAGGCCGAGGAGACCGGCGACGGCTTTGTCATCAACGGCGAAAAGATCTTCATCATGCACGGCGATGTGGCCGATGTCGGCGTCGTGTTCTGTAAGGTTAAGGACAAGCCCAAGCTGTCCGCGATCGTAGTGGAAACCGATCAGCCGGGCTGGGAAGCTCGCACCCTCAAGAACAAGATGGGAATGCGCGCGGCGACGACCGGCGGCATTCACCTCAAGAATGTCAAGGCTCCGAAAGAGAACCTCTTGGGCGAGTTCGGCAAGGGTTTCCGCTATGCCATGACCACGCTCGACTCGGCCAGGATCGGTGTCGCCGCCCAGGGTGTCGGGATCGCTCAGCGGGCGCTCGACGAGTCGGTGGCCTACTCCAAGAAGCGCATTGCTTTCGGCCAGCCGATCGCCAAACTGCAGGCAATCCAGTGGATGATCGCCGACATGGCCACGCGCCTGGAAGCCGCCCGCGGGTTGTGCTACAAGGCCGCCCAGATGCAGGACCGTGGCGAGCGCTACAGCCTCGAGGCCGCGCAGGCCAAGCTGTTCTGCTCCGAGACCGCCAACTTCTGCGTCGACCGGGCCATGCAGATCCACGCCGGTTACGGGTACATCGGCGAGTTCTCGATAATCGAGAAACTCTACCGCGACCAGCGCGTGCTGGAGATCTACGAGGGCACTTCCGAGGTCCAGCGTCTCGTAATCGCGGGCAATGTTATCGGCCGATGAAGTTCGGCGACTTCGAAATACAGACCTTCGTCGAGCGGGAATTCCGTCTCGACGGAGGTTCCATGTTTGGGGTGATCCCCAAGACCGTCTGGCGACGGCTGATCCCGTCCGACGAGAACAACCTGATACCAATGGTCACCAATCTGTTTGTGCTGTCCGCTCACGGCAAGAAGTTCATTTTCGATGTCGGCCTCGGGGACACGCTGTCCGATCGGGAGATGAAGATCTACAGCACCGGGGCCGACTCGAGATTGGTCGACGGGCTGGCCGGCTTCGGCCTGACCACGGATGACATCGATTATGTCCTGCTGACCCACCTTCATACGGATCATTGCGGGGGGGCGGTGACTCGCGATAAGGAAGGGTGCCTGGTCCCGCGCTTTCCGAATGCCCGGTACTATATAAGCAAGACCGAATGGGATCATGCGATGAATCCCGATGAACGCACCGCCGCGGTTTACATCCCGAAACGACTCAGAGCCCTCGAAGATCACGGCGTGGTCGAGTGGGTGACAGAAGACGGAGAGTTATTCGATGGCATCAAGGCGGTTCTCACCGGCGGTCACACCGAAGGACACTATGGCCTGGAGATTACCTCGGATACCACCAGTGTCTTCTACTATGCCGACATCTTCTGCACTACCGCCCATCTGAAGGTCCCATATGTACCCGGCACTGATCTGTTCCCGGTCGAAACCATGGAAGTCAAGCGACGGACCCTTCAGCGAGTGGTGGACCACGATGTGATTATGGCCTTCGATCACGATGTCCGGGTACCTATGGGGCGGGTAAGGAAGCAGGATGACAAGCTGGTCGTGGAGGCAGTACAATGAAGACCGCTTGTCAGATATGCCCGTCTCGCACCCTTAGAGGTGCACCACCTACGGGTCGGGCAATCGAAAGAGCCTATACCCGTCATTCCCGCGAAAGCGGGAATCTCGACGTCACGTATATATTACTAAAAGACCAACGGTATGCGCCGACCCGGCGGTTGTCGGACGTCCCCGTCTGCCAACTCGCTTTTGACTTGGACGAAAGAAAGAGAGCTGGTGCACGAGGACGTACACCAGCCACAGAAGTAGCAAAGTACGTCAGGACCCTCGCGGTCCTGACATCTTAAGCCACACGAGGTAACACGTTGTCCTTAGAAGAGAAACTCGACCAACTCGAGAAACTGCGCGCCCAAGCCAAATTGGGCGGCGGCGAGAAGCGAATCGAAGCGCAGCACAAGAAGGGCAAACTGACCGCCCGCGAACGAATCGAACTCCTGGTTGACCCTAATTCATTCGAAGAGTTCGATATGTTCGTGACCCACCGTTCGCACGACTTCGGCATGGAAAGGAACCGGCCGCTCGGCGATGGTGTCGTGACCGGCTGCGGCAAGATCGGCGGGCGCAAGGTCTTCATTTTCAGCCAGGACTTCACCGTCTTTGGCGGATCGCTGTCGGAAGCCCACGCCGAGAAAATATGCAAGATCATGAAGATGGCCATGAAAGTCGGCGCGCCGGTGATTGGCCTGAACGACTCCGGCGGTGCGCGTATCCAGGAGGGCGTCGTCTCGCTGGGCGGTTACGCCGATATCTTCCTGCTCAACACCCTCGCCTCGGGTGTCGTGCCGCAGATATCCCTGGTGTTGGGGCCATGTGCCGGCGGAGCTGTCTATAGCCCGGCCATCACCGATTTCATCTTCATGACCAAGGGCACTTCGTACATGTTCGTCACCGGTCCCAACGTGGTCAAGACAGTCACTCACGAGGAAGTCACGTCTGAGGAGCTGGGAGGGGCGCTGACTCATGCCTCCAAGTCGGGCGTGGCTCACTTCGCCTGCGAGAACGAAGCCGATGCCATAACCGGGCTCAGGCGCCTGATGGAGTATATTCCCTCCAACAATTGCGAGGACCCGCCCTGGGCCGAGTGCACCGACCCGCTGGACCGCGAAGATGACGCCCTCAACAGGATTGTCCCGGACAACCCCAACCACCCGTACGACATCAAGGACGTCATCAATCATGTCGTGGACAAGGGCTCGTTCTTCGAAGTGCACGAAGAATACGCCCAGTCGATAGTCGTCGGCTTCGCTCACCTTGGCGGGCGATCCATAGGGATCATCGCCAATCAGCCCTCGGTGCTGGCGGGAGTGCTTTCGATTGCTTCTTCAGTCAAGGGGGCCCGCTTCATTCGGTTCTGCGATTGTTTCAACATTCCCATTCTCACTTTCGAAGATGTTCCTGGGTTCCTTCCGGGGGTCGACCAGGAACACCGCGGGATTATCCGCAACGGTGCAAAGTTGCTGTATGCCTACTGCGAGGCGACTGTCCCGAAGGTGACCGTGATCACGCGGAAAGCCTACGGGGGCGCCTACGACGTCATGAACTCGAAACATGTCCGCGGCGACATCAACTACGCCTGGCCGTCCGCGGAAATCGCGGTTATGGGTCCCAAGGGGGCGGTGGAGATTATTTTCAAGAAGGACATCGCGGCCGCCGACGATCCGGAGGCCGAAATCCAGAGGAAGACCGACGAGTTCCGCGAGATGTTCGCCAACCCGTATACAGCGGCGGCGCGCGGCTATGTTGATGACGTCATCGAGCCGAAGACTACCCGTCCGCGCCTGATTCGGGCTTTCCAGATGCTGGAGACGAAGAAAGACACCAATCCACCAAAGAAGCACGGCAACATTCCGCTGTAGGATTACGAGCAGCCTATGCCAACGAAGATCAAGAAATTACTCATAGCCAATCGTGGCGAAATCGCAGTCAGAGTCATCCGCGCCTGCCGCGATCTCGGCATCCAGTCCGTGGCGGTCTATTCCGAGTGCGACCAGGCCGGATACCATGTGCGCCTGGCCGATGAGGCCTGGCCGGTGGGTCCATCGCCGTCATCCGAAAGCTACCTGGTCCACGATAACATCATAGACGCCGCGAAGAAGTCCGGCGCCGATGCGATCCATCCCGGTTACGGATTTCTGGCTGAGAACGCTGCCTTCGCGCAACGCTGTGCCGACGAGAGCATCATCTTCGTCGGCCCGAAGCCCGATACGATCGCGCTGTTGGGCGACAAACTGCAGGCCCGCGACGCCGCTCTCCGAGCTGAGCTGCCGGTCGTACCGGGCGCGACCATCGATGGCGATTCTCTGGATGCAGCCAAGGCCAGGGCGGCGAAGGTTGGCTACCCGGTGCTGATCAAGGCCGCCGCCGGGGGCGGGGGCAAGGGCATGCGAGTGGTCGACGACCCGGCCGACTTCGAGGAATCACTGCAACGCGCCGCCAGCGAAGCAAAGAGCGCCTTCGGCGATGGCCGCGTGTTCCTCGAGCGATATCTGCGGCGGCCTCGACACATTGAGATCCAGATCATGTGCGACCAGCACGGCAACACCATCCACCTGGGCGAACGAGAGTGCTCGATCCAGCGTCGCCACCAGAAGGTGATCGAGGAGTCGCCCTCCCCGGTTGTCACCCCCGAACTGCGCGACAAGATGGGTGCGGCAGCGGTGCGGATCGCCAGGGAGACCGGCTATGTCGGCGCCGGTACCTGCGAATTCATGGTGGCGCAGGACCTGTCGTTCTACTTTCTCGAGGTCAACACCCGTCTGCAGGTCGAGCATCCGGTTACCGAGATGGTTACCGGTATCGATCTGGTGCGAGAGCAGATTGCAGTGGCTGAAGGCCGCGAGCTGAGCCACAAGCAGGAAGACATCCGGATGCACGGACATGCCATCGAGTGTCGTATCTACGCCGAGGATCCCGAGGAAGGGTTCTCGCCGTCGACCGGACGTTTGTTGAACTACCGCGCGCCCTCCGGCCCGGGAGTGCGGGTCGATTCGGGAGTAGTCATTTTCAACGAAATCCCGATTTACTACGATCCCATGATTGCCAAGATGGTTGTTTGGGGGGCCGACCGCACCGAGGCCATCGAACGCACCCGCCGGGCGCTGGACGAGTTCCGCATTTCGGGTGTGGCCACCACCATCGCCTTTCATCGCGTCATCATGGACAACGCCAAATTCGTCAAGGGCGACCTCTCCACCAGTTTCCTCGCCGAGGAATACCCCGAAGGTAGGTTCCACCGCTTGTCGAATGCCGAATGCGAGGCTGCGGCGATTGCGGCGGCCATCCACAAGCTGTCATGCGAGCGGAAACCATCGGTCGACACCGGTCAGGTCGGACCCTGCCAGTCAAATTGGGTGCGAACCCATCGCCGCGACAATGTCCGCTGGTTTGGAGGGAGCAAGTAATGCCGCGCTACATGGTAAAGATAGATGATCGCGAGTATGATATCACCGTCGAATACCGCCAGGCCGGATTCGAGGTCACCCTCGGTGGCAGACACATGACAGTGACCGCCAACGATCTTGGCGGATCGCGCTCGATTCTGTTGATCAGCAACCGTGCTCATGAGCTGGACGTACGCTCGGACGGCTACAGCGCGCAGCGGACTGTCTTCATGCACGGGGTCGAGATTCCGGTTGAGATCGAGGAGTACAATCTCGCCCAGCTCCGCAAGACTGTCGGGATGGCTTCGGCGGGTACAGCTGTCCGCGATGTCAGGGCGCCGATGCCCGGGCTGGTCCTTGAGGTCAAAGTCGAACCCGGCCAGGAAGTCAGGAAGGGTCAGGCGTTGGTGGTGATCGAGGCGATGAAAATGGAGAATATCATCAAGGCGATCGCCGATTCTACTGTATCGAAAGTTGCCGTCGAGAAGGGCGCCTCGGTCGAGCGAAACGACTTGCTGATCGAGTTCGAGTAGGGATTCCCTGCGCCATGTCTCGGGGGGTGATCACTGGCGGCTCTGCCGGTCACAGTTCCGCGCGTGGCGATATGACAGGTGGCTTGGTGTGTCCGCGTGCCTACCCCCAGGGCCTCTCGAAGACCTCGATTCGTCCCGGCCAATGACCCGGTAGCCCACGGCTCTGCCGTGGGAGCTTGTCGTCAGGGGTTGCACTCTTCAGCATAGATTGGCGTGTGAGACTCGGGCTTTCGCGATATGATCCAGCAGGGATGTCTCGCGATACACATAGGTTAGAAACCCTTCCAAGGGGTCGGGCGCCGAAGCTGTGGAATACGGGGTAGCCGCCGGCCGGTCGGCAGTTTCGGCGTGTGAGAGAATATCAGCAGTGGATTCAGGAACGGGCCGCTTTAGCCCCTCTTTTGGCTTGACCGGGGTCCCGTAATGGTTATATTAAACGGCTTTGCTAATTGAGGTAGAAAGAAAATGAAACGGACATTTCAGCCATCCAACCGCAAGATGCTGGGCGACCACGGCTTTCGTCGCCGGATGCGCACCAAAGCAGGACAGAAGGTCCTGGCCAGACGTCGCGCCAAGGGACGCAAGCGGTTGGCGCCGCACGTTGCGCGAAAGAAATAAACTTCCCCGCGGGCTGACGCTGAAAAGCTCGGCCCGGATCCGAAGGCTCCTGCAGACGGGCCGGCGAATCACCGGGGAATATTTTGTATGTATCTGGCAGCCCGAGCAAGACTTCCGCTATGCCGTTCTGGTTGGACGGAAACTCGGTACCGCGGCGCGACGCAACCGCATCAAGCGATTGCTCCGCGAGGCCCTGCGGTTGAATCGCAGGAAGCTCAGGGGTGCAGTACACATAATCCTGGTCCCTCAGGCTAATCCGTACGCGGGGAACCTGACATTTGAGCAGTTCAACCAAGGCATGCAAGAAGCCATCCGGGCCATCAACGCTCGACTCGACCGCTGAACGGGAGCCGATGGTTTGCCTCCTGTCGGCAGTGATACATCTCTATCGCTGGACCCTCTCCCCGCTGGCGGCAGCGCTGGGCGCACAGTGTCGCTATTATCCCACCTGCTCCGAATATGCTCTGGATGCCCTCGCAAGATACGGAGCATGGCGTGGCAGCAAGATGGCAGTCAGGCGCGTGCTGCGATGCCATCCGTGGCACGAAGGGGGCTACGACCCGGTCGAATAATCTTACGAGATCCGAAGTATAGATGAGTGTGAGATCGAACAGGACGCCAAACCACATAGCAGATACATGGAAGTAAGCCTTGGATAAGAAAACGCTGCCGCTCGTAATCCTACTGGTGATCGTAATCATCTTCTATTACCCGATTCTGCAGTTTCTCGGGATCATAGAAGAAGGCCAGCCGCAGAAACCTGCCACCGAACAGACCACAGACGCACCAGCCGCCGACACGTCTGAAAAGACAGATCGATTAGATGCGGCGATAGCGGACAGCCGACAACAGCAGATTGATACCCTCGGCGCTGCCTCGGGTGCGATTCCTCAGGACACAATCGAGCGCGCGGCGGATACAATCGAGGTCGAGACCTCGAAATTCACGGTCAAGGTCAGCAGCCGGGGGGCGGGGCCGGTCTCGATTATCCTGAAAGAATACACGCTACGCGATGGCACGCCGATCGACATGATGCCCGAGGCCGAAGGTGCCACCCCGGAAGCATCATTCGCCGGCGGCAGCTTCTCAACCAACGAGTTGATTTTCGAGTGCGATAGGATGCCGGGGACCTACAGTGCAACGAGTTCACCGCTGACTCTCAATTATACCTATCATAACCCTACCGGCGGTCGAATCGTTCGGCGTCTGACCTTCTACCCTGAGGAATATCACTTTGATTTGGTTCTCACCGTCGAGAACCCGGGCGCCATGGGGCTGGAGCGACGATATCATCTGGTCTGGGGGAGCCCGCTGGGCGTCACCGAGCCAAACGCCGACATGGACTACGACGAAATGCGGGCGGTGGCCATGCTGGGCGACTCCCGCGAGAGCCTGGATGACTTCGACAATAATGTTCTTGACCAATCCCTGAGCGGCTACACAAAATGGGCCGGGGTGCGTCAGAAGTACTTCGCGGCGGTCATGATTCCCCGCAGTCGACCCGCTGAAGGAGTGATGGCGCGGGGCGTCAAAGAGAAGATACCCTGGCAGGACGGCACCGTCGAGGAGCGCCGGATCAGTGTCCACATGGAGATGCCGTTTGCGGCGGTCGACGCTGTTCAGGACAGCTTTGAGGTCTTCGTCGGTCCGCTCGATTACGACCTGATGGACAGCTACGACGTCAAATTGGAGGACATGCTCGACATCGGAACCATGCCGGTTATCGGCTGGCTCATAAAACCCTTCGCGCTGGGGATTATCTGGCTGATGCCGCGTCTTTACGATTTTGTTCCCAACTACGGCCTGGTCATTATCCTGTTCGCCCTGATAATCAAGATCATCACTTTGCCGCTATCGATGAAGTCGTTCAAGTCGATGCAGGCCATGCGCGAACTCCAGCCCCAGATTGAGGAACTGCGCAAGCGCTACAAGAAAGACCCCCAGAAGCTCAATGCCGAGACCATGAAGCTGTACAAGAGCTCCGGAGTCAATCCCATGTCCGGCTGTCTTCCCATTCTGCCACAAATGCCACTTTTTGTGGCCTTGTTCTCAGTGTTTCAGTCCACTATCCTGCTTCGCGATGCTCCTTTCTTTTGGTTCATCAATGATCTCTCCCGCGGAGCATCCGGGCTCACGGATCCATATATTCTTCTGGTGGTCCTGATGGTGGCGATGCAGTTTGTATCCCAATCGCTGACCATGCCGTCGACCGGTCAGAACAAAATGATGATGTACCTGATGCCACTCGTATTCGGGTTCATCTTCTACCGTTTTCCGGCCGGACTGGTCCTCTACTGGACCTGTTTCTCTGTATTCTCGCTTCTTGACTGGGTTCTCTTCAAACGAGACAAAAGCAAGAATCCACAGGTCAAGACCGTCTGATGAGATGCCATGCCACGCCGAAGCACCGCCACGGCCCTGGGCGACCGAACTATTGTCGCCATTATCACGCCACCGGGCCGAGGTGGCATAGCGGCGGTGCGCCTGGCTGGGCCCCGAGCAATTGATATAGCGGCGCGACACTTCCGGAGCACGCAGCACCGGCATGCCACCACGTCCCTCCAGCCTTGGGTTCTCAGACATGGTCACTTCTACGACGCTTCCGGGAAGTTGATCGACGAGATAACAGCGGTCTACATGCCACAGGGACGCTCATACACAGGCGAGGAGCAAGTCGAGGTATTCTGTCATGGCGGATATCAGGCGCCGCACCTAATCCTGCGGACACTCATTGAATCGGGAGCACACGCGGCCGGACCAGGAGAGTTCACAAAGCTGCGATTCCTTAACGGCCGTGTTGATCTGACTCGAGCCGAGGCGGTGGCGGATATCATTGCAGCCCGCACTGACGAATCGTATCTAGCGGCACAACAACATCGTAGCGGTAACTACGCGACTCTCGTAGCACGTCTGAGGAGTAGCATGCTCCGGGTTGCCGGCGAACTAGAGGCTGCTATTGATTTCCCGGAAGAGGATGTCGGCACGATTGAATCCGGAGAGCTGAGTGGTTTAATCCAGAGGGCCACAGAGTCAATCAGGGCCCTGATCGATTCCTATGAGGCGGGACGTTTGGTGCGAGATGGATTCCGCATCGCCATTGCGGGTCCGCCCAATGCCGGAAAGTCCTCGCTGTTGAACTTGCTGCTCCGAAGGGAGCGGGCACTTGTAACCGCTACCCCCGGCACGACTCGGGACTACATCAGCGAGTGGATCGATTTGGACGGATTTGCGGTGGAGCTGACCGATACCGCGGGGATTCGGGAGACAGAAGAGGAAATCGAGCGAGCCGGACAGGAGGCAGCCAGAGAGGTTCTTCACCGCTCTCATCTGATTATCTGGATGGCCGACCTTTCGGGCGGGAGCTTTCCGGAAGATATCGCGGCCGGACAAGAACTGTCATCCGGCAAGCCCATAATAGTGGTAGGCAACAAGATAGACACGGTGGAGGGCAGGCGGGTAGAGGCCTACACCGGCGAGGCCTATGATGTCTTGATGTTATCATGCAAGACCGCCGAGGGATTGGGCGAACTTCGAGAAGCTATCAGGCACGAGATAGGAAGGTATCTGCCGGATCAGACCGATGGGATAATGGTCACGTCAGCCAGACATGTCCAGTGCCTTCGTGCGGCCCATGATGCTCTTGACCGGGCCAGCCGATTGTTGGAAGGCAGTGAAGCGACGGAGTTGCCGGCCTTCGAAGTGAATTCAGCGGTCAAGGCCCTGGACGAAATCACTGGTCGGATATATAATGAAGAAGTGCTGGACGATATCTTCAGCCGCTTCTGCATCGGCAAGTAGAAGGCGGTTTCACGTGAAACGCTGCAAATGGCGGTCCGAGGCGAATGCAACGTGATTTTGACATACTGGTGATTGGGGGTGGCCACGCTGGCATCGAGGCGGCCCTGGCGGCGGTGCGGATGGGCAGTCACGTAGGATTGGTGACCATGGACCGGTCCAGACTGGCCCTCATGTCCTGCAATCCGGCGATCGGCGGAATCGGCAAGTCGCATATAGTCAAAGAGGTTGATGCCCTGGGCGGCCTCATGGGTGAAGCTATCGACGCCACCGGCATACAGTTCCGTCGCCTGAATCTGTCGAGGGGACCAGCGGTCTGGTCGACCCGGGCTCAGGCTGATCGACGCGCCTACACGCGATTCGTCAGCGGATTTGTCCAGTCGCAGTCCGGACTTGAGATCATCGAAGGCACCGCCGGAGTCATCGTAACCGACCGGAATCGGGCCGCCGGGCTCGTCACCGAGGACGGACACGAGATTTCCGCTTCGGCGCTGGTCCTCTGTTCCGGCACCTTCCTCGACGGCCTGATACATATTGGGCCGAGGCGGATCCCAGCTGGACGCCGGGACGAGCCGGCCGCCGTGAAGCTCTCTGACTCCTTGCGGCAGTTGGGCTTCGAGGTAGGCCGACTGAAGACCGGAACACCGCCGCGGGTAGACGGGTCGACTATCGATTATTCGAAATGCCAGGTGCAGCCGGGCGAGGAGCCACCGCCGTGGTTCTCCCATCGCAGCACCCCTCGGCGGTTCGAACAGACACCCTGCCACCTGACATACACCAGCGCGGAGACCCGCGAGCTCATAACCCGACACTCGCACCTGTCGCCGATCTTTTCGGGACAGATTCAGTCTACCGGACCGCGCTACTGTCCTTCGATTGAGGACAAGTACCATCGCTTCGCCGACAAGGAGCGGCACCAGGTGTTCCTCGAGCCCGAGGGAAACGGTACCAATGAAGTCTACCCGAATGGGTTCTCGACCGCCCTGCCCGAAGAAATTCAGCGTCAGGCGATTCGGACCATTGTCGGTCTGGAGAGGGCGGAAATGACCCAGCCGGGATATGCCATCGAATACGATTACTGCCCGCCGTACCAGATTCGGCCATCCCTGGAGACCAAGCTGCTGCGTGGGCTGTTCCTGGCCGGTCAGATCAACGGCACCTCCGGCTACGAAGAGGCAGCCGGTCAAGGGCTGATAGCCGGGATCAACGCCTCGCTCTATCTCGCTGGAGAAGAACCGCTTATAATTGATCGTTCGGAGGCCTATATCGGCGTCATGACAGATGATCTGTGCACGCGATCGATAAGCGAGCCATACCGGATGTTTACATCCAGGGCCGAGTATCGCCTGGCCCTGCGTGAGGACAACGCCCGCGATCGGCTTGCGAAGTACGCCCGCCGCTACGGCCTGGTCGATTCGATCGAGCTGGATGACTTCAATATGATCCGGCGAAAGACCGATATGGCCGCGCAGGCTTTCGAGAAGATAGTGATCGCCGTCGACCAACTCGGGGCTCTTGGTGATCGTTTTGAGAAGGCTGATTATACCACCCTCGCCAACCTGATCCGCCAGCCTAACATCAGCATTGAGCAAGCAGCCGAGCTGGTGACTCGTTTCGACGGCCGCTTCGGCGACAGCCCCGAAGTCATCCGCCGGGCCGCCATACGTATTCGTTACCAGGGATATCTCGATAAGCAACAGCGCGAGGTGGATCGGTTCAAACGCCTTGAGGCGGTACCGATCCCCGAGGACTTCCGTTATGAGCTACTCGGTGGCCTCAAGACTGAAGCGCGCCAGCGGCTGATCCGATTCCGTCCGCGCTCGCTCGGCCAGGCGGGACGCCTGGAGGGAGTGACCCCGGGTGACATCGCGGTCTTGTCGGTTCACCTGAAGAGGCATGGGGTGGAGCTGCCATGAGCGCCGATCCGGCGGTACTCAGATTCAGGAGCGAGGAGTTGATTGAGCGCCATGATCCGCGCGGCCGACTCGCCAGCTACCTGATGTTCCTGGGCGCGGAGAATCAGAGGGTCAACCTTGTTTCACGTGAAACCGGCCGCGGTGGGATGATGCGTCTTCTGGCCGAATCGTTGCTACCCTTGGAGATCATCGACGGATCCGCAGTATCGAGCTATCTGGACATTGGCTCGGGCGGAGGGCTGCCGGCTGTTCCGCTATTGCTTTCCGGACGGATGGGTCTGACCGGGGACAGCCGCCCGGTGCTGTGCGAGCGCCGTCAGAAGAAGGCCGCCGCCCTCAGAAGGATCTGCATCAACCTGGGACTTCGAGTTGATATCATCGCCGAGTCGATCGAACAGGCCTCGATTACGGGGGCTTTCGACCTGATCACCCTCAGGGCCGTCAAGCTGACGCCGAAGCTTATGGGTGCAATTCAACCCCTGCTCTCATCGGGGGGAGTGTTGCTTTACTGGGACCGGGTCGATTCTGATTCAACACCTGATTTGCTCGATAGTCGGCAATTCGCCTATCGGCTTGACAGTCAAGACCCTGACCGCACCATCACGGTATTCTCCTGCAAATAAACTCGTCACTTGCATCATTTGTTGTTGCACGTGAAACATCTTTCTGATAGTATGGACCGCAGAACGGATACGAGCTTTTAACAAGGAGTGTTAATGGGCAAGGTAATAGCCATTGTCAATCAGAAGGGGGGAGTCGGGAAAACGACCACCGCCGTCAACCTCAGCTCCTGCCTGGCCGCCGCCGAGAAGAAGACGCTCTTGGTCGATATGGACCCGCAGGCCAACACCACCAGCGGCGTCGGCCTCGATAAGGCGAACATAGAGACATCGATCTATAATGTCTTGGTTGGTGACAGGACCGCCCGTCAGGCCATCGTCGGAACCGAACTCGGCTACCTCAATGTCATCCCCTCGTCGATCGAACTGGTCGGAGCCGAAGTCGAGCTGGTCAGCATGTTCTCCCGGGAGCTGCGTCTGCGCGAGGCGCTGTCCTCGGTGAGAGACGAATACGAATTCATAATCATCGACTGCCCGCCGTCACTCGGCCTGCTGACCATCAACACGCTGACCGCCGCCGACTCGATGATAATTCCCATTCAGTGTGAATACTACGCTCTCGAGGGACTTGGTCAGCTTATGAACACAGTCAAGCTGGTTCGCTCACACCTCAACCCGCGCCTTGAGGTCGACGGGGTCCTGCTGACCATGTTCGACGGCCGCCTGAACTTGTCGCGTCAGGTCAGCGAAGAGGTCCGCAAGCATTTCGAGGACAGGGTATTTCAGACGGTGATCAATCGCAATGTCCGCCTGTCGGAGGCGCCGTCATTCGGGAAACCAATTATTCTCTACGACATCCTGTCGACCGGCGCTGAAAACTACATGGCCCTGACCCGCGAACTGCTGGGCGAGCGGGCCGAAATGAAAGCCATGGCATCATGAGTAAGATAGTACTTGGTAAAGGGTTGGGGGCGCTGATCCCCTCTGATGACACGGACCGCGATGACAATCACCAGCTTCGCACTATGCCGCTGGACCGGCTGAAACCAAATCCCTATCAGCCGCGCCGTGATTTCGACCAGGAATCTCTTGAGGAGCTGGCCGAATCGCTCAAGCGGAACGGGCTGATGCAGCCCCTGGTTATTCGCAAGGATGGCTCCGACTTCACCATTATCGCCGGCGAGCGGCGGTTCCGCGCGGCGCGTCTTGCCGGACTCGAACAGATTCCGGTCATAGTCATGGAGGAGGTCGACGATTCAGCCATGCTGGAACTGGCCCTGGTCGAGAATCTGCAACGTGAGGATCTCAATCCGCTGGAGACTGCCGACGCCTATCGCACCCTGATCGAGAAGTGTGGCCTGACCCAAGGCCAACTCGCCCAACGGGTGGGCAAGAGCCGGACTTCAGTTACCAACTCGCTGCGCCTTCTGGGCCTGCCGGAGAAAGTAAAACAGTATATCAGGCAGGGGAAGATCACCGAGGGCCACGCCCGGGCGATCCTGGCGCTCGATTCCGAGGATGAGCGCCTGAGGCTGGCCGACCGGATCATCGACGACTCGCTTTCGGTGCGCGAGACCGAGCGACGAGCCGGTCGCTCACGCGGGCGCAAACTAATTCCGAAGAGGAAGCTCCCAGCTCTGGCCGAGGCTGAGTCTCGCCTGAAACAACTGCTGGGGACATCGGTGAAAATAGTTCCGGGTCTCAAGCGAGGCCGGATTGAAATAGAGTACTACAACGACGATGATCTGGATCGTCTTCTGGATCTGTTCAACACTATGCGATCATGAAATGTGTTTCACGTGTGACAGTATCCTCACCTGAACCGAGAACCCGCGGCTTCATGGTGTCGGCCGACTCCAACTGAGAACTATGGCTGCCAGGAAACCACAGTACGTCACGCTCATGCTTGTCCCCGACGGGACCGCATCGCAGAAAAGCATCCGCATGCGATACTGGCTGCTCAAACTGATCGCCGGTGCTGTCGCAGGGTTTGTTCTGCTCGTAGTCGTGTTTGTCATTTTCTGGGGCGAGGTGTTGAAGCAAGCCGCACGCGCCGATACATTGGCAGAAGAAAATGAACGACTGAAACTCTACCAGTACAAAGTGAAACTACTCGAAGAGAATCTCAACCAGACCCGCGAGATGGTTCGACGCCTCACTGAACTGGCCGGAATCGATTATGAATTCCCGGAGATCCCCAGTGACTCCACTATCTTCGCCCACTTCGACAAGAGCTCCGGAGCCACAATCAATCGTCCCTTCGGCGCCGGTCTCAGCATCCCGACGGGACTGCCGATCCAGGGATTTATCACCCAGGATTTCGAGGTCGATGATCCGAATCGCTACCATCCCGGAGTCGATATCGCCTGCGGCGTGGGGACTCCTGTCCTTGCGACAGCCGCCGGTAAGGTTGTCTCGGCGGTCTTTGATTCAGTCTACGGCCACCTATTGGTGATCAGTCACAACGACAGCCTCCAGACAGTCTATGGCCACAACGACACCCTGCTGGTCGAAGTCGATCAGCAGGTCATGGCCGGTTCACGGGTTGCTCTCTCCGGCAATACCGGAGTCTCAACCGCGCCGCACTTGCATTATGAAGTCAGAGTAAACGGTAAACCCATAGACCCTTTGAAGACATTGCGCTATGAGGAAGAATAACGAACACGAAAACGGCGGCCTGATGAATACGATCATCGGGCGCGACACCAACATCACCGGTACCCTTGATGTCAAAGGGGCGTTGCGGGTGGATGGGGGTATCAACGGCAAGATAATCTGTTCGGACACTGTCACGATAGGGGCTTCCGGCAAGGTCGAAGCCGAGATCGAAGCCGACACAGCCATTGTAGCCGGAAAACTAACGGGGAATATCCAAGCCTCCGAAAAAGTCGAATTGCAGGCCAATTGCGAGATGCAGGGCGACCTGCGCACAAAGTCGCTCGTAATCGAGGAGGGCGCGGTATTCTGCGGAGCCTGCAACATGAAGGACCTGGGCCCCAATCTCGATTTCCTCAAGGAAGGAAAGCCGACGACGAAGGCAGAGGCGGGCAAGGACAAGAAGGAGTAAGATACGCCCCTCCAGGACCCTTGTGGACAGCTCCAGTATTTTGTGGATAAGCTGCTAACCAAATGAACAACAGTACTATAAGATTTGAAGCGTACACCCTGAGGGTTAGTTTATCCACATTCGGTGAGAGCGCATAAGTTGCGCTGAGAAAAACAGTTAGACCAAAGCTAATCAAGTATTACATTACCGCTGCCACACCGGTCTCTGCCTTGGCCCCTGTTTACGCTGATTTAGACACTGTCAGTTCTCACTGTCCTCAACCAGCCCACAGGTGCTGCAAATCTGCTTGCTCCGACGGCCATCGTTGTATAACCATTATGTTCGAACAGGCCCTGCTAACCCGATAGACCCCCGGAGGTTTTTCCCAGATGTCCGCTACCGAATCATCCACTGATATTCAGGCCGCCGAAAAACTGAATCAAGCCAACCAGGCTATCAAGGCCGAGATCGGCAAGGTAATCATTGGTCAGCACGACGTGATCGATCAGCTTCTGATCTCGCTGCTGTCGTCCGGGCACTGTCTGCTGGTGGGTGTCCCCGGTCTGGCCAAGACTCTGCTCATTTCTACTCTGGCTCGGGTTCTGGATCTGAAGTTCAACCGCATCCAGTTCACGCCCGATCTCATGCCCTCCGATATCACCGGAACCGAGATTATCGAAGAGTCAGAGGCGGGCCGCCGGGCTTTTCGTTTCGTGAAAGGACCGGTCTTCGCCAATATCATTCTGGCCGACGAGATCAACCGCACCCCGCCCAAGACCCAGGCCGCCCTGCTGCAGGCCATGCAGGAGCACGAGGTCACTGCGGCCGGCCAGACCTACACTCTTGAAGAGCCGTTCTTCGTTCTGGCGACGCAGAACCCGATCGAGCAGGAAGGCACTTACCCGCTGCCGGAGGCCCAGCTCGACCGCTTCATGTTCAATGTTCTCGTCGATTATCCCTCCGACTCCGACGAGCGCGAGATAGTCAAATCCACCACGGCGGTGCTGGACTACCGCCTCGAAAAGAAGCTGGGGCCCGTAGATATAATCAACTTCCAGAAGCTGGTGCGCAAGGTCCCGGTGAGCGATCACGTAATCCAGTACGCGGTCGATTTGGTCCGCGCCACTCGACCGCATGACCAGTCTGCGCCGGATTTCGTCAAGAACTGGGTCAACTGGGGCGCCGGCCCGCGCGCCTCCCAGTACCTGATTCTCGCCGCCAAGACCCGTGCCATTCTCGATGGCCGCCCGACTCCAGGTGTCGAGGATGTCCGGTTCGCCGCCCACCCGGTGCTGCGCCATCGTATCGTGACATCCTTCAACGCCGAGGCCGACGGGGTTGATTCGATGGAGATCATCCGCCGCCTCCTGGAGACAGTCAAAGAGAAATCCTGACTGTGATGTGACAGTCGACAGGGTGATCTCTGCAGATGCCTCTGAGGCTTGTTGAGAGAACCCCTGATCAACGCTTAACCGGCTCCGCTGCTTGTGGTTGGGCGATGCAAGGCCTGTCGCCCGTTGCGCGGCAAAACAACCTTTCTCACGTAGCCGCGGGGCTTGTGTCCGTGGCGGCTCTGTCCCCTCATCAGAATCCCGGCATCCGAGTCCGTCTAACCTTGACAAGCGACTTCCCTTTGATGTCCTTGGTCCCGGCAATTGCTGAGGATTGGATATTATGAATCACAAGTTGGTCTGGCTCTCCAGAGAAGCTGTCTTCTTCTTCCTGGTTGGTGTGGTGTGGCTTCTGTTTGCCGCGGCCTGGCGACTGATTTTTGTCGTCTTCAACTACGGCAGTTCCTCGGAGGCCCCGATCCCGACCCTGCTGCAGAGCTTCGTGGTCGGGGCGAGGTTCGATCTTGTCATTATCGCCTATGTGCTGTCGGCGCTTCTTGTCCTCTCGGTTATTCCCGGTCTTGAGTTGTCTCGGCGCCGGCTGACGCGCTGGCTCCTGCTGGGCGTGCTGTACACGAGCGTGGCGCTTGTCTTTCTGGCCCACACGGCGGACCTCGAGTTCTTCGCTTTCTTCCATCAGCGCCTGAACGGCATGGCGCTGACCTGGAGCGACACGCCCGGTATGATGGCTACGCTGGTCTGGGATACCTATCCCGTGGTCCGGTGGCTGCTATTGTGGGCTGTGATCACTGCGGGATTTATCTGGATCGCCCACCGACTCTCGAGGGCCTGGCTGGTCGATCGCGGTCCCAGCCGGGTGTGGTCCAACCTGGTTTGGGCGCCGGTACTGCTAGCTTTGCTGTTCCTGGCAGGCCGTGGGCGGTTGGCCGACATGTCCCCGATACGATCCGGCGTCGCCTATTTCAGCCAGTACGACTTGCCCAATCAGGCAGCGCTGAATCCGGCCTTCACTTTCTGGCGTGACGCCGTATACGATGCCCGCGACAAGCAGCAACAAGCCGAGCTGTTTGCACGGCTGAGCTCCGATGACGACGAGGCTCTTACCCGTCAACTGCTCGGAATCCCCGACAGCCTCGCCGATCAGAGAGGCGGGCGCGTCTTCCGTCCCGTGCGCTTCGGTCAGCAGAACCCCGCCCCGCCGAATATCCTGGTCATAATGATGGAATCGTTCGGCTCGACCAAGATAGGCGCCCTGGACAATCGCTACCCCTTTGATCTTTCTCCGCGCTTCGATTCCCTGGCCGAGCACGGCCTCTTGTTCACCAATTTCTATTCGACCGGCATGCACACCTACTGCGGAGTATTCTCCTGCCTGACCGGTTGCCCGCACCAGTTCACCGAGCTGATAATGAAGCAATTGCCCGGCATGGCCCGTTTCTATGCCTTGCCCGAGATACTGCGCGACCAAGGCTACGAGACGATAGCCTTCACCACTCACGATCCCCACTTCGACAACTTCCAGGGGTTTGTCAAGGCCAACGGCATCAACCGAGTGATTAGCGATCTTGATTTTGACGACAAGGTGAAGCTGGGTATGTGGGGAGTTCCGGACCATGTTTTGTTCGACCGCGCGGCATCGGAACTGCTGGCCACACCCAACCCCTGGTTCGGGTTCATTGTAACCACTTCGAACCACGGTCCATGGCTGATTCCGCCCGTGGATTTCGAGCGCATCCCGGACAGCATCGACAAATCCGAGCAGTTCAACGCTTTCAAGTACTCCGACTGGGCGCTCGGACGTTTCATCGACAGCCTCCTGCCCGGGCTGGAGAATACGTTCATATTCATCACGGCCGACAATGGCTACCCCTACCGGGCGGTGCACGACCTCGAACTGACCCAGTACCAGATTCCGCTGCTTATCCTGGACTCCGAGGATCGCCTGACCCCGCAGCGCCTGGATCGCCTCGGCAGCCAGCTGGATTTCCCGGCGACTGTCATGGGACTGGTACGGCTGGACTACGACGACTATTCGTTCGGCCACGACCTCCTCGATACCATCCGCCCCGTGACCGACTTCGCAACCTTCTCCGAGTGGTACAAGCTCGGGTACATCGAGGGGGACTACTATCACATCCAGCGCCTGCGTGGAGGTCCCGAGACTCTCTGCCGCACCGACGATCCGGCGTTCAATCTTGCAGACTCGCTCGCAGAGCTCACCAGCGAGTACAGCCGCAAGGCCAGGGCCCTGTTCTGCACCGGCTATTTCAACCAACTCCGGTGCCTGGATCGCCCCGAGCCACGACCCGAAAACAAGGCGCCCACGGAACATGTATCAGTTGGCCGCTGATCGACGCGAACAGGTGAAACCACTACTACACCCGCATCTTCTTGATCCCTTCGAGTAATGGCATTACCTTCGGTCAAATGACCCGCGACGACGATTCGGTTCGCGCCGCCACGGGCTTGAACCCCTTATTGGAGTTGTGCAGCCATGAATGACAAGCGACATTTCACTACCTCCGGAATCGAGTTGCCGGTAGTCCTCGAAGCCGACGATATTGCCGATATGGCCCCGATCGGGCGTCCCGGTGAGTTCCCGTTCACTCGGGGCGTGTACCCCGATATGTACCGCGGGCGACACTGGACAATGCGCCAGTATGCCGGGTTCGGCACCGCCTCAGAGACCAACCACCGCTTCAAGTATCTTCTGGAGAAGGGCCAGACCGGGCTGAGTGTCGCCTTTGATCTGGCCACCCAGATCGGATATGACTCCGATGACCCCATGGCCGCAGGCGAGGTCGGACGGACCGGCGTGGCGATCGATTCACTGGCCGACATGGAGACGCTCTTCGACGGTATCCCGCTGGACAAGGTGTCCACGTCGATGACCATCAATTCGACCGCCATAGTGCTTCTGGCGATGTATGTTGCCGTGGGACGCAAGCAGGGGGTCAGCGACGAACAGCTCTCCGGTACGATCCAGAATGATATCCTCAAGGAGTTCATCGCACGCGGCACCTACATCTACCCCCCGGCACCGTCGATGCGGATTATCACCGACATCTTCGCCTGGGCAAAGGAGCATCTACCCCGCTACAACACGATATCGATCTCCGGTTATCATATTCGCGAAGCGGGTTCCACCGCGGCCCAGGAAGTGGCCTTCACGCTGTCGAACGCCGTTGCCTATTGCGAGGCTGCCTTGAAGGCGGGATTGAATATCGATGATTTTGCGCCGCGTTTATCGTTCTTCTTTGCCTCGCACAACGATCTGCTCGAGGAAGTTGCCAAGTTCCGCGCGGCCCGGACGATCTGGGCGAAGATTACACGGAATCGCTTCAAGGCCACCAACCCCAAGGCGATGCTACTGCGGTTCCATACCCAGACCGGCGGCTCGACCCTCACCGCCCAGCAGCCGGAGAACAATATCGTACGCACCGCCATGCAGGCATTGGCGGCGGTCCTCGGCGGCACGCAATCGCTTCACACCAACGCCTTCGATGAGGCCCTGGGACTACCAACCGAAAAGTCGGCCGAACTCGCCTTGCGGACTCAGCAATTGATTGCCTGTGAATCGGGCGTCACCGGAACAGCCGATCCCCTGGCCGGCTCCTTCGCAGTGGAGTACCTTACCGGGGAACTGGAGAAGAAGATCAACGCCATCATGGACGAGGTCGAACAGATGGGCGGGTCGGTGCGTTGTGTCGAGTCCGCATGGTTCCGAAAGGAGATCGCCCGGGCCGCTTACGAAACTCAGAAACGGATCGAAGAGAAGGTCCAGATAGTCGTCGGCGTGAATAAGTACCAGGCCAGAGCCGCCGAGATACCGCAGGTCCTCAAGCTCGATCCCGAACTGGAGCGCAACCAGATAGCGTCACTCACGAAGATCAGGGAAGAACGCGATCCGGACAGGGTTAGTACCGCTATCACTAGGCTGCAAGGAGCGGTCGAGGGCAATGAGAACCTGGTGCCGCCGGTCATTGAGGCGGTCGAAAGCTACGCAACAGTCGGCGAGATATCCAATGTCTTCCGCGACGCCTGGGGCGAGTATCGCGAGCAGTTGTAATGACCACCAGGGATGCTTGTTGACACCGAGTCCGGGCGGTGGCATCATCACCGGTGAACGACGATAAGGAGACAACCAATGAAGAAGGTCTTTGGTCTGATCACGATACTACCGCTGCTTGCCCTGACAGGGTGCGGCGAGCGGGTCGACGAGGGCGAGGCCCCCGTCGCCGAAGAGCCGGCAACCACTCCGGCCGATGCCTACGACTTCAGCGAATACGGCGAGCATGAGCAGGATGCCCGCGAAATATACAACAACGTCGTGGAGGTTATCGAGCGGCTGCGTTACGACGACAAATCGGGCCTGTACGAAAATGAGTTCCAGTACTTCCGCGAGGAAAAGACCTTCGATGACTATCTGATCCACGGCGAGGTCCAGCACGCCAACGCTGACAGCCTCGATCACGTGACAATCGAGTATATCGAGTTCTTCGATCGCGACTCGGCGGCCATCGACGCCACTTTCCATATTCTCAGATCAGACAGCACTATCATGCCCTCCGAAGTGCGCTGGACGGCCTATTATCACCAGGGCCAGTGGATCAAACCGTACATGTCCACCATGAAGCGACAACTCGAATACGAGGAACTGATCCGACGCGCCGAGGAAGACATCGAGGAGTTGGGTTACTAGCATGGCAAGGCACCTGATCTCGCACATCGGGATCGCCGTCTCCGATCTGGACCGGGCCACCGAGACTTACCGGCTGATCACCGGGGCCGAACCGCAGTATCACGATGCACCGGACCAGAAAGTTCGGGTCGCCATGTTCGGCGTCGCGTCGGAGGACTACGCCGGGGCCCGCATCGAATTGGTGGCGCCCACCTCCGACGACAGTCCGATCGCGAAGTACCTGGCGAAAAGGGGTGAAGGTTTACACCACATCTGCATCTACGTTGATGACATCGACTCCCGGCTTGACGAACTCAAGTCGGCGGGCGCCAGGCTGATCGACGAGACCCCGCGAATCGGCGCCGAGGGGGGCCGGATCGCCTTCGTGCACCCGGCGACATCCCATGGAGTCTTGATCGAGCTGGAGGAGCGCAAGGGTCAGGCCGGCTGAAACCCCATGGGCTGCTTGACGCTGCGGCCGCCGGGCGATTGGGCTTCCAGTGGCTGGTGTACGTCCTGAGGCTGTCCCAAAACCCCGGTAGCCCACAGCTCTGCTGTGGGAGCTTTGCGTCAGTGGTTGTGCTCTTCGGAGTAGATTGGCTTGCAAACGGGTCACCCAGCCGGTAGCCCACAGCTCTGCTGTGGGAGTCTATCGTCAAGGAATTCACTCGCCCTGACCTCCGACCTTGCGCCGGAGCAATCGATGGGTTATGGTGGTCTCGGTAGCTATGAGATGAGTAATCAACAACGGCATGACGTACCTCAGACACTACGATGTGGCGTCACGTGGAGAGTGGGTGTATTCAAGTTACAACTGGTATCAGGGAGTTACGGATATTCCGATCAGGAATGACACACTTGGTAGTTGATCACGATGATATATCTTTCCCACAGCAAGGAGGCTGTGGGTGTGTCCGGAATTTTGTGTAAGCGACCGGTTCACGTTGTTTAGATCCTTCC
>CAZGMK010000027.1:0-46052 GCA_964526835.1 uncultured Ignavibacteriales bacterium
CATCGACCACGGGCGTCTCGGGGTTATCCGCCCAGGCCGTGATCATCAGGGGCCAAACACCCTCGTACACCGCCGCCCCGACACACAGATCGCCGTCGAAGACGCCAATTTCATCGCACGTACCGACCGAGCAGAAAGCTGCTACGGAGTCGACGACTATCGAGTAATTTGCACCGGTGCTGTCAGTGAAGAGGAAATGGCCCGGTACTGAATCGCAGTCCTGGCCGACCGTCGACAGGGATAGAGCCGGCAACACGGCCGCGAATATGGCTGTGAACAGACATCGCATTACACGATCCTCGGTGATTCCGCGAGCCAATAGGGGTACGACTGCATTCGCCCATGCCCCAACAGGCCCCTGCTTACATCCCTGTCTGGTTGAAGATGCCGCCTGGTTGTACGTTGAACGGCGATCGGCCGGGCGTTCCCGCCATGGTCGACCGCAGACATCTTACCATTGGAATATACCCTGTATATTCAGGTTGTCAAGGCGGGTTGAGGCGGGGCGGTTCTACAGGTTTCAATCCACGCCCCCGCGTGGGGGGCGACCGGTTTCTCTAGGCCTTGTTGTTGATTCAGTTTTCGTTTCAATCCACGCCCCCGCGTGGGGGGCGACGCGCCGTCAAACAATCGCGATAGCGATTGTTGCCAGTTTCAATCCACGCCCCCGCGTGGGGGGCGACGTCGGCCGTGGTGTCGGTGGAAACTTGCGTGCGGATGTTTCAATCCACGCCCCCGCGTGGGGGGCGACGTGTTTTCGGTTCTCGCTTCTGTCTTACGCTTCGTTTCAATCCACGCCCCCGCGTGGGGGGCGACCTTACGTCTCTAATATACTAGACATGTCGGCATTGTGTTTCAATCCACGCCCCCGCGTGGGGGGCGACGCGGATTTTTCCCCTTACTTCACCGGCATTTGCGAGTTTCAATCCACGCCCCCGCGTGGGGGGCGACGCCATAGTCTTCACACCATCACAATCGACACGGAGTTTCAATCCACGCCCCCGCGTGGGGGGCGACGAGGTGGCCCAGGTGGCTATCGAGGTCGTCGTCGGGTTTCAATCCACGCCCCCGCGTGGGGGGCGACGTGAGACTCATCCAGTCCTCCTTGGATGTACGGTGTTTCAATCCACGCCCCCGCGTGGGGGGCGACGACCCGGCAGGCGAAGGAGACGTCACCGCATGATCGTTTCAATCCACGCCCCCGCGTGGGGGGCGACACGAGTTCCAGGACCTCGGCAGGCGTTTCGGCCGTGTTTCAATCCACGCCCCCGCGTGGGGGGCGACGGGCATAACTTGTACACACCGTCAGCCGCTCGGGTGTTTCAATCCACGCCCCCGCGTGGGGGGCGACATGCCAAGTTAGCGGAAGAGGGTATCTTCCACCAAGTTTCAATCCACGCCCCCGCGTGGGGGGCGACGCTTGTAAGGCTGTCCGGCATGAGAATTGTGGACAGTTTCAATCCACGCCCCCGCGTGGGGGGCGACACTCAGACAATCTATTAAGGATTTTGTCCTTAAGAGTTTCAATCCACGCCCCCGCGTGGGGGGCGACGTGGTCATCGAAACGCTCAATGGCTTCGCCTATAGGTTTCAATCCACGCCCCCGCGTGGGGGGCGACCAGGTGAGCTGGCGGCGTGACTATCATCTGGTTTAGTTTCAATCCACGCCCCCGCGTGGGGGGCGACCAGGTGAGCTGGCGGCGTGACTATCATCTGGTTTAGTTTCAATCCACGCCCCCGCGTGGGGGGCGACTAGAGGGCAGAATCCGTGGTGTTGACCATCTCGTGTTTCAATCCACGCCCCCGCGTGGGGGGCGACTTGGTGGTGTGGAATTGTCGCAAGTGCCGGTGAAGGTTTCAATCCACGCCCCCGCGTGGGGGGCGACTCAGGTTTGAATTGTGGAGCTGGGCTTCCACATTGTTTCAATCCACGCCCCCGCGTGGGGGGCGACCGATAAATGTTATATAGAGTACAGAGACTCTTTGAGTTTCAATCCACGCCCCCGCGTGGGGGGCGACCCAATTCCAGACCACCAAATCCTGGACTTAGTGGTTTCAATCCACGCCCCCGCGTGGGGGGCGACCCAAGTAAATACTCGGACTACTTTTATTCCCGATCGTTTCAATCCACGCCCCCGCGTGGGGGGCGACGTACTGATCGCCGTAGTCGGGTATATCCTCGGCGGTTTCAATCCACGCCCCCGCGTGGGGGGCGACACATCGGGACAATAGCAATTACGACATCATCGGCGTTTCAATCCACGCCCCCGCGTGGGGGGCGACTTATGGACATGAACATCTCAGGGATATTCTGAGAGTTTCAATCCACGCCCCCGCGTGGGGGGCGACTTTGAAAACTGAAGAGAGGACAAGATGGACAAAGGTTTCAATCCACGCCCCCGCGTGGGGGGCGACGAGGATAATCGCAAGGTTCTGCTCGGTCACATCGAGTTTCAATCCACGCCCCCGCGTGGGGGGCGACTCGCTTGTCACAGCGATTGTCCCGACATGTTTCGGGTTTCAATCCACGCCCCCGCGTGGGGGGCGACCTGTACTCTATATACTATTTATCGTCTACCCTGTGTTTCAATCCACGCCCCCGCGTGGGGGGCGACCGGCTATCACGTCCCAGGCGCTTAACGGCTGCGCAGTTTCAATCCACGCCCCCGCGTGGGGGGCGACGTGGCGCGCCGACGGCACCCTGCGGACTGTCCCGTTTCAATCCACGCCCCCGCGTGGGGGGCGACATCCTGGACTTAGTGAAATTTTTCACAACCTCATCGTTTCAATCCACGCCCCCGCGTGGGGGGCGACAAATCACAAAGGAAACAGTATGCACCCATATCTCGGTTTCAATCCACGCCCCCGCGTGGGGGGCGACATTCGACGAGGGTTGCGTGCGATGCAATCCGAGAGTTTCAATCCACGCCCCCGCGTGGGGGGCGACGGATAGTCGCAAGACTCTGCTCAGCCACATCGAGTTTCAATCCACGCCCCCGCGTGGGGGGCGACATATATCCTACCACGGCGATGAGTGCTATTGCGAGTTTCAATCCACGCCCCCGCGTGGGGGGCGACGTGAAGTGCGAGTTGGAGTACTTCCCGTGTTCGGTGTTTCAATCCACGCCCCCGCGTGGGGGGCGACATGATGACCACATGAACCGCGCGAAACACCACTAAGTTTCAATCCACGCCCCCGCGTGGGGGGCGACCCCGACCTTTACCCTACTTGGGCCGGTAGACATGGTTTCAATCCACGCCCCCGCGTGGGGGGCGACAGAATCGCCCAAGGTTCTGTATGCGATATTCGGTGTTTCAATCCACGCCCCCGCGTGGGGGGCGACACACAGAAAGGATGAAGATGAAGACAGAGACAGAGTTTCAATCCACGCCCCCGCGTGGGGGGCGACTAGTGCCTTATGCGCACTAGACAGACTCGAAACCGGGTTTCAATCCACGCCCCCGCGTGGGGGGCGACTTGTGGCACGAGCACGGATGATCAAACCTGACTGGTTTCAATCCACGCCCCCGCGTGGGGGGCGACGACAATCGGATCGTCACCGCGATGCGCGAGCTTGAGGTTTCAATCCACGCCCCCGCGTGGGGGGCGACACCGTGTGTGCAACTCCATGAACGCCGCAGTGTTAGATACGCAATATCGCGAACCCCTGACGCGAATGCAACAACTCTTAACTCAAAGTCGCGAGTGAGTTCCTAACCAGTTGCCTACCATAGCCGTAACGGAGTCGCGAAGCCTTGGCGCGGGCGCGCCGTGCTTCCGGTTCGCGCATGCTCACAATTGCTAAACAATAAGCGGGCCTTCGGGGTCGTAAGAGTCCTTGGCTCCTATATGTTCAACTCGACGTTTCCAGTTTTTTCCCAGGAAGTAGAAGCGTAGACTGTCCTGCTCATCATCGATTTCATCGAGCAGTCGCTTTTTTAGATGCTCGAATTGCGCGGGTTCCAACAGGCATTCGAAGACACTGTTCTGCACCCGTTGGCCAAAGTCCTCGCAGGCCTTGGCAACGCGCCGCAAACGGCGTTGGCCAGTCTCTGACTCGGTGCGTACGTCGTACGTGATCAAGATCATCATTGATACTGTTGCTCCGTCTATATGATCATCCGACTATTTGAACAGGAACGGTGGATACGCATCTATATCTCCTCGCAAGTGCCTGGCGAGGAGTAGCGCCTGTACGAAAGGGAGCAGACCAATGTGGATCTTCTCCCCAATGAACGGATGCGAGATCGTATCCTGTTTTCGTTTCTGCCATGTGGTCAACACGATCTTTCTTCCTTTATCGGTCATTCTATGGGCACCTCCGGGAGCAGACTCGAAGTGCTGTGGTCCAAGTTGTCTGCGGTTAATCATAGACAGGACCAGGCGATCAGCCAGATAGGCTCGAAGTTCTTCCATCAGGTCAAGGGCCAGGCTTGGGCGTCCCGGTCGATCGGTATGGAGGAAACCGACAGCCGGGTCAAGGCCGACGGTCTCGAGAGCCGAGCGAACGTCGTGTACGAGCAACGTATAAAGGAATGAGAGCAGGGCATTGACGCGGTCGAGCGGAGGGCGTCGGCTTCGGAAACGAAAGACAAAGTCATCTTGCGGGGTGCTGATAAGATGGTTGAACACAGAGAAATATGCATGAGCCGCCTGCCCCTCAATTCCCCGTATGGTGTGACTATCGGCGGTGCTAGCCAATTGCCTGAGCATCCGCTTCATGCTGAGGGCAGCGGCCCGCAGTGGTTTGACGCCGGGGGCGTCGGCGCGGTCGCGGGCGGTGCGAAGGAGCACGGCGCGGCTATTGACAAGTTTGGCAAGAACGACTTGGCGCGCGATGCGGGCAGGGTCTGCATCTGAGAGACGGTATTGCCTTCGTCGAAGCAGGACGTTGCCGGAAACAGGTCCCTCTACACGAGCAAGAAAGCGCCCATTCATACTGAGAAAACTGACCGTCACCCCGCGTTCCGCACACAGTCCGAGGATGCCGGGACTGCACAAGACATGACCGAAACAGACTATACTCTCAAGGGTATGTACGGGGACGTGGAGCTTGGTCTCTTCCTTGATGCGTACTAGGATTCCTTCACCTCTGCGAGACAGATAGGAGTGATCGGTTGTGACATAGAGCGTATTGAGAATGCGCTTCATGGTGTATACTCTCAGTCGTCAATATTCAGATACCGGTCGAGGTAGTCATCGACTTTGCTCTGCTTAGTTCTGCGAGGAGGGAGGCACCAATCGAGAATGGAGCAGCTTCTGCATTTCGGCTCGAAGAACGCTCTCGGAGTGATACGCTGACCCCACAGTTCGTGCATTCGGCGGGCGGTCTGGCGGGTTTGCTCTCGCAGGTCAGCGTGGAAGGTGACACTTTCGCGTCGTCGCGGCTGACCGTAGAAGATGGCGCCGTTGCCGATAGCGCAGCCGAGCATCTCTTCGAGACAGATTGCTTGGGCGCAGAGCTGGATGCGGTCCCAGTTGTCGATCTTCGGACGGCCTCGCTTATACTCCACGGGAAAGGCATAGAACAGGTCGGCGAAGCCTTCGAGGGAGACTTGGGACGATGGGGTGCACTCAGGAAGCTCAGGCAGACAAGTGTGGAATTCGATGATATCAGCGATTCCAGTGACGCCGAGTGTAAAGGATCTGATCCTGACCGCTCGCGCGGTCAGGATCGATCCCTTCCAGATCAGGCCGGGATTATCGACCGTTTCGTGAAGTACGCTACCCTGAGCCGTTAGACGATTGTCCTGCCAGATGCCTTCGAGGTACATGAGCCCCCACTGTCGGGGGCAAAAGGCCAGATGCTGAAGGCCGGCCAGGGGAAGCAGTTCATCCTCTGGGTACGTCATTGGTTGATTTTCAGCAACTCCACACCCGCCGGCAGACTCGATTCGCTGACGCTAATTTCGTAATGGTCGAAGCGCCGCGGCACGTCGACACCTTCCTTGCGTTTAACCTGCACAAGGTCGAATAACTTATGTGCCGGGGCACAGCCGAGGATGGCCTGGCGCTCACGCTGGGAGGGGTCGGAGTCGTTCCCTACGTGTTTAAAGACGTACAGGGGGCGCTGAACAGTCATCAGACCTTTGCTGGAGGAACGGTCATGTTCATACATGTTCAGTAGGGCTTCCCAGAGGAGCTTGAGATCGTCTTCGGTGAACCCGGTCAGCCCGGCAAGGTGGGCGGAGACGAAACCTTTGCCAACATAGAGCCCGTAGGGGATAAGCTGTTTGCGGCCCATAGTTCGCAGTTTGTCCTCGGGCTGCTCAGCCTCCCACCTCTCATAATCGCCAGAGGTCTTGATACCCTTGGGTGTATCGGCCACTGCCATTCTCGTAATGGACATGTCGAGGGGCAGAATAGGGTCGACAGACCGAGAGAAAGCAATCTGAACAGGACCTCGTACCTGACCGGCATTGGGACCAGTGGACATAACGGCACCAAAAGTGCGCACGTCGAAGAAGTTGTCACACATGTAGGTGCGTGCCAGGTAGGTCTTTTCCTTGTTCGCGCTCTTACCCTCAGTAGTCAGGCCGCCCTCGCTTTGCTCGTGAGCAACCGTGATTGGCCTATTCAGGTTGGTGGCGTGTTCAATGAAGATGGCGTTGGGCGAAGTGTTCCCTCGGGCGATCTGGACGTAGTTCCGGATGCGGCGCTTGATAGCGACATCGCTGACCAGCCCATGGAGGTCTTCGGGATCGATACGCGGGGCGTTTCCAGCATCGGGGTCACCGTTCGGGTTGCCGTTCTCACAATCGAAAAGGAACATGAACTCATAACGGTTTTTGATTACTCTGGACATTGTATGTCTCCTCAGGTGTTAGTATTCTCTTCGTTCTTATCAGCTTTGCGAGTTCGTAAATGGGCCATCTGCTGGTAGTAGCCGAGAGCGAAAAGGCTCTGGTCTTCCAAGGAAAGCGTGGCCGGAATGGCATCCTTGATGCGACTCCAGACGGCCGCGATCTGGTCCTCGAACCAGTGGGCTAGGCCGCCATCGAGTTTGTTGAGGTGGTGCTGGGAAGTGGAAGTCAGACGCCCGAGGACGAGCGCGGGAGTGGTGCTGGCTGCCGTGTAGTAGCGTTGGACGACGCCGGTATCGACCCCGGGGATAGCGCGTTTTTGTACCGCCGCCAGGATGGCCAGTAGGCGGCCGCACTGATAGGCGGGGTTGGAGTGTTCCTCATTGAGGTAAGCGCTCATAGTGATGTCCTTTCTATCGAGTCGTTGATTGCGAACATGATATGCTTTCAGAAGCCCCATGCGGGCATGATTGGCCGTGCTACCATTGATGAAATCGATTCGCACGCGCAGCAGAGCACGGGCGAGGGCCCACGCTGGGATGCGCTGACCCTTGATAGCGACTTGCCATATCTTGGCGACATGTGGCGCCGGGAGGTCATTGAGGTCGCGGACTGTGGCTCCCAGGACTGCCATGAGTTTCGGTGGGGGAGTCAGGCCTGTCCCGTCGCGTTTGATGATCTCGAGGTCCTCGAACCACTGTGCAATGTTGTCAGCGAGGTCTGCAAACTGGCCTTCCATCCAGTCACGAACTACCACTCGCCCACTGTTGCCGGACAAGGTCAGGGAGTAGTAGATAACGTCCGCAAGGTTCCTTCGCTTGCCCGTTCGGACCGAATCGAGGAACGATCGAACGCCGGATTCTGCATCGTCGGTCTCAACCTGGGGTGGGTCTGCGAGCCAGGGGATTGGGTCATCCTCGACAGGAATCCTCTCCTTGAACCACCAGACTGCCTTCACATCGGCAAGGCGGCGTGAGTTCCTGTTGCTGGCCAGGAGGTGATTGAGTGCTTCGGTGTAGGTCGTGGCGGCCTCCTCGCTGAGGGCGGCGTTGAGGGCCTGGCTCAAACCATAAGAGCAGAAGGACTCCTGCTTGAAACCGATGACGACATCGCCTGTGGACAATCCGCCAACGTCTGAGAGACCCTTAACTTTGGGGTCGACCTTTCGCGGTTCAATCGATTCCCCGGAAAGTAAACAGAGCATGTGCCCGTCGGTCGGGCTTCGCTTGACCTTCGTGGCTTTGGTTGGCTTTTCCGCTGGCGCCAAGCTGGTCCGATGCTTCTGCCACCAATCGTGCCACGACGTTGACTCGATTACTAATCGACTACCGAGGCGGATGGTGGCCTTGTCTGTCGGCTTGGCTTTGAGCTCGGTTAGTCTGATACAAATCCGCTCCTGCACCGAGTCCAGGGTCAGTTCACTTGCGATTCTGGCGAGTAACGGGTAGGAGGCGTCGGCTTGGCGAAGCAGATCCGCGAAGTACCGGCGTTTGGCAACCTTCTTCGGATTGGCGGCATCCTTGCCGTACGGTACGATGGAATCGAGGGCGTCTAGCAGGAAGTGACTTTTGGCAATCCCCCCAGCCTTCATCTCGGAGAAACTCAGGTTGGGCGACATGTTGAAGCTCTGCCCCCGGTTTCGCTTGCTCTCGGTGTCGCCGAGTTCAACCACAGCCATGAACTCACAGGCTTCCGAGAACACCAGGCACCACCGGGCATATTTAGCCGTGAAGCCGGGAGGAGTAACGATATCTCTGGTCTGAGCGTATTCCTTGAGGGTGTGCAGCATCAGGCACCTCCCTGCTGCGGTTTGGCAACCTCGTGACTATGGTACGGAGGTACCTCCATAATACCAAGCGAGATCGCTGGCTTGAACAGTGAAATGGAAGGGACTGCGGCGGAGGTCTGGGGAGAGGAGAGATCAAAGACGTCGTACAGAACCCATCCGAGATCTGGCATGTTGATTTCGGGGTTTGCAACAGGGTGGTCGCTGACCCCAGCGAGTTCAAAGTAGGCTGGGAATTCGCGACAACCAAGGTAAGGCTGGTAGATGCACTTGCCGCCCGCCGCACGTCGGCGGAACTGGTTCTCGAGTGCCGCCAAGCGTTGCTCGTGCCCGGGCCAGGGGACGACATGGGCGTGGATCCGATAGCGGACGTTCTTGAGAGCCATCGTCTGGCGTTGGGTACGACCTTTGGTGTCGGCGCCGGTGAGGTCGCGATCGGCATCGGCGAGAATTGGCTCGGGTGTGGACGAACCCCTGGCCCATTTCTCTATGTTGCGCACGGACGCCTTCTCTTTCACCTCATTGCGTCGGAGCGCGAGATATGATGGTGCTGCAGCGATCTCGATGCGTGTGATCTGCCACCGGAACTCAATCGGCTTGCAATAGATCGCATCGAAGATGCCTCGTGCAGCCGACGGAGTGATGACCGGGTAGCTGAATCGTTCCACCTTCATCTCAGGGCGAGAAAAGCAAGCCAAGTCGCCCCAGACATCAATTGCCTGATTATGAGCCTCCATATGTCCTCCTGTAATAGAGCGTGAATGTTTACGCTATTAGCAAATTCTCCCGAGATGATTTGCCTTCTCCTTTCAGTGACAATCCGATTGTTAACCCCAGCATGCTATCGTAGGATGCATCATCCAGTAGAATGGCCCAGTCCTTTGCCTCTTCCTGCGTGAACCTGACCGTGACTTTTTCCAGACGGGGGTCATCTGATCCAGTTCGGTAGATGCCAACGGAATGGCCTCGCGCCTTCCGTATCCACTCGCGAGTGATGCCCTCAGAGCGGGCCTGTTCGGCGAGTACCGGGTATGTTTGCTGGTCGTAGGGTACGAGCACCGAGACGGTCTTCTGTGGAATTATCCGATAGAACTTCGCTGTCTCCTCAAAGTCCCTAGAGTGAATAGCCTCCATTAGGTCCCTGCCGATATCCTCGGGTTTGGCAAAAGAGTACAACGTTTCGTAATATTCACGGTACAAGCTGGTATCTGAAACGTCGATGGTTGTTGCGGCACGATTCTTCAGAACGAGCTCGGTTACGCTGGCCGCTTGCTGGTAGAAACTAGAAGGGTAGAGCCCCTTGTCGTCGGCCGGAGGGCGGAAGACGTGAACACGGCCGACCGCAGCTTCGCCATTACGGTTGCATCGCCCGGCTGCCTGTATGATGCCATCAAGAGGTGCCATGGCGCGGTACACGGTTGGAAAGTCGATATCAACGCCAGCTTCAACGCACTGTGTGCTAATCAGGCAGCAGGACAACTGCTCATCAAGACGCCGTCTGACTTCCTCCAGAACGTGACTGCGATGCCCGGGACACATATTCGTCGATAAGTGGAGCAACCCCTCGCGATTTGCATCACGCAGTCTGCTGAGTAAAGCGAGGGCGTGGCGCTTGAGGTTGACTACGAACATGATCTGGTCGTTCAGTAATGCGTCCTGAACGAGCTCACTCCAGTCTTCCAGCGGGTCGGTATCCACGGTTATACTAGTTCGCTTCATGACATCAAAGAGCTTTGGAGCGTCCTCGACAATCTCAATCGGTTTCCAGCCGGACCCACTCAGCTTATGAACAGGCTCATCCAGATGATCGAATGCTGGTTGAGTTGCGGTTGAGAATACCACCGTCGATTTAAAGCGGGTAGCCAAATGTGATAGTGTTGCCAGTGTGGGTATAGTTACCTTCAGAGGCAAGGTCTGTACCTCATCCATGATGATGACTGAATTCGCTATATTGTGGAGCTTTCGACAGGCACTAGGACGGTTGGCGAAGAGCGACTCGAGAAAGCGGACGCCGGTCGTTATCACGATTGGAGCATCCCAGTTCTCGGCCATCATGCGAGCATGTTGGCAGGCTCGCTGACTCCCTTCGTCATCCACGTCGCCAGCGACCAAACTATGGTCCTCCAGAACAACCGTATCCTGGTGGTCCCTGAATACGGAACGGTAAACGGCAACGGTCTGCTCGATCAGAGACAAAAACGGAAGCACTACAATGATGCGCTCCAAATCGTGGCTAATGGCGTGCTTCAGTGCAAAGGCAAGAGAGGAGAGGGTCTTCCCGGCGCCGGTGGGGGCGGTGAGCGTATACAGGCCCAAGGGACTCGCCCCCCGGCTAAGGCATGTCTGCAACAATCTACTGCGGACCTCGTCAACCTGACTGGATGAGGACTTTCGCTTGTGCTTGAGCCGGTCTATGTGTGTCAACAAGTCGGCCAGGGATTGCTCAGGGTTGAGTTGAGCTCCACGCTCGCGGTATCTCTTCTCGTCCGCAGTGTCAGCCTGAAAGTGGCCTTCGGTCTCGATGAAATCAGCATCCACCAGTGCTGAGAAGAGCATGCGTGTGCTGAACATGGCCTGGGCCGGGGCCGCGTAGAAATCGTGGAACCTGACAAGAGGAGTAGCAATTGAGTCGGGAATTCGCGAGACCTCGCCCCTTAACCGGTCCAACAAGCTCTCCTCCTTCTCTTCCGGTATACGCAGCCCCATTGGATGACCTGCCTTCAGTCTCTGAGGCTGAAGACTGGCCAGCGAGCCCTTCTGTGCATTCTGTAGGCCTATGTGGTGTCCTTGAATGGCCAGAACAGCTGCAATTGCAGAAGACTGGTAGGTTGTCAAGGCTGCCCAAGCGCCAATCGACCAGTGGTCGAGTCCCGAGACCTCGCCCTTGAGCCGTTTCTGAAAGAGCGCGGAGTACTTGCCGAGGTCATGGAACAGCCCGGCGACGCGCGCCTCGTCGCTTGCCCCGAACTTGGCAGCGAAGGCACTGGCGGTTGTCGCGACAGACTCCAGATGCTCGTGCAACAGGCCGATGCGACCGGATTTCGACTGGGTGTGTGATAGCCAAGTCAAGTGTTCCTCCTTATAGGAGTTGCGACGGGATGAGTGGAGTATCAGCCCATCACGGATGTGTTCTTGTCAACCAACATAACTGGCCCTGCTGACAGATAGCGTCAGTAAATGTCCACTACATAAGGCAACCCATGTGCCGCCTCCAGGACCAGAGCGACAGTTGGCCACGAATTGGGCGTGCTCTGTTTCGAGTCGGAATCAGGAGACAGTTCATGGACACGTCTGCAGGCTGGACTTTCCCCGAAGAGATGGCCATATACCAGACAATATACCGATGATGTGGGAGTTAGACAAGAGATTCAACGGCAACGACGTACCCAGGAAGGTGCCGAAGGCCGCGGAGCTTTGTATGGGCACAGCCCTGCTCGCGTCCATCAAGCCCCTGTAGCTTCCACTCGAATTGGGATGTGATTCTTCCGGTAGTTAGACTGTGCCCCCATGAGAACTCACTGTGCCCCGGGTCGCCGCCGAGCAGCCGGGTGAGTCTCGGCACTGATCAACCGCTAATGTCGAAAGGTAAGACTCTAACCCAAGAACCCCGTGAAGTACATGATCATCAGCACCAGGCCGACAAGACCAAGACCAACCAGAACCAGCGACCAGGCCGGGACCGACTTCTTCTGCGGCTGACTTGACACCGCCGCCTTGCGCCGGGCGCGACGGTCTGCCTCGCGCTGCTCGTGGTCCTCCCAGTCAAGCAGGAACTCCTCGGCGGTTTTGTAGCGGTTGGCCACACGGATAGCCAGCATCTTGCGCAGCATGTCGATTAGATCCGGCGGTAATTCCTGCGCGATGTCATCGAGGCGAAGATTGGACCCGCTGTCGTAGGTCGGGGTGCGTCCGGTCAGCAACTGATGAAGAATCACGCCCATACCATAGATATCACCCTGGCGCGAGTTCTTGCGCTCCGGCGGCGAATACCAGTTGCGCTTTTTGGGGCTGTCATAGTGGATAGGCATGCCGAAGTCGGTCAGCTTGACTGTCTCGTTGGAGTCGATCAGGATATTCGACGGACGGAGGTTGCCGTGCACGATGTTGTTCTTGTGAGCGAAGTCGAGCCCCGCTGCAACATCGGTCATGACCCTGAAGGCCTTTTCCCAGGGCCACTTGCGGACCATCCGGTCGTTGAGGCAGCCGCCCTGAGCGTATTCGGTGATGATGACTGTCTGGCGCTTGTCGCCGCCGGCCCCGAAGATACGGACGATATTCTTGTGTTTGAGTGTCTTCAGGAGCTGAGCCTCTTTGCGTCCGGCCTGCCCCTTGTTGTGTTTCTTGATGACGTACAATCGCTTGTTGAGCTTGTTCTCGACCAGGATAGTCGAAGAGAATCGTGTCTCCTTGATCGTGTCAAGGTACCGGCACTTGCCGAGGAACGATTCGGATCCGGTGATCGAGAATTCGTCGGTGCGGTTCTCGCCGTTTCCACCGCCGACGGCTTCGAGGATGGCGTCCTTGAGTTCCACCGCCGACTGGTATCGATCGGCCGGGTCCTGAGCCAGGCACTTCGAGACGATCTCATCGAACTTGGTACCCAGGTCGGGCCTGATCTGGCTGGGCAGCTTGAAATGGCCGAGCGGTTTTTTGCCCACGAGCATTTCATATAGCATCACGCCTACGGCGTAGATATCGGTAGTCTGATCGACATTGGTCGAGCTGATCTTTTGCTCCGGCGACATGTAGGCCAGAGTACCCATGACGACATCGGTGGCGGTCATCTCGACATCACTGGTCGCGACAATCTGGGCAATGCCGAAGTCGGCGATCAGGGCGTTGCCGCCCCGGTCGATCAGGACGTTGGCCGGTTTGATGTCACGATGGATAATCCCGTTCTTGTGGGCGTAGTAGAGTCCCTTGCAGACCTGGACAATCATATCCAGCTTGGTCTGCAACTGTATTCGGTCCGATTCGATGACTTCGCGCAAGGACGTGCCATCGACATACTCCATAACGAAGTAGTAGCGTCCGCCGGCCTTGCCCTTGTCGATGATATGAACGATGTTGGGGTGATTCATCCCGGCGACGACCATCGACTCGAGTTCGAAGCGACGGACAATCTCGGGGTCATTGCTGAATTTGGAGTGCAGAATCTTGATCGCCACGTCGCGGTTGAGCGATTCCTGGCGACCGCGGTATATTTCCGCAATTCCCCCCTGGCCGATCTTGCCGGTCAGAATATATGATCCGAAACGGACCTGCTTTCTATCTTTGTCCTTTGTCGGAGCCTCAGGTGTCATGCTTTCCCTGCCATATCGGGCAAAAAACGAGGGACAGCCGGTTCCGTGGCTGTCCCTGTTATTATCGGCAGGTTAGCGCGCCAGCCTTATTTGAGCAGGATCATTTTGCGCGTCTCGCTTTTCGAAGCATGTTCCAGTCGGTAGAAATAGACACCCGAAGGCTCACTGCCGGCGTCCCATGTGATTTGATGGCTGCCAGCGCCAAGCCGCCCGTCGACGGGCGTATCCACAAGCTGACCCAGGACATTGAATATGCTCAGGCGGGTGTATCCGGCCTTGGGAAGGGCGAATTCGATGGTGGTCGTAGGGTTGAAGGGATTAGGGTAATTCTGAGTAAGGCCAAACTCCGAAGGCAGAATGCCGTGGTTGCCCTCCACCGAAGTAGGCGAGAGAACCATCAGGCCGCCGGATATCACTGAATTGGGTACGTAAATGCCGGAGCCGACGTCGTCGGTGAACCCGACCCCGGTCCACATCAGGTCGGCGGTCCCATGGTGAATGGAATCGACCCTGATAAGTCCTTCGGCAGCCGCCGGATCGACTGAGCCGTGGACTGTGGCCAGTATTCCCTCGGAGGCCTCCACCACGGCGAACGGCGGGGGTGAGAATGCAGGATAGTAGCTGATAGCCACGGTGTCCGTCGCGACACCGATTGCGGCTGTCCCGACGCTACCGGCTGGCTTGAGAGTGCCGACAAAGGATACCGAGTCGATGGTGATATCTCGCTCGAACTGCAAGGGCAGTTGCATGCCGGCGAAATTGAGCGTGGAGCCGGCCAGCCGCACCGGCAGAGCAAACGACTGCCCCGGTTCGACTTCAACCGTATCGATGGTCACCGAGGCGCCGGCGGTTACGAATTGCGCTGCGGCCAGCGACGGCAGGGTTATCAGCATCAGTAGAGTCATCAATATCGAATATCGCATTATCAGGACGCTCCTTTCGGGCTCGCGCCGTTGTTTGCGGATTGCTGGATCGCCCCAGGGGGCGGTTTGCTATCATCTGAGATGCAAGTGCCGTGCCTTGTCGCAGCATTGGCGCCGCGAATTGATGCACTGTCGTCTGGCGAGGCTAAGTGCAGTCTCCGGGGAGGGTTAGAGGCAGCCGACGGACCTGATTCAGGATGTCGTAGCCTCTGACGCCCTATCCCTTGTATGCATCGGATTGCGATGAGCGCAATTGCGTGCGGGCGAGCCGGGCTGGACGCAGAGCCCGGGCGGACTCTGGATTGAGCCAGAAAGGGGCGATGGACAATCGCAGAAAGCGGCGGCCCTGTTCTCGGGCTACGCCGCCTGCAGCCAGTGATTCGACAGGAGCCGGCATTACCAGTCGGTCTTCACGTTGACAAACAGTGTCTTGTTGCCACGGCGAACGAAGAAGACGACTTCCCGGGGTCTCTGTGTCTCTATGTGTTCCATAATCACCTCGAACTCTTCTACTGAAGAAACCGGGGTGGCGCCGACACGCTGTATGATGTCCCCGAAGTTCAGCCCGCCCACATCGGCCAGGCCGCCTCGTACGAGTTCGGAGACCAGGACTCCCGAGAGGCTCTCGGCGTCTTCATTGAGAAGCATGTAGTCGTTGAAGACTAGGTCCCGCACGGTGAATTCCAGAGCCGTGTTCTCATACTCCGGTGAATCGGTGGCGGCCATCGGCGCCCTGGTCAGATTGACCACGACTTTGACACTCTTGAGGTCGCCGTCCTCAGGCCGCATGACACTCAGATCGACAGCTTCGCCAGGCGGACGCTGGGCGATGTTTCGCTGAAAGACACCAACATTCTCCTCGCGGCTGACTTCGATCGGTTCGCCATTGATCTGCCAGACTATATCTCCGACCTTTAGGCCGGCCTGTTCGGCCGGGGAGTTCTTGATTATCTCGTTTACAATGATTCCGCCGTCGATGTCCAGGCCCCAGAACTCGGCCATGTCTTCGGTCAGCGCCTGAAGGCGAATCCCCAGCCAGGCGCGGTCGACCTTCCCCCGGGTAGGTGGGTCATCTATGAGCTTCTGGAGCTTCTCGGCCGTGATGACGCCCAGCAGAGGGATTCCGTATTCACCCAGGGCCTCGGAAAAGGCGTTGCCGTCTTCATTGGGGTTCATCAGTGCGCCCAGCACGCCCACCGGCCGGTGCGATTCGTCATAGAGCACCGAGGTCAATTGGAGTGACGAGAAGCCCACGGTCAGGGGAAAGAACTCCGGTGAGCGTACTACCGTGGAGATCATACCCACGTCGGCGGCCAGCGGCGGGTCGATGAAGTCAGGCAGGAGCATGTAAAGCGCAACCCATTGACCTACCGCGAACGAAGCGTTCTTCTTGAATTCAACCGCGTCAAACCTGCGTCCTTCGTCGACGAGGATCCTGATGAAGCCCAGTTTGGTATAGCGGTCGACACCGACAAACTCGCCGTCCAGAGTCTCGCCGTCCAGGGTCTTCAGCCGAATGCTGGTCGGTTTCGTTTTCACTGAAAATCCACCCATCCCCTCCTCGTTGGCCAGCTCACTTCCGTTGAACAGGACCAATCCATCTTCCGTGACTACTGTCCCCAGATACTGCAGCTTGTGCTCTGTGTTGTGAGCCCCGAAGGATACCTCGACGGTTAAATCGATGATTACGGAGACCTTGCGGACATCTCGGCTCAGGTTATCAAAGTCAAAGTCCTGTACCAGACCGGCCTCGGCCAGGGTGAAGACCAGGCTGAAGCAAATTGCGACCATGGTCGTCAATCTCAGTCGTCTCATATTCTTATTCATCATTGCTTTCCCCCTGTTCCAGCTTCAACAGTACATAGCGGGTAGCATTGCCGCGGCGAACGGTCAGCAGGATTCGCATCTCTTCCTGTTCCACCAGTTCCTGGTAGCGGGACACGAATTCGCCCAGGTCGCGTATGGGTTCATCATTGACAGTTGCGATGACGCTGCCGCGGCGGAGGCCTCCCTGCGCGGCCGGGCTGACCCTCTTGACACCAACCACGAATACGCCCAGCGTGTCGGGGAGTTTATAATCGATCTGCATCTGGCGCGTGATCGCTTTGACTGCAAACCCCCATCGCTGCGCCTCGCAATCCTCGCCCTGGAGTTCGCCCAACTGTCGTGTTGTTACAGTGAAGGCGTAAGTCGAATCATCGCGCTTGACCTTCAGCTCCATTTCTGTGCCAGGGGGTTGCTGGGCAATTCGCCTGTAGAAGGCCGGTAGTTCTTCGACAAAGCGCGCCGAGACCGACTCGCCGTCGACCTCCAGAATGATGTCCCCTGCCTGAAGAAAGGCCTCCTCGGCCGGAGAGGCGGCGTCGATCGATGCTACTAAGACCCCTCTGTCGCGCCCGGTCCCGAAGTAGTCTTCGAGTTCCTGGAGGGCCTGACAGTGTACACCGATCCAGCTTCGCACCAATCGCCCATGGTCCATCACCGCCTCAGTGACCTCCTTGACGACATTGATCGGGATTGCAAAGCCGATGTTGTTGGCAAACAGGGTGCCGCGGGAGTTGATGCCGACCACTCGTCCTTGCATGTCCACCAGCGGCCCGCCCGAATTGCCCGGATTGATCGCTGCGTCGGTCTGCAACCAGAGGTTGTACCGGCCGGTGCGCTCGCCGGTCGGCAGCCTCACTTCGCTCGAAAAATAACGATCCTTCGTCGAAATGACGCCAGACGAAACGGAACGCGACAGCGCCAGCGGTGATCCCATGGCCATGACATACTGCCCGACCTGAACCGAGTCGGAATCCCCGAATTCGGCGATCTCGATCTGTCCCGGATACTTATCGAGCTGGAGCTTGATGACCGCCAGATCCGTGGCCGGATCACCGCCGATATAGTCGGCCTGCACAATCTCACGATCATGCAGGGTACAGAGTATCCGCTCGGCTTTGCCGGCCACGTGGTAGTTGGTTACGACATAGCCTTCAGGATGGAAGATCACTCCCGAGCCGACGACGGTCTGTTTCTCCAGTTCACCTGTCGTGTAGTTCTTGATGACCGGCTGGATATGCACCAGGGCCGGCAAGACACGATCACGAGCCTGGTAGATTTCGTCTTGGGTTACAGCCCCGGCGGTCGCCGCCAGAGCCGGGATTATTATCGCGATTGCTACTGCTTTTCTCACGGACAGCCTTTCACAGCTTGTATTTTCGTACCCAGTTAAACACTCCGCCTCCCTATGGGTTCACCGGCGGGTACGTGCGCCTGCCAATATAACAATATGGATTAAGGTGCTCTGGGTGGAGGGTGGCAAGTTTTTACTCGGCGGAACGCGGCCCAGGAAATCCCGGTCCTGTTGGGTTCCGCCGGTGTCGACGACGGTGCGCCGGGTTTGCCATGCTGTGGCCAGGCTGCCCATCGTCCGGGGTCAGTCGAGTCAAGACCGCCATTCCGGCGGGCTCTTCGGGGGCAGCCTTACGATCGGCAGGAACAGCGCACGGGCTATCTGAAGCGTATGTCGACCGATCCCAGGCCGACGTCGATCTCAAGCACCAGCCTCGTCTCGGCGCCGTCGAAGTCACGGGATTCGTAGATACCGCCATCGATCCTCTCGACCGAACCGCCATGAACATCGATCGATGAAAGCCAGCCACCACCGTCGGATTCAATCCGCACCGGCACGTTCGCCGGAAGAGTGAGGTCGCAGGAGCCAAGACCGAGTTCAATACTAATGCGCGATTGACCTTTGTACTCTCCCCGGAAATCCAAATCGAACGAGCCGGCCCCGCCGGAGAAATTGATCTTCTCGAAGTTGGCGTTGCCAAGCATTTCTCCCTCAAGCGAGGCCGCGCCGACTTCAAGGTCAAACACTTCCAGCCGGATCGGATTGGGCTTGTCGAAGGCCAGAACCGCCGAGGCGGCGCCGACGTCAAGGTCGAGCTTTCGGAGTGGAATTCCGCCGAGATTAAGTTCGGCGTCGCTGGCTCCTATCTCGGCGTCTATATCGTATGTGTATCTGGTTGAAAGAGTAACCTGCCAGCGGTTGTCGTCGGTGTCGAATCCGCGGCGGCGGTGATTGATGGTCTCAAGATTGAGGTACCCGGCGCCTCCCCGGACTCGGTATTCGGCAACATAGTCAACTCGATGAGGGTCGTAATCGATTTCGACAATAGCGACATCAGACTGATCTGCGCCGTTCATGAGCAACTCTCCGGCGCCGAACTCCATCTTGACAATAATCTCTTCGGCCCCCTCGGCGTCGATCGACTCCCTGACGTGCTCAGTACGCTGGGCCCATGTTGACGATACCACAAGGATCAGGCATCCTGCAAAGGCGGTGAGCGATTTCATCGGCTGCCTCCAAGGCTCTCGGTTAGCGGTCTTTGTTGCTACTACGGTCAGAGTCCCTGGATGTTTCGCCGTCATCAGATTCGGAGGGTTTGTCGCCCTCAAGCGGGGGTGGTTCAGGAATGGGTGGGGGGGCAGGTACGGGAGCTCTTTGAAGTCGACCCGGATGAGTCTGGCTGGCGGCGTAGTCACGCCAGCCGAACCGGGTCAGAAGCGCGGCGCCGATGCCGACCGAGCCCGCGAATACGGTCACCAGGATGGCGCAAACCAGGAAGAAAACACCGAAAGCCTCGGCAGTACCGTCGCTCGAGCCCATTAGCAGTCCTGTCAGCAGCCACAGAGACATGAAGATGGCTACGCCGAGCAGGCAACGCAGCGGTCGAAGCCTGCCGGTTCGGTTCAGAAAGCCGATCCGATCCAACAGTATCCGTCCAAAGGCGAGCAAACCCATAGTAGCGGCGACCGCATAGGCCAGCGGCAGCAACGGAGACAGCAGCACGCCCACAATCGTAATCACGATCATTACCAGTATCAGAGGAAAGCTCAGGAGCATCAGCAGACCGAGGGCGAAGCAGCGCCCTTTGTAGGCTTCCGAACAACGGATCATCCGCTCGGTCTTGGCCGGGGCCAGCGTTACACCCATGAACGCGATGAGGCCGGCAAAGACAGTGAAGACCAGCGCAACAATGAAGCCGTCAGCCGAGAATTGTGCCGGAAGCTCCTGGATGGCTGAGGGGCTCTGTCCCTGATTCACCCGGCCGAGCACGACCGCACCTTCGCGGACGATCACTTCGGGGGCGTCGATATCGCCGTCGACGCGTCCGGTTTGGGTCACGAGGACCCGACTCTGTAGCGACTTGACCCCACCCTTGACCCAGCCCTTGACCGTCACGCGCCCCCAGACGATGACGTCACCATCGACATATTCATCGTAATCGATGATGATCGACCGTCGGGCGAAGGACTCAATTACCCGCCGTTCCGTGGCGCGGTCCTTGATGCTTTCCATATCCAGGTCGCGCGGGCCACTCTCCCCCGGGGCTCCGTCGACGATCGCTTGAGCGGCGCCGGGCACGAAGGTCTCGAGGCCGAAGTCGTAATGCCAGGGTTCTCCGATACTGTCTATAGCTTCGATGCCGAAAGGCGACAGGGACATTTCAATGAATACCGGATCGACGAATAACGTCTCTTCGGTCGAATCGGCTGCGGTCTGTGTGGTGTCATCGGCAGCCGACGACGCGGCGGCAATAACCGCGAGTATGAGAAGAACATGGCGTTTCAACGGACTACGTCCTATGTGGCCGGCGGCGGCCTAGTACTGCGCGACCGTAACATCGCCGGAGAGCGATGTCAGAGTGATGCGGGGACCTCCTGTCCCGAATTCACCAACCAGGCTGCGCCGGGCGGCCGATACAATAGACACCGGCACCCGGGTACTGATCTCACCGGCTTCCGTCCTTATCTGCAATGTGCCCGAAGCCATCTCCGGAACGACCATTTCGATGTGGCCGGTTTCGGTCTCCACGAAGAAGTCTCGCGGGCTGTCCAGTTCTGTCTTTACGAAAACATCACCGGTCCGGCTAACTAAATCCAACGATCCATGCATTTGTGTGACACTGATCCGGCCCGAGTTGGAGTGCACCCGAACGTCTCCCTCCACCCACTGGAGCTCGATGGGGCCGGTCGGCTGACGCACAACTACCGGGCCCAGCAGAAACTCCGCCCTGGTGCTTCCGGAGGCGTTTTCGATCCTGACGGCGGCCTCGACATTGGCCAGGTTGATGTCCGCGGACATCGCAGTGATATTCAGGCTCCGTGTAAGCGGCAGAGTAAGGTAGTAGTCGACATCGCCATAGGAGTCTTCACCGCCACCGAACAACTTGTTCCAGAAGGACTTCCGTCGTGCACCCAATTTCAGGTAGTTGGTCTTGACGTTGATCCGGGGACCATCATGGTCGACCCTTATCTCGATGTGGTCGGCCACTTCCTCGGCTTCGTCTCGGTCCACCGCGCGGACGCGTTTGACCGCTTCGACGATCAATTGATCGCCGGCCGAGCCGTTTACGAAGACCTTCCCGGTGGCCATCGTCAGGTCGAGTTCAATCGGCTCGGTCGCCTCCACAATCTTCTGATACTGGAAAGTGAACTCCTCGGCGGAGGCTGCTCCGACGCAGAGCAGAACGACAAGCAGCATGATGGCCGATGGCGAGAACCACTTCATAATAGAACAGTCGTGATGCGACAACATCATAAGGCCCGGAGCTTTTTCTTCAGTAGCTCACGGGCGCGAAAAATACGCGCTTTTACTGTACCTACCGGTACATTCAGTAGATCGGCTATTTCCTCGTATGTTTTATCTTCCTTATGACGATAGACGATTACTTCGCGATACTTGTCGGGCAGTGACTCAATGGCCTGCTCGATGCCGCTGCGCTGTTCTTTGCGGACCAGGTCCTTTTCAGGGTTGTAGGAATTATCCGCGACCTCGATCTCGACTGATCCATCCTGGGTTGGCAAAGGGCGATCCAGGGACAGGGCCTGAATACGTTTCTTTCTGAGGAAGTCGATCGAGGCATTGGCTGCAATCTTGTACAGCCAGGTGGAAAAGCGGTATTCGGAGCGGTAGGAGGCCAGTGAGGCAAAGGCCTTCATGAAGGTCTCCTGGGTCAGATCGCGTGCGGTTTCCTGATCGCGGACGATCTTCACGATGATCTGGAATACCGGTGTCTGGTGGCGGTTGGTGAGGACGGCATAAGCCTTCTGACTTCCTGCCAAAGCCTGACTGATAAGCTCCTTCTCGTCGTCTCTCAAGCCGCCATCTTTCCACTTGGGCCGGCCACCAGATTCGCCGACCGGTTTTCGCCTGATCGGCGCAATGATAAGACCGATGGGCACCGACAACAAGGGAAAAGTCCCTGCCCGGCGGCAAATGCAATTCACCCGGTCGGCGCCTTAAGCAGATCGAGCCGACTTTGGAGTGCGCCGGTGCATCAAGGTCGGGACCGGCGACTCGGGAATCAAGTGGCTGTGGTCTCGTGCGGTAACAGCTTGCGAATGTGCTCTATCAACTCAGGTTGGCGAAACGGTTTGGTGACGAAGCCGTCAGCCCCTGACCCCAGCGCCTCTTCTGCACAGTAGCGATCCAGGTTCCCGGTCATGAGCAGAAGCGGGACCTCGGGTTTCAACGCCTTGGCCATGCCGGCAAGTCTCAGGCCGTCAAGGCCGGGCATCTGAATATCCGAGATGATGAGCGACACAGGTTCGGTCATCAGAATCTCCAGCGCCTGACGCGGGTCAAGGCTTGCGATCGTGCTCCACCCCTGCCGTTCCAGCAGGCCCGAGAGCAGGCGGCAGATGATCGGTTCGTCGTCAATGATCAGGATTGTCGAAGCCGGTTTGTAGTGAGCACATGGTTCTTCCAAGAGTGTACACTCCTTTCACTTGAACTCGAGATTGGGCCATTCGGGGGAGAAGCATTGGATACAGTGTTTTTCGCAGCATTCACATTAACTGTTTCCTCCCTGCGGCTCCACGGTCGGGGCCGGTCTGACCAGGCGCTCCACCGCCTGGTGGAGCCTGGTTGCTGAGATCGGTTTGCTTATGTAGGCGTCCATGCCGGCTTCCAGGCAGGCCTCGCGATCACCATCCATGGCGTTGGCCGTCATAGCTATAATGGGAATCTCGCCGGAGCGGCCGCCGGGCAGAGCTCTGATCTCAGCGGTTGCCTCGAAACCGCCGAGCACCGGCATCTGGACATCCATTAGTATCAGGTCGAAGCCGCCGGACTTGAATGCCTCGATGGCCTCCCGGCCGTTGGCTACCGTAGTTACACACCAGCCGCGCTTCTCCATGAGGCGGCGGGCCAGAAGGCTGTTCACCTTGTTGTCTTCGGCGATCAGCACACGGCGGTCCAGGTTCGCCGAGGGGGATTCGTGAGGTCCCTCGACACTTTGGTCGGTGGACAGGTTTGCCGGTTCAGGGGGCTTTGCTGTTCCCAGCGCCTTCCGTACAGCGTCGTACAGCGTCGTCTGGTGTACCGGCTTGCGCAGGAATCCGGCCATACCCAGGCGCTCGCACTGTGCAAGTTCGCCCTGACGATGGTCGCTGGAAAGGGCGAGGATCGCCAACGCGTCGTAAGTGCTGTCTCGGCGTATTCGTGCGGCTAAATCGAAGCCGTCCTCATCCGGCAACATTATGTCCAGCAGCAGCAAATCTATCGGATTGCCGCTGCGGTGAGCATCCCTCAGCTTCCGCAGGCCGGTCGGGCCGTCGGCGGCACTGTCGACCCGGAATCCCCAGTCGCACAGGAGGATTTCGAACAGCCGCCGGTTGGTTTCGATATCGTCGATAATCAGAGCGCGACGTCCCCTGAGTATGGCGTCATCAACCGCGGTGAGCGGTCGGAACGGTGCCTCCTGAGTCTTGATGCGGCCGGTGAAGTGAAAGGTGCTGCCGGGACCACCGACGCCCGTTCTGTTGGTAGGACTCTCCGCCCATATTCGCCCTCCCATCAGCTCCACCAACTGCCTCGATATAGTCGTGCCGAGACCAGTCCCTCCGTATCTCCTGGTGGTTGAACCATCGGCCTGGGTAAAGCTTTCAAAGATGTGATCCAGTTTGTCCGGTGGGATACCGATACCCGTATCGGCTATGCTGAAGTGGAACTGCATCGGTGAGTTCGACGAGGCCTCCAATTCCACCCTTACGACAATCTCTCCCTGGTGCGTGAACTTGATGGCGTTGCCGACCAGGTTGATGATCACCTGCCTGAGTCTTCCCGGGTCTCCGATCAGGGCTTCGGGAACCAGGGGATCCACGAATGTAATCAGCTCGATGCCGTCTTGCCGGGCCCGCACGGCCAGCGGGCGCAGCGCCTCATCGAGTACTTCGCGCAGGCTGAACTCGACTTCATCAAGCTCCATGCGGCCGGCTTCGATCTTCGAGAAGTCGAGGATGTCGTTGATCAGGCGCAGCAGGTTGTCGGCCGATGACTTGACCATGTTCAAGTACTCTCGCTGGTCGTCCGAGAGCTCACTGGCGAGGGTCAATTCCGTCATCCCGATGATGCCGTTCATGGGCGTGCGGATTTCGTGGCTCATGTTGGCGAGGAACTGACTCTTGGCGCGAACTGCTTCTTCCGCGCGCAGGCGAGCCGTCTCGAGCTCCTCAACCAGGTGGGCCAGGCGCTCTGCGTTCTCCTGCTGGGCCTCCCGGATACGAGTCTGTTCGCTTATGTCGATGACCGTGACAGATGTATACAACAGATTGCCGCTCTCGTCGCGGACTATCGTTGCGTTCATTGCAGCCGGAAACGAGACGCCGTCCTTGCGCCGGCGGCGAACCTCCTGATTAACGAACCCGCCCTGTCGCTGCGCCAGGTCATCGAGCCTCCGCCTGCGCTCAGTTTCGCTATCCGCCCAGCAAATTGAGTGGTTCTGGCCGATCACCTCTCCGACGGTGTACCCGTGCAGGCGGGCGAAGGCCTCGTTGACATAGACCAGAGCACCCTCGGTGTCAACTATGGCCGCGCCATAGGTAGCGCTGTCGGTAATGGTCCGGAAATTGCGCAGTTGCTCCTGAATGCGCTTGAGGTCGGATATGTCCTGGACCGTCACCGCGAGACTGGATCGTTCGCCGTCTTCCGCTCGAATCGCAACACCGTTCAAAAGGACCTTGATAGAGCGTCCGTCGATACACCGGTGAGCGCACTGACAGCCGCTGAAGCTGTCTTCATCACGCAACCACTCGAGGGCCGGATGAGCGGACGATGAGCCGTCATCGTCCAGAAACAGCGACAGGTCGGCGCCCATGACACCAACCTTTGTCGCTCCGTGCATCTCGGCGAATCCCTGATTGCAGTATGTAATCTCGCCGGCTGGATCCATAATGACCACACCATAGGCGGCGTTGTCGGTGAGGGCCTTGAACTTTCGGAGTTCCTCCCGGGCCATTCGTCGGTCCTGCAAAAGCCGCCACTGCTTCAAGGCCGCTCGGGCGACGTCCGGCAGTTGGGCCAGGCGTTCCGATCGTTTGGGCAGGTAGTCCAGCGCCCCGGCCTTGATGGCTTCAACAGCGATCCTTTCATCGCTCCGGCTTGTGATGACGATCACCGGGCACTTCCGTCCCAGATGATCTTCTGTAAGCAGTTGCAGGCCCACGCCATCGGGCAGATACAGGTCTGTCACGACCAGATCGGGCTCGTATTCGTTGAGGAATCTACGAGCATTTCCCAGCGAATCGACTCGGATTACACCGAATTCTCCGTGATCGCGGAAAAAAGCGTCTTCGATCACCGCAGCGTGGCTGCAGTCATCTTCCACCAGCAATATGGTCTGGGTATGGCTGCCTTCAGTCATTCCAGGATCTGCTTCGGTTCAATCTGACGAAACCCTTCTTTGCTGCAAACGGGCGATGAGGTACTGTCCCGTGCCCGGCGGTTCAAGGCCGGCTAATGTAATTGTCGGCAGGGGAGGGCCGACAGTGAAGCACCGCCGACCCCATTTTGGAGGGCCTGGTCTTGCCGGCGAGATCACACCTGCTGAAGCTGCGCCCCCTCTTCTCGTGTACTCAGGTGGCTTACCGGCGGCGATGCCGCGAGGGAGTCCATTATTGTGCGCGACTCTTGAGGATCAGGGGCCTGGCGGGGTCGCTCGCCGCCCCGATCCTGGCTGCGTAACGGGACTTCCTCTCAATGTCCTCGTCGGTGACATAATGTATGTCAAGCAGCCCGTCGCTACGGTAGCCGGTGCGTATGAAATTCATTTCCGCCAGGGCCTGGCTCCAGCCGAGCAGCCACAAGTCCAATTGCTCCTTCTGTTCGGGCGATCCGCGGAAGTGCACCAGGATATCGATGTCGCTGGCGGGGCCGGCGGTGGCATTCTTGGCGCTGCCAAAGACATAGAGCCCGGCGACTCCATACTTCTTTCCGTCCAGCAGGGCGGCAATTCGCTCCACCATGTCGACTCGCCATCGCCAGAAAGTCTCTCGCTGCCATTGGGATGTAGGATCGGCAATCGCCTCGGGTGCGGCATTCACCGTAGAGGGCGGACCAAGCACGCCGAGCCCCACTTCAAGGTCGGCATTCATCAGCACTCTCAAAACCGAACCGTCAGTGGTATTGGGAACGTCGATCAATCGCACAACATCGGAAAGATGGGAGAACTCCGGGGCTACCTGGCCTAGCGCATTCTCCGAATGGTTCAGGAACGATTCGTTGAACACGACCCCGTCGTCGTCCGGGTAGAGCGGGAGATACCGTATGTTGGCCTCGACGAGGTCCTGAAAGAAGTGAGTGCCGAAGGAAAGGTCGGGAGTGTAATTACCCTTCTGCCTGGCGATCTCGATCAGCACGGCGGAGTTGTTGATATCCGAGTAGGTGACATTCACACCGAGTTTAATGTCACCACGGCTGCCCCAGCGTCCCGGTCCCATGAGGATGAACTGCCGCCGGGGAAGCAGCTTATTGAGTCGACTGATCGCCCTTCCCACCTCGACCATGTCGGAGCGTTCGGCCAGTTCGCTGTACTTTTGGGGGGCGACGTATACAATGTGAGTTATGTCGGGAACGTATCCATTGGAGACGAACTTCCGGGCGCTGAAGATGATCTTATCCCTGGGAATGTTCTCCGGTATACTGGCCGGGCCATCCTGACCGGAGAAGCTCTGGGGACGACACTGCAGCAGATAGAAATCGTGACCATCGGAGGCGAATTCGATGTCCACTGGTGTGCCGAGGGTCTGCTCCAGAGTCTGGAGCATTGCCTGCATCTGCTTGACAAAACGGGTATGCGATATCAGGCCATCGAAGGTGACTACAAGATCATCCTCGTCGAAGTCGATGTTCATCTCCATGGCGCGAATGAGCCGTCCGTCCTCCAGCCTCGAGATGAGATTGTTGATTCCCGGAACCTGGTAGCCGACCGCGCGGAGGAACTCATTGACGGGCAGGGTATTGAACCGGTTAGTGTCCAGATCTATAACGTCGACATAGCGCGGGGCGTACTTGATTACTTCATCGATCGATGTATTCACTCTCAGGTTCGGCTGCCCCGGGGCCACCAGAACCGGATAGTCGTCTCCCAGTCTGTCGACGGCTCGGGTTCCAAGGCCCAATACCAGGCGCAGAAGGCCGTCATCACTCTTGATTCGCGGCGACCAGCGGAACTCGTTGCGACTGAAAGCCACGCCGGCGAAACTGGGCAGGAAGTAACGGCCCACCTTGTTGCCGACGACTTCCTGTATCATGATTCCCATCTCTTCGCCGAAATCAAGCAGGCCGCGTTCGGTTCGATACTCGATCGGGTCGGGTCCGAACGTGGACGCGTACACCTCGGCAATCGCATCGGTTAGGGCCTCCAGCTTCTTCCGCTTGCTTCCCCGATTGGCCAGGAACAGCGATTTGTACTTGCCCGAGAAAGCCGCCCCCATGCGATCCTCGAGTAGACTCGAGCTTCGGACGATTATGGGGCTGTCGCCGAAATCATCCAGAGCGACGCTCAGGCCCTTGAGAATGTCATCGGGAAAATGCCCGCTCTTAAAGCCCTGAACGATATGCGGGTATTCGAGGCGAACCTGGTTGATCTCTTTGTACTTCTGTTCGACGACTTCATCGAAGTTGTTGTAGTGCATAAAATGCAGGATGACGTCGGAAGTCATGTACCAGGTGCGAGGTATCTTGATGCCGGCCAGAAGCTCCGATTCCTCTCCCTTGCGCCGAAGAATCTGTTTTGCCAGATACAGGCCGGCGCTCTTGCCCCCCAGCTTCCCGTGACTGTTGGACGTGTAGATCAGATTGTCCAGGAGCTCATGGAAGTCCCTCACGCGGACATAGTGCTTGGCAACGTCAATGTAGCTGAGTTGATCGCCCAGGAATCGGCGAATCAGAGAGACTTCGATGCCGCGACGGCTGGGCGTCATCACCTGTGGCTCGTTTGGCACCAGGTGATGATAGCGCCTGATGGCCTCCGCCACATCGGAAACCGAAAGGTTACGGTCGATCACCTGGGCCAGAAAACTGAGCTTATCTTCCTGTATCCAGTCCTGAATCAGCCTGAAGATGTCCTCGTCCGACAGGTTCTTCTGGGCAATCTCGAAGGCGGCGCTGCTGAAGTCGGTGGCGAAGTCCAGTTCGCGCTTCTGATTCGGACGATTCCAGTCATCACTCGTCTCCTCATCGCCGACGTCGCGGTAGGTGCTCATTGACTCCATTAGCTTCTGAGCTTCGGAGACGCCGCTCCAGCACAGGTGATTGAGCATCTTGCGCGATATATTGCGGTAAAGGTCGGGATCGGTTTGCGACATGACTCTTAGAACCGGTCGCCAGTGATGGGGTGACTCAAGCGGATCGCCGTGTCGGCTGGTCTCGAATTCGCTTATAAATTGCCGCATCTTCTGATGCATAATGCGGTGGCCGATGCGGTTGGCGACTGTCTTGATGAGCTTGCTCTCCTCCTTAAGGAATGGCCCCTGATCGGCCGGAGGTCGCTCTTCAGCGTAATAGATGGTTACCGTGCCGAGGACCTGGTCTTGCACCACGATGTCAGCGCTCAACAGCCATGGGGTTTCGACGAGTCCCTCCGTGGCCCAGACCTTGCCTCCCAGCTCAATCTTGGCCTGACACATATCCGGGAACTGGCAGCCCGACGGAATGACCTTGACGATCCGCGAGCAGATAGTGTCCAGTGAGGAGTCGTAGTCCTGCACGATCTCTTCAATCTGATAGAGGACCTCCAGCTCCTTAGCGCGCTCCTTAAGCGACTCCATCAGCTTGTCCGAGGACGACTTGTTACCCTTCTCAGCCACGTACTATGATTCCTCCTGCGCCGTTACCATGAATGTCGACTGAAACGGACGCATCTGAATGGGCGCGCCAGAATCGATCCGTTTCTGGTTCGGCCAGCCGGCATTCATCAACGCCGGCCCACCCGGCAAGGCAGCCACGGGCGGCCGCCTGCTGCGTGTCGCTAAAAAACCAGCGGTCCATCTGACACCGCCATCATATCGTTTAACAGCGCGGCGACAGGTTCGTTTCCGCCAACTCCGCTATAACCAGCCACGGTCGCGGCAGGCCTGCACGACCCGTCCGACCGATATGACATAGGCGGCGTCACGCATAGGGAGCTTCCGCCGCTCGGCGAGATTCTGAACAGCGAGGAAGGCGCCGGTCATCTTAAGGTCCAGTTTGCTTAGAACCTCGTCCTTCTCCCAGAAGTAGTTCATGTTACTCTGAACCTGCTCGAAGTAGCTGCAGGTTACGCCACCGGCGTTGGCGAGGAAGTCCGGTATATGGAATATGCCGCGCTCATGGATGACACCGTCGGCTTCCGGCGTAGTCGGGCCGTTGGCGCCCTCGGCTATGACCTTCACCTTGTCGCTGATTCTCTGAACATTCTCCGCTGTGATCTGGTTCTCCAGGGCGGCCGGCAGAAGGATCTCTACATCCTGTTCAATCCAGGCATCGCCGGGGAGCATCTCGTAGCCGGCGTCGCGGGCCTTGTTCTTGTCGATTCCGCCGAAGCGGTCCGTTATCTTGAGTAACTCATCCAGCTTGATGCCGTCTTTGCGACGGAAGGCGTAGGCGGTCTGGTCCTTCTGGTCCCAGCAGGATACGCATATTACCTTGCCGCCCAACTGCTCGTAGAGACGAATCGCGTATTGCGCAACATTACCGAAGCCCTGTACGCTGGCGGTGGTTTCCTCCGGGCGCAGGCCGAGAAGCTTGAGTGCTTCGCGGACCGTATAGATGACGCCAAACCCGGTGGCCTCGGTTCGTCCGAGCGAGCCTCCCATGCCGACCGGCTTGCCGGTTATGAAGCCGGGGTACTTGGCGCCCAGAATCGTCTCGTACTCATCGAGCATCCAGAGCATGTGTTGAGCGCTGGTCATGACATCGGGAGCCGGCACATCTGAGAGAGGCCCCACGTTCTTGACCAGTTGTCGCACCCAGCCCCTGCATAGCGCCTCCTGCTCACGCATGCTGAGGTTGTGCGGGTCGCATATGACCCCGCCCTTGCCGCCGCCCAGAGGTATGTCGACGACGGCGCACTTCCAGGTCATCCACATGGACAGGGCGCGCACGGTGTCGCGGGTCTCCTGCGGATGGAAGCGGATGCCCCCTTTGCAGGGACCGCGGGAATCATTGTGCTGTACGCGGAAGCCTCGAAATACGGTCACGGTGCCATCGTCCATGTGTACGGGGATATTGACTGCAAATTCGCGCATGGGATAGCGAAGGAGATCGCGAGCTCCCTGTTCAAGCCCAAGCTTATCGGCGACCCGATCGAATTGTGCCTGAGCCATGTGGAATGGATTGAAGGATTCAGCGCTCATAACGGCCTCATCACAAAACAGGTGAACTGATCAAACTGAGCGTCGGCCTGCCGGCGGCAGTTAGTTACTTTTTTCACAAGAACAATACTGCCGGTGTGACCGGATTGTCAAGCGAAACCGGGTCGCCCGGTCAGGGTCAGCGGGATCGCGTTATGACGGATTCAGGCCTGCTGAATCGGCGCCACACATAGGTTACTTCAGCACGCCGTCGGAGATTCCCGGAATGCACCTGCAAGTGGCAATGGGAGTAATCGGATAACGGCGTTTCAGGACGAACCAATCCTGTTGCCTGTTCTCTGAACAACGTCAGCAAGATATCTCACAACTTGCACAATTGCGGTCTCCAGTAGCGCGAAATCCATGGGGCGCCCTCAGGATGACCACTGGTCTTCCGTTGATAGGGAGGTAGCACCGGCGTCACCATGAGGACAGGAAGGAAGAGATGCTGTACGATTATCCGGAGTACTATGAGGCTGCCTTCTCGTTTCGGGATATCGAGGCCGAGTCCGCCTTCATAGAGTATGCCATCATGCGCCACTCATTGATTCCAGTCCGAACGGTGTGCGAGATCGCCTGTGGCCAGGCCCCACACGCGGGAGAATTGGTTCGGCGCGGCTTTGACTATGTGGGGCTGGACATCAACCCGCGTATGATAGAGTACGCCCGCGACAAGTGGTCCGGACTGGCGACAAGGCCGAAAGTGCTTCTGGGGGACCTGGTTGACTATGACCTGGAGCAGCCGGCCGACTTCACCTATGTGATGATCGGCTCGCTCTATCTGAAGGATACAGAGGCGATGGAGCGACACTTCGATTCAGTCGCCCGCAATCTTATGCCGGGCGGACTGTATTTCCTGGATTGGTGCATTCAGTTCTACGATCCCCTCGGACTGGATGTGCGCAGGCCGTTCCGTCACACCCACAACGGGATCACCGTCGAATCCAGGTTCAATATCCGCCTGCTTGACCCGGGGCAGAGTATCTACGAAGAGATATGGGACGTGCGCATCGACGACCACGGCAAGATCAAGGAGTTCCGCATGGTCGAGTGCAACAAGGCTGTTTTCCCCGGCGAGTTTCGGCAGTTTCTGGACCGTCGCGACGACTTTGAGTTCGTGGGGTGGTGGCGCGACTGGGATTTTGAGAAGCCGATTACCGACGTCGGCCACATACCTCGGCCCCTGGCGATTATTCGCCGGATTTGAATTCGCCCCCGACGCCCGCCAATGAAAACCGACTGGCTCAGCCGCTCGACCGGGCCTTCTTCAGGCGGTAGATCATGTTCATGAACTGCTCAATCATCACTTTGCCGGTGTAGTCGGGCCCGACCAATTCGAACAGAACCAGTCCCTCGGGCGCCTCCACGACGATCCCTACGAGACGATATCCCGGCAGTGGCGATGTCTCATCGGGCCCGAGCTGACCAAGGGACGGGATGTAACGTCCATGCAACGACTGGACGTGGACGGTCATGCCATCGGCCTCGCGGTCATGACGCAGCGCGGCTGACTCGGGATTAGCCAGGCGGGAGTAATCCATCAGGCTCAGCCAATACGAGAAGTACTCGGTGTAGTCAGGGGCGTCGTCTTTGGGCACGAAATGCACAGTCAGGCTCGCCTGCCGGGTCTCCTCGCCCAGTGGTCCGTAAGTGAACCAGGCGGCGGTGTCCCCTCTCTGACCATGAAACTTCCAGGTCAGGGACGGCCTGAAGCTGAGTCCCCCGAGGTGCATCGGATTCGGATCCAGTTCGTACCGAATGTTGGTCGGTTCGTACTTCACATCTACCTGGCGTCTCTCTCCTTCGGCCAGTTCAGATAGCGGCACTTCGATCTTGCCGTCGTTTTCAGCCCGGAGTTTGTCGGGGGGCGCTTCGGTGGCCGACTCCCTGGCGTCGTCGGCTGATTCGCCGGAACAGCCGGCCAGGAGAAGGCCTGTCGCAAGAAGTAGCGCCGGGATCAGGCGGCGTGTCATGCACATAGGATTTGCCTCCATAGTTTCCTGCTTCACGAAATCCTACCGCGGTTCAGCGAGCGAGTTCCAGATAGGGGGTTGCATTCACCGCCAATCCACTCTCACCCTCCTTCTGAAAACGCAGGTAACCGGCGGCCGCGATCATGGCGGCATTGTCGGTGCAGAGCTCGATCGTCGGGTAATACAGCCTGCGGCCGGCGCGCCTCAAACGATCGGCCAGCACTTCTCGCAGGCGGCTGTTGGCGGCGACACCGCCGGCAAGAGTCACATGTCGCACCCCGCAATCCGCCGCCGCCAGGACCGTCTTGTCGGCCAGCACTTCAACGGCTGCCTCTTGAAAGCTGGCCGCCAGGTCGGCGCGATGTTCGTTGAGTTCTTCGGGCGACATCTTCTTAACCTGCAGGGCGACGGCGGTCTTCAGCCCCGAATAGGAGAACTGGAAGTTATCCTGCCGCCTCATGGCGCGCGGGAAGCGAGTGAACTTCGGATTGCCGTCGCGGGCGAGCCTGTCGATCTCTGCACCGCCCGGATAGCCGAGACCCAGGAGCTTGGCGACCTTGTCGAAGGCTTCACCGGCAGCATCATCCTTTGTGCGTCCGAGGATGCGATAGTCGCCGAATGCAATCACCTCCACCAGCATCGTATGGCCGCCCGAAACCACAAGCGCAAGATGGTGTGTATCTAATTGCGGGTGTTGCAGTATGTTTGCAGCAAGGTGGCCTTCCATGTGGTGGACCGCCACCAGCGGCTTGCCGGCGGCGAAGGCCAATCCCTTCGCGAAGCTCAGGCCGACCAGCAACGGTCCCACCAGTCCCGGCCCCATGGTTCCGGCGATAAGATCGACATCGTCGATGGCCACCCGGGCCTCCTCGATCGCCTCACGGTAGACAGGAACTATCGTCCTGACATGCGCCCGGCTCGCCACCTCCGGAACCACGCCTCCAAAGCGGGTGTGCTCGGACTGTGACAGAATGACATTGGAGAGAATCTCATCGGCGTCTCGTATCACGGCCACCGATGTCTCGTCGCAGGATGTTTCGATTCCGAGTGTCAGCATGGTCAGGGTCGGACGATGATGCGGACAGAGTCCGGCTCGATGCGTTTGATCTTTATACCCACCGGTACATCGTAGTGAACAGGAGCGTAGCCGTCGGCTGTCAGGTCTTCGTAGTCGACCGACAATACGATCGCCTCGGGCGGCAAACTGTCCACCTCGGCGGGCGGCCCGGTCACGATGACCTGAACTGCCGGCGGGTCGGCCGCTTCCGTGCTATCGGCCGGCGTGTTGAAGACAGCCACCGCTATACCCTCAATGACTCTGGTTCGAACCGGCACTACTTCCACGGTCGCGCGAACGCTGTCCGGACTGACCTTGATACCGTAGCCGTCCGGCGCCGTCAGCCGAAGGTTCAGATCGACACTGTTGCGCAGCTTAGAGAGAGTCCTTGGCTCGGTGAACACAGTCCGAAATGACCCGATGATCGATCTCGGGCCGGTAATGGCCACCTCGGATGGCTCCGGCCTGGAGATGCTCTTAACTGCGTAGCCTTCATCGGTCAGGGGCGTCAGGTCGAGCGTGACCGGGAGCGTATCAACGGCGATCCTGTCTACGTGCAGTTCAACTGAAGTCGGCGAAACGACCTTATCGAGAGTGATTTCACCTCCGGGATCGACCAGCGAAACATTGGCGATTGATAATCCCAAACGGTGTCTGCCGGCCGGAAACTTGTTGGCATTGATCCGAAGCCCTCTGCGCCGCCAGCTTTGCCGGAGTAACTGCTTGCCGGATGCAGAAACCGAAACCATCAGCGAATCCGGCGGTTCGCGTGACAAAGTCAGATCCTCGGCCAGAAGCACGTCGGTGACCGGCAGCGTTACTTCATTGTGGTAGACCTTCTCGGTAGCAACATGAAACCAAAGCAGCAGCCCCAGGATAAGGGCCACCAGTTTGATGCCGATGTTCTCAAATGGTGCCGCCATATGTTCTTACGAATACCGATAACGGTCATGCCGATCGAAGCCAGTCTAACAAATGTCGACACAGGGGGCAACCTAAAAGGCCGGTTTCAGTCAATGCGATCGGGATTCCCCCACCAAAATCGGGTAAGGCCGCGATCGCTGCCCAGCCACAAATACTGGCCATCGATCAACAGCGAGTAGATCGTGTTGGACGGCAGTCCATCACCGGTCGTGAAACGACGCCGATTAAGATGCTTGCTGTCGTGGTAAACCAGCGTCAATCCGTGGCCGGAGGCGACCGCCAGAATGGTATCATTGGCCGCGATGGCGTGCACATCACGGTAGGTTGTCAGCATCGGAAAGGACTGGGACTCGCCGGTTTTGCGGTCCAAGCGGAGTACACCGTCCGGACCGGCGAACCAGAGGTATCGGTCCGTAACCTCGATATCGTAGACCTCCCCGGTGAGCATACCTTCGGGATCTGATAGGCGCTGAAAATCTCCGAGTGAAAGCCGCAAGCGATGTGCTCCGGCCGAGGAGGCGATCCATAGCTCGTCGCCGGCGAGAACCAGGTCGAATATGACGCGCTCGTGCAACGATTGCGGTATCACGGTATTGAGTGAATCTCCGGACAGGCTCATGAGGGCCAGACCGTAGGCAGTTCCAACCCAGACCGAGTCGCTGCGAACAGCCAGGCTGATGATGTTCGGGTCGGGCAGACCGGCGCGGCGCCCATAGCGGGTGTCCATCCGGCGGCTGTCAGGATCAAGACGGTAGACCCCGTTGGAGGTCCCGGCCCAGATTGCGTCCGGGCCCGAAGCAAGGCAATTGACGTCGACAACGGGAAAGTCCCGCGTCAGACCACTCTCAACGTATTCGAATCGGTTATCCTCGATGTCGAAGGCGGTTATCCCGGTGCGCGGCGAACCGGCCTCCGCACCCGATACCCAGAGGACGCCATCCCGAAAGGTCATGGCGTTAGTGCGCTCCTGGAGCAGACCGTAGGGCAGGGGTTGGATGATCTGGGAGGCCTCATCAGCCATCGCCGGGCCGTAACCCCAGAAGCCCAGCCACAGGTTCCCGGAGCGGTCGTTAAGGACATCGGACAGAGGCCAGCTTCGTCCCCAGGGATCATTCAGGGCGCCCGTATTGGAGTAGTTGAAGCCCGAGGGCGCATACATTACGGACGGCACATCCACATGGGCGTTCCGGCCGCCGAGGTCGGGGATGCGGTCGATAGGGAACCACCGGCGCAACAGCTTATCAAACTCGTAGAGCCCGTCCCCGGTGTTGACGACGAGATGATCGTCAAACTCATCTACGTGGACTCGGTAGACATCGCTGTGGTCGATGCCCTCGGTCCCGGTCATCGGCATCTCCCACACTCGCTTCATTTTATCGTACTTGATAATCCCGGAAGTCGTGGCGAAATAGACGTAGTTCATCGAACTGGTGACCCAGCGGACATGCCAGAAGTCACCCCAGGTAATGGCTTCATCCTGCCGGTCAACGGCGGACGCGCCGGCCGCCGTCAGCAGGGTCAAGAGGATAACCGCCAGGCGATACATCATCCCAACTCCGACATTGCCTCAACCGCTGCTACCGCCAGCAAGGCCGTGCCGAATGGCAGGGCGGCCTCATCGGCGATAAAACGGTTGGAATGCCATGGTTTGTCGGCACCGATACTTCTGTTACGAACACCCAGGCGAAACATGGCGCCAGGGACCTTCTCAAGGTATCGCGAGAAGTCCTCGCCGCCCAGCACCTGCTCGGTCAAATGAACCCGACCCTTAGGATAGAGCCGCCGAAAAGATGACCTGAGTACCTTGTTTGCCCGCGCGTCGTTGACGAAGACAGGATAGGTACCGAGGATTTCCATTCTTACCGAAGCGCCTCGCGCCTTACAGACACCGGTGGCCGTCCGCTTGATCCTTCGCGGCAACTCTCTGGCGGCCTTGACCGAAAGGGCCCGGGCGGTCCCTTCCAGACGAACTTCTTCGGCGATCACATTGCGCGCCCGTCCGCCATCGATCCGCCCGAACGTAATGGCGACCGGTGAAATCGGATCTATCTCCCGAGATACTACTTTCTGCACCGACTCGATCACTTCGCATGCCGTGGCAATAGCATCAATTGAATCCTGAGGCCGGGCGCCGTGACCGCCGCGTCCCTTGATAGTCAGGTCGAAGTCGGTCACCGAGGCCATCGTAACACCATCGCGAAGTCCGATCGAACCGGTTGCGAGGTGCGGATCAACATGCAGGCCGAAGATCATCGAGACGTGATCGAGAGCGCCGTCTTCGATCAGGCTGAGAGCGCCGCCGGGAGGCTGCTCTTCAGCGGGCTGAAACAGAAAGCGAACTGTCCCCGGCAAACGGTCCCTCGTCTGCGACAGGATGCGCGCCGCTCCCAGGACAGTGGCCATATGCACATCGTGGCCGCAGGCATGCATACAGCCTTCGATTCTCGAAGAAAACGGGAGCCCTGTCCTTTCGAGGACCGGCAAAGCATCGATATCCGTCCGTACCGCAACCACGGGGCCATCGGCGCCGCGAAGCTCGGCCACGTGCCCCGTCGGGCCGCTGATTTCGAGAGGACTCAGTCCCCACTCCGCCGTCTTCTCGGAGAGAAACGCCGTTGTGTTGTATTCCCGGTTGGAAAGCTCGGGGTTCTCGTGAAGGTATCGTCGCCAGGTGATCTGCTCCTGATGCAGACCGGCGGCCATGCTGCGAAAGTCATTTAGAAGTTGGTCTGGTACCGACATGCGAGCTAGTCCGATCAGGCCGGGACCGGGTCGCGTCGGTTCCGACCGCGCTTGTTCCTCTTTTCCGTCTTCCTCTTATACTTATTAACGAACAAATGGGCCATGCGCAACGGTTCGGGCATACGAAATCCCCGGAGGTTACGAATAATGATATCCCGCGACTGCTCCAGATTGGTCAGGTGTCCCGGAGAAATGAATATAGGCTTGACATCGTCCTTCGAACGATAGGCCGAGCCGACTTCGCGTCCTCTCAACACTATTGGCTCGCTGCTGCCTTTCCCGGCGCCTACAGGGTGATGCCGTCCGCACAGCAGACGAAGGGAGCAACCTATGGTCGGCATTCCGGTGGCCACACCGATGGCGGCGGCGATCCCGCATCCCTGCGGATGAGCCAGGCCGTGACCGGATACGATGACAATGTCGGGATTTTTCCTCAATCCGGCGAGAGCTTTCAGCATCACCGGCCCTTCACGAAAACAGAGTAGTCCGGGAATGAAAGGGGACGGAGTAGCTTGGCGGGCATAGGCCTGCTCAACCAACTCAATCTCCGGAAAGGTGGTGACCACAGCGCAGGCAAATACAGTTCTGGCTTGAAGGCCATAGGCCGTGTCCACTGCCGCGATCAGCGACGGGTCCGAGTCTCCGGGGTACAGTCGTACCTGTTCAGCCATTTCCGCGATGATCTTGCGCGCCTGCTTATTCGATGACGGCGGATTCAGTAACTCGATGTTCACGGCCTCTCTCACAGTCCGGGCATGTTGGTGTTCTGCTGCCGGCGGGCGTCCAGGGTCTGCCGGACAGGCTACCGAGCCATTCAGTCCATCGGCAGTTCATCGCTGAAACTTTGGCTCCGCCCACACAACCCCGGTCGTTGCCATCCCTGTCTCATGCCTGCGTCATGCATACAGCGCAGGCCCCGACGGCAACTCGGCAGCGGGTTAGCGTTGATTACCAGCCTCTCTGACGGTTAGTGTATGGGAGTGGCCTTTGCCGGATCAAGTTTTTTCGGCCGTCATTCGGCGGGAAGACCCAAATTGAGCCGATAGGAGCCGTGATGCGGCCAGGTACCGACCAATTCGTAAACTTCGTCGAGTGTTAGCCAGGGACGATTGCGGTCGGCGGTCAGTTTCGGAATGTAGAAATCACAGGCCTCGTCGCCACCGGTTGCGACTATGTAGCGTCGTTCGCCGGCGGGGTTCTCCACAGCCTGCACTACCATCCAGACATGACCCCTCCGGCCGACATCGTCATGTGCTATCAGAAGATCGCCAGGCAGTAGCTCTTGCGGCTCGACAGGGTGGCAATTCCGGGTCAGCCCCAGTGGGCTGCTGTAGTCCATGCAGACTCCCATGAAGGCGTAGTACTCGTAGTCATCGTGAGCCCGGCGCTCGGCCTCCTCGAAAAACGGCTCGCCATACCGGGTCAACCGCAATTCACCTCCCAGGAAGTCGTCATACCTCATGGTGTCACCCTTGTGTGGCAGCCATACCAGATCGAAATGGCGGTCGTGCTTGTACAACCACTCCGTGATGATTCGCAGAGGGATGTTGAAGTGCTTTTGGCGCGGGCCGCGATAGGGCAAGTGAATACAACGGGATATGGAATCCGCTTCGGCGAGCTTCTGATTACGCCAGGAACCCAGCGGCTTCCAGCGATGCCACAGCGGAAAGTCGGCGATCCAGTTCTGAAAAGGGGTCAATAGCGATGAGTCGACCGGCTGAAAACCGGCTGGAAGCTGAAACTCGCTTTCGAAGGTATAGATGGAGTCGTCCATGGTGGCGAAGGGGTAGTGCTGGTGATACCAGGCAACAAGGCTGTCCTTGTCGGCCCGGGTCGCCGTCGGAAGCAGGAGCATGGCGGCGAGGATTGCCGGAGCGATTTTCTGAAGTCTCATTGGTCTTGAATCTCCTTCCACAGGCGGCCGGCGCGACGCAGGTGCGGAATCGTTATCGAGCCGCCGACTACCAGTCCGATACTGAGAACCTCGTCAAACTCCTCGTCGGTGACATTGTTCTCCCAGGCTGCGATGGTATGGTAAGTGATGCAATCATCGCAGCGCAGCACCAACGAGGCGACCAAACCGAGCAGCTCCTTGGTCTTGGCGTCCAACGTCCCGTCCCGGTAGACCGCCGAATCCAGGGCGAAAAACCGTTTGAGGTTCAGGTTGTCGCGAGCCAGCAGCATCTCGTTGAGTTGCCGGCGCTCTTCTTTGAATTGTTTTACTCGCTCAGACATTACTTTTCTCCCGTATCAATTGGCTCGAATATAGACGCCTCGATCCGGTCCCGGCAACCTCAAACGCGGTATCACGAGATGATTGACTCCGGCGCGCTGATTGGCGACATTACAGGGTAACCTGAAGAGTCAACACCAGGTGACAGGAGATACGATGGACGAACGACTCGGGATAGTAGCACAGAACTTCCAGATGGGCGACGCTCTCTTCGAACGGGCCCTGTCGGACGTTTCGAACGAGCACATTCACCGCCGGATAGACCAGCGCGGCAACTCCCTGCTCTGGCTGGCCGGGCATATCACGACCAGTCGATACGCGGTTGCGCGGCTGATCGGGTTGCCGGACAAGTGTCCCTTCGGGGAGCTGTTCGGACGAGGCGTTCCCTCCAAGCCCGATGACGAGTATCCGTCGATTAAGGAAATCAAGCTGGCCTTTGCGGAGTTGTCAGAGAAGCTGAAGGCGCAGTTCGAGAAGCTGATGCCGGAGGATTACGAAAAGGAAGTCGTCGAGAGATATCCTACGGCCAGGCATGACGTGCTCCATGCACTGTCGTTTCTGTCCTTCCACGAGGCCTATCACGTTGGTCAAATGGGTCTCATACGTCGCCTGTTGGGCTACGATCAGCTCGTAGGTTGACCGGGCAATACCCCCCGACAGAGGAGGTGGCTATGGGTGAGACAAAGAGAATCGCAGACTATGCACCCGATGATCGGATAGTCGGCTTCTTCGCGGTGCGCCGAAGGGAAGTGCGCGAGTTCGTTCGTGGCCAGTTCGTATCACTGGAGTTGGGCGACTTCTCCGGACGTATCCCTGCGATCTGGTGGGAACCCGACCACTTCGCCCTGACAGAGCTCGAAACAGGCATGGTCGTGAAGGTACGCGGGGTTGTCACCGAGTACAAGGGGAGACTTCAACTGACCATCGACCGGCTGCGACTGGCTCGGCCGGGGGAGTATGAGTTGGAGCAGATCTTGCCGCACTCGCCGATCGCCATCGAGAAGCGCCAGGCCCGTATACTGGCCCTGGTGGAGAAAATCCAGAACGGCTATATCAAGGCTCTGGCTGAGAGATTCTTTGGTGAGGAGGCCTTCTTCGATGCCTATCTCCGGGCCGCCGCCGGCAAGCTCTGGCACCACGCCTATATCGGTGGCCTGTCGGAGCACTCGGCCAATGTCGCTCAGCTATGTCTCGATGTCTCTGCGCATTACCGGTTTCTTGACAAGGATCTGCTGATCTTCGGCGGGCTCTTTCATGACGCCGGCAAGGTTGAGCAATACAGCATCGATACCGTCATTGAATACACCGACTCCGGACGGCTGGTGGGGCATCTTTGTCTGGCCGACCAGTGGATTTGCGAGCGGGCTGCAGGTATTGAGGCCTTCCCCAGGTCGCTGCTGACCAAAGTGCGGCATGTCATCCTCTCGCACCACGGCGAACTGGAATACGCCAGTCCGGTAGTGCCGCAGATGCCGGAGGCCTTCGTCCTGTACTATTGCGACGAACTGGACAGCAAGATGGGGGCGATTTCGCGCATCCGGGACCGCCATGACGGAGTCGGCTGGAGCGAGTATGTCAGGTTGCTGGGCCGCCATCTCTACTTCGGTGACGAACTCCTGGGGGCTAATGATGAGTGAGAGCTGTTGCCACCTGACGCTTGAGGACCTCACTAGGGAAGTAAATGTCAACGGCCATCCGCGTGCGATTGTCGACCATGTCAGCTTCTGTTTCGAGCAAGGATGTATATACAACATCCTCGGTCCGTCGGGAGCAGGCAAGAGTTCGTTACTGCGACTCATCAATCGCCTTGATGACGCCACGTCCGGCCGCGTACTGTTCCAAAGCAGGGACACCGCGAGTATCTCCCCCTGTGAATTGCGCCTGGGCATTGGTTACCTGTTTCAGTCGCCACACCTGTTCGGGGGTACCATCGCCGAGAATATACGGTACGCCCGCCAGGACCTTTCGAAAGGCGAACTGCTGACCGCAGCGGCTCAAGTGCAGATCGACCGTGGCATGCTCGACACCCCGGTCGACAATCTGTCGATCGGCGAAAAGCAGAGAGTGGCCCTGGCCAGGCTGTTGGCCACCGATCCGCTGGTGGCCCTGCTCGATGAACCGACTTCTGCGCTCGATCCAACCCGTACCGAGACTATTGAGAGTACGATAAAAGACATTGTCGCCAGACGTCGGCTCACGGTTCTGATGGTGAGCCATGATCCGGCTCAGGCCTTGCGTATGGGTGGACAGGCGCTGCTGATGGTGAAGGGACGGCTTATTGAACACGGTACCGTCGAGCAGGTGGTCAGGGACCCCAGGTCCGATGACGGTCGTCGCTATCGAGATCGGGAGTTGACATGACTGCCCCCGGACTTGTCGATGTGGCGATGGCGCTGGTACTGATTGCGATCGCAGTCGGAGTAAGCCGCATCAAGCGTCTGCCGGTGATCGGTGATATGCTGGTGGGATCGGTGCGAGCGTTTGTTCAGTTGATTGCCGTCGGCTATGCTCTTCAGTTCATCTTCGATTTAGAGTCGACTTGGCTGATTCTCGCGGCCATGCTGGTGATGATTGTCGTAGGAGCGCACGCCGCTGCGGGCCGGGTGAAAAAACTGAGGGGAGCGTTCGCAATAACCGTAGTATCAATTGCGATGGGATCGGCTCTTACCCTGGCCACCATGGTGTTGACAGGCATCATCACTCTCGAGGCCCGCTTCGCCATTCCGCTGGCCGGGATGCTCGTCGGCAACGCCATGAATGCGTCGGCGCTGGCGGTCGATCGTCTTGTGTCGGACTTGCGCAGCCAGCGCCTCGCGATCGAGACTTCATTGGCATTGGGGAAAAGCTGGCGGTTTGCTTCCTTGCCTTACGAGCAGGATGCGGCCCGGACCGGGATGATCTCGATTCTCAATTTCATGAAGACCGTTGGCATCGTGGCCTTGCCGGGGGCGATGACCGGTATGATCCTGGCCGGGGCGGATCCGCTTGATGCGGTCTTGTTGCAACTGATAGTTGGGTATATGCTGCTGGCTTCGAATACTATCGCCTCGGTGGTGGCGGTGGAGCTGACCGTCCGGCGTTTCTTCACTCGTAATCACCAGCTTCATTTCGCGGCCATGAAACCGTAACCGGCGGCGCGACTGCTTGCCTGGGTGCTGCCGGCATTTCGTTGAGTCAACACAGGAGTCAACATAGGAGTCAACATAGGGCTTGTCTTTTTGTCTGATTGGTGTAAATTGCACCGCTGGATTCCGGTCTGGGGTTAACGATTGCGGGCCGGGTCTGTGGTATGATTCGGAGAGGTGGCCGAGCGGTCGAAGGCGCACGCCTGGAAAGTGTGTATAGGCAACCCCTATCCAGGGTTCGAATCCCTGCCTCTCCGCTTTAAGTTATTGCAGTGCAGGCGAGTAGGAGGGCGGCTCCGTGGGTCGTTTGAACCGGTCAGCGGGGTAGCCCACAGCTCTGCTGTGGTAGTTTGGCGGGATATGAACCGGTCAGATAGGTAACAGTACATTACGGCAAGAAGCTTGGGGCGCATGATATTTCGCCCGGAATAGATGCCTGATTCGGGCCCGTTCGTCCCCTACCTCTTCCGGGTCCACATCGCGGCGGCGTAGAAGGCCAGCGCCAGAATCGCAAGGGCGTTGATGCCGACCACAAACGACAGCGACTCCAACACACCCCCGACAGCCGAACCAAGAAGGTTCGACCCAAACGCATGGTCCTTGCTCTCGACTTTCCGGAACGATGTAATGAAGATAATGCTCGCGAAGAAGATCGGCAGGTTCAGAAAACCCGTGCCGACGATCATCCGCGGCCAAAACGGCAAGGCATTGAACCAACTGAGCGGCACCAGGTAGATCGCCAGCAGGCAGGCGAAGACCAGATAGTAGAACACCGTCACGCGCCGGGGTTTGAACTTCCAGGTATACAGGTTTCCCAACAGCACCAGCACGAGGATGCCGGTGATGATGACCGAGTTGACCAGCCAGGTCGATCCCAGAAGCAGGATCGACTTGCTGATATTCTGAAACTCCAGCAGCAGGAATGCCCCGCCCAGGAAGAAGAAATGCCAGTTGAGTCGGCCCTCGCGACGCACGATCAGCCGTCCGGCCCCTATGACCATTACGATCAGGATGGCCATGATGGTCAGGTGCATATTGGGAATGCGCGGTGACTTGAGATAAAGGTAGGGCCAGTCATCGGTGGTCAGCTTAACCTGGTCGTCCGGCTCACCTCGTGCAGACATATTGGCTTCGGAATAATCGACAAACTGCTCCAGCGGCGGATTCTCCGCAATCGACCGCCACACCGCGCTCATATCACGCGCCGTGATATACATGGTTCCGCCGAAGCCGTATTGTGTATGCGGATACTTCAGGACCAGCGGCTCATGACCGAAGGTTTCGGTCAGCAGGTCATGGAGGCGCTGACGAATCCACTCCCGGCGCGCTTCGAAGGCCACCGTAAGGATGCCGTCCGGCTTGAGGCATTGCCGCATCTGGTGGAAGCTCTCCAGGGTGTACACATAGTGGTCGATGCGCATGTTGTTGTATGACGACGATAACGTATGCGCATCAAGCAGCCCAACCGAGATAACATCATAGTACTTATCGGTGCGATCCAAGAACGCCCGGGCATCGTCGATAATCACATTCACTCGCGGGTCATCGTACGGCCGTTCCGGGTGATACTCGCGACCGATCTTGTAGATGCCTGGGTCGATCTCAACTGCATCGACTCGACCCACGTCGTAGCGCAGGGCCCCGGCGGCATCGTTGCCGGCCCCGGCGCCGAGGATCAGGACTTCATCCGCCTTCGGTTTGAACTGGTAAGGAATATCGTATTGCGAGAAGCGACGGCTTTCCAGGTTGTAAAGCGACGGGTGTGCGATGATGAAAGTATCCGAAAGGTCCTGCAATCCCATATAGCCGACATCATTGACATTGAGCAGGAAGCCGCGTTGAACGCCGGTGGGTGTATGAACCATCTCGCGAATGACCAGTTTCTGGTACGGCGACCAGACTGTTTCGACAACCTCATCACCCTTACCCGGGACTATCAGCAGACCGATTGTCGCCGCCAGCAAGAGCGCCGCGCTTGCATAATCGAACCAGCGTCGCCGTTCCCGCACCATTATCAGCAGCACGAAGAACGCTACGACAATGGCAAACCAAACCCAGGGCGGCGCATAGACGAATGATACTACCGCCAGAGCCCAGACCCCGACGATCGAGGCGAAGATGTTCAGCGAGTAGGCGCCGATGGTGTTGGGGTGCTCATCGAGCGAACGGCCGAGCACCTGCCCCAGCGGAACAAAGCTCACTAATACGCCGAAAAACAGGATGAAAACCGAAAGCATCCCCAGAAGGGTCCTGCCCAGGGCAGCCTCGGATACTGCCTCGTACCAGATCACCGAATCGGTGAAGGCCGATAACAGGATGGGCACATCACGGAAGAGATGAAGCGACTCACCATCAATGGTCACGTACAACGGCAGTTCGATCAGCAACAACAGGGCGGTCATTGACACCGCGATCAACCAATGACAGATCCGGCGACGGGAGAAGTAGCTGCCGATGCCGATGCCCAGGAAAGCAGAAAGCAGGACCAGGTTGTTGACATATGCAAAGATCCTCGACTGGGTCGACAGCCACCGGATCAGCACCACCTCTGCGAACAGCATCAGGAAGCTGACGAGGAAGAGGGTGACATTGAGGCGACGGGTTGACATCATCGACATCCAGGTCCTGCAGGCGTTTCGAATCGGGACAGTATATGCCCGTTGAGGGCCGGGCTCAAGGACAATTTGGAGTTACGGGGAAAAGGCGACGGAACAGGCCGATCAGGCGGGTGACAGAATCTGTCCCGGACGCGGGTAACGGGTCGACTCGGGTACGAGTCAGCTAACTACAGTCCGGCCACCTGACCATTAGCATCGGTACGTACCACCCAGACGTCCGCGCCGTGCGCACCGTACGATTCCGTTGTCCCGGCAAGGACGAACCCACCATTGTCCATTGCGACAACGGCAAGACCATAATCATCACCCGGGCCGCCGAATCGCCGCTGCAGATATGAGAACTGCAGCGGTCACGATTCAGGCTACTGTTGGACAGGGCATACTAGACCTTATGGATACGTCAGGACGAATGGCATATGATGTTCTTGGATGGGACAATGAGGTCTCATTCAGGACGAGCTGAGTGTTAGAAGCACTTGGTAGAATGTTAGGAGTCCTGCTATGAGTGAGCGTATCTGGGTTGGTTTGGATGTGCACGTGAAATCGATCACAGCTGCAATCCTTGAAGAAGATCGTTCGGAGGTTGAGGTAATCAAGTTATCAGGTGACTTGATGAAGGTTCGTCGTCTGTTTCGCCGATTGGCCAAGCGAGGTGCTGTTCGAGCCTGCTATGAAGGTTCCGGTGCTGGTTTCGTTCTGCAACGGGTTCTGAGCAACGATGGTTTCCATATTGAAGTTATCGCACCTTCTCTGATTCCACGAAAGCCAGGTGAACGCCGGAAGACCGATAGTCTCGACGCGGTAATGCTGGCCCGTCTTTACCGAAGTGGTCATCTGACGCGATCCGAGCGTGTAAGTATTTTTGTGTAAGCGGCCATGATGTTATATTGTTTTGAAG
>CAZGMK010000028.1:0-44533 GCA_964526835.1 uncultured Ignavibacteriales bacterium
ATCGCACACTCAGCACTTTCCCAAGTGCGTCGGGAACTCTTTTGAGACAGCCTCCGAGGGGTGGGCCACCCAGCCGGCCAAACGATCATGCTTCTTTGACTCCAAGTCGAGCATCAGGTAAGGACGCTCTGTCGGCTCGGTGACAGCCCGGAGAGCGTTGAAAATGTCATGCCGATTCTCCTCTCTTGTCATGTACTTGCGACGCCGTCGGGCGTTGTCCATCAGTTCTCTGGAGTCCGGTTCCGAGGCCGGCTCAATCAGCCCTGCAGCTCATCCAGCCGCTTGTTGATGTTCTCCCATATACCCGGCCAGGACTCATCATAGCCCTCGGCCTTGTATTCGCTCCTGGCCCGCCGTAATAGCTTCAGGGCCTCGCCCCTGTCGCCCTGGGCATGAGCAATCTCGCCCAGTTCCTCACAGGCCTGTCCGATCGCCCCGTGATGACCGAGCCGCTCGGCCCAGGCCAGCACCGGACGCAACCACTGCCCGGCCTCTTCGAAATCGCCCAGGTGTCGATAGGTCATGCCGACATGGTAGTCGGCGAAGAGCTTGCCGATTTCATCCGAGTGCCGCCAGTGATACTCGCGTGCCTTGACGAAATTGACCAAAGCCGAGTCAAACTGCTTTTGTTCATAGTAGGTGATGGCCAGGTTGTTGTAAAGCGGTCCCAGCCAGCTCTCGACGTCAGCAGCCTCGGCGGCTTCGATGCCCCGCTGGCCCCATTCGATCTGCTCTTCGGGGGTCTCGGAGACAATGCCGATCATGTGCGCGGCGTCGACCGCCCGCCCCCACAGAGCATTGACATCACAGAAGGTATACATCTTCTCGAATGTTTCACGGGCGGCTTTGAGATCGCCGGCCTTCCATTCGAAACGCCCCTTCACCCCAAGGTATCGCGAGTATCCCATCGGGTCCGATTCATCGACCCGTGAGGCCGCCTGTTCGAGCCACCGGTGGGCCTCCTCGGCCTCGCCCAGGATCAGTTTCATACGGGCCATTTGCGCCAGGGCCTCAACCTCAACGGAGCGGTTGAATTCCTCCCGGGCCAGGTCGGCCGCCTGACGATATTCTTCGAAGGCGGCGGCATAGTCGCGGCCCTGGAAGGTTGTGTCGGCCTTTTCCAGCAAGGTCTGGGCGTTGTGTTCAGGATCGGTCACGGTTACTCCCGCCGGTGCGCGGTCCACGGCCGGGGCCGCAGCCGCCAGGACCAACAGAACTGCTAGTGTCGGGTACAGGTTTCTCACAGCTTAATCTCCAGTGTGAAGGCATGATGCATAATACAAAATGGACGCCGACAGGCAAGCCTAAAGCACTGGCCGATTCAACCGGAGGCGTCGATCATGAGGATAACAGGCAAACCGTTGACCGTTGCATTTGATCACCGTATATTCGGCGTTCGAGCCACCGGTTGAAGGACAAACCGATCACCTGCGATCGACCCGCTGGAACACGAAAAGGATATCTTATATGCGTGCGCTTATCACCGGCATTACCGGGCAAGACGGTTCCTATCTGGCCGAATTTCTGCTTGAGAAGGAATACGATGTTATCGGAATGGTCCGACGAAATTCGACCGAGTCGTTTGAGCGGATCAACCATATCAAGGACCGTGTGATCCTGGCCCAGGCCGATCTCTTGGATCAGCTTTCCATAATTCGGGTCATCGAAGAATACCAGCCGGATGAGATTTACAACCTGGCCGCCCAGTCCTTTGTCCCCACCAGTTGGGACCAGCCGCTGCTCACCGGCGAATTCACCGGCCTCGGGGTCACCCGGATGCTCGAAGCGATCCGACAGGTGAACCCCCGGATTCGTTTTTACCAGGCCTCCTCGTCGGAGATGTTCGGACGAGTGCGTGAGTCTCCACAAAGTGAAAGCACACCGTTTTACCCGCGCTCACCATACGGGGTGGCCAAGGTCTACGGCCACTTCATCACGGTCAATTACCGGGAGAGCTACGATATACCGGCCTGCTCGGGTATTCTGTTCAACCATGAATCCCCGCGTAGGGGATTGGAGTTCGTTACCCGCAAGATCACCGACGGAGTCGCCCGAATAAAGCTGGGACTGGCCGACAAGCTGGCCCTGGGCAATCGCGAGGCGCAACGCGACTGGGGTTACGCCGGTGACTATGTGCGCGCTATGTGGATGATGCTGCAGCAGAACCCTGTCGAGGATTTCGTAATCGCCACCGGGCGGACTCACTCTGTCCAGGAGTTTGTGGAAGCAGCCTTCGGCCATGCCGACTTGGAGTGGGAGAAGTATGTCGTCACCGACCCTCGCTTTGTGCGACCAGCCGAAGTCGATGTGCTCCTGGGCGACCCGTCCAGGGCCAAAGCGAAAATGGGCTGGGAAACGACGGTCGGCTTCAATGAACTGGTGCAACTAATGGTCGACGCCGACCTCGAACGGCTGAAGAAACAGATCAAGTAGTTGCCGTGAACGCCAGGCTAGTTTCAGGGAAGAAACAACGGGCCACCGCCCTCATAACCGGGATCACCGGCTTTGCCGGCTCCTGGCTGGCCGAGGAGTTGCTGGGCCTCGACTACAAGGTTTACGGTTCGGCTCTCCCGCGTGAATCTCACGAGAATATCAGGCATATCGAGTCCGAGTTGGAGTTGGCTCGGCTGAACATCACTAAGGCCGACGCCGTCCGACGCCTCGTGAAGCAAATCAAGCCGGACTACATCCTACACCTGGCCGCCTTCGCCTCGGTCGGCGGGTCTTTTGAGACCGAGCGGGTAGTTTTCGATGTCAATTTCGGGGGTACTCTCAATCTCCTGGAAGCCGCGCGCGCCGACTCCGCTCTCAGGGCATTTCTCTTTGTCAGTTCGCCGGACTGCTACGGCCTGTTCAAGCCGCAAAACAAAACCCTGACCGAAGAGCATCCGCTGGCCCCGGTGTCGCCGTACGGCATATCCAAAGCCACGGCCGATCATTTCTGTCGCTACTATCACCGTCAGTACGGTCTTCCGGTAATCGTGGCGCGAGCCTTCAACCATACCGGGCCGCGTCAAAACCCGCAGTTCGTAGCGCCGGCATTTGCATACCAGATAGCCCGGATTGAGGCCCGTCGCGCCAGACCGATTCTCAAGGTCGGGAACCTCAGCGCCCGTCGCGACCTTTCGGATGTGCGCGATATAGTCCGTGGCTACCGTCTGCTGGTCGAGCGGGGCCGGCCGGGGCAGGTATATCAGTTATGCAGCGGTCGAGCGGTGGCCATAGAACAGGTGCTGGCGCAACTGCTTCGATTGTCGCCGGTGAATATTGAGGTGAAGCCCGATCCAGGCCGGATGCGACCGATCGACCTGCCAGTGCTGCGCGGATCAAATCGCAAGGCAGCTTCAGAGGTAGGATTCGGAGTCCGATACAGGCTGAAGACAACACTTTTTGAAACGCTGGAATACTGGCGGGCGAAGGTCAAGTAGACTGCCCGAAAGAGCCGGCGGGAGAACAGAGACATATGGCAAGGAAAAGCACCAGAGTAAGCAAGCAATCACCTGTTTACGAGAAGCTGATCGCGAAGATCCGTGATCGCAGCGCCAGCGTGGGTATCATAGGGCTGGGTTACGTCGGCTTACCTCTCTCCATGGAACTGGCCCGGGTCGGGATGAAGGTAACCGGCTTTGATATCAGCAAGGCCAAGGTTAAGCTGCTGAATTCGGGTAAGTCGGACATCGACGATGTGCCGGACAGTGCGGTCAGGGAGATGGTCGAGTCGGGTCATTTCCGGGCCACCGACGATCCCGGTCAGATTGCCGACATGGACACACTGTCGATATGTGTGCCGACGCCGCTGTCCAAGACCAAGGACCCGGATGTGAGTTACATCCTCTCAGCCATGAATTGGGTGAAGGAACACATGAAGCCGGGCACGCTGGTGGTGCTCGAGTCGACGACCTATCCCGGAACGACCGAGGACCTGATCCTGCCGCTTCTGCAGGAGAGCGGGATGAAAGTCGGAGAGGACTTCTTCCTGGCCTTCTCGCCGGAGCGAGTGGACCCCGGCAACGCCCGGTTCAACACCAAGAACACACCTCGCGTGGTCGGCGGCATCACTCCGGCCTGCACAAAGGTAGCCAAGGTGTTCTATGAGCAGTCGATTCCCAACATCCACGCGGTCACCTCGACCCGCGCCGCCGAGATGGTCAAGCTGCTAGAGAATACTTTCCGTTCGGTGAACATAGCACTGGTCAACGAGGTGGCGCTGATGTGCGATCGGCTCAATCTCAATGTCTGGGAGATCATCGAGGCCGCCGCCACTAAGCCCTTTGGTTTCATGCCGTTTTATCCCGGTCCCGGTCTGGGCGGTCACTGTATTCCGATCGACCCGCACTATCTCTCCTGGAAGCTGAAGAGTCTCAACTACTTTGCTCGCTTCATCGAACTCGCCGGCGACATCAACAGCCATATGCCGGAATACGTTGTCCAGCGCATCGGACAGATGCTCAACAAGCGGTTCGCCAAGGCGATCAACAAGTCGACGATCCTCGTGCTGGGTGTGGCCTACAAACCTGATATCAAGGATACGCGCGAGTCACCGGCTCTTGACGTGATCAAGCTCTTGGTCGACAAGGGAGCGAAGGTGGAATACAACGATCCTTACGTGCCGGAAATTGACTGGAACCACGCCAAGCACAAGTCGAAGGAACTGACCGCGCGGTTGCTCAGGAAAGCCGACCTGACAGTTGTCCTGACCCACCATTCGAAGTATGACTACGAATGGATCGTTGAGAACGCGGCGGCGGTCTTCGATGCGCGAAACGCCACCAAGGGTGTCAAAAAGAACCGCTCCCGGATCGAGCTGCTTTAGCCCGCCTTCAAGAGGTCTTACAGCCCGCTGTTCGGCGGGCTATTTTTATGCTGGCCAATCGGTTAAGCCACTGCCCTGTAATGCCGATGCTGACAGTGATGCCAACCGACCATGGGCAACAGACAGACAGGCGCAAGGATGTCGAATCAGTCCTGCGTGACCTGCTCAAGACGGTCAAGGTGATCTGCACTTATCCGGAAGGTAACCCCCTGCCGCAGTCGGTGCAGCGATCGTTCTGCGAGAAGGCAGTCGGCACGGTACGCCGTTACGGCGGGCTGACCATTGATGTCGAAGAGGGCAAACTCCTTCTTGATGGGCAGGCGGTATTCGTCGATCGGGGTAAGGAAGAACGCCTGGCCGGCCTGTTCTTCGAAAGCGGCATAACCGGAATCAAGATCGACGCCGGGCTTGATGAATCCCAAATGAGTGGATTCCTGCGGGTGATCAGGGAGTACTACTCGTCCGGGCGCAAGGCCGAGGATCTGGTCACCATGCTCTGGCAGGCGGGCCTGAGCGCCTTCGCCTTCGATACCCTTGAGGACGTCACCCTGCGGGAGTACGACGACAACTTCGACATCAATGAGTATCTGGAGTCGGGAGGCGTGGGCAAGCGGATCTTTCGTCAGTTCGAGGAGGATGAGACCGAAACCTATGAATCGATCTTCAGCGAGGAATCCGAGGCGGGTGAAATTGATCTCGATGATGATAGCGACGGTGATTCCACCGCCGAGCAGGTCGGCAAGACAATAGCCTTCCACTCAGCCGGTGGGGCCAGGGCGGCAGGACAACCCCTGGATACCACGGTCATCCTCAACGACGAGTTCGAGCTGACCTCCCAGGAAGAGTCGATCTTCGCCGAGATTCTCGACAAGGATGCCCGGTTCGATCCCGGCTGCTCGACTGTCGACCTGCTCATGGAGATCCTGGCCCAGGAGACGGAGTTCCATGAGTTCAACGAGTCGGTTCTGATCTGCGAGAAGGTCCACACTGAGCTGGTGGAAAGCGGGGCGCTCCCGCTTGCCGGGAGCCTTCTTTCCTACCTCAGGCTGCTGCAGCAGCAATTTGAGAAGTCCAGGCCCCAGTGGTCGGAGCGACTTCGTGAAGCCTACATAGGAATCGGCAGCCGCGACCGACTGGCTGTTCTGGCCCGGGCGCTCAATAATCACCCCGAAATCACTGACCAGGAACTCGAAGGCTATCTGGATACGTTTGGCTGGGAGGCTCTCGCCGGCGTAACCGATCTGCTGGGGGACCTGGAGCACATGCCCCATCGCCTGTGCCTGCGCGACTACCTGACCGAAAGCGGACGCAGCAATATCGATATCGTTTCGCGCGGCATTTTCGACAAGCGCTGGTATGTTGTGCGCAACTCGGTCACCATTCTGGCGCGCATTGGAGATCATCGCGCCATCAGTTATCTGAAGAAGGTCGTGAAACACTATGAGCCCCGGGTACGTCAGGAGTTGGTCAATTCGCTCAAGGATTGTCCCAGTGATCAGGCTCTGGACATACTCCAGGTGATGGTCACGGATATCGAGCCGGACATTCGTCGCGCCGCGATCGACACGATTCTGGCGCGACGCAACCAGGCCGCCTTCAAGGCGATAGCAGAGATTATCGACGACGAGGATTTCGTCCGCATCGACCGTCCGGATCGCAGGGAACTGCTGAAGGTCTATTCACTGCTTGGCGGGGGCGAGGCCGTTCCATATCTGAAGGAGATGGCCGCCAGGCCGAATCTGTTCCGCGATGAGGATCAGGCCTTCATGCGTCAGGTGGCCCTGGAGGCGCTGGCGGTCAACCCGGATGATAAGGCCGAAGAAGCGCTCTCGAAGCTAGCTCGCAGTTGGCGTCCCGACCTGCGTCACCGTACAACTGAGATTCTCGAGAAAAGGCGTCGCATTCTGTCGGGGGGTAGCTGATGTCGAACTCAAGCCTGACCAGCCTTGATCGCGTTATCGGAGGGGCGGCCGAAGAGAAGCTGATAAACCTGTTTTTTGTCCTGTACAAGAACGCGCGCATTATCGAGGAGAACAACCCGACTTTCATCAATCAGTCACAGGCCCTGCACCAGCAGCTCATAACCGTGGCCGAGGCACGCCAGAGTGTCGTCATCAAGATCATCTCGGGACGCTATTTCGTGAATGCGCAGTTGACCCGATACGACGACCGCGGTATGACCGGGTCGGCCGCGGCCGTAAAGGAATGGAACAGGCTCGGATTGGCCGGCATCGTCTTCGACATGGCCATTACCAGCGAGCAGGTCGGCAAGTTCTTCAAGTTCATGGCGGAGGTTCGTCCGGACAAGGACAACCTGGAGGAGTTGTCGGAGCGCCTGAAGGACCACGGCCTGCCGCATGTTCACCTGCTGTCGGTCGATGAGGCCGACGATGAAGTCGATGCGGCCAGCAAGGCGGTGCGGATGCAGTTCCGAGCCTCCGCCCGCAACACCTTCTTCCGGGCCATGTCGACGGTTGAGCAGACCATGCTAAGCGCCGTGGAGGAAAACGAGGCGGCGGCCGATGAAACCAAGCGAATTGTCCACGCGCTCATCGACCATATCACCAGCGACGAGTCCTCGATGATCGAGTTGACCGCGATCAAGAACTTCGACGATTACACTTATGCCCACTCGACCAATGTATGCGTCTACGCCCTGACCCTTGGGCTGCGTCTGGGAATGGACCGCGATCGCCTCGCCCAGCTGGGTTTCGCGGCTTTGTTCCATGATATGGGTAAGGTGCGACTTTCGGGCGATCTGATCCGAAAACCGGACGCCTTCGACGAAAACGACTGGCTGCAGATGCAGAAGCATCCCCACTGGGGGGCCAAGCTGATACTGCGCAACCTCCGCCTGGATGTGCACAGCTCGCGGGCAGCACGGGTCGCCTTTGAACATCATATCAACCAGGATTTCACTGGATATCCGGTGCTCAAGCGGCCGGTCGACCAGCTCAACCTCTTTTCGCGCATAATATCCATCGTCGACACATTCGACGCTCTCTCCTCCGGTCGAGTCTACATGAAGGACAAGTTCTCCCCCGACGAGGCTCTGCGGAAAATGCACTTCCAGATGGGTGTCAAGTTCGAACCTTTCCTGTTCAAGATATTCAACTCGATTGTCGGCATCTATCCGGCCGGATCCCTCGTGCTCCTGAGCAGTCGCGAGTTGGCCCTGGTCCTGGCCAACAACGAACAACACCCCACCAAGCCCTATGTCAAGATCGTGGGCGACAGTCACGGCATCCTTAAGCAGGCGCAATGGCTCGACCTGTCGCAGGCGGAGGGCGAGGACCGCAGGATCCTGCGGATCATCGACCCCGAGCGCTACGGTCTCAACATTCGCGATTTCGTTCTGAGCGACTAGAAGCTCACCGAGAAGGTACAAGCGATATCGTATTGCCCGGTCGGGCCAAGGCGGAACCCTAATTTGTCATCCTGCTTGACCGGGAATCCCGACAGATGGGCGTCAACGTAGGCGTCAAACATCGAGATGAAGGCAGTGATCACCGCAAACCAGGTGTATCGATTGCGCTTGTCGACCCTATCTTCATAGCGGTCGTGCAGACGATTTCGCTCGTTGATGTCCTCTGTGGCCTGGTATTGATTGTACAAATCGGAGGCCTTGGAACGATAATTCAGCGCCGAGGCAATCAGTACGCCCTCGATCGAAGCGAAGAATGCCGCCTTGAACCAGGCTCGGTTGCCCGCTTGTCCCCAACCCGGCACCACCATCGACTTGAACAGCGCCAGAGTCGGATTCTGGGTGAGATTGCGTTCACTGTCATAGGGGCTGTCGACTTCGACGAAGCCCTTGAGGGTTTTCTCAGGCTGGTACAGGACGGTGTCCGGGCTCTGTTGCGTGGTCATGCTGTCGGGTTCGGGCGGTTCCTGGGCCGTTGCCCACCCAGTCAAACCCAGAACCAGAATGCAGAGCAGGGGTTTCATCAGCGAGTCTATCTGTAAACCTTCAGCGCTTTCCTCTTCACCTGAACAAGAAGAACGTTATCCGGGACTTCCAGCAGTTCTCCGTCCAGATAAACCAATCGACCGCGCGCGGGCTGCAGGTGCATCGAAGTGCCTCGATACAGCCGCACCTCGTTGCGGTAGTAGTATTTATTCTTACTCACCTGTTTGACAAACGCGCCAAAATCAGTGCCGGAATCGCCGATATCAAAAGCAATCTCACCGCAGCCGTCATCGAAAATGGCGGGCGGAGTCAGCGGCAGCCCCACGGCGTTCGGCAGCAGGCTGAAGTTGATCATGCGGGGACTGATCTCGAATCGGAAGGCATCGATCTTGATGACAGTGCTCTTGACTCTGACTTCGCTGACTGCTTGCTGAGCCAGACGCGACCAGCCGACCGCCCACCGCGGCCGCTTATTGGTCTGGAGCAGACGGGCCAGATGAGGAATGAGGCCGATAGCCAGACAGCCGAAAAAGGGCTGATTGCCAACCATCCCCACATCCAGGGCGGTGTACGTCTGGGCGACGATTCGCTCGAGGACAACTGCCGGATCGCAATTTCCGCACAAAGAACGAGCAATGTTGTTGAATCTGCCGCATGGGACCACGCCGACCGGTATTTCGGCCTGGAGTCCGGCTCGCGCCGCGAGGTTGAAAGACCCGTCGCCGCCTACCGCGATCAGGCCGGTAACCTTCCCACGCCTGTCGAAGCCGGTCGGCAACAGACGCCGGCCGCGCTTGCGTCCCACCGCAGCCAACGCCATGTCGAAGAACTCCATGCCGGTTTCAGGCGTGAAGACCGTGTACTGACCGTTGTTCTCGCGAATAGCCGAAATAGCCTTTTCGACCAGCTCGGGCTTGAAATCCGTTGCCTTGCGATTGACCAGGATAGCCAAATGCGGCTGCGAACCTTTCTGTCGGCGTCGGCGTTGCATGGGTGACATAATAGGCTGAAACGTCCTGCGGAAAAACACATTTTTTCATCAGGTCGCCTGCTCTGCGGGACCTGTTGACAAGCCTCGGATTGCAAATTGGCGCCGCGGAGACAGGCCCCGCGGCTGCGCGAGAAGAGCCGCGTAGACGCAAGAGGGCGGCCGTGCATCGCCCGATAAGGAGACAGGAATGTTGGTCAATCACCGGCCAAGGGCTCCTTCAGCAAGCTCTGCGGTCCGGGCTATCGATGATCGCCGGGGCTAGTGAGTACCCGGCGTCGCCACTTCAGCACCCGGCCCGACCGGTCGATTAAGCACCATAGGAGACCATCGTTGAATGTTGCCTGAGCAAACCACCGACAGCAGAAGCGAACCCGCTGCCGGCCGCTGGAACCGCCAGCGAGGAGGCGCCATGCGCCTGGGGATACCGCTAACCTTACTGGTGGCCGCGCATCTACCGGCCCTTGTTGATCTGGTGGCCGACTGGTATCACGACGACAATTACTCGCATGGATTTCTGATTCCGCTTGTAAGCGGCCTGCTGCTGTGGCGAAAGCGGGAACGGCTCGCTGCCGCACCGATTATGACCGACAGCCGCGGTCTGGCCGTCATTGTCTTCGGCATGCTCGTGTTCATACTGGCTAACGGGGCGGCGGAGTATTTCACCTTGCGACTGTCCTTTGTCGTTACCCTGTTCGGCCTGGTCTGGTATCTATCGGGGCCACAGGTAGTCAGGCTGACCGCATTCGAGATCGCCCTTCTGTTGTTCATGATACCGATCCCGTATGTCGTCTACTATGCCGCCACCTTCCCGATGCAGTTGCTGGCCTCGAAGATCACGGTGACGGCTCTGAATATCCTCGGCGCCGGTGCGATACGACAAGGCAATGTGATAATTCTGGCCGGCCAATCGCTGGAAGTGGCGGAGGCGTGTTCAGGGATTCGTTCCCTGATGTCTCTGTTGGCTCTGGGCTTCATCTGGGCACACCTGTCGCAGCCCCGTCTGGCGCCCAAGGTAGTGCTGTTCCTTTCGGTCATCCCGATCGCCGTCGTTGCCAATTCGGCCCGGGTGCTGGTGACCTCGGTGCTTGCCTACGCCGTTACCCCCGAGGTCACCGTTGAGCCCTGGCATTCCCTGATGGGCCTGGTCACGTTTGCGGTGGCCATGTTTATGCTGCTGATCCTGTCGACGGTTCTCAGGAGGGTATGGCCATGAAGGCGATCATTATTGCCGGTTTCGTGATTGTGCTCGGTGGAGGACTGGGTAACTATCTTCGGTTCATGGAAACGGCCCCCGACCATCCGCCCCGGTTCGAGTTGATCCCGTACGATGTCAACGGCTATTCCGGGGTCGAGCGGCGCTTCGATGATCGGTCATACGATGTTCTGGGGGCAGATACCACGACCCTGCGCCTGTATCGAGATTCGACCGGCCGGGCCTGCTGGCTGTTCGTAGCCTATTTCGCCTCGCAGAAGTACGGATCGCAGATGCACTCGCCAAAACACTGCCTTCCCGGCGGCGGGTGGCGGATCGAGCGAATTGAGCCCTTCGATCTGACATTGCCCGACGGCTCTGCTCGTCGAATCAAACGACTCGTGATCTCGCTGGACAACCGGAAGCAGGCGATGTTCTACTGGTTTCAGACCCGCGGCGGCGTGATAACTGATGAGTTCACGGTCAAATGGGACTTGATGATGAACTCCCTCAAGCTGCGCCCGACTGATGCCGCCTTTGTACGCCTGACGCTTTCGGCCGAGGATGGCATGGAGGAGGCCACCGATCGAGCCGTCGCTCTGCTGCGGGCCCTGGAGAATCCGATCCAGAGTGCCTTGCCGTTTGACAGTTAATGCTTGGCAACTCATATCTTGCAGTCTATAATTGCCGGTGATGATCCCGCTGCTTCAACTTGCCCGGCCCGCCCAATGGGTGAAGAATGGAGTGGTGCTGGCGGCTCTTATTTTCGCCGGACGCGCCACGCAGTTGTATCAGGTCGAAACTGCGTTGTTTGCGGTTATTGTCTTTTGCCTGCTGTCATCGGCGGTCTACACACTCAACGACCTGGTTGACCGCGAGAAGGATCGCCGCCACCCGCTGAAAAAGAACCGACCCATCGCCAGCGGCCGGGTCTCGATCGGTACTGCCACAGCCATGCTACTCACACTCCTGATCGCCGGACTGGCGGGGGCGTGGCTGATAAACACCGGCTTCTTCATTACGGCTTTGGCTTATCTGGTGCTGAACATCGCATACAGTTTCAAGCTTAAGAATATGGTCATTCTCGACGCCATGAGCATTGCAGTAGGGTTTGTCCTTCGGGCCTATGCCGGCGCTTTCGCGATAGGCGTGCCGGCATCGAAGTGGCTGCTGATCAATACTCTTCTTCTGGCGCTGTTTCTGGCCTTCGGCAAACGTCGCCACGAGTTGTTGCTGCTGGATGATGACGCGACAGCCCATCGGACCATTCTCAACAAGTACTCTCCCTACCTTCTGGACCAGCTTATCGGCGTGGTGACTGCATCGGTCGTGGTGGCGTATATGCTATACACCTTCAGCCCCGAGGTGCAGGATAAGCTCGGCACGCGCAACCTGTTTTTCACGATCCCCTTTGTCCTGTACGGTGTCTTCCGTTATCTGTACCTGATTCACCAGGAGAATGACGGCGGATCGCCGACCCGTATCCTGGTGAGCGACAAACCAATACTCGTAAACGTCATTCTTTGGCTGGCGACCGTATTCGTCGTGCTCTATATCCTGTGAGGCTGACTATGGAATCCCGGCTGACTCGTCCGCTTCTGATTATCGGTGCCGCGCTGCTACTGACCGGTTGCGGCCAGAAGGAGGAACCTTCCGACAAGAGCGGAACCAAACCGGAGGCGACCTTCGACGCCGTCGAGTACCTGCCCCAGGAAGTCGCTTCCTACGAAGTTACGCCCCGGGGTGACGTCCGTGTCATCAGAGCGGAAGACCTGGCGGCCCGGCTGACCGACTCGGTGGCCGCCGTGCTGGAGCCATTCGGCCCGTTGGGAGTCGTCCAGGCCGGCTATACGGTGAAGTCGACGCCGGTGCGATTGCGCATTGTCCAGTTCGCGGAACCCGAGCCGGCTTACGGACTTTTCTCCCAGCAGCGTCCTTCCGCGGCGCGCCTGGGCAGCATCGGTGCGGAATCCTACTTCGACAGCACCCGGCTGTGCATATACTCGGACACGTACGTTTTCACTATCGAAGTCGACAGCGCCGACGACAGGTCGCTTCAGGCCGCCACGCTGTTGGGGCAGGAGATCCATGTCAAGCTGCCGCGGAAGGGGCTCCCGCCGTTCTTTATGTTCTTCCCGTCGCGGGGGCGCCTGTCCGGAAGCAACATCTACTACCTGGACAACTATCTCGGCGTACCCGAGTTGAACCAGGTCTATACTACCAAGTACAGCCTGGCCGGCGATACCGCCGTGTTCTTCCTCAGTGAGGACTTGTCAGGAGAGAAGTACCTGATCCTGCAGACTTACGCGGCCACGAAGGATTCGGTTCGCGCCGCACCCGAGATCATTCCGTACGACCGCGACCATGCCTTCGTCTTCGATCATCCCCATCACGGCCCGATAGTGGCGGGCCTGGTGCGCGGCAAGCTGGTTGGCGTGGTCGGTTTCGAGGGCGAGGCCTTTCTCACCCTGACCACACTGTGGGTGAAGGGCCTGCAGTAGGCTGACCTGTGAAATCTCTGGCCCCGGCCATTTGCCGGCCGGAAGTGGTCGGCGCATGTTCCGGTGCCTCGTCACTCTGATCGCCGGCCCAGAAGTACTTCGCGCCGACAGAAAAACTACTCGGTGCGCCGAGTTTTTCCTTGCCATGATTAGGGAATGGTTAATATTGCAGCCGTCAAGCAGGGCATCGACAGACCCTCGGCATGGATGCGGACACGGGGCTGTCTTGCCAGGCTCTCGGCAAGCGGTTAAGGATAACCGCCCGGTCGAATGGAAAGCCGGCCATAAAGGTTGCAAAGGATTGTAGCCGGTCGGAAGGTGTCCTGCGATGAGTTCCGCGTTCGCGCATAAGACGTATCGCGAACTTACCTCTGAAGTTGCCCGGGGTGTGTGACCGGGCAACTTTCTTTATGCCCGGCCGTATGGCGCACAGCAGTGACATCGGCATGAGCACCCTTCAACTCTCAGGGACAGCGGTTCTGCGCTGGGCGTTCCTGTCGCCCATCGCCACACCAGGCGGTAATCGGTTCTCAGAAGACCTGTGCGCTGAAACGATAAATCTCGGCGAACCGCTCCTTGTAGGAGTTCTTAGGCAAGCCGGCCTTCAGACAGACCTGCTCAAGAAATGTCTGCCTGTCCCATCCGTGCTCGGTGGCCACTTGCGGCAGCAGCAGCCCGCTGTGAAAATCGAGTTTGATCATCAGGCCGTCCCGCCCGACCTGAATCTCGTCCAGATCGTGAACCCGCTGCAGCGGTGTCAGGACCGAAATCTCAATCTCGATTGAGTTTGACTCCGCCTCGGTCAGCGGCTTGAAGCGAGGGTCCTCAAAGGCGGCGGCGAGGGCCATATCCGCGATGGTCTTAGGCAGGGGCTGACGCCCCCGAATCTGGCCGATGCAGCCCCGGAGCTGCCCGCCCAGGGTCAGGGTTACGAACGCGCCGTGCTTCTTGTCGAGGCCTTCGACGTCGGATGGTTCGTAGTCGACTCCCTTGAAACGGGCTTCAATTGCCTCGCGTGCAACCTTCTTCAGTAGCTTCTGCTGCTGCTCGGTGAGCTGCTCCGGCTCGCCGCGTTTGGCCCGGAGAGCGCCGACTGTCGGATCGAGCGGCTTGGCTCGCGTGGTCGTTGTGAAGACCGCCGACAGGTAGCCGACGACATTCTCGAAATCGCCGCTGACCTCGCCGGAGGTTGCGTAGTCGATCAGCTTCGAGCGTCCCGCTCCAAGCCGCTTGGCCGCCATCATCACCGCCGCAGTCGGTCCCCCGCCGCAGGCCTCGCCCCGCCCGGTCTCAAGGATATCGATCAGACGCTCCGGATCGAATGACTCTATTGCCTTCTGTATCTCGCGGTCCAGACGTCTCGCTTCCTTTTCGCTGTGGAAGTGCGAAAGATCGGTGGAAGCCACCATCAGTATATTGCGCCCCTTCAGGCCGGCCACCAGCACTTCGGCCAGCGACCCGATTGTGTCCTCCTCCTGATCGCCCATCACAATAGGTACTAACCTGTAATTGTCGTTACCCAGGACCACTTGCAGAAATGGCAACTGCACTTCGAGGGCGTGCTCACCCCGGGTGCGACCGGTGGCGTGGCCCTTTTCGGATATGAAGACCTGTGGGCTTATGGAGGCCATCCGCCGGGCCAGTTCCTGGTCGATCTTGACTGCTCCCAGCGGCGTGGCGTAGGCCTCGCCGCTGAATATCGAAGCACCCTTGAAGAAGACCGTGTGGGACGGCGATATCACGACCACCGCCTCGTAGTCGTTCCCCTCTAACAACTTGTAGGCCTTTGCGGCAATCCTGCCGGAGTAGGGATACCCGGCGTGCGGGGCCACCAACCCCAGCGGGGTTCCATCTATGGGTACTTTGCCGACCTCGGAGAAGAACCCGGCGATAGTCCGAGCCAACTCACCCGGATCGGCGGGGTAAAAGGTCCCGGCGACAGCCGGTCGGCGTATGGTCATCAGGCGTGCTCCAGTTCAGGTGCAAGATACGATGCTGTGGATCCATTAAGCTATGGTAGGCCGGATTGCACCGGATGTCAAACTGATCCTGATTCCAACCCGGAAAGATCATGGATTCCCGGTCTCATACAATCTCGTTGCGGCCTGGTTCACAGGCCTCTTCTTGATCCAACGATCCGGGAGCGATCAAGTTCCGTCGCTTCTACGCCGTTATTAGTAGTAATGACCGATCTCGAAGCCAAGAGCATCCTGCACTACCGCCTGATCGAGGAGCTGGCGCGCGACCGACAGACGGTAACGTACAAGGCGCTCGACACCGCCCTGCAGCGCGTGGTCGCGCTCAAGCTGTTCGGCCGGGAGGACGGCGAAAAGCCAGAGTTCATCTGGCGCTACCTGCCGAATCTGGAAAAGGCGCGACAGCTACACCACCGGCACATAGCGGCGCTGCATGATGTACAGGAGCATCAGGGACGTATTCTGATAGTTGCGGACTATTTCGAGGCTGAGCCCTTCGACCGTGTTCTGGCTGCCGGACGGCTTCGCGCGCAGGAGTTTCTCGATTGGGCTATCCGCCTCGCTGACGGCCTCAATTATGCGCATCGCCATGATGTAGTTCACGGCGGCCTGGGTCCGCACAGTATATGGATCCGGAGCGACGGCGTATTGGTCATGAGCGACTTCGGATTGCCGCCGATACGCCACGATATCGCCGAATCCATCGACGACCTGCCACCGCAACATCTGGCTTATCTTGCGCCGGAGGTTCTCGACGGCGAGCCCCCGGGCCAGATGAGCGACTTCTTCAGCGTCGGTGTCCTGTTCTACCAAATGTTGACCGGCCGCCGCCCCTTCCTTGGCGAAGACAGCCAGGCACTGGCTGAGGCAATCAGAACCGAGTCCCCGAACTTCTCGGACCTTCGTCCGATGGGCGTTCCGGGCGGGCTGGTGCTTCTTCTGGAGCAACTTCTGGCCAAGGACCGCACCCAGCGATGCGGCAGCTTCGATGAGTTGCTTATCACCCTGCGCTCGATCAAGCAGTTCGAACGCGAGCATGCGCTCGAGCAACCTGCCCAGCCTAAGTGGAAGCCCCGTCAGTACTTATCGATTTCGGTGCTGGCCATCCTCCTGCTTATTCTCTGGATGATCATCGCGGGGCGTCACTAGGGCCGATCGGCTCAGTCAAGCCGCCGATTCTCCTCCAAAAAAACGTTTTGCCGTTGAGCCTCTATCGCCTATGTTGTGCTGTTGGGGTCGGTTGGAAACGAGTTAAGGAAGGCCCGCGCGATGAAGACGATACACCACGGCGAGACAGTTGAGATAGACAAGCGCCTGCCGGTCATACCGCTGCGGGATGTGGTCGTTTTCCCGCACATGATGTACCCCCTGCTGATCGGCCGTGACTTCACCGTCAACGCTCTGCAAAAGGCCATGGTCAGGCACAAGCAGGTTCTGTTGCTGGCGCAACGTCAGCCCGATATAGACCAGCCCCGATTCGAGGATCTGCACACAGTCGGGGTCGTGGCCAGGATACTTCAGGTCATGAAGATGCCCAACGGCACGCTGAAGGTGCTGGTCGAGGGCATTGTCCGCGCGGAGGTTGAGTCCTTTCACGGCAACGATAAGATGGTTTCTGCGAAAGTCGATCTGCGCCCTCCGAAACCCGAGCACGAAAGCCGCGAGACAATCGCCGCGGCGCGCACCGTGGGCGAGAAATTCGGCGAGTATGTTCGTCTTAACGGACGCGTGCCCGACGAAATAATAGTCTCCCTCGCGGCTATCGAGGATCGCGACCAGCAGGCCGACACTATCGCCGCTCATATTCTACACAAGGTCGAGACCAAGCAGAAGATTCTCGAAGCCTTCGATCTGCGTGAACGCTATGATATCCTTCGCGACATTTTGTCCGAAGAGATCGAAATCCTTAAGATAGAGCGCAAGATCGACGGCAATGTCCGCGAGTCGATGTCGCGAAGTCAACACGAATACTACCTGCAGCAACAGCTCAAGGCCATCAAGGAGGAACTAGGCCAATTCGATGAGCCGGGCGCCGAAGTCGACGACCTCTACGCCAAGCTCGAATCGCGTGAGTTTCCCGAGGAGGTGCGGACAAAAGCCGAGGAGGAGATCAAGAAGCTGGCCAGGATGCACCCGTTCTCGGCCGAATCGGGCGTAGTGCGGTCATATCTCGACTGGCTTCTGGAGCTGCCCTGGCTCGAGACGTCAGCGGACCGCACCGACTTCGCCGAAGTCAAGTCGATTCTCGACGGCGACCACTTCGGCCTTCAGAAAGCCAAGCAACGCATTCTCGAACACCTGGCCGTCATTCGATTGGCGGGTAAGGTGCGGGGGCCGATCCTATGCCTGGTCGGTCCGCCAGGGGTCGGGAAGACCTCGGTTGGTCGGTCGATCGCACGGGCCTTGGGACGGGAGTTTGTCCGTATGTCGCTGGGCGGGGTGCATGATGAAGCCGAAATCCGTGGCCACCGGCGTACCTACATCGGGGCTCTCCCCGGCAAGATAATCCAGCTGGTAAAGAAGGCCGGGACCTCCAATCCGCTGATGCTCCTGGACGAAGTCGACAAGATCGGCTCGGACTTCCGCGGCGATCCCGCCTCGGCGCTGCTTGAGGTCCTCGACCCCGAACAGAACAACACCTTCACCGACAATTACCTTGAAGTCGAGTACGACCTTTCGAATATTCTGTTCATCACCACCGCGAATACAACCGATACTATCCCGGCCGCCCTGCGAGACCGCATGGAAATAATCCGACTGCCCGGATATCTGGATTTCGAAAAAATCGCCATCGCCCGGGACTACCTGGCCCCCAAGCTGAAAGGCCAGGCCGGTCTGGACAAGGCGACCGTAACCTTCCGCGACGAAGCCCTGCTGGAGATTATCCGCAGTTACACACGCGAGTCCGGCGTTCGTGAACTCGAGCGCCAGATGATGGCTATGCTGCGCAAGACAGCCGTCGAGATAGCCGAGGGTAGAAGACGGCGCAAGATCACCTACGCGCCAGGACAGGTCAGCAAGCTCTTGGGACAACGGAAGTACCTCGAGACCGAAGTCAAGACCAGGCCGACAGTCGGCTACGCGGTCGGGTTGGCCTGGACGCCTATGGGCGGCGATATCATGACTATCGAGGTTGTACCGATGCGCGGCAAGGCCAAGCTGACCCTGACCGGATCGCTCGGTGATGTCCTGCAGGAGTCGGGGATGACGGCCCTTTCCTATGTGCGCAGCCAGGCCGACAAGTTCGGGCTCGAACAGGAGTTTTTCGAGCAGACTGAGCTGCATGTCCATATTCCTGAGGGCTCGGTGCCCAAGGATGGCCCCTCGGCCGGAATCACCGTCATGGTTGCCATGGTGTCGACCCTGTCCGGCATACCGGTGCGCACCGACACGGCGATGACCGGAGAGATTACGCTTGGTGGCGATGTCCTGGCCATCGGCGGGCTAAACGAGAAGCTACTGGCCGCCAAACGGCACGGCATCACGCGGATAATTCTGCCGGAGCGCAATCGCAAGGATGTGGCCGAGCTGCCGGAGGAACTGCTCGACGGGCTGGATTTGCGGTATGTGCGCAACGCCCGGGAAGTGTTGAAACTGGCCCTTACAGAGAAACCGACCGCCCAGTCTCACCGCAAGCGGCGGCTGCGCTCGGAAATCGCGAGGGCCAACAGGTGATCAGAAAGTAAGGAGACCGGCGATCGCAGCCAAACAACTCGATTGCCGCTTTGTCGGCTCGTTTTTTGAACTCAACCAGTTGCCCCGCGACCCGCGACCTCAAGTCGCTTTTGCGGGACGATCGAACGTGGGGAAGTCTACCCTTTTGAACAGGCTGATCGGAAGGCGCAAGCTCGCCAAGGTATCCTCAACCCCCGGTAAGACGCGCTCGCTCAACTTCTATCTGGTCAACGATCGCTTCTACCTGGTGGACTTGCCCGGCTATGGCTACGCCAAAGTGTCCAAGTCGATGCGTGCAAGCTGGGGACGGCTGATTCAGGGGTATCTTGAGCAGACTCCGGAGCTGATCGGCCTGGTCTGGCTCCTGGACTGCCGTCGCGAAATAAACGAGGACGACAGGCAGTTGCTGGGTTGGCTGGCCGATCGTGAGTTACCCGTCCTGACCGTGATCACCAAGGCCGACAAGATCAGCCGAGACATAGTGAATCGGAAAGTCACGGAAATCGAGAACCAATTGGGCACGCCGACTCTGGCCTTTTCGGCGGTCACTGGACAGGGACGTAAGTCTCTGGTCGGATCGGTGCTCAACCTGGTCGAGTCATCCGGAAACGCTTAGGCATAGACAAGTACTGATATTATGGCAAAGAATCGAGTAGTGCTGGGCTGTCAGTGGGGCGACGAAGGCAAAGGCAAAATCGTCGACCTCCTCGCCGCTGAGGCAGACATCGTGGCCCGTTTCCAGGGCGGCGCCAACGCCGGCCATACGATTATCGTCGAGGGCCGAAAACACGTTTTCCACCTGATACCGTCAGGCGTTCTCCATCCGGGCAAGGTCTGTGTCATAGGCAACGGCGTGGTGCTGGACCCGTTCGGGTTCAAGGAAGAGCTCGATGTGCTGACCGCGGAGGGCATCGACTACAGCGGGCGCATCTGGGTCTCAGCCGCCACCAACCTGGTGCTGCCGTATCATCGGCTGATCGACGCGGTTCAGGAAAAAGCCCGCGGTACCGCCCAGATCGGCACTACCAGACGAGGGATCGGGCCGGCCTATATCGACAAAGTCGCCCGACATGGTATCCGCGTCGTTGACCTGTTCAATCGCGACCGCCTGCGCAAGCGCCTGGAATACCAGCGTGTCCTCAAGGCGGCGTATCTAGACGGCTCCGATTCCGAGTGGGCTGATCTCGACCGCATCTACGAGCAGCTGGTCGACCTTGTCCCCATGTTCGAACCACTGGTGCGCGATGTCAGCAGGGCGCTGTGGGAGGCGCACCGAGACGGTAAGACGATGCTCTACGAAGGAGCTCAGGGGGCCTTGCTGGACGTCGACCTCGGAACCTATCCGTTCGCGACCTCGTCGAATACGACTGCCGGCGGTTGTCTGACCGGCCTGGGAATCGGCCCCAGAATGATCGATGAAGTCGTCGGCGTGATCAAGGCTTACACGACTCGAGTAGGGGCCGGCCCGTTCCCGACCGAGTTGGTCGATGGCTGCGGTGAGCATCTGCAGGCCAAGGGCGATGAATTCGGGGCCACCACCGGGCGGCCGCGTCGCTGCGGATGGCTGGATCTGGTCGCCCTGCGGCATACGGCGCGGGTCAACGGCCTGGATTCGATAGCTGTTACCAAGCTCGATGTGCTTGACGGCCTTGATGAGGTCAAGGTCTGCACCGCCTATGAACTCAACGGCCAACGCCTGAATGAGGTCCCGCTGGACCTGGCCGAACTCAGCCATGCCAAACCGGTGTATGAGACGCTGCCGGGCTGGAGCGAAAGCTGCACTGGACACACCGAATTCGACAAACTGCCGCAGAAAGCCCAGCAATATCTCAAGTATATCGCGAACGATCTTCGGGTTGAGATTTGTGTAGTCTCGACCGGCGCCAAACGAGAAGAAACCGTAATGGTCGAATAACATAATACCTGAAAGGAAGAACCATGTACAAGACAATCGCAGTGGGCCTGATGCTTCTGGCATTACTGGCGGTCGGCTGCTCCAACGCCGACCAGGCTGAGAAAACCGAAGAGACCGCCCCCGCAGAAACCCAAACTGCGGCTGATGAAGCCGAACCGACCGACACCGTCACCCTTGACTCCGGGCTCCGTTACATCGTCCTTAGAGAGGGTGAGGGCGAACCGGCCGAGGAGGGCATGACCGTGAACATGCATTACACCGGCTGGTTCATGACCGACGAGGGTAAGAAGGGCGAGAAGTTCGACTCCTCCCATGATCGAGGTCAGCCGTTCCCGTTCCCGTTGGGCGCCGGCGCGGTCATCAAGGGGTGGGACCTGGGGGTCGCCGGAATGTTGCCGGGCGAGCAGCGCCGCCTGATCATTCCCTATCAGCTTGCCTATGGAGAGCGTGGACATCCCGGTGGCATCCCGCCGAACTCGGACCTAATTTTCGATGTCGAGTACCTCGGCCCGGCTGACAAGTAATCGGTGAAACAGACTTTCGGCCATGCAAAAAGGCGCGCCCAGAGCGCGCCTTTTTGCTTACAACCAAGCACAGAGAGGAATGTACGACAGAATTGCCGACGGCTATCCGGCGGAAGTCTGCCATGACTACTTGTTATACCTATATCGGCGGCTATGGTTCTATCGTAGTCGGTTGACCGCACAGCGGGCGGCCTTGCGTCGCCCGACCAAAACCGATGAGATGGCTCATTATTGACCATGGACTTCTTCGACAGAGTGGTGCGCCCCAGAATGAATGGCCTTCCCGCGTTCTGTTCACCAGTACTTGAACATGATCCTGCCCTCATCGTCGATGATGAGGTGGATATTGATCGGCAGTCCCCGATTGAAGTCCCCGGCGACGTCATAGTGCCGGCTCTTGCCGACCAGGCGGTCACGGCTGAAATGTCGCTCACCGGCCCACGTGTAGGTCACTATGTCGGCCGAAACCGTGTCGGACCACGCCATGACCAGCGTCCACTCCAGGGAGGTATCGGGCATCGCCTTGGCAATTACGTCGCCTGACGAGTTACGCCTGATTCCGCGGGTCGCCAGGTTCTGGTGTGACAACTCAATGGTGCTGTCGCCCACCCGCAATCGCACCTTCGGATCTACTCCGGATATGGTCATATTGGACTTGAGATCCAGGCGCTCGTCCCCCCTGAGATAACTGCATCCAGGCAAGTCCACCCGAACCCGTATTTCCACAGGACCGCCGGGCGGCACCCTGCCGGACCCGTCGGTCAGGCGGGCCAACGGTATGGAGATCACGACCGGACGGCCAACCGGCACAATCACTGTGGTGTCATAACTCATGCTGCCGTGGACCAGGCTGACCAGGTGGCGACCTGCGGCGATCCTCTTGAGCGTCACCGGCGCCGGTGTCTTCATCTGGACGCTGTCGATAAACACGGTTGCTCCCGTGACATCGGTAAGCACAGTCAACTCACCGAATTCGGAATACAGGACGATGTCTTCCTGATTCCCCTCCTCGATCATGTCCGACTTCAGAAAGGTCACGAGCTTGCGCGATACCCGCCGGGGCTCTATCTCGATCTCGAAGGTCTTGGGCTTATAGTAGGGCTTGCTCACCGCCACCTTATGATGCCCGACCGCTAGCGTGCACAGCACCGGCGCTTCAAACTGCAGGGCGGGCGAGGCATCGATAGTGATAGTCGCCCCCGGCGGATCGGAATCGACAAACAGATAGCCGACGTCGGCCCCGGCCGAGGCGGCGCTGAGGACAGCCAGGGCGCATATCATGATTGCCCGCTTCATGCCCGACTAGTAAGGCACAGCGGCCGGGCGGTTCAACTAAAACCGCGCCGGGCTCGATCGCTTCCCGGGGTGGCGCACCATCAGAGAAGGCAGGTTCCGGGTGGAGCCTGCCTTCTGGAAATCGAATGCGTGCGGGATGTTTCAGCCCATGAACGGATACCTGTAGCTCCGCGGTGGGCAGAATGTCTCCTTGATGGAGCGCGGCGAGGCCCACCGCAGGAAGTTCTGCAGGGCGCCGGCTTTGTCGTTGGTGCCGGAGGCACGACCACCACCGAAAGGCTGTTGGCCGACCACTGCACCGGTGGGCTTGTCGTTGATGTAGAAGTTGCCCGCCGCATTGCGCAACGTCCGCTCCGCCAGGGCGACCGCCTGCCGGTCTTTGGAGAAGATTGCGCCGGTCAGCGCGTAGGGCGAGGTCTGGTCGCACAAGTGCAGCGTCTTAGCGAACTCATCATCCTCGTAGACATACAGCGTAACCACCGGACCAAAAATCTCCTCCTGCATGGTCTTGGCTTTCGGATCGGAGGCATGGATAACCGTAGGCTCAATGAAGTAGCCCCTCGATTTATCGTAGCCGCCGCCGACCAGAATCTCCTCGACATCGCTCTGCTTGGCGTGCTCGATGTATCCACTGATCGATTCGAAGGCGGCTTCATCGATGACCGCGTTGACGAAATTAGTGAAGTCCTCGGGGTCGCCCATCTTGAGCTCTTTCACCTGGGCGATGAACTTCTCCTTGATCTGCGGCCAGAGCGATTTCGGGATATAGCAGCGCGAGCTGGCCGAGCACTTCTGACCCTGGTACTCGAAACTCCCGCGGACCATCGCCGTCACGACCTCGTCGACGTCGGCGCTGTTGTGGACAAATATGAAATCCTTGCCGCCGGTCTCGCCGACAATGCGCGGGTACGAACGATAGTTGGCGATATTCTCGCCGACTGTCTTCCACATCCGCTGGAAAACCGCAGTCGAGCCGGTGAAGTGGATTCCAGCCAGGTGCTCATTCTTCAGCACGGCGTCACCGATGGCCGAACCCCGGGCCATGAGCAAGTTGATGACGCCACCCGGCAGACCCGCCTGGCGCAGGATAGTCATCAGCAGGTGGCTGGTATACGCGACGCTCGATGCCGGCTTCCATACCGCCACATTGCCCATCATCGCCGGTGCAGCCGGGAGATTGCCGTTGATGGCGACGAAGTTGAACGGCGTCACCGCGAAGATGAAACCTTCCAGCGGGCGATGATCCATGCGATTCCAGATGCCCCGGGTGTTGATCGGCTGGATATCGTATATCTGCTGCATGCAGTAGGCGCCGAACCGATAGAAGTCGGACAGCTCGCAGGCCGCCTCGATCTCGGCCTGGTAGATGGTCTTGGAGTGCGACAACATGGTCGCGGCGTTGATCTTTGCGCGGTAGGGGCCAGAGATCATGTCCGCCGCCTTCAGGAAGATAGCGGCGCGGTGCTCCCACGGCATCAGCGCCCAGGTCTTCTGAGCCTCCAGCGCCGCTTCGACCGCCATCCTTGCTTCCTTCTCTCCGCCCTGGTGGTAAGCGCCGAGGACCAGGTCGTGATTGTGCGGGGCGGTGATCTTGATCTGCTTGTCGGTCTTGATCTCCTCGCCGCCGATTACCAGCGGTATCTCGACCGGATTGGCCTTCAACTCTTCTAGGGCCTTCAGCAGGTCCTCGCGCTCGGGGGAACCGGGAGCATAGTCCTTCACCTGCTCATTGGTGGGAGTAGGTACCCTGAAACGTGACATTTGGCGTTCCTTCCTGTTTGACGGCTATCGTTACAGAATCACTGTTCTCACATGCTGTGGTCGACCCTTCGGGCGCCGACCGGGCCGAATGATAATGAGAATTATCCGACAGGGCAAGGGGGGAGGGTGAACAGTGTTTTCATCGAACGGCTGTGGGGAGCATTAGAGCAGGAGTGCGTGTATCTGAGTCTGCGACAGGACACGGTGCCCAGCACGAGATCAGGCTCTGGCTTAAGTACTACGATGCCAGGGTGCATCGACATGAGGCAGCCTGCTGAGGGCTGTCTCGCGTTTCTTGGTGGGAATGTCAGCAGAATGTGGATAAGTCCACCTCGAATGGTTTGGATGGCCAAAATTGAACCGAAAGCCCACCCATATTGTGGACAACCATTCCCGGCGACCGTATCTTGTCCGCTTCAAGACCTCAAAACCGGCTTCGGCGACACACATTGGCCGTAGTTTTCCACAATCGTGGTGAGTTTCTTGGGGGCAGAATAGCGCATGTCTTGTAACTTATTGTTATTATGCGGATTAGGTCGCATCATCCTGTTGATAGAGTGTTAGTTGATCTTGAGTATCAAACATAATGCTCGTATTCTGTGTAATTTCAGTAGCTTACATCATTACAGTTCTTTAACATTGATTCATGGATGAGAACCTGATTGTTTTCTCCCGGCTCGGTGACAGGCTAGATTACTGGCAGCCAAGAATATATGGAAAACCGTAGAGAAACACAATTTTTAGTGGAGAGCATCTTGAGCACCCCAATATATTGGGGGCCCAAGGGACGAAAACGGATGCATGCGGACATCAGGCCATCACGGTTACCCTTCGGGATGATAGATTGTAAGTGTGGACCGACGACAGGTTGCCGCTGACTGACTCATAATCTCACCGGCCAGGGAAGGCCGGATCGGCAACCTGCGGCAGTAAATACAGGAGGTATGGATTGAAGATCGAACGTTACTTCACGCGGCCGGGAGAATCACCTTACACACGAATCAACTTCACCAGGCGTTCGTCCTCCATTAAGAACCCCGACGGATCGGTTGTGTTCGAACTCAAAGAGCTTCAGGTTCCACAGGATTGGTCGCAGGTGGCGGTCGATATTCTGGCTCAGAAGTACTTCCGCAAGGCCGGCGTGCCCCAAAGGGATGAACACGGCAACCCGATTTTCGACGATAACGGTGAGCCTGTTCTGGGCGGCGAAACCGATGCCCGTCAGGTGTTCAATCGCCTGGCCGGCTGTTGGCGACACTGGGGCGAACGGCATGGCTATTTCGACAGCGATGAGGACGCCCAGGCTTTCTACGATGAGCTCTGCTATATGCTGGCCGCCCAGATCGCCGCGCCGAACTCGCCTCAGTGGTTCAACACCGGCCTGCATTGGGCCTACGGCATCAGCGGGCCATCCAACGGTCATTACTACGTTGATCCCACCAGTCACACGATGCATAAGGCGACCAACGCCTACGAACACCCGCAGCCGCATGCCTGCTTCATTCAGTCGGTGCGGGACGATCTGGTCAACCCCGGCGGCATCATGGACCTGTGGGTGCGCGAGGCGCGGCTTTTCAAGTATGGTTCGGGGACCGGGACCAATTTCTCGAGTCTGCGCGGCGCCAACGAACCGCTTAGCGGCGGCGGGCAGTCGTCGGGTTTGATGTCTTTCCTTAAGATCGGCGATCGCGCCGCCGGGGCGATCAAGTCGGGCGGCACCACTCGGAGGGCGGCGAAGATGGTCTGTCTCGATCTGGACCATCCGGACATCGTCGAATTCATTGACTGGAAAGTGGTGGAGGAGCAGAAGGTGGCGGCTATGGTGGCCGGTTCGAGGGTAATCAACCGACAGCTCAAGGAGGTGTTCGGCGCCTGTCGGATCAAGGGCGACAACGGCGACAGCGTCATCGAGACAGACCCCGCAAAGAATAAGAAGCTCAAGGCCGCGTTGTCTCACGCCAGGCGGCAGGCGGTGCCGCCTCAGTACCTCAAGAAGGTTCTGGAATTGGCTGGGCAGGGCATCGAGTCAATCGATTTCATCCAGCTCGACACCAATTGGGAGTCCGAAGCCTACCTCACGGTATCCGGACAGAACTCCAATAATTCGGTACGGGTGCCCAACAGGTTCTTCGAATTGGTGAAGAACGACGGCGAGTGGGAGTTGTCCCGTCGTACTGACGGCCGTTGCGTACGCAAGATCCCGGCTCGCGAGTTGTGGGATAAGATCACCTTCGCGGCCTGGGCCTGCGCCGACCCCGGAATCCAATTCGATACGACTATCAATGAATGGCATACTTGTCCCAAGGACGGCCCCATCCGTGCTTCGAATCCATGCTCGGAGTACATGTTCCTTGACGACACTGCCTGCAACCTGGCCTCGATCAACCTGGTCAGGTTCCTAAGGGCCGATGGCACCTACGATGTCGAGGGGCTGAAACATGCCAGCCGTATCTGGACAATCGCCCTTGAGATATCGGTCCTGATGGCTTCGTATCCTTCGGAGATGATCGCCCAGAGGAGTTTCGATTATCGAACTCTCGGTCTGGGATATGCTAATCTGGGCTCCTTGTTGATGCGCATGGGGGTCCCCTACGACTCTTCGGAGGGGTTCGCCTGGTGCGGGGCCCTGAGCGCCATAATCACCGGACAGGCCTACATGACCTCGGCCGAGATGGCCAGGGAGCTGGGCCCCTTCCCGTGTTACTACCGCAATCGGGAGGATATGCTCAGGGTCATTAGAAATCACCGCCTGGCTGCCTACAACGCCGACCGCAGCGAGTATGAGGGCCTGACCGTCAAGCCGACCGGCATCAACCCCAACTACCTTCCCGAACAGGTAATCCAGCAGGCTCGCTGGGTATGGGACAAAGCTCTCGAGACCGGTGAGATCTACGGCTATCGCAACGCCCAGGTATCGGTTGTGGCGCCAACCGGAACGATCGGCCTGGTAATGGACTGCGACACTACCGGGATCGAGCCCGACTATGCGCTGGTCAAGTTCAAGAAGCTGGCGGGCGGGGGCTACTTCAAGATTATCAACGCCTCCGTACCTCCGGCGCTGAAACGGCTTGGCTACAATGATGAGCAAATCAAAGAGATGATCGCCTACGCCACGGGGAGAAAAACTCTCAAGCAAGCGCCGTTTATCAACTACGAATCGCTGAAGGCGAAGGGTTTCACCGACGAAGCTCTGGAGAAGGTCGAAAGAGCGCTCGGCGACGCCTTCGAGATAGGCTTCGCTTTCGGCCGACATGTGCTCGGCGATGACTTCCTGACCGGTACTCTCGGCATGGCTGAAGACGTTGTCGCCGACTGGGAGTTCAATCTCCTTGAAGAGCTTGGTTTTACGCGGGAGCAAATCGAAGCGGCTAATGAGTACTGCTGCGGTACGATGACACTTGAAGGAGCCCCTTACCTGAAGGAGGTACATCTGCCGGTGTTCGACTGCGCCAGCCGTTGCGGACGGCGCGGGCGGCGCTCGATTCGTTACCAGGCGCACATTCGGATGATGGCTGCCTCCCAGCCGTTTATCTCAGGCGCGATCAGCAAGACTATCAACATGTCGCCGGAAGCCGGTATCGAGGATGTCAAGCGTGCTTACCGCCTGGCCTGGGAGTCGATGAACAAGGCGGTGGCGCTGTATCGCGACGGCGCCAAGCTCAGCCAGCCTCTTCAGGCGGCTCTCTTCGAGGATGAGGACGACTCCGAAGACGCCGGCCTTACCCCCGGACAAGCGGCCGAGGCAATCACGCGCAAACTGGTCTACCGATACATCGCGAGGAGACGTAAACTGCCGCACCGCCGCGGCGGCTACACCCAGAAGGCGGTGGTTGGCGGGCACAAGCTCTACCTGCGCACCGGCGAGTATCACGACGGGACTCTCGGTGAGATATTCCTCGACATGCACCGGGAGGGGGCGGCGTTCCGATCTCTGATGAATTCATTCGCTATCGCCATTTCGCTGGGCCTGCAACATGGAGTGCCGCTGGAAGAATACGTCGAGGCTTTCCTGTTCAGTCGCTTTGAACCGAACGGCTTTGTCCAGGGCAACGCCCGCATCAAACGAGCCACTTCGATTATCGACTATATCTTCCGTGAACTGGCCATAACCTATCTCGGACGGACCGACCTGGCCCATGTCTCCGAGGAGGATTTGCGGGGCGACACGCTCGGTGAGCCCAGCGAAGAGAAAGTGGCCTGGGAGGATGAAACACCGCCGATCCCAATGGAATCGGATCAGGCGGTCACCGGCAAACGCACCGAAAACGATATCCATACCAGTCATCTAAGACCGCTGGCTTCCCAGGGCAACGGCAATGGGAACGGAAAAGGCAAGGATCACTCGAACGCCATGCATGGAGGCACGCAAAATGATCAATCGGTGGACGGTACGGCTGCAGCAACGGAAACTGCACGGACGGAAGCGGTGCTTGAGTATGTCGCCAAAGCAACAGGAAACGGCGCTTCAGCACAAGGAGACGGCCAAAGAGTCCACCAGGCAATCCGAACCGCGCGACTGAAAGGTTACGAAGGCGATCCGTGTCCGGACTGCGGATTGCTGATGATGGTGCGTAACGGCACCTGCCTGAAGTGCGAGAACTGCGGCGCTACCAGCGGCTGTTCCTGATGGCGCCCGGGCGCCGCGGGACTATCCTGCCCTTGCGGGCGCTAGCAGTATCGACAGCGAAAGTATCAGGACGAGCCGGGTGAATCCCCTGCCCCTTCTCCGTCAATGGAGGACGACCCGAGCTTAGGGAAGAGCACGGCGCCGTCGGTGTATCCGACGGCGCCGGTTCATTTGCGCGCCAGGCGGGCGCATGACCCGAGCCATTGTGGTCTCATTGAGAAGGGCCCGGCCGGTCATCGTTCGGCGTTTGAGTGCACTCTGGCTCCTCCCATGCGAGATACTGCCGCCAACCCCGAACTGGCGTCTCTGTTTCCCGGCCAGATGGCCAGCGACCTGGAAAAGTGCTCTCGAGCCGATTCCATGTTCTGAAGCTGGTAATGGATGAAGCCCAGGTGGTTGTGGGTCTTGGCTATTTCCGGATTGTTCTGCCGGAGACGCTGAATGATCGTCATGTCAAATGCAGCCAGTGCTTCGCCGGAGAGGCCGTCATTCAGGTGTTGCCGGATGATCAGACAGGTGGCGGAGTCCCCTTCAAACGAATGCCGGGCCCGCAAGAGCATTTGCCGGTAGAGCAAGCCGTTGTCCGTCTGCGCCTGCAGGCACCTTTCGTAGGCCTGCAGGGCCCTCTCGTAATCACCCTTCTGCAGCAGCAGTGCCCCGATCTTGCGGTACACCAAGTCCTGCTCGATCAATCCATCGACTGCCTGCCGATAGTATTCGAGGGCCTTCTCCAGCTCACTCGATGACTCGGCCAGTTCCCCGAGGTTGAAGGCAATGAGGCCATGCTGATCGCCTTCAAGGCGCAATGCCTGCTGGAGCATCCGGGCCGACCTGTCGTTCATCCCGAGGCTCCGATAGGCCACCGCCAGGTTCACCATGACGCTCCCCCGATCAGGATCGATCTCCAGCGACCTGTTGTACTGAGCCACCGCTTTGCTGTATTCACCCTGATGCAAAAGGGCATCCCCATAGCGCTTATATGCGGTCGCTTCCGATGTCGCGCCCAGGCTGGACCACTCCTCAAGCCAGTCCGGATGGATGGCCGAGAGAACACCGACCCCAATCAGCATCAGCCAGACAGCCAGGAGCAGGCAGGTCAGGATCCGCCGCAGAGGACCAATCGCGGCCTGCATGGTTCTCTCCGACTCGGCGTCAGCAGGTGTTGTGCAGAACGAACAGGACATTCTTCCCTTCATTCTTCAGGCGGTTGAACTCCACGCAGGCCTCATCGCTGTTCAGAATGATGACCTGGGTCCCGCGCTGCCGATGCTGATCGTAGATGAACTGCACCGGCTCACGGGTTGGGAAGCCGTTGCCACCGAGACCCTGACTGCCGGCTCCAATCAGGATTATGTCCGCCCCTTGCTTTTTGAGGAACTCCTGGTCGCGCCGGTTGAAATAGTGCTTCTTGTCCACAAGGCGGAAGCCGCCATCGGGGAATACCATAAAATCCAGGTAGGGTATCGGCACGCCCCTGTAGATTGTCAGGCCGTGTTCAAAGTGAGTGACTCCGGCGGATCGGTACTTGACAAGGAAGTAAGCCTGGACGACTATGGCACAGGCGGTCAGAACCACAATGGTGCTCATCACGGCTTCATGTCGGCTCCAGTGTAACATTGCGAACAGGATTGACGTCGTCGCCAGGGTCAATCCGGCGGCCGCGAGCACATAGTCAAAATCAGTGAGCAGTGACCCATAGCACAGAAACGAGAACGCGAGCGCAAACATGATCAACAGCAGGCTGGGGGGATGGCTGAAGTAGCTGCGAACATTACGGTGTCGAATGCGGCCCCACTGCCTGCGCAGATCGGACGGGTCCGTGACCCACAGGTATACCAGGACGATCCCGGCCAGAACGCCCCACAGGTCTTTGGCTATGTCGCTGATGTCGAAGACTCGACTGCTCATGTGCATCTGAAAGAACTCGTCGAAGGTCGACAAACCCAATGCCGTGAGATAGACCGTAAGCATCGTGCGGGCCATGCCGGTTCCTCGATAGCCCAGGTCACGGTAGACAAAAAGCGCAAAGAGACCATAGGCCAGATAGTGCCAGTTCTGCTGCAGGTCGTAGAAGTTGTGGTCGAAGTAATAGTCGGTAATCTGCTGGGCGAGCGCCCACATCGCTGCAACCACCAGGATGGCCAGCAGGCGAATGCCGGTCAATTTGCGATGGCTCCAGGCAAGCAGGCCGGCTGCGATCAGAACCGCTGCGATCGGCAGGACCGGTGTGGTGTGACCGGCGAGTTCAAGGGACGTCATTGAAATGAGAGAAATCTGCTCAACCAGATAATTCTGCAGCAGTATGAAGGGCGTGGCCACCAGCAACAGGCCGTACATCACGGCATGCAGCCGGGGTGAGTACACCCCACTGACAGTGGGATTCGACATGTCAATAAGTCCCTGTGTCTACCCCGATCCTCACGGGGTAATACCCCTCTTGACCGTACCTGACGGCCAGTTGAGTACAGCTACAAGCTAACCGATTGTCGTCGAAAAAGCAAGCCCTGATCGGCGTTGCGGGCCCGGCGGTGGGCGGGCCGGTATTGATTCAATGGGGGTACGACGTCACTCTGCCGGCGCGGGGTCCGGGCTGATCGGGATGTAGGCTTGTTCGGGTCTTTGGCGACAAGGGAGCGTGGAAGGAAGAGTTCACGCTTCATCTGAACCGCAGGGCGGATCCCTGTAACCAGGGGCCCGCCCTGTCTTCTCTAACGCTTCGCTCTCAGTAACACACCGGCGGTTCCGGACCACCCTGGAACATGTAATTCACCAGGTATATCAGGTCATTTATATCGATATTGCCGAAGATGTCACCGTCGATGTTCGCTTCCGCCATACACTCCGGCGCCGGCCCTCCGGAGAACATGTAGGATACCAGATAGACCAGATCCGAGATACTGATCTCCTGGTTCGGGTCATTGTCGACATTGCCGCGGATTCCCTGACAGCAATTGCTGTAGTGCAGCAACCCGCTGACCGCGCCCGGCGAATACTCGGCGCGATCGCCGTTCCATCGGGGCAGCCAGCCGCCGTAGCCGTCGAGGCTAAACTCGGCGCTCTCTCCGTATACCGGAGTGCCGTCAAGATAGAACGTCAATCTGAGCACCGGCCCTTCTCCGGGCGGCAACGGTTCCGAGAAGTCGTCTATCAGCAGTCTGATAGTTCCGCGACGACTCATCGGATCGTAGTTTTGCTGAACCTGGTAGCTGAAATACTCGGTCCGACAACCGTCGGTGGTCCAGGTGTAGTTGTATGGGTTGATGCCGAGCGTACCCCCGTATTCGAAGGGGATTCGCATTTCCTGAAGCGGCATGTTGTTCCGGGCATAGACGGTCACATCAATCGGCTGGCCGGGCTGGACCAGGATGGTATCCGCCCATATGGTGTCGGCCAGAACGACGATGCCCCCTCGGCGAGTGAAGCTGAACTGATCGGTCCCGGATTCGATAGACAACTGCACGTCATGGGATCCCGGCTGTTGGTAGATATGCCCGGGCGTCTGACCATCGGCGCTGTCACCGTCGCCGAAGTACCACGTCCAGCGATCGACCGGCCATTTACATTCGCCGGTGAAGTTGACCTCCAGCGGTGACCAGCCCCAGGTAGTGTCGGATTCCCAGTCGAGAATCACGTCAGTGAGGGCCTTCATGCAGAAATTCGCCGAGGCATCATCATAGTACAAGTCGACCCAGTCTCCGCCGCTGCGGTAGTAGCTTTCTCCAGGACTGGCCGTGGAAGGCACCGTGGCTCGATAGTCGGCCCCAAGCAGCACTGGAACGTCGGAGGTGCGGTCGTACGGATGCCCGCCATGACTGAACTGGACATAGACGTAGAAGTCATCGTTACCGTCGATTGTCAGTGACGTATCAAGATCGATTGTGTGGAATCCCGTGAACTCGATCCATCCGCTCCCGGCGACCAGTTCATTCTCCAGCTCACCGTCAATGAAGTCATCGTAGATGCGAAAGGTATAGTCGACGCTGTCGGCGGCGGTGAAGAAACTGACCGCCCGGAGGAGCTCGCCGGCCCCACCCTCAAAGGCGTTAAAGGCTTCGCTCACATCGGTCCGCGTATCCCTCCAGCCGTGATAATCGTGGTAGTATACCCGGTCGTACTGCATCGGCTCGACATCGTAAAAGGCGATGGCGCCCATCTCCGGATGCTGCCCCGCCCAGCGATCGTAATAGGATATCCAGAAGTAGCCGCTGTAACCCCAGCCGCTTCCCCAACTATTCTTGCAGAGCCAGGCGCCTCGGTCGGGAGCGCCCGATACATGCTGATTGTCATTCCAGCCTATGATGGCTATTGCATGATTAGGCGGGGTGTCGTCGTACGATGGCTGATAGTGGATATAGCCGTTCCAGAACGGTCCCGAGCACATACAAGTGCCGAGCGGCCCGTAATCCATGACGGCCTGCTTGATGCGATTGATATTGGACAGGTCCTCACCGGCCATGTACCATTCGATGTGCCGGGCGTAGTAGCGGCGCCAACCCTCTTCCCAGCGGGACGGCGGAGGTTCGAAGGACTGGCCATCGATATCCCGCACCGCTCCCTCGCCTCTTGCAAGGTAGGCTGAGGTGACCCGATAGTCGCCGCCTTCATGAGGAATCAGCCCCTCGTCTGAAGGTCCGCCGATATCATCGTTATTGAACTGATTGAAACCGTTCCACCAGTCGAGATGATACTCGGCCAGATTCGGCTCACCCGATTCTCCGTTGGCCGCCCAGTTCCCTGTCATCAGCAGGTTGCCCTCCATGGCCGCCATGGCGCCGTGGGTCCAGCAGGTACCCCCGTCCTGATTCTTAACCGAAGTAACGTAGTTTTCGCCGTCGTAGTTTCTCAGGTCGAAGCTGCTCGGATACTGCGCGGCGACCTTGTCGACCGTCAGCAGCACCGCAAAGAGCACTGCAATTACCTTACAGAAATTCATGGAGCCTCCATCTCAATGCAGCATGGGAACAAGGGTCATATTCTCTTTCTCTCAATATGATACGACAAATAAGCAGGCGGTGACGCCTATTCGTGGTGTATCAGGTCCGATATCAATATACAGCCGCCGGACGATTCGTCAAGGCCGGATGTCCTACTTGACAATGGCCAGCTTCCCTATCTGAGTACCAAGATCGGATTCGACTACCCAGTAGTACAGGCCCGACATGACGGCCTCAGTATTGCGGTTTATGAGGTCCCATGACTCGACCGATGACGTCCCTGAGCCGGAGGGCTGGTGGTGCTCGATGCGGTCGACCAGATCACCGTCAATCGTGTAGATCGAAATGGTGCACTTGTCGGGCAAATTACCGAACCAGACGGCCCGGGCGCGCTCACCCCAGCGATCATCCATGCGGTTTTCGAATCCCCTCCGCTCATAGTCTGCGTCTATCCGGTACGGATTCGGGTAGCAGTAGACATCCAACTGCCCGTCCTTCAGTATGTCGGGTTCGGTAGAAACGGCAAACGCCTCCACTGCATTGACAGTCGGTATGGACTCCATCGGTTCGAGGTCCCTGGCCGGGTTGCCGAAATCAAAGGCAGACACCGAAACCCAGTACGGAACACTGGGGAGCAGATCCTTCAGCACGTACTCGTACTGATAGTAACGCATGCGGCCTTCTTCGTCTACGTCGGTGGTGTCAGGCGTGGCGTCCGGATAGACTTTGTGTATCTGGTCCGGGTCACTCAGGTCCGATAGATTGTCACCCACCGGCTCGAAATAGAACATGAAACCGCCGATACGAAATGGGTTGCTCCGGGGGTGGTTCAGAGGATCGAAATGCGCACCGTAAAGCTGCTTGAGGGAATCAATGCTGAACGGGATGTCCTTCAGGCGCCACAATCCCGCCTTGAAGTCGTAACTGTAGCGACTATAGTCCTCGCGATCCCACGATGCCAGGAGAGTCATTTCCTCAAGTCGCGGGGAACGCGAATACCAGACCCGGTAGCCCTCGAAATCACGAATGCCGCTGAAGAGGTCGAAGAAGTTCTCGGAGTGACGCCCATCCCAGCGAATGGCAATGCGGCCGTCATCGGTGACTACTCGGACCGGCGGTGGTGGTGGTGGTGAGGCGCCCCTGATATCGGGGACACCATCGCCTCCACAGAAAACCTGAGTCGAGTCGCCGCTGTTTGGGTCTACGTGCCAGATATAGACTCCCGAGTCCCCGTCGAGGTCGGTGTCGACGCCGGGGTTGTCCCAGACTCGTTTGGCCCAGCGGATGTTCTCCAGCAGGTCGGAATAGTCCAGTTGGCGCGCGAACTCTACCGGATAGTGAGGGTTCCAGAGATTGCGGTAGGCCCAGCGATCCCAGTGCAGATTCTCCCCGATGACATACACCACTGCCAGCCTTGCCGTGCCGCCGGGCCTGATATCTACAGGACCACTGGATATCACGAACTCGGGCAAATGCCCCTCCGCCAGGGCCTCGGCATTGTCCGGCGGAGGGAGCCAGCCGTCGCGAGAGAAGTCGACAGCTGCGTCATGACCGGGATAGTCCTGCTCCGGTCTCGCCATCATGTAATACTTATCCTTGTCGCTAAGGGGATCCCCCAGCCCACCGTCAGCGAAACGGCGCATCGGCCAGTCGTATGTTGTCTTCTGCTGCGGTCCCCAATTGCGGGCGACTCCGTATGCATTGGTCCACCAGTTGAAGTTGACGATAGCGTCATCTGACGGCAGCATCACCGGCGCGATTGCGAAGGCTGAAGAGGTCCTCACCGCTCGCCAGTCGATGTCGGCCGCCCAGCCATCGTTATCACGAATCAGGGCAGCGTTGATCGACTCCAGGCCGCACAGGCTGTACTCCGGCCAGGCCGCCGGCAAAAAGCTGGCCAGGTCGTCCGACGGCGGATACGGCAGCTCTCCGCGAAACCGAACGCAGCCGACATAGTACACGCCTATGAAGGCGTCCTTTATCGTGTGGCGGCCCATATTAGTTATCAAGTAATCCACGATTATGAAGTCACGGGCGAATTTCTGCGACCAGGAGTAGCTGGTCTGCTCCACTCTGATGTTCAGGGGTCGGTGAGGTCTCTGATCGTAGTAGTTAGGCGGGACAAACGACTCGCGCTCGAACGTATCCGTGTATGTTGCACTGAATTGCTGCTCGGCCCGTGCGCGGGGGTCGAAATAAGGCGAACTGGGATCCGATGACGTTGGCGTAATCTGCCCGAACGGATATTCATCCGGCCAGAACTCAATCGGGTACCTGCTGTACCACGGATTCCAGGCCACGTCCATGCCGACCGATACCAGCGTATCGATCCCGACCACGCCGCCGACCCAGAGAGCGGCATAATAGCCGTGCTGAATGCGATTGTAACGCGGGTGATAGAATGATGGCGCCACTTTGCCTTTGCCCGGATACTCCGCATTGAATGGGTTGCCGATGACTCCGTTGTTCCAGATAGTCGTATACAGGTAGCCGTTATCGTGCACGCTGTAGTCGAGGTAGGGGTTGGCTTGCGTATGCTTGGTCCGCTGCTGTCCGGTGGAGAAGGTCTTATCGGGAATTGTTATGGGGCCGCCGCCCATAACGCCGGCGGCGGACAACATCACAAGGGTGAACAGCATCCGACATATCTGTCTCGCTGGCGGCATCGTCATCGCCAAAGGATTCGCTCTTTCTCACTGCTCCGGACAGCCAAAACACAGCTCAGTATTTTCGCCGCCGTGCCGCCGCTTGCAACAAGGCGATTCCAGCAGTCGCGCCTGAAACCGTGCAGGCCCTCTCCGCCACCGACCGTCAGCCCGTTCGAGTCAGCACTGTAATACACCAGTAGTGCAGTCCCCTGAGCGACAACTGTCACACCGAGCAACGGGAGCGTAGCGAGATGTTGAAACAGCGAGGTTGGTGTCACTTTTGCTTCCACTAAGGTCCCGTCAAATATAGGTATAGACGCCTGAATGACAAGACAGTAATGCCGAATTGATACGCATAGGCCGGAAACCGGTTCAGTATCTTCCGTTCTGTAAGCGGGGTTTGCTGCAAACTCGCTGGCAAAACCCGTCTTAACAATGCGCCTGGTGGATCGTTCGATAAGTCCCGGTCATCCCCAGCGGCGGGGCAGGATCTGCGACTGCAGACTGACAGCACCATAACGGCGCCGAAGTCGGGTCTTGAGCGCTCCTTTTCCGTTGCCTTTGGTTTCCAATCGGCTTAGAATGACGCCGATGAACCCGGTGAAGTACAATCTCACCCGCCTCAAGGGAAAGCTGATCGCCATTGACGGTCCCGCCGGGGCCGGAAAGTCGACCACTGCTCGGCGTCTGGCCGAGCAACTCGGCTACGTCTACCTAGATACCGGGGCCATGTATCGGGCTGTCACGTGGCTGGCCCTGCGGGAGGGGATAGACCCCGGCGACGCTGAGTCGTTGTCGGCGCTGGCGGAGGCCTTTCCGGTTTCTTTCAAGAGCAACGACACCGGGGGCCAGCTGGTGTTCATCGACGGCCAGGATGTAACCGAGGCCATTCGCAAGCCGGAGGTGACAGCTCGTGTCTCCGAAGTATCCTCCCATCCGGGGGTGCGCAAGGCGATGGTGGTCCGCCAACGCCAGATAGGAAGGAAGGGCTCGGTGGTGGCCGAGGGACGCGACACGACTACGGTTGTCTTCCCCAACGCAGACTTGAAGATCTTCCTTGATGCCTCGATTCACGAGCGCGCCCAGCGTCGCCTGCTCGATTTAGCGCGTATGGGAGTGAGCACTTCGCTTGAGGAACAGGAAGCGGATATCCGCCGACGGGACGAGTATGACTCCGGACGCGAGCACTCGCCCCTGACAAGGGCTCGGGATGCTATTCTGGTCAACACGACCAATTTGACTATTGAGCAGCAGGTGGACCACATTGTCTCGCTGATGCGCTCACTGTTTAAGTAGAATGCAGGCTCTGTACTATCTCGGCTGGGGAATCACGAGGGTCACCAGCAGACTGCTCGGCCGCATCAAGACCAGCGGCCAGGAGCATTTCCCGGCCGAGGGAGGGTTCATTCTGGCCACCAATCACATTTCGTACTTCGATCCTCCACTGGTGGGATCGTGGGCGCCCCGGGAGGTCTACTTTCTGGCCAAGAAGGAGCTTTTTCGACCGATCGCCGGCTGGGTGCTCAGGGAAGTGAACGCCCTTCCTGTGCGGCGTGGTGCGGTGGACCGCAAGGCCTTGCAGCTATGTCTGGACACGATTGAACGCGGGAAGGGCCTTGTCATCTTCCCTGAAGGCACTCGAATCAAGCGCGGTGAGATGCTCCCGCCCAAGCCGGGCGTCGGGAGAATCGCTGTGAAAGCCGGGTGCCCGATTGTGATCGGCTTTCTCTGGGGCTCGGACCGTGTCAGCAGCGTGCTGATCGGACGCGAACCGATGGGCATTCGCTACGGGCCCGGTCTGACCGCCGACGAAGTCCTGCGCTACAGCGATGACAAGGCCGGCTGGCAGGCTCTGGCCGAGGAGGTAATGAGAAGAATCAAGTTGTTGCGTGATGAGGTCTTAAGCGAACTCAAGCCAGGCCGATCACAGCCCGATAAGTAATCACAACAAAAACCGCAGAAAACCCTTGGCTTTTTCGCGGTTTTTGTTAATATAAAGGCCCCGTGAGGAAGACTTGCCATCATCCTGCCGGGTCCCCTTGCCGGTTTCCCGCCTGACGGGAAAAATCCAAACCGACAAGGTTTCGAAGGAGGTTCTCGAATCTCAATGGCAAAATCATCACAATCCGTTCACCCGGCCAAGCAGTCGAAGCGCAAAGCGACAACGGCCAAAAAGACCAAGAAGGCCAAGACAAAACTGGTCAAGACCGACGCCGAACGGCCTGACGAGCACGCGGAGGAGACAGAGGAGCAGAAGGCCCAACGAATCCTCACCGGCCGCCAGAAGCGTGTGGCCGAGAAAGCAGCCCATCGCACCGGCGAACCCGTATCGGTCGAGGAACCGGAAATCGAGGCCGTCAAAATCACCGACGTCTCAGGAGTCGTGTACGAGCCTGAAGAATGGCAGGCCATGGTTGACATGTACGACTCCACCATTCGCGACATCAAGGAAGGTGAAGTTGTCACCGGCGAAGTACTTGGTGTCGGACGCGATGACATAATCGTCGACGTCGGCTTCAAATCCGAGGGGATTATCCCCATCAGTGAATTCCAGACGCCGATCAATGTGAAAGTCGGCGATGAAATCGAGGTCTTTCTTGAGCAGATCGAAGACTCCAACGGTCAGCTCATTCTGTCGAAGCAGAAGGCCGATTTCATGCGTGTCTGGGACAAGATCCGGGAAGTCCACGACTCCGGCGATACGATCGAGGGCGCTGTGGCGCGCAGGATCAAGGGCGGCCTGGTGGTCGACATAATGGGTGTTGAGGCTTTCTTGCCCGGTTCGCAGGTGGCCTTGCGCCAGGTACCCGATTTTGACGCTCTCATCGGCGACACCATGGAAGTCAAGATCATCAAGCTCAACAAGGCCCGCCGCAACATCGTAGTTTCCCGCCGTATCGTGCTTGAGGAAAAGCGCGAGAAGATGCGCGGGCAACTGCTGAACGAAATTGCGGTCGGCCAGATTCGTCAGGGTATCGTCAAGAATGTCACCGACTTCGGGGTCTTCATCGACCTCGGTGGCGTCGACGGACTCCTTCACATCACCGATATGTCGTGGGGTCGCATTCGACACCCCTCTGAGATGGTCAACCTCGGCGAGAAGATCGATGTCAAGATTCTCGATTTCGACGAGAAGACATCCCGCATTTCTCTGGGGCTGAAGCAGATGACCCCGTACCCGTGGGAGAATATCGAGCAGAAATATCCTATCGGCAAGAAAGTCACCGGACGGGTGGTATCGATCACCGACTACGGTGCGTTCGTCGAGCTGGAGAAAGGCGTCGAAGGGCTGATTCATATCTCCGAGATGTCCTGGACCCAGCATATCAAGCACCCGTCGAAGATTCTCAACGCCGGTGATGAAGTCGAGGCGGTGGTGCTCAGCGTCGACAAGGAGAACGAGAAGATCTCCCTGGGCATCAAGCAAATGGAACCGGATCCCTGGGCTACCATCGAAGAGAAGTACCCGCCCGGCACGGTGGTCGAGGGCAAGGTGCGTAACCTGACCGCCTTCGGCGCCTTTGTCGAACTGGAGGTCGGGATAGACGGCTTGGTGCATATCTCCGATATGTCCTGGACCCGTCGCATTCAGCATCCGTCCGAGATCATGAAGAAGGGCGATACGGTTCAGGTTAAGATTCTCAAGATCGACCACGAGAACCGTCGCATTTCCCTTGGTTACAAGCAGCTCACCGATGATCCGTGGCCGGAGATCGCCCGCAAGTATGCGGTCGCGACCGACTGTCTCGGTACCGTTACCAAGGTTCTCGATCGCGGTATCGTGGTCGACCTCGACGGCGACGTTGAGGGTTTCGTACCGATGGCGCAATTGGCCCGCAAGGGTGAACAGGAGCTATCCGAAACCTACCAGGAAGGCGAGTCGATTCCCCTGCAGGTGGTCGAGCTCGACAAGACCCAGCGCAAGGTTGTACTTAGCGAGCAAGCCTACTACCGCAAGAAGCATCGCCAGGAGAAGGCTACGGTCAAGCGTGACCAGGCTGAGGAGCCGGGAACCGCTCCCGAAGGAACGGACCGGCCGCTGCATGAGCCGGCCGCAGACAGTCAGCCGTCTCGTCCCGCTGCACCGCGGCCCCGCCCCGCGCCACCGCGCCCGGCGGCCCCATCGCGACCCGCTCCGGTTCCGCAGACCACGGCCATGGAAGACGCTATGCCTGAGGAGCTGCGCAAGATGGTCGCCGATGCTCGCCAGGGTGGCCCGGCGAAGGACGCTGAGACTTCTGCCGAGCAGAAAGCTGCCGAAACGGAAGAGAAGCCGGCTGAAACCGAGCAGAAACCTGCCGAAGCGGAAGAGAAGTCACCCGAAGCCGAGACCGAGACCAAATCCGAAGAGGGTGCGGTCCCATCCGGCGAGGGCGAGTCAGCCGACGATTCCGAGGAGAAACCCGAGTAAGCGGATTTCTACAGTAACGACATTTCCAACCCCGGCCGCCCTTTCGCGGCCGGGGTTTCTTGTTGTGAGCGCCGTTTCACCGAAATAGTGGACACGAGGAACGGATCGCGCTATTATACCAGTTGGAGGTGTATTGATGTCAACGGGATCAGATCGGAGCGCTACTTGTACAAGCCGAAACCGATGCGCAGCCTAGAGGATATCCGCGCCGATATCCTGGCGCTGCAGGAGGAGACTGAGGGGTTGTTAAGTGAGATAGGTGGGGAGAGTGCGAAGTGAATGAGCTCCTCCAATCGATGACAGCGTTCTTGGCGAGGTTCTTGAGAGCCAATCTGCCGGAGTTCGGTCAGAACTGGTGGCAGAAGAACGTGGTGGATCGACTTAGCTTCCATCAACAGCGGCTGGTCCAAGAACATGGTGTGGAGTCGCCGGAGCAGTTGGACTTGGCCGCACTCGTAAGAGTCATCGATCAGAACTGGTACGAACTGTCTCATGCTCTCAGCCTGCAACGTGAGGGAAGGACGTGGATTAGGGAGTTGCAGTCCGTTCGCAATAGGTGGGCGCACCTTCCGACTGAGTCGATTCCCGCCGGCGATGTCTATCGCGATGCTGATACCCTGGGCAGGGTGGTCGAACTTCTTGGTGCCGGTGATAAGTTACTCGCGGAAGTAGAGGCTGTGAAAGCCGAGGCCCTGAGTGCGATTTCACAAACTGGCCACCATGCGCCTGAGATTGCACCGGAACCCACCGAGGAACTGAGCGCCCACCCCCTCGCCGTATCGGGAACAACTAAGGGGCCAGCGTTTAAGCCGGGCGACCTGGTGACATTGCGATCCGACAATTCAGTCACAATGGCCATAAACGAAGTGCTATCTGAGGAGCCAGAGTGTCGCTATCGCGTTCTCAGAGATGGAGAGAAGGTTTTATACTATGAAAGCCAGCTACAGGGCTCAGAAGGCGACCACGGAGTACCGATTAATCTGGATGCTGAGTCGCTGCGCGCGTTCTTGACGAGCCTCCAAGTCCTTGCGCCATCGACGACTACCCTATTCTCTCTTAGGTCGGGAAGGATTCAGTTCATTCCTTACCAGTATCGACCCGTACTAAGACTGCTGCGGGCCGATCGCCCCCGACTCCTGATAGCTGATGAAGTTGGCGTCGGAAAGACAATCGAGGCGGGTCTGATAATCAAGGAACTGCGGGCAAGGATGGACATCAGGTCGATTCTCATTATATGTCCCAAGCCGCTTGTGGCGGAGAATAAGTGGTTCATCGAGATGAAGCGCTTTGACGAGCGATTCATGCATCTTGATGGTCCCGCGCTCAGGCATTGTCTACATGAGACACATTTAGACGGGGAGTGGCCAGAACAGTATTCCAAAGTGATCTTGCCTTACTCACTCCTGGACTCTAACCTCATCAACGGCTCTGAGAGCAAGACAGGGCGCAATAAAGCCGTAGGACTCAAGGACCTCGACCCTCCGGCCAGGTTCGACCTCGTTATAGTGGACGAAGCACACTACATAAGAAACAGAGATACCTTCTGGCACGCTGGCGTCAGCTATTTCTGCGAAAACGCTCAGGCGGCGATATTCCTTACTGCTACTCCAGTACAGTTGGGTAGTGAAGATCTGTATACACTACTCAACGTGCTCAGGCCGGACCTGATAATGGACCGAACCAGCTACGAGCAGATGGCTGAACCCAACCGAGGCATCAATGATGCGGTGCAGCGATGTAGAGAGGCTTCCAATGGCTGGTCTGAACGGGCCCGAAGCTGTCTCGCCGAAGCCGCGAAGACACCATGGGGACGTATGTTCCTCAGAGAGTCTCCAGCATTTCAATCCGTCTACGACGACCTCGGGGGGCCTGATATCGACGATCAGACACGCGTGAGCATAATCCGATCCCTGGAGGAGCTTTACACCTTTAGTTCTCTGATAAACCGCACACGCCGTCGCGACATCGGAGAGTTCACGACCCGGAAGCCCGAGACTATCTCTGTTGACTTTACGGAAGAGCAGAATCGTCTGCATGATGATCTACTGGGTGTCATTGCCAGGATTCTGTCCTATACCCATGGTCACCAGAATGTGAAGTTCCTGATGACGATGATACGCCGTCAGGCAGCGAGTTGCATCCTCGGCCTGGCACCTTTGCTGCGTAACATTCTTGAGGGTAAACTGAACAAGCTCGAGGTGATGGAGGTCCATGGAGAGGATTTTGAGCTTGGCGGTGACTTCATCGGCGAGGTACGAGGCGAGATTGAAGAACTCTTGGCGATGGCAGAGGGACTTCAGCCTGACGATCCGAAGGTCGAGGCATTCGTACGAGTGGTCAAGGACAAGAGCCTCATGCCGCGAAATAAGTCGCTCGTATTCAGCACCTTCCGACATACGCTCGCGTACCTTGCGAGACATCTCGAACGCGCCGGCCTTCGCTATGGTGTTGTGCATGGTGACGTCCCCGAGAGGGATCGCACAGAGCTGCGTCGTCGCTTCGCGCTCGCTAAGGAAGATGAGAATGCCATTGATGTTCTGCTTTCGTCTGAAGTGGGATGTGAGGGGCTGGACTTCCAGTTCTGCGATTTCCTCGTTAATTATGATCTGCCGTGGAATCCGATGCGTGTCGAACAGCGTATTGGCCGCATTGACCGCTTCGGGCAAGAGAGTGAGGCAGTAGCTATTGTCAACCTGGTTACTCCGGGAACAGTCGACGCAGACATCTATGAACGATGTCTCTGGCGGATAGGTGTATTCCGTCATGCTGTGGGGGGCAGCGAAGAGATACTGGGCACGATCACTCGTGAAATCCGCGACATCGCCGAAAGCTTCGATTTGACAGCCGAGGAGCGTGCGGAGCGACTTAAACAGCTTGCCGACAACACCATTCGCGAGATCAAGGAAGAGCAAGAACTGGAAGCAAGAGATGCAGAGTTGTTTGGACTGACCGTTCCGAGTCAGGCCTGGCGGGAAGAGATTGAAGCGGCGGAGTCATACTGGTTATCACCGGCATCTCTTCAGCGGTGTGTCAGGACTTACCTTTCCAAGCGCCTGGATGGCGGCGGTGACTACATCCTGGGTGAGAAGTCGACTAAGACGCTGCGTCTTAACCAGGCTGCCCGCGAGACTCTGCTCATTGACTTCAAGGCCTTACGTCGAAGCAGCGATACTGCCTACCGAGAGTGGGAGAAATGGCTCACGGGAAACCAACCGATCTTGGCTGTGACTTTCGATCAGGAGACCGCTTCGGATAGGCCAGAGGTGATTCATTTGAACGTTCTTCACCCGTTGGTCCGTCAGGCTGCCTATTCCGACGATTCCGCCGGTCTGTTCCGAGCGAAGACGCCAAGTCATTCC
>CAZGMK010000029.1:0-40999 GCA_964526835.1 uncultured Ignavibacteriales bacterium
ATCAGGTGGCGCGATCCGTCGGAATCAGATGGCGCGATGGCTCGGAATATGCAGTCAGGCAGCAGTATACCTTGATCATACTAATCCAGTTCTCACCGAACTCACGGTAAGGACAGATTCTGTGGAGTCAGGACAGCATCAATTCGCCATCTATCGCTGGAAGAGACGAGGAGTCAAACCGGATGAGGAGCTTGTGGCTGTGTCCACCTGCGACGAATTGGCGGAGGAGCTGATGTCGCTCATGCCCGGAGCCGAAGAAGCTCGGCCCGCAGTCTCTAAGGGGGATGTTGCCATGGACGATCTTGACGCGATTCACTACCGAAAGTGGACAAAGGCTCGAGTGGACCACATCGCTGCCAATCGTGAGATAGTCGAGCATCGCATACAGAGCCTTACGGCCAGCCATGCGGCCCGCTGTAAGCAGCTCGAGGACCGGATAGCAGAGGCCACTAATGAGGGGATTCGCCGGATGAAACAGAGCGAGCTGGATCGAGCGAACGTCGACTTCAAGCTCAGGCTGAGGGAGCTTGGCGAAGCCGCTGAGAGCGGGGACATCGATGCGACGCCGGTAGTTTTTGGCACCTTAGGAGTGATGCGGAGGGAACTGGGATGAGCCTTTTCGATGATATCCGAAGAGAGAATCATAACTTGGCGATCGTTCTGAAGGACTATCCGCGGCTCAAACGGATATTCGAAAGCAGTTATCCGGATAAGGCTCACTTCATTTACGAGCTGCTTCAAAATGCCGAGGATACACGTGCAGAATCCGTCAAGTTCACGTTGACTGAAGATGCGCTGGTTTTTGAGCACGATGGTCAACCGTTTATCGAGAGGGATGTTCGAAACATCACGGACGTCGGTGCCGATGACAAGGAACCCGATGACGAATCTATCGGCATGTTTGGAATAGGCTTCAAGTCGGTTTTTGCCTACACGGAGACGCCTCGAATCTGGTCGCCTACTTTCTCCTTTCAGATAACCGAATGGGTGTTGCCCACCGAGATCGAGGGCGTCCCGGATCTCGGGAAGCGAACGCGCTTCGAGTTTCCCTTCAATTCCGCCAAGAAGCCGCAAGCGATTGCCCTACAAGAGATTCGCACAGGTTTGGAGGAACTCTCGGAATTGTCTCTGCTCTTCCTTACTCACATCAATTCCATATCGTGGATATTGATTGACGGCTCAGAGACAGACGTACTAAGGATTAGGCACTCTGATCACCACTACGAGTTGCTGAAGCAGACCGGCAATCACAAGATCAATAGCCTTCATTTTCTGCGATTCAGCGAGGCTGTGACTGAAAAGGTCGAAAGACGCAAACCAGACACGATCTACCGTGTTGCGGCTGCGTTTCCGTTGAAGTCGAGAACTGAGGCTCAAGATTATGACGGCGCAAAATCGCTGGCAGAGCAGTTCGCTATCTCCGGAGACAAGCACGGCATTGTTGCCGTGTATCTACCCGCGAAGAAGGAGACCTCCGGACTTCGATTTCACATAAATGCTCCTTTCATTCCAGAGATAAGCCGCGCGAGCATTGTTGATGCACCGGCAAATCAGGCTCTGATAGAGCAGATAGCGGCTTTGATAGCCAACCAAGCGCTAACCAAGATCCGCGATCTCGGCTTACTAACAACCGATTTCCTTTCAGTTTTGCCCATTCCCGAAGATTCGATTCCAGAAAGCTACCAAACAATCAGGCAGAGAATCAGAGATGCGATGATTAGCGAGCGTCTGACGCCATCCTTCGATGGAGCACATGCTCCTGGACGTGATCTTGTCAGGGGCAGCCGACCTCTAAAAGACCTGCTCACGGATGACGATCTCAGCTTCCTGCTCGACCGTCATCAGACACCGCTCAAGTGGGCTAAGTCTGCGAGTCAGAATAACAGTCGCGCGGACCGCTTTCTTTCAGATGTCATTACGGAGGAGCTGACCCACGAGAGGTTCATTCAGATCATCGTGGACAAGACTAATCGCAGTTGTGACACGGAGTTTATGAAGTGGCTCGGGGCAAAACCGTTGGCTTGGCACCAACAGTTCTATGCGTTGCTCAATAGAATTCAGGATGACTCCAGGGTTTCCTCGCATGGCCTTTCGAGTTGCGCGATCATCCGTTTGAAGGATGGTACTTACGAAGCTGGTAGCCGCTGTCACTTTCCAGTTCGGGAGATGGAGGATGATGTCCAACTGAGGATTGTTGATTCTGGTGTATATAGATCCGGAAACAATGAGGACCAGCAGCAACGAGCTTGTAGGTTCCTGGAGAACGTTGGCGTACGTGAAGTTGATGAAGTCGAGAAGATAAAGGCTCTCTTGAAATCAGACTACACGCAGAGCAGAAACGAGGTGGAGATTGACTGGAAGAAGTACAGGAAGGACCTGAAGCGCTTCATTGCCCTTTTCGAGAAGACCGGAAACGCTCAGCTGTTTGGAGACTACTACGTACTGCAACGGGAAGGTGGGGAGTGGGTCAAACCAAGTGAGATATACCTGGATTCACCGTACCAGGATACCCGTCTTAGGTCTTTCTACGATGCCCTTAGGGAGGAGAAGAGAATCAGAGCCAAGCTGAGCGATGCCTACCTCAACCTCGGCATTCATCGTGAAGAACTCGTTGCCTTCGCGTCGGCCTGCGGTGCTGGAGAGCGCTTGGAAATCCGAAGGTGCGATGGATCACTCAAAGGCAACGAGAAGCTCGAGAGGCTTCGAAGCAGTACACCCGGCAATCACACCCGGTTCGAGGATTACGAAGACTTCTTCATTGAGGAATTGGAGGATGCAATCCTCTCTCGGTCCATCGAAGTCTCGAGATTGGTTTGGCAGACACTGAGTGAATGCGACTTCGACTGGTGGGAGGCCAGGTACCGGAAGAATCGTGATCGAGGCTATGTTTCAGGCCTCCACTCTCTTTTGGCCGACCTACTAATGGAGAATGAGTGGATTCCGCAGAGTGACGGCACCTTCGTGCGCCCGTCTGACGCGCTCAGGGAGAAGCTGCCTCCTGGGTTCCACATCGATACGGGCTGGGAGTGGCTGGGCAAGATTGGCTTCGAGAGCAACCGGAGAGAGTCAGAAAACACCGAGCGTACGGTAGATGAGGAGGACATGGCAAAGAAGGCTGGCTTCGAGAGCGCAAAAGCGATGAGTGAAGGGCAGTGGTTCGTGGGACTTCCCCCTGAGGAACGAGAGCGAATACGAAAGAAATATGATCGGATGGATATCGACCGACGCCCCAACCAGCAATCCTCAAATCCCGACCGGCGGGCGTACCGCGTACACGAGGAAGGACTCCAGGCTTTGCAACGCAAGTATGAGCACCGGTCAAGGTCAGTTCTGGTGGATCAAGACGGCACGAAGAAGCAAGCCGAGGAATACCTCCGGCATCAGTACACAGGTGGTGATGGCAAGATGAACTGTCAAGTATGTCAGGGCGAGTTGCCGTTCAAGCTGCCGTCAGGAGAGTATTACTTTGAGAAGGTTCGCTTCCTGGATGAACTCGTTAGGAATCACCGCGAAAACTACCTCGCGCTGTGCCCCCTCCACGCGGCTATGTATATGCACGCGCGCACTTCTCCGAAGTCGATGTTGGAGGCGCTTGAGGAACTCAGTGGAAGGGAACTGAAGGTTACACTGGCTGATAATGAAGAGACAATCTACTTCACAACGAATCACATAAACGACATCAGGGCAAAGGTGAAGTCAGAGGAGGATACAAGTGGACGATGCGACAATGTCGACGGGGACAGTAGCGAGTAAAAAGGGTACACCTCTGGCCAAGTGCGAGCGCATAGGCCGCCCGCAATCTTCAGCCGCTGAACGCGGCTGCTTGGGCTGATGCAGGAGTGTCAGGGCCATGCGTCCCGCCGCAAAGGCGATGGCACAAAGGGGAGGCGCATCGGGATGCAGCGGCGAGAGGCCTACCGCTCAGTCGCTGCGGTAGATGTCCATAAGACGTTCTTCCGAATCACTGGTGCCGATCAGGACCATCTCCTCGTTCTTCCCGAGTACTGTCGAAGGCTCCGGGTTGATGTTCAGTCTATCCTTTACGCCGATGGCAATTACACTGCAGCCCGTGTGTTTGCGGATCTGGCTCTCGGCAAGAGTCTTGCCGACGAAGTCAGGATGCACCGGTACGCGGAAAACATAAAGCCCCTCGGCCACCATCAGTATTCTGTTCGGTGTCAGCAGGTTAATAATTGTGTTCGCGCCGATGGAGGCGTGAGACATGACAAGGTCCGCCCCGGCGCTGTGCAGTTTGGAGATATTCCGGTCCAGATTCGCGCGGCTGATAATCTGGATATCGGATCGCAGCTTACGGCAGTAGATAGTGAGGTAGATGTTTATCGAATCATCGTGGGTAGTAATGATCACCGATGTGGCCCCCCCAATACCGGCCCTGTTAAGGGCTTCGATGTCGGCTGCGTCGCCCTGTATATACCTGTCATCGGTCGCCAATTTGGGATTCTTCTCGACGATCCTATAGGAAATCTGACGTTGTTCAAGTACCTTCGCAGCCGCACGTCCGACGCGCCCACCGCCCAGGATCAGAACAGGAACTCCGGATCCGGGACGCGGGTTTTCAGCAGAGAAGACGGCTTCATACTCCTTGAGCTGATCGGCCGTGCCTGCAAGAACGAGAACCGTCGTGGATTCGATTCGCGTCTCGGGGTGAGGCACCATGAACCGGCCCCTGTCCCACAGCCCCACAACAGTTACCCCTGTCCGCTCTCGAATGTTGCTCTGAATCAGGGTGGTTCCTTCGAGCGGTGTCCGCATTGCGGATGCCTCGGCGATGAGAAGCTCATCGAACCTCCCTATGATGTTCGCCCCGATGCTCATGCCCAGTGTTCTTCGCGCCAGCGATTCACCAAGCATCTTCATGAACTGAAAGACATAAGTGCTTCCGGCCAGCTGCAGAATATCGATGGAGTTGTCCGAATCTGCGTTTGTAACAATCGGTACTTCCTTCCAGTGCTCCCTGACCGTAAAGGCGATATTCGTGTTGACCATGTCATCGTTGTTGGCTACGAGCATAGCGGCGTGTTGCAGGCGAAGGAGCTTGTATGTTTCGGGGTCACTTAGGTCTCCGACAACAACCCTGAAGTCTGACTCGTAAAGTTCTAAGGCACGCTGAAGGTCAGGAGCGATTATCGCATACTCACAGTTGTATTTTGTCAATTTGTCCACGAGGTTGATGGTCAACGCATTGAAGCTGGTCAGGATCACATGACCCCTGGTGTCTTCGGGTAGTTCCCTTGGCGTTTTGGCCCTTGATTGTACTTCGAGCCATGGGGCATAGAAGAACTGTATGAAGGTGAACGGTAACATGACGAGGAGGAATAGAATCCCGGACATCAAAACGATCATTGAGAATACCTTGCCCAGATCACTCAGGAAAGTGATATCACCGAAGCCAAGAGTGGACATGACGGTCAGTGTCCAATACAAACCGGTGATCCAGCTGTACTCCCTGCCTTCATGAAGCATGATGAAATGAAACAGCACGCTGTATACTGCGACCAGAATTGTCAGGGCCAACAGAAACTTGAACAGGAGCTTAATGTTCTGCTTGGTTGTCCTGCTTCGAGTGAAGTAGAGAATTTGCGAGGGGATGAACTTCATCACCGAGTTCCTTTAAGCCAGTATCGGGGCCAGGGTCGGCCCAACAACATTTCCGCCCGGGATCTGCAAATCGAAAAGACAAGCCACCGAGTTTCAGCGTACAAATCCGGTCCTTTCTGTGACACACTATGCTCTTCGAGGCTGCCGCGCGGACATAATAGCACAGTTCGAAGCCCTTTGTAAGTGGTTTTCCGCATCAAGCAGGCCCTGACGCGGGCTGCAAATCCAGATTAATATCCCGCCGGATTGTCTTCTGCTCGGGAGCAGGTTCTTGATCGGCTGGCCAGATACCTCGCCTCTTGAACGGGCATGCCCCTGGTGGGGCGCCCCAACAGCTGGATATCGAAACTGCCAGGCTGATCCTGTCGGCTCCAGCAAGCGGTGCGGCCCGGCGGGCATTGGATGGGCGCCGAGACAGCAGGACCCTACCGCAGCAACACCATCTTCCCAGTCAGACTGCCGGCAAGGGTCTGAAGGCGGTAGATTAATACCCCACTGGTGACCTCGCGTCCGTCGTTGTCGACTCCGTCCCATGACACGACGTGGTGTCCGGCGGCAAGGGAACCCTCGATGAGGGTCGCTACTAATCTTCCGTTGATATTGGAGACGTGGAGGCCCACAGTGCCACCGCGTGGCAGATCGAAGGCAATCTCGGTGGCGGGGTTGAACGGATTCGGGTAGTTCTGCCACAGGGTATAGCGTTCCGGCAGGCCGGTGCGGCGGTCGTCCTCGACGTCGGTAGGAGCAGCGCACACATCTCCGACACCATCGCCGTCGCTGTCGATCTGATTGGGGTTGTAGTCCTCGGGGCAGTTGTCGCAGGGGTCACCAAAACCGTCGCCGTCGAGGTCGGACTGAGTGGTGTTGTAATCGCCGGGACAGTTGTCTTCGTCCGCGCACCAGCCGTCGCCATCCTCATCAATGCAGAGGTCTTCCACCATAATTGTCACTGTCTGCGAGTCCGAACCGCCGAGACCATCAAGGGCCCACACAATCGGATACCAGTTTCCGGACTGGTTCGTACCGGGTGTCCAGGCGAACAGGCCCGAGCCGTCGCCGTTGTCAGTTAGCTGAGCTCCCAGCGGTCGGCGATAGCTCGCGCTAGGAAAATTATGTCTCGCTTTTGGCCCTCAGCGGTATAAATTGGGGGTGACACAACAACTATGTACACGTTGAGTTACATCACCGGAGAATCGCCCTCAAGTTGGACGTGGCGAGCTGTCGCAGCCACATTGCTCTCGTTTCCGACCGTGTTGGGTGCACTTATGCAACCAACTCACGACCGGCGTTTGGGTCTTCATGGACAAGCCACTGTTAGGTGCAGCGTTGAATCGCAGTTGTCATACAATTCTTCTTCCGCTTCCCGAGCCGATGCCAAATGATGACTGCCACTAACACTTCCACAGGGCCGAGCGTGGTGCTTGGCAGAGCACTGCTTTTTCTCACTCTCCTCATAGCGGGTGCACCAACATCCATGGGCGATGAGACCAGAGCCTCGACGGATATGACCTGCGACTCGGGCAACGAGATTCATAAAGACTGGGCATCAGTTGTCGTCAGGGTGGCTGGGGGAATAACGGCGGCAGGCCTATGTGCCCAGCTGGATTCCACCTGTACAACACTTCGTCAGCGACGGCAGATGGGCGTGAGCATGCTGCTTGAGCGGGCCGAGGTAACCCAGGCCGGTGTCCTCCGACGGTTGCGTGACCTTGAGTCAAGAGGTCTGGCATCCAACATCGAACTCAAGTGGCTCACAAACTGCATCTCAGTTGACCTGAGGCCATCCGAAGTTCACGCCGTTGCGAGTTTTCCAGACGTCATTGGGGTCTCCGAGCAAGCGGAGCTTCAACCGATGGAACCACCATATAGGCGTCCGGCCCCGACACGCTCTCTTGGCTATCCGGGGGGGGGTGGAAGACAATCTGGAGTACATTGGAGCAGACTCGGCATGGGGGATGGGATATACTGGCAAGGGTCGCCTCGTGTGTCACTTCGACACCGGCATTGACGGGGCGCACCCAGCCCTGTATTCGTCATGGAAGGGGCACGACGGTGACTCTGCGGCAGCCTGGTTCGGCCGGTCCGGGCCTGGGGGATTTCCCACTGCCATTACCGATCACGGGACATTGGTCACTGGAGTGATGGTCGGGCATGACGATTCGACAGGCGACACTATCGGCGTTGCGCCCGGCGCACAATGGATCGGAGCCGCAGAACACGCTTGGGAGTGGGCCGCCAATCCGGACGGCGACGCCAACACGACCGACGATGTCCCGGATGTGATCAACATCAGCTTCGATCTAGGAAGCGACTGCTGGGACAGGTATTGGGAAGAGATCGACATGGTGGAGGCTTTGGGCATTGTTGTCGTAGCCGCTGCCGGCAACCGGGGACGGGATGGCCCCATGTCGGTCGTGTGCCCTGCAAGCCGGGCCGCAGACTCGCTGACCAACTTCGCGGTGGGATCGATTCGGGTTCCCGATGGGGCCGTCTCTGCGTTTTCGGGACGAGGACCTTCACCGTGCGATGGAACATCGACAAAGCCAAACATCGTCGCTCCTGGTGAGAACATCCGGTCAGCTTCACTTGACAGCTCGTATGTGATTAGTGGTGGTACATCCTTGTCCGCTCCTCACGTGGCGGGCACCGTCGCCATTCTCCGTCAGTACTCTCCCAACGCGTCCGTAAGAGAGATCAAGGAGGCGCTGCTGGCGGGCTGCACCCCGGCAGGCGATCCGCGCCCCAACAACTCCTACGGCTGGGGCATCCTCAATGTTCCTGCTTCGATCGATCATCTATCCGGTGAGGGATCGGTCGATCTGAAGATCAAGTCCTTCGAGTATGAACCGACGCTCGTTGGGGACACGCTTGTCGGCCAGATTGTTGTCAAGAATAGAGGAAGCTATGCCGATTCAGTTCGGGCGATATTCACTGACCACGGCCCGGAAATCGCAATAGTGAGTGACTCCATCGATTTCGGGCTTCTTGGCGTTGGTGATACGGCTATAGGATCTATCCCCCTAACTTTGGCATTCAGCCACGCGGCCTATCCCGGACAGATGCTTCCAATTGCGTTCGAGTTTAGAACGTCACTGAGCCAGGTCCAGCCGTGTACGCTCACGGTTCAGGCGGGCGTCAGTGGTGAAAGGTCCTTTTTCACCCACCGGAATGACCTCTTGCAGTTCACGGTATCGAACTTCGGCGAATTCGGCTTTGCAGATCTGAGCGCTAGGCCTCTGGGAGGAGCAGGCTTTCGATACGGTGATGCATCGAGGAACTGGCTCTATCAGGCGGGCCTGGTGGTGGCCACTGATTCCAGTCATGTGGTCGACGGCTTCAGGGACAGCGACGGTGAACCAGACGAGGATTTTTGGATCAACTGCGACGCCGGCATGGTCACTACGACACACGGTGCTGTAGCCGATCAAGAAACCTACTCGGTATTCTACGATGGCCTTGCCGAGAACAGGATCGGACTTCGCATCACGCAGAGGACCTTTAGCTATGCCACTCCTCCTGACAAAGACTTTGTCTTGTTGGAATACGCTATCCAGAACATAACCGGCCAAGCCATTGAGCAACTATTGGTTGGTCTGTGCTTCGATTGGACGTTTCAGTATCCGAACTACGACCATTTCTGCGAAGGGGCGTACTCTCCGCACGAAAACCTTGGATACTTGTACCGTCGGGCCAGCGTGGGAGACACTATCCAACCAGACGGTGATAGGCTTTGGTATCGCGGCCTCGCGGTTCTCAACGACGAAGGTACCCATTCTCATCAAGTGATGGTCCAGCCGGTAGGCGGCTTCACTCATGGATCGCCCATCTCCGAGGCCGCGAAGTATGAAGCCCTGTCAGGCGGCATTCCTGACACGGTCGTGTCGGCTAGCCTAAACCAAACACTCCTTCAGTTCATTGCTACGGGGCCATATGACCTGTCTCCGGGTGAATCTGACACGGCTGTGTTCGCCGTAATAGGTGCTGACTCACTGTCTCAGATGCGCGACGCCGCGAAGCGAGCCCAGGCCAAGTGGCGGGAAGTGCATGCGACGGCGCTCCGGCCGGAACGATTCACGCTCGAACAGAACCATCCAAACCCTTTCAACCGATCAACGACCGTTCGCTTTACGCTCTATGAGCCGGCCCGGGTGGCGTTGGTGGTCTACAACATCCTGGGACAGACAGTTGAAACGGTCCTTGATCGAGAGCTGCGATCAGGGCGTTGGTCGGCGACCTGGGACGCCCGTTCGCATGGCTCCGGCGTCTACTTCTATCGCATGACAGTCGGCGGGCACTCGCAAAGCAGGAAGATGGTGCTGATCAGGTGAACTTGTAGATCGCATCACCATCCACAAACTGCAGGGCACTTGAATCGTCATCGCGCACGACTGCCAGCCGTTTCCGTTCCCGACTGAGACACGATGCCGCGTCGCGGATGAGAGGGGAATGTGATACAGCCGGACGCACCGGCTTTCCACGGGAACGCCGAAGCAGAGTGGGACCGTGTCTTCGGCGGGTGGGAGGCGTTACAGTGACCGGGACCTTCCCCAAGAATCGTAGGTATTTTCAGCTATAGCGGTTCTCAGAATAACGTTCCGATTGCAGCGGTTCTTTGAGTTTTGTCAGGGTTGTTGATAACATCGAGGATAGCCTGATCCAATCGGTCGATGAGTAGGTCGACATTCTTGCAGACATGGTTGTTGAACCATCGCGCTTTCATGATCATCCAGATCCGCTCGATAGGGTTGAGATCGGGCGAGTAAGGCGGCAGATACATTGGTTCCCACCCCTGCCAATCAAAGGACCCTTCAGGCATACGTGCGTGAGATCGCCGCCCTCCCTAATGAGGCGGCGAAATGCCAGCGGTTTGCCGCACTGATTGGGGAGTTGTTCCCGGGCATGTGATTGTGGAGAGAGTACAAAGGGGCCGGCCGGGGCGCCCACGGCCGACCCGGGCGCGTTTTCTTATGCGTCAGGGGGCCGCCGTCATCTACTTCGTAAGAATATCCGCCTGGGCCACCTGCTCTCCAAACAGCCGCAATGTCGCCTCGACCGGCTCGGGAGTAGACATGTCCACACCGCAGCCCTTCAACAGCTCGATAGGATGATTGCTGCCGCCGGCCGCAAGGAGGTTGAGATACTTGCCGATAATGCCCGCCTCGCTGGCGTTGAACTTCTCCAAAATGGCCTGGCTGGCGGCGAATGAGGTGGCGTACTGATAGACATAGTAGGTGTAGTAGAAGTGCGGGATACGGCTCCACTTGAGCGGCGTGAGCGGATCGACGTGCAGATCGGGGCCGTAGTATTGCCGGGTCAAGTCGCCCCAGAGCTGGTTGAGCATGTCGGGGGAAAGGGCTCCGCCCTTCTCGATTTCCTCGTGTATGCGAAGCTCAAATCGGGCATAGAGAACCTGGTTGAAAAAGGTCCCGACAGCGTTGTCTATCTGGCGATTCAGCAGGTAGAGTTTGTCACGGTCATCGGCTGCCTTGCCCAGCAGATACTGGGCCAGCAGTCCCTCGTTGAGTGTCGAGGCTACCTCGGCGACGAAGATCGAATACTGAGCCTTGGGATAGGGCTGGGCGGCATTGGAGCGGTAGCTGTGCAGGGCGTGGCCCATCTCGTGGGCGAGCGTGAACATATTGTCGACCGTGTCGTTGTAGTTCATCAGCACAAACGGATGCGAGCCGTAGTTGCCCCAGCTATAAGCTCCCGACCCCTTGCCTTCGGTCTCGAACACATCCACCCAGCGCGATCTGAACCCCTCGGTGAGAGTCTGAATGTACTCCTTACCCAGAGGCTGCAAGGCCTCTATGATCTGGCTGACGGCGTCATCGTAGGCGATCTCATGATCCCGGTCGGGGACCAGGGGACACATCATGTCATATGGTCTCATATCCTCGATCTTCAGCAGACGGCCACGCAGACGGACATAGTCATGCAGGCCCTTGAGATTGGCCTCCGTCGTCTCCAGCAGCCGGTGATAGACCGAGACAGGGATGTTGTGACGATCCAGGGCGCTTTCGAGGGCGGTTTCGAAGTGATGCGCGCGGGCGTAGAAGATGTCGGCGTTGACGGCCGTCGACAGGGCCGCGCTGAGGGTATTGACATGCTCCTTGTAGGGTGTATAGAAGCCCTCGTGGGCGTCCCGTCGCACCCGGCGATCGGACGAATCCATGAACTTGGAGAACCGCTGCTTGGTCAGGCGAACAGTCTTACCTTCTTCATCCTTGATCCGGCCGTACTGCATATCCGCGTCATTGAGCATGGTGAAGATCGAGTCGGCCCCCCGGGCGATGACCACCGACTGGGCCAGGACCTCTTCGACTTCCTTAGAGCGGATATGCTTGCGCGAGCGTATCAGTTCCTCGAGGAAGAAGTCGTAAACGTCGGTACACTCGAACTGCGAGGCCATTTTGCGAAGTTCTTCGTCTGATATCTCCAGCAACTCCGGCTCAACAAAGGAGTAGGCCGCGGCCGCTTCGCTGCTCAGGGCCGAAGCTCGATCAACCATGGCCTGGTATTTGGAGACCCGGTTGTCCATGTCCCGAGAGAGGCGAGCATACTGGAACAGGTCGCTGCACATGCGGTCCAGGTCGCTTCGCGTGGTCAGGCATTCGTACATGGTGGCGGGGGATTCGGCCAGTCTGCCTGAGAACTGAGCAGCTCGCGCGATAAGGTCTCTGGCGGCGGAAAACTCATCCTCCCAGGCATTGTCATCAGCATACAGGTCAGTCAGATTCCATTTGTACTCGCTCTGAATGGTATCGCGGGCGGGCAACCCGGTGGCGGTCTTGGTCGTGGCAGGCATAGTCTCTCCTTCACACGGTTATTCGGTGGCTTGGAATATGGTGATTTTGGCGGGAAAAGCAAGGGGGCATCGAAGTCCCGGTAGCGTCCGGACCCATTGAAGTCGGCGTTCCCGAGACAGATGACTCGACTTTTTGTTGTCGTCGGCGTACAGCATCCCTATATACCCGACATGAGCCCGCAATCGCCCCTCACTTGGATCGAATTGTCGCAAAAAGCGCTGCAGCGGAATGTGGCTGCTCTCAGGCGGCTGGCCGCCGATCGCAAGCTGGCCGTATGCGTTAAGGCTAATGCCTATGGGCACGGTCTGCCCGAGATCGTGAGTCTGTTGACCCGGACCGGTGAGGCGGACTACCTGACTGTCCACTCGGTCGAAGAGGGGCTGGCCTGTCGCTGCCGCGGCTGGAACGGGCCGGTTATGATCCTGGGGCCGATTGGATCGGATCAGGTTGAAACCGCCATCGAGCAGAGCTTCGAACCGATCGTTTTCGACCTGCCGACACTGCGTGTCCTCGGCAAAATCGGAGATCGTCGTAAGACGTCTATCAGAACACATCTCAAGCTCGAAACCGGCACCCACCGTCAGGGCATAACGGCCGACGAGATGGAGAAGTTTGCGGGAGTCTACAAGCGCTACAGCAGTCTTCAGCCCTATGGCGCCTCAATGCACTTCGCGAATATCGAGGACACGACCATCCACGAGTACGCCGACGAACAACTGGCCACCTTCAACCGGCTGATCTCGCAGATGAAGATGCTTGGCATTGCGCCCCGGATTCGACATGCCGCCTCCTCGGCGGCGTTGATTCTGTTCGACAAGACGCGCTTTGAACTGGTCCGACCCGGGTTAGCCGTCTACGGCCACTGGCCGTCGAAAGAGACCTACCTGTCCTATCGCCTGGCCGGTGGTGAAAACGATCTTTTTCATCCGGTGCTTACATGGAAGACCCGCATCACACAGCTCAAGAAGGTTCCGGCCGATGCCTTCATCGGCTATGGCTGCACCTACCGCACGACGTCGCCGGCGAAGATAGCGGTGTTGCCGATAGGTTACTCTGAGGGCTTTGATCGGGCGCTGTCGAATCGGGCCCATGTCCTTGTCCGCGGGCGGCGGGCCCCGGTACGCGGTCGAGTCTGCATGAACCTGACGATGGTCGACGTGACCGACATCAAGGGGGTTCGCCTGGGGGATGAGGTTACCCTGATCGGACAGCAGGGCGAAGAGTCGATCACTATGGAGATGCTGGCCTCGTGGGCCGAGACCATCAACTACGAAGTCATGGCGCGTCTGTCACCGCGGCTGCCGCGGGTCCTCGTCGACTGACCCTTCCGGGGAGCGGTGATCAGGGGACAAAAGAACAGGGCCGAGAGTAACTCGGCCCCTTTTGGCGATTGCAGATGCAGAATCGACGCAGCTAGCTCAGGTGTTGGCTGATAAGCTTCGTCATCTCGAACATGCTGACTTTCTTCTTGCGACCGAAGATCCCCTTGAGTTTATCGTCGGCCACGATCATTCGACGATTCTCGGGATCCTGAAGGTCCTTCTTCTTGATGTAGCTCCAGACCTTCTTGGTTACCTCGGTGCGGGGGAGAGGCTTCTTCCCGACTATCTCGGCAAGTTCCGACGATGGTGTCATCGGCTTCATGAAGGCCGCACTCGGCTTGCGTTTGGTGGTTGTCTTCTTGGCGGCGGCCTTCTTCTTCGGGGCAGCCTTACGCGTGGTTGTCTTCCCGGTGGTAGTCTTCTTCTTTGGGGCCGCCTTCTTGCGGGTCGTGGTCTTCTTGGCCGCAGGCTTCCGGGTAGTCTTCTTGGCGGTGGCCTTACGAGTGGTTTTGCGGGCGGTCGCCTTCTTCTTCGGGGCCGCCTTCTTCTTGGCTACTGCCATCGGTCACTCCTTTGACAAACGTTTGAGTTTATTGGTAGAATCAGTTCGTTTTCTTCCTTGAGCGCTCGCCGTCATCCTCGGTGTGCTACTGAGCACCTGCGACTTCTCGCGCAAAAAGTACCAAGGTTTGAAAACCGTTGGCAAGAAAAAAACCACTCCGGCGACCCAAAAACCGCATTTTCTCCAAGGGGAATCAGGCCCTTCGCAGAACTATGATCGGCGCTTCCTGAGGGCAACCCAGTCGAAAAGGGAACCAGTGGCCGACACCGGCCGAAGTGTAAAGGTGCCTGTTTCCCCGGCTATAGTGCCCCCACAGAAAGTGCTCGGGCATTATCGGCTCCAGGAGGGAACGTTCGCCGTTGCCGAACTGGGCCCCATGAGTATGGCCCGAGAGGGTCAGACCCACTTCATAATCATCTACATGATGGAAAGCGTCAGGCCGGTGGCTCATCAGGATAGTGAACGCGCTCGGATCGGCGTCCTTCAAGGCAGACTCCAGTGCGGTTCGGAAGAAGCGAGTGTGATCTGCGCCCATATGGCGCGGATCGTCGACCGCGGCAATGTTGACCGCAGGGCCCCCCGAGGATTCAATTGTGAGACTCTGATCGACCAGTAACGGGACCGGCGAGGTCTCGAATATCCGCCGAACGGCGGCCAGGCCGCGATAGTGCTCATGGTTACCCAGGCACGCGTACACTCCCAGTGGAGGCCTGGCCTGCGCGACCAGTTGTAGTGCCCCTCCGAGCAGGGACAGGTCGTCGGCGATGTCGCCGGTGATCAGGACTAGGTCCGGCCCGAGGCCTGCAGCGTCATGAAGAATCTGTTCGACGTCCGGGAGCTTGACGTATGGTCCCAGGTGGAGATCGGACAAATGAAGGATGCTGAGGCCATCAAGTTGCGGCGGCAAGCCGCCGAGGGCGATCGTGCGCCGATACACATTCACCGGTCCCAGCGCGTGTCCGACTCCGACGATCCCGAGGCTCACGGTCGCGGCGGGGAGGGCTGCGGCCACGGCCTTGAGGAATACGCGACGCTTGCGGTCCACATCGTCGCTCATGGTCTTCGGGTGGCGCGCTCGAATTCGACTCAGCGCCCAGTCGATCGCATGCACCACTCCCGACAGGGGCAGCGAGGCCATGAGCGCCATTTCACACACGAAAGTCAATACAGCCAGGTACTTGCTCAGCACTTCAAGCCACGTCACGTCCCAGTACACACCGGCGGCCCAGGCCGTCACTGCGACCACGCCGAATACCGGCAGTCCGATCGCCGCCCAACGGACTCGTCGCAGCCGCCACCAGGGGCGATTGAGGAGGTAGAGAAGGAGGATGCCAATGACGCCGATGACGAAGATACTGATTATCGAAGCAATTATCGGGAAGAATTCGCGCACGGGCGTTAACTCCTGGGGTTACGGACACCATCCACGGTTATACGTTGCCGGGCCCCTCATTGACCGGGCGAAAATCATCGCCGCCACGCACTTACCCGGAAGATTATCAGAACGGTGAATATCTCCAGCCGTCCGAGGAGCATCGACAGCACCAGCAGCCACTTGCCGGGGAGCGGTATCCACGAGTAGTTCTCAACGGCACCGACGCCGGCAAGGCCAGGCCCGATGTTCCCGATAGTGGCGATCGAGCAGGCGAACGCCGTGGTCAGATCGGGGACAAACAGGGTCATCAGCATGGCGACAGTCACAAACAGGACGACGAAGAGGATGAAGAACGCAACGATGTTGATGGCCATCTTGTCCTCTATCACCTTGTCGCCGATCTTGACCGGGGCGACCAGCCGCGGCTGCGTGAGCTTGCGCAATTCGGTCAGAGCCACCTTGAAGACGATGAGCACCCGGATCATTTTCATGCCACCTCCGGTCGAACCGGCGCAGCCGCCGAAGAACATGAGTATCACCAGCATGAAGCGGAGGAGATTGGGCCACAGGTCGAAATCGGCTGTGACGAAACCGGTGGTCGTGACCATGGCGAGAACCTGGAACACTCCGATTCGGACAGTATCGAGGAACGAACCTATCCGGGATTGCTCGGAAGCATAGTGCTCCGCCAATTCGGCCCCGGCGGGGCCGTCGTAACGAAAATGATCCGCGGCGGTCTCGAGGGGGGCCAGGCCGTTCAGCGACAGGACCACCACAACGATAGTACAGGCGACGACTATAAGACCGGTGTAAAAGGCGAATTCGCGGTTGCCCAGCAGGCTTGTCGTGTCGCCGCGAAGGACGCGGAAATGCAGCACGAAGTTGATGCCGGCCAGGTACATAAACAGGATCACAACCCATTCGATGAAGGCCGAATCATAGCCAGCTATCGAGGCGCCGGAATTGGAGAATCCCCCGGTTGCCATGGTCGCGAAGGCATGGCAGACGGCATCGAACAAGGTCATCCCACCGGCCCAGAGAAGGACCGTTTCGACGGCTGTGAACAGGACGTAGACACCCCAGAGGATAGTTGCAGTCTGGCGCAGCCGCGGCTGCAGTTTGTCCTTGGTCGGGCCGGGAACCTCACCGCGAAACATCTGGTAACCATAGACACCCATCGCCGGAAAAATCGCTATAGCGAGCGTGATAATGCCCATACCGCCGAGCCAGTGAGTGAGGGTGCGCAAAAACAGCAGGGACCGCGGCAGGGATTCAATATCGGTCAGGATTGAGGCGCCGGTGGTCGTGAAACCCGACATCACTTCGAAGTAGGCGTCGCTGAAAGCTGCGAAGGCCCCGTGCCAACCAGGCTCCCGGACACCCAGAAAATATAGGGTGAAGGGAATGGCGCATATGAAGGCGAGGGTTAACCACCCGAAGCTGACGATGGCGTATCCCTCACGTACGCCCATGTAGTCGCGACCGCTACGGAACATGATTGAGAGGACTGTCCCGACCACGAGGGAGAATCCAATGGCCCAGACAAGCCCGAAGGTCTCGGGAACCCTAATCATCTCCGACACCGGCAGAGCCCTGGTATCATAGAACGAGAAGGCCAGCGGGACCAGGAGGATCAGTCCCATAATCTGCATCAGCTTTCCGATTGCCAGGGCGATGGCGGTCTTGTGCATCCTGACCCCCGGGCTAACGGCCTTTGAAAAGCCTGGAAATGGCGCCGTGCTGTTTGTTGCGAATAATCATGATGACATGATCGCCGGTGGCGATCGTTGTGTCGCCGGAGGGGATGATCATCTGGTCCTCACGAACAATCATGCCGACAATGGCGCCCTTCAGTTTGCGCGCGATCTTCGCCAGGGGCTGACCGACGAAGGGGGCGTCGGGTTCGGCATCGAAGCGCACGGCCTCAATGTCGACGTGCGACAACTGGACCGCCGCCCCGATGTGGCCGCTGGAAATGATCTCGAGAATAGCGCGCGCCGCGGTCAGCCTGGGATTGAGCACATGATCGATGCCAATGGAGCGGAACAGGCGTTCGTGCTGCCACTCGGTGGTGATGCTGATCACTTCATGGGCGCCCCAGGCCTTCGCCAGGAGGGCGGACAGCATGTTGTAATCGGCCTCATCGGAAGCCGCGATGAGAAACGAGGCGGCTTCGACGTTGATGTCTCTTAACAGGTCCTCCTGCGTGCAATCGCCCTGAATCACCTGAACCCGGTCGAGCTCTCCGGCGGCCTCATTGGCGTGGACGGGATCGGGGTCAACCAGCGTCACCTTGTGATCGGTCTTGTCCAGCGCCCGGGCCAGCTGAATTGTCGAATACGAGTCGCCGGTGATGATGATTTTCCTGCTGCGTTTGCTTTCCACTCCCACCAGTTTACGGAACGCTTCGAGCGACTCGCGCGGAAAAAGCGAATACAGCACATCGCCGGTTTCGATTGGGGTGTCGCCCGATGGTATCATGCCTTTGCCGTTGCGGACTATAGCGGCGAACAGGACAAGACCGGAGTCCATGCCGGCGCGTATCTGGGCGGGGGTGTGTCCCGCAATCGGCATTTCAGAGTGCACCCGATAACCGCGCATGAGGATTTGTCCGCGCTCGAAATTCGCTGACTCCAGAGCGTGAGGTGTCTCGACATACTGGAGAATATGATCAACAAGGACCTCCTCGGGGTGGATCACGTGCGTAATACCGATCTTCCGGATATCGACGGCGGCATTCTCGCTGGCGAATTCCTGGTTGCGAAGGCGGGCAATGCGTTTTCCAACAGCGCTTTGGGCGGCCACCGCACATACGACCATGTTGACTTCGTCGCTGGGAGTAACGGCCAGTACCATGTCGGCTTCAGGCAGACCTGCGGCGAGCAGCGCCGATGGCGACGAGCCGGAGCCGCAGACAATTTGAAGATCGAGTTTCTCGGAAATGGTGCCGCATAAAACCGGGTCCATTTCCACCAGTGATAACCGGTGCTTGTCTTTAATCAGATGCTCAGCCAGGCTGTACCCGACCACGCCGCCACCGACAATCACGATTCTCATAAGCGTTCTGTCTCAAACGGGTCAAACCCGATAGCGTTGCCTCTTTCTTCCTTCGAACATCCTTCGACAGAGAATCTGCCAATCGAACGGCCTGCGAGCAAACAATTATTTGAATTGCTTACCAACTAATGCCTGTGACGGCCGGGACGGCATATTGTGCAGTATATGCACAGGCAGCCATTGTGCTTCAGCAAAACAGGATTGCTTTAATCTGTCTTTGTCCACGCTAAGCTATTAAGCTCAAGGCGCCAATGCCCGAATACCTGAATACAGAACCCGATTTGCGGTGAAAAGGTGCGGCCGACAGGTAATGCCGATTGACAGATTAGTGACAGGGTGCCTCGGCCCGTCGGCAAGTTTGCTCGCAGTAACCACACGGGCGAGACCGATCGCCGCAGAAAGACAGCGGAAGAGGAGCTGCGTGTACCAAATTAGACGAACCGAGTATGGTCTCCACCTGACTTTCTCGGGTCATATACAGCCCGAAGAGATACAGCAGTGGCTGGAAGATCTTCAGGCGCAGCTGCCGACGCTGAGCGGAAAGTTCAGTGTCTTCGTGGACATGCGTCACATGATACTACTGCCGCCCGATTCCCAGCCGGCGATGCGAGATGGGCAGAATCTGGCGAAGCAGGCTGGGATGGTGCGCTCGGTAGTTATATTGGCCGATGAGGTGATCGCCCTACAGTTTCGTCGTCTGGCCAAGCAATCAGGTATCATCGACGGTGAACGATACATCGATGCGTCCACGATTCCCGACTGGGAACAGGCCGGCCTCGACTGGATTCTCAAGGGGATCGATCCATATCCCGAGGGAGGCCCCGACCCGAATGACTCCATGCGTCTGATCGTGACGAAGGCCTACGGCAACAAGCCCTCCGACTGACCGGCACGGGCAATTCGATATGTCGAGCAGGCCGACGCATCAAGCGCCGGCCTTTGTTCTGGTCTGGTGCTGTGGGGCGATCAGAAGCCGTAGATTTCGGCATATTTCTTGTTCATATAATCGACCAACGGCTTGTGCGAGAGGGGCTGACCGGAGACTCTTTCCTGCAGCTCAGCCGCGCGATAACGGTTGCCCTGAAGGTGGATCTTCTCACGAAGCCACTCGCGTAGCGGCAGGAGGTTGCCGGTTTCGAGCTGCTTATCCAGGTCAGTCAGTTCCTTTCTGGCCTGGTTGAAGAACTGAGCCGAATGAAGGTTGCCGAGCGTGTAGGTGGGGAAGTATCCAACCAGTCCGGCCGACCAGTGAATATCCTGCAGACACCCGTTGGCATCGTTGTCGACTCTCACTCCGAAATACTTCTCGAAGCGGCTGTTCCACTCCCCAGGAACATCAGCCGGCTTCAGATCACCCTGGATCAGGGCGCGCTCAAGCTCGAAACGAAGCAGGATGTGGAGGTTGTAGGTAGCTTCGTCGGCCTCGACGCGAATATAGGTCGGGGCCACATGATTGATGGCGTCGTAGAACTGCTCCAGCGTGACGCCGTCAAGCGAGGGTCTGAAGATACGCTGAGCCTGTGGGAAGAAGTACTTCCAGAAGGCCCTGGAGCGGCCGACCTGGTTCTCCCACATGCGTGACTGCGATTCATGGATGCCCAGCGAGACTGACTCACCCATCGGCGTCCCGTGGTACTCCTCCTTGTTGAGGCCCATCTCGTAGAGGGCGTGACCGGCCTCGTGCATTATTCCGAAGAGGGCGTCATTCAGGCGCCTCGGATTGTAGCGCGTGGTGATGCGGGTATCGCCCGGGCCGACACCGCTGCAGAAGGGATGAGTCGTTACATCGAGACGGCCCTCGCGGAAAGAAAAACCCATAGCCTGGGCCACCGATTCACCGAAGACCTTCTGCATCTCAACAGGGTAGTCGCGCTCTACAATTCCCTTGTCGGGCTGTCTGGGGCCGCTCTTGATTTTCTCCAGAAGCGTGACCAGCTCGTCTCGCAGATTCTTGAAGACATTCTCGACCTGATCGACGGTCATACCTTTTTCGTAATCATCCATCAGGGCGTTGTACGGCTCACCCTCATACCCGTAGGCCTCGGCCTTCCTGACGGTCAGGTCCATAACCTTCTTGAGCCACGGTTCGAACAGCTTGAAATCCTTCTTCGCCCGTGCCTCAGACCATTCGCCCTGGGCCAGCGATGTGACCTTGGTGATCTCCCTGACCAGGTCGCCGGGGAGTTTGGTCATCTTGTCGTAGTCGTGACGAGTCTCGCGGATGTTGACTGCCTCGGGCGATTCCGGGGCACTGGTAAGCTCGGAGCCTTCGAGTTCCCCGAGGAGTTCACCGATCCGCGGGTTGGTGAATTTCTCGTGAACCATGCCCGAAAGCAGACTCAACTGCTCGGAGCGCAGTTTAGCCCCTCCGCGAGGCATGTAGGTTCGCTCTTCCCACGCCAGAATCGACTGGATCGAGCCCAGCGTTCCCACCTCGCGCAGTCTTCCGACGAGTTCTTCATAAGCTGCTTTAGCGTCCATCTGTTCTCCTTTGGCGTTTTCGGCGATTGTACAGTCGTATCGCACTGCCTTGTCAGACAGTGATTATAAGTCAAACTTGCCGACCGGACAATGGCCGATGTCGAAAGAACCGATCAGGCGCCGAGGTGGGTGATCCTGCAGTGGTCGACGGCTCAGTGAACAATATCGCGTCTGTTCTGTTGTGGCTATTGAGCCGCCCGCCGGTCCAGACAGATGCGGCTGAAAAGACTACTCTCAGCCAGGAGATTTCGATGAATACCGATAAGACTCGTAAGGCGAACCACCTCATCAACGAGAACTCCCCCTATTTGCTGTCCCACGCCCACAACCCTGTCGACTGGCGCCCCTGGGGCGATGAAGCCCTGATTAAGGCCAGAGATGAGGACAAGCCGATCTTCCTGTCGATCGGCTATGCCGCCTGTCATTGGTGTCATGTGATGGAGCGCGAGTCCTTTGAAAGCGAGAAGATAGCCGAGCTTCTGAATCGCGATTTCGTAAGCATCAAGGTCGACCGCGAGCAGCGGCCCGACCTGGATCAGATATATATGAACTTCACAACCGCGATGACCGGATCGGGCGGCTGGCCGATGTCGGTTTTTCTTACTCCCGATCTCAAGCCGTTTTTTGCCGGAACCTACTTCCCCCCGGTACCGTCGCATGGCCGACCGTCGTTCGAGCGGGTCCTTGCCGAAATTGCGGCGGCCTGGAAATCGGAACGGCAAACCCTGGTGGAATCGGCGGACAATATCTTCGCTCAAATCAGCGACCGCCTCGCCGCCCACAGCTCCGAGGGCGGCATTCCTCCCGATCGGCTGAGCCAGGCCGCCCGGCAACTCATGCAGAGCTACGACAATGTCTACGGCGGCCTCGGCCAGGCGCCGAAGTTCCCCCATGCTCTGGAGCTATCGCTGATGCTGCGTCAGAGCCGTCGTAGCGGTGACCTGTCATTCATGAGAGCGGCGACCCACAGTTTGTCGGCCATGGCGCGTGGAGGTATCTACGACCAGATCGGTGGCGGTTTTGCGCGCTACTCCACCGACCGTCAATGGCTGGTCCCTCACTTCGAAAAGATGCTATACGACAGCTCGCTCCTCGTGCCGGTCTACGTGGAAGCTTGGCAGGTGACCCGGAACGATGAATACCTTCAGGTCATTCGTGAGACCCTCGACTGGCTGCTGCGAGAGATGACCTCCGACGCAGGCGGTTTCTACTCTGCTGTGGATGCAGACAGCGAGGGCGAGGAAGGGCGATTCTATGTTTGGGACAAAAGTGAGATCGTGGATACACTTCACCCACAGATCGCCGATCTATTCTGTCGCTATTACGGTGTCACCGATCATGGTAACTGGGACGGGCGGAACATCCTTCACAGGTCGCCCGAGTCCGACCGGATGGAGAAGGAAATGGCGCCCGCCGAGCTGCACCGAATGCTCGCCGAGGCCCGACACAGATTACTCATTAGACGCAATGAGAGAATTCGCCCCGCTACCGACGATAAGATACTAACCTCCTGGAATGGCCTGGCGGTGAGTGCCCTCTGCCGCGGCTATCAGGTGGCCGGTGACCAGCGTTACCTGGTGGCGGCTATCGAGAACGCCGAGTTCATCAGCCAGGTCCTGCTGGCCGACGGCAGGCTGACCCACTCCTTCCGCGACGGGCGGCACTTCCGGGGAAATTTCCTTGAGGACTACGCCTATTACACTCGGGGGCTGCTCGACTTGTTCGAGACCGATCACGGCGGTCTGAACGGACGCTGGCTGACTCTGGCTACCGATCTGGCCGATATGGCCATCGATCTCTTTCAGGACACTAGGGGCCGCTGGTATTTGCGGCCCGATAACCAGAGGGATCTGATCATACGCCCCAGCGACGAGACCGACAGCTCGCTACCGGCGCCGGGATCGATCATGATCAGCAATTTGCTGCGGCTGCATCGGCTGACCGGGCGCAAGAAGCATCTCCAAAGCGCCGAGAAGGGCCTGGCGGCCCTCGGGGGACTGCTTGAGGAGTATCCCTCGGGGATGGCCTCGGCGGTCGCGGCTCTGGATTTTAGTGTTTCCGACAAGATTGAGATCGTGGTGGTCGGCAACGGTGTCAAGCAGCGGGCAATGCTCGGCGAAGTCTACAGTAGGTTCATTCCCAACCGGGTAATCGCTCAAAGCCGCGACGGCAGCCCCGACTTGCCGCTGTTCGAGGGTCGGCGACCGCATGATGGCGGGGCTGTGGCGTATGTCTGCCGCAACAGTACGTGCGGGCTGCCTGCAAAGACCTCCGATGAACTGGCCGAGCAACTCTCCGCACTGTGAGCCAGTTGCTTGCCGGAGCGAGTGTCCTTGCCCTATAATCGCCTTCATGTCAACCTGGAATCAGAAACAGTTCAGTCAGGAGCTTACGATCCATGATGCAAGTCAAGATGAAGTGGTTGGACGGCCTCAAATTCCAGGGCCGCAGCGTATTCAATCATCTGGTCCTCACCGATGTGCCCCGAAAGTCCGGTGGTGAAGAAGCCGGCCCCAAGCCCACAGAACTTCTGCTGTTCGGTATGGCCAGTTGTGCCGGGGTCGACGTGGTGCGCATCATGGAGAAGTCACGCCAGAAGCTGAAGTCGCTGGAGATCGAGGTCACCGCCCATCAGGGCGATGTCTACCCCAAACCGTTCCATACCATCCAGCTCAAGTTCATAGCTTCCGGTGAGGATATCGACGAAAGGAAGCTGGCCCGGGCAATAGAGCTGTCCGAAGAGAAGTACTGCGTGGTCAGCCAGACCATCGCCAACGAAACCAGGATCACGACCGCCTACGAGATCAAAGAGTGACTATACACGAATCATGTCGGACGCGGCGCTATCTAAGCCCGTAAACAAAGGAGTCCAGCCATGGAATTCAGTAACCTCGCTTACCAGTTGAAGTCCGACAAGTCTTTTGACGAAGTGGTCCGTAACCTGCACGAACAGACGGCCGCCCACCAGTTTAGGGTGCTGGCCGAACATGATGTCCAGGCCACCCTTGCCGAGAAGAACCTCAAGCGCGGCCCCCTGAAGATAATTGAGGTCTGCAACGCAACGTTCGCCCATGAGGCGACCCAGAGGAATGTCGGTGTGGCTATCTTCATGCCGTGCCGCTACTCGGTCTATACCGATGACGGCAAGACAATCGTGACGCTGGCTCGCCCGAGCATGATCGCGCAGATGATGCCTGACGCAGATCTGGGCAACCTGGCGACGGATGTCGAGGGTGTTTTGAGGTCAGTCATGGAAAAGTCCGTGTAAGGGCGGATGGCTGCTCGGCAGCCGATGCGATCAACGGGCAGACGCCGGATCATTGGCCCGCATAGGCCGTCGGCCTGCCCTTTACCGTTTCAGCGTTCGGCAGACCATTCCGGTCGGTCCGTCCAACTGGTACTTGCCCGCACGCCCGCCGGCAAGTATATTCCCGTGCCTGAAGGATTTAACTAACACGGGAATATCCGATACAGAGCATATATGAAGTGTTCAAGACTGATTCGCCTGTTGATGCCTGTCGTCATCGGTCTGGCGCTGGCATGCTCCGACAATCCGGCCCTGCGGCAACGCTATGAAGCCGAGAAACAGCTCTGGCGGGGACAGAGGCTGCTGCGCCAGGCCCAGAACAAACCCGAGTCCGCTCGCCTGGCAGACCGAGCTGCCGCCGCGGCGCATTTTGAGCGGACCCTTCAGATGTGTATCGAGGCCCTAACCGAACTGCGTACGGAGGAGTATCCCGAGGAGACTCCGCAGCTCCAGTACCTGGCCTTTCAGTCGGCCTTGCATCTGTCGCAGCTCCATTTCGGAGCCCGTCGCTACGACAGCAGCGTCGTGATCCTGAACAACCTTATGGCGCGGGTCAATCTGAACCGCCAGCAAGCCATGACGGCCCGCTACAATCTCGGGCAGGCCCTGCAGTCCGGTGGACGCTGGGACTCGGCGCTGGTCGTTTACGATGCCATACTCACTGATTTCTATCCCCCGATCGACGACTCGGCGCGGGTGGTACCGCAGTTGATTGACCTGCCGCTGAACATCTGGCGAATCAGCCGAGCGATCGGCGTTGGGTCTGCACCGGAGAGATTCGCCTTTGCCGAGCGTTACTACCGGGGCCTTGTAGAGGATTACCCGGGTTCCAGGACCGAGCGAGCGGCCCGTCACGATCTGGCCCGGCTGTACGATGCCGTGGGGCAATTCGGCCGGGTTCTGACTCAGCTCAACGCCCTGCTTGACCCCTCCCTCGAAACCTATCATAGTCTTCGCCTGAGTATTGCCGATATCTGGGCGACCCGAATGAAGCGGCCGGATACTGCTATCCTGCTGTATACCGATCTGATGGGCGAACTGAGTCCCGACGACACCCTGATGCGCCCGCGGGTAATGCACCAGACCGCACTCGCCCGAATGCAACAGGGTCAGTACGATCAGGCCCGGCAGCTCCTGGTGACGATCAAGCGCGAGTATCCATTCTACTACAGCATTACACCTTCGGCCCAATGGGCCATGGCGGAGACCTTCGAAAAGCAGGGCAACTTCGACCGGGCCGAGACCGAGTACAAGTTCCTCATAGAGAAATACCGCGGCTCTGAACAGGCGCTGGCGGCGCACCTGCACCTGGCCGACCATTACGAGAGTCTGGGGCGAACCGCCGCGGCATCGCGTTGGCGCGAACTGGCCGCCGAAACATGCCAGGAGCTCGCCACTCACGGCCGCGGCACCGGCCAGCAGGCCCGGGCTCTGTTCTGGCAGGCCAGACTGGCGCAGCAACAGGGCGATTGGGCGCAGGCTGCCGAAATCCTGGCGAGCCTGTTTGAGCGTTTCCCGGATACCGAGATCGGACGAAGGGGGCTTCTGCGAGCGGCCGATATCTATCGCAGCCGACTCGATGTCCCCCAGCGGGCCGATTCCCTCTTGCTGGACCTGCGAGCTGCCCTTGCCCGTACCGATGTCTGGCCCGACGAAAACGCGGATCCTTTGCGGTAAGACTGTGTAACAAAACATGAGTGGCATATAAACGACCAACGGAGGAAGAATGAGACCGTCCCTCACAATCACCGCCATCCTTCTGCTGATTCTGTTGCCGCTGACGGCTTCAGCGCAGATCGACCACCTGGGTAAGCCGGATACTCTCTATGCCGAGCTGGCCAGAGTCGACGAACAGACCTGGACCATCACCCTTTCGATTACCAACGATGAGTGGATTGAAGCCCTCTCGCTACCCTTCATCATGGATGCCGGGAAGACCAGGATAGTCGGCGATTCAGCCGTTTACACCGGCGGACGAGTTGAAGAGTTCGACTTCAAGGGTTTTCGCGCCGATACGTCGATTCAATGTGTAACCATGGGCTTGATGGCCAACATGAGCCCCGGCCAGAATGGCCTGCCTCCGGGTCGGGGACGGATCGCCACGGTATTCGTGTCTACGATCGAGGACGAGCCGCTGGTCGATCTGAACGTGGATTCCACCACTACCCAGCCGACGAACTCGCTGATGATGATGGCTCAGCGAGTGCAGCCGGGCAACCCTCCGGACACGATCCCGGACGAGCGCATGGATGAGCTGCGGATCGTTCCGGTGCTCGTTGTAGGAAAGACAGAGTAGACTTTACCTCCTTCGCTCCTTACCGGGCTCGGCCGTTCGCGGCCGAGCCCGTTTGTCATTGCGGGAAGGGGCTGACTATGGCGAACGTGTCGGGAGTGGGGATTAGATTTCCACGGCGCTCATGCTACAAAGAGCGAGATCAACTCTTATAATCTCTGAACCCACTGAGCAACTCTTCGAATGATTTCGGCCGAAATTGCTTGAAACTACCTTCATTGACAAAGACGAAGTCATATTTGATCGCAGACTGTGCGGAGTTGATGTCTTCGCACCACTGCCGAAGCCGCGCCATTTTCAACGGCACATCCGGGTCTTCCTGTCCCTTGGTCTCGACAATAACAATCCTCCTGTCGAGTAGCTTGACCAGGAAATCCGGGTAGTAATTTGAGATGTCGCCTTGCGCATTCACGTAGTCCAGCTTGAAATGTACGGCCAGATAGTTCTTCGCATAGGAGACGACGTCGGCGCAGCCTTCCAGGAAGTCGGCGAATTCCAGCTCCAGTTGGCTATCACCAATGATCCGGTTGAAGACGCTCTTCTTAGGGACGATGTACCCCTGATCCTTGGCCACAAAGGGCCGTGTCTTGCGCAGCTTGATCGTGTCCCGGATTTCAGCGTCGCCTTTGTCCCTGACCGTCAGCGCGTTGATCGCTCTCTTGAACGTCTCCATCAGGCTTTTGGTGGCGGCGAGCTCAGAGAGATTACGCAGGGTGTTCGGGTCTTCCAAATCCACTTCATGATCGAAAAGTTCCGTCCTGACAAATGCCTTGACCTTGCCGTATAGCACATCATATCCGCTGACCAGCCGCATGTCCTTCATGATTGTTTGGGCGAAGTAGCCGATTGCACTGCGATAATCGGCCGCGCCCGATGACTCCAGCGTCGTCGTATGCCTGACCTCGCCGGTGGTGATGTCCTTGAATACGATTTCCCGCTGTTCCTCTTCGCTGAACTCCTTGTAGGGAACGCCTTTGAACGAGGAGCCGCCAGGCTCGAGATCCGCCAGGCTCCTGTATTCCCGATAGACACGCGGCGTCAGCACCGGTATTTCGATGTCCAGCGCCTCAATGTCCTTATTCGTGTTGTCCCGGTCGACTTCTACTACCAGAGGCGTTTTGGGCCCGGTGCCTTCGCCCATTGCCTTGCGTTCCAGCACCACGCCCTCGGCCTGAATCGATTCCACGAACTCCATGAAGGCGTTTGTGCCGACGACGCTAACATACTCCTCTACGTCGCCCCGGTACATCTTGCGCAGGCCCCTGCCCAAGGTCTGCTCGGGCAGAATATTACTTTTGGCGGAATAGGCCCGCAGCCCGACGATGGTGGTTACATTCCGCACATCCCAGCCCTCTTTGAGCATCATAACAGAGACAATGGCCTTGTAGCGGCTGTCCATCTCATCAATCTGATTGGCTTGTTTGCGCAGCCTCTCCAACTCCTCTTTGGCCTTTCCAGAGGCCGCCTCGGATATCTCGCCGTTGTTTTTGGTGTGTATGACCAGCACCGCGTCTTTCAGCTCGGGGTAATTCATCTCCAGATACTCGGCCACATCATCGCAGTTGCGAGTATCGTCTGTCATCACGAACAAGATGGCCTTCTTGCTCATCTTCTCGTGTTCCGCGTAGGCCTTACGCCATTCGATGACTCCCAGATGAATGTAGTCGGCGTACTTTTCCGTGAACCTGGCGCTTTGGCGTTCCTGTAGCTTGGACCGGCTTGGCGCATCGGGCAACACAGGGTGCTTGACCACGTTCTGCGCGATAGCCTCCACCAACGGATAATCCGCAACCGTCTGCACGAAGATAGCCCCGTTGTTGTGTTTGGGCGTAGCGGTTGTGTCTACCTGCATGGCCAGCGCTCCGCCCTTTTGCAGCAGGCGGTTATGAATATCCTCTATGGACTTGAACCAGGCCATGCGTGGGTCGTGGATATGGTGTGCCTCGTCGTTAAGGATCATCAACTCGTCGATATCACGGACGATCATCCCCAAGTCGACCTTAGAGTCCGTCGTCGCCCCGGTCGGGCGCTTACCCAGGAAATAATCCATCGTGTTCTCGTCGTCCGACGTCGGCGGAATGTCACTGCCTGAGTACACTCGGTGTATGTTGGTGAGGAAGACATTGCCCGTGCTCTGCGTTACCCTCACCTCATCCTGCACGTGCAGGGTCAACTGGAAGTCATCTCGCCAGTTGCGCCCCTCGAAGCCGTTGTCGGGAAGCACCGGATCCTCGAAGAAGATCCGCAAACCCTGAAAGTCTTTGTAGATGCGGTCCAGCACGATGATGTTGGGAGCGATGACCAGGAAGTTGCGTGCCAGTTCCGACTCCGGTTCATAGAGCCTGTGGTAGAAGCTCCAGGCCAACGCCAAACTGAGCACTTTGGTTTTACCGCTCCCCGTAGCCATCTTCACTACGAAGCGCCGCCAGGTTTCATCGAACATCCCTCCAGACACCAGCCCGCTGGCATCGAACCGCATCAGGTCGTGCTTGTCCTTTACGCCCACGGCATCGTACAGATACACAATCGTCTCCATCGCCTCACGTTGGGCGAAGTAGTACTGGAACTGCGCTGCCGTGCCATCAACCTGCGGCTGCAAGTGAGGTTCCCTGAACCACCAGTTCAGCAGGCTCCGGCTTGTGTCCGTAGCGCCCGCGTAGCCGCCGTCGCGGAACTCCTTCACCCTCTTGCGAAGCTGGGCAACTAGCGGCGGCATGAGCTTTTCCATGCTGGTATCCCGCAGTGCCTCGTCGGCCGGAAACCAACGCAGAGCAGGATCGAGGATCGCGTGGGGCGAGGTCGGAAATTGCTGGTGCAGTCCCATCGTTACGCCTCAATCTCATGTATGGATAACCGTATCTGTTCCAATACGCCCTCCATATGCCGGATGATGGCAAGATCGCTGAACCTGAGCATGGTTATCCCCATTGATTTCATGAATGATTCCCTGATTTGATCGTAATTCAAGCCCTCGGGTGTGTAATGCTGGGAGCCATCAACTTCAATCACCAGCTTCTTGGCCGGACAATAGAAATCTGCGATATATTCACCTATCCCATATTGCCTGAAGAACTTCAGGTTCAGGAATCGTTTTGCCCTGAGTTGTCGCCATAAGAGCCTTTCAGCTTCGGTCTGGTTCTTTCGACAGGCGCGACGCTTTTCCTTCGTGGATAGTTTGTTGAATACTCGCATGGCAATACTCCGAATAAAACTCCCCCCAGCCCCCTCTTTAATTAAAGAGGGGGAGAGTGGGAAAAGGCACCAATTAATTCCTCCTCCTCTTTGATAAAGGAGGGGAGAGCCGGGGGCGACACCGATCCATCCTTCCCCCTCTTTGCTAAAGAGGGGGAAGGATGGGGAGTTAGACTCGTACCTCGACTATCGTCATTGTATCATTCCCAAAAATATCCACCACCTTGACCGCAATCTTGCGGCGACCCGGCGTGCACTCACGGGACACGCTCTTTAGTTCAATCGACCGGTCCTTCTTCGTGCGGAAACTCTGCCACTCGTTCTCGAAAATGTAATCCCCCGTCCAGCGCTCTTCCCACTCGCCCGTCTCTTCGTCCTTCACCCGGATAATCTCGCGCTTGCTCTCGAAGTTGAAATCCACCGCCCAGTAATCGATCCAGTCCTGCCAGTCCCTGGTCAATACTTCGCGGGTGACGACCCCCTTGGCGTCCTTACTCACCTTGACGATCTGCCCTTCCTGGACCACGATCTTGCTGCCCTTCTTCTTCAGGGTTTCCTCTGCCTGGCGGATCGAATCCTGGGAATAGAACACCGAGAAGTCCGTCAGCTCGACAGCAACAGCGTTTTTCTTTACGTGGGGTTTGACCTCGATAGCGGCCACGTCATGGAAGACCACCTGGTTCCTCTCCACCGCCCGCTTGTCGAAGACCTCGGCGGGGATGTATTTGGGTGCGATGTCGATCCCCTTGCTCCGCGCCTCGTCGAGCGCGTTCGGAAAAAGGCCCATTTCGAACTCGAAGCCGAGGATATCCACTTTGGTGATGTGTTTCTGGCGGCATTCGAGGATGATCTCCTCCACGAACAGCCGCGTCACCGGCAAATTCACCGGCCCGCTTGCCGTGGAAACAGCCGAAATGCTCCACCTTCTCGGCGCGATACGCCTTGAGGATCAGCTCCAGAAACGCTGCTTCCTTCTCGGCCAACTGTCTTTGCTGCTCTTCTTCGCGCAGGTTCGGGTTGATCCCCACAAAGTGCTGGCGCTCGTATTTGCCGAGGTTGAGGATCTCGAATGCTCGATAGTCCTTGCCGCCGGACTTAAGCTGCCGCTGCACGCCTATCATCCGTTTGCGGGTGGTGTGAATGGCAAATTTGCCCAGGTCGCTGACGATCCACTTGCGGCCCAGCTTTTCGGCCACGGCGGCGGTGGTGCCACTGCCGCAGAAGAAGTCGGCCACGAGGTGCCCTGGGTTCGAGGCTAAATTAATGGCTCTTTCCAATAAGCGTTCGGGTTTTTGTGTATCATATCCGGTCCCTTCTTTACTCTGGCTTTGTATGGCTGGGATATCCAACCAAAGATCTTGAACTGGAACTCCTGGCATTTCATCGAGATATCGCTTATAACCCCAATCGCCACCTTCTTTCGTTTGGATTAGCCGCCCGGCTTCGAACAATTCTTGAAGTCTTTTCTCAGAATATCTCCAGTATTTTTTAACTCCCCTGAACTCATAAAATGGATTACCTTTGCTCGCTCCACCAGGCCCGCTTGTGTTGTCTATCCTGAAAACCCTACCTGTTTTTGATTCAATATGCTTATATGCACTTTTTATATAGTCTTCTGAGTATGGCTCATACTGCATATTCCATGTGCGCGCGTCGGATTTTGCATACATTAAAATTACGTCATGGATTCTTCCAAGATGGCTACTGCCTTGTCGTGTGTCACTATGAGCGGCCTGTCGCTTCCAAATTACTTGATTGATGCAATTCTTGCGTCCGAAAACTTCGTCGGTCATATTGCGCACAGAATGTGAAATATTCCATCCTATGTGCAGCATAAGAACACCATCCTCCGCGAGCAGATCTCGCATGAGGATCAATCGCTCGTAGATCATGGCGATGAAGGAATCCGCGCCCTTGCCCCAGGTGTCCCGATAGGCGATCTCTTCGAGGATGTTGGGCTTCTTGGTGAAGGTGTCAACCCCCCTCGATCCCCCCTTTTGATCAAGGGGGGAAGACGGGATTTCGATATCCATGGAGAAATCCGCGCCGACATCGAAAGGCGGGTCGATGTAGATCAGCTTGAGGCCGCCCTGGGCCTCGATCTCCTCGCGCAGCGGCCCGTTCTTGAGCGAGGACAGGATCAGCTTGTTGTCGCCCCAGATGAGCTTGTTGGTCCAGCCGGTGATCTGTCGGCCCCGCTCATCCAGTAAGTCGATCTGCGCTCCGGTATCTCCCGGCTTCTCCGCCCGCGGCTCATCCACCTGTTCGATGGTTTGGAAGGGCAGCACGATGTTGCAGACTTCGTTGGTCTTGCCGTTCCAGACCAGCTCTACCTCGCGCTTGTCTTCGAAGAGCAGGAAGCGGTATTTTTCCGGGAGCGGCCGGTCCGATTCGAGATAGCGGATAATCTCCTGTTTCTCCTGCTCGCTCAATTTCAGCATTCTCTGTCCCTTGTTTGCTCGTCCGGCAGACCTGCGGTCATACCGGCCCGCCGCCCATCCACGTCAGTATGCGTCCAGTTGACTCGCCCATGCAGGTACTCCGCCGTCGGTTCCGCTCGGCTTTGATCCACCACAAGGCACTATACAGCGGTGGCTCCTGCGGATGCAAGGAATAACCGTGAGGCCGGGTTCGTTTCGGATGCCCGTCAGGGTGCGGGTGTAGCGCAGGTGTCGGCATATATGCTGCTTTCAAAGCGACGCTAGGGCTCTGGTGGAAGAACTCCGCTTAACGGCCTCGGATGCCGCCCTCAAACTTGCATGGGGTGATTTCTGGTCAAAGCTTTTCTTGTTGCAACCCGTGTCCAAGGCCGCTATATTGGGGCGTAATTACGATACTGAAGTAGTCTGGCCAAGACCGCATACCCTCCACGGAGAACCGGGGGAAGGAGGGCTGCCTATGATGTAAGCATCGACGCATATTCTGTCTTACTCAAACCACTATCAACGGAGGTACGCGCCGAATGCAATACAGACCTCCCCCGGTCTGGACCGATAAGGGACCCACTCCCGTCATGACGATTTGCTTCCCATCGCGGAATGCCCGGATGGTTGTCTCCGCCCCTCTGCAGCCGCCGCTCGGATGCGACCTTCGCGTGACCCTGAACCTCACCAAATCTCATCAGGAGAACACATGCGAAAGCTGTTAATCACCGCCTTGGTTTTCGCTTTGCTGCTGCCGACTATTGCCCTGTCGGCATCTATCAGCAAGGTGAACGCCGACAAGTATGTCGATAACCCCGGCTTTCTTGGCTGGGCGCCGGACCGCTTCATCGTCGTGCTGACCGACGATGCGGCTGTGGATCATCAGAAGGATGCGCTGACTACCATCGCTTTGTCCAACCTCGAAGGCTTCGCGGACCTGGCTCTCAAGTACGAGGTAGAGAGTCTCCGGCCGCAGTTCCCCGGCTCCGATAGGGCGCCGATGGCCCTTGCCGAGACAGGCCGTGAATTGGCTCGCCACTACAAGGTGATGATGTCCAGGGGCGATCTCAAGGAGGCCATGGAGGACTATGCGGCCCTGCCCCATGTCAAGCGGGTCGAGCCGGTCGGTATCCACGCCATGTATGGCACGCCGAACGACGGCTACTACTCATACCAGTGGCATCACAATCAGGCAAACGACCACGATATCGATTCGCCGGAAGCCTGGGACCTGCAGACCGGCAGCTCGGGCGTTGTAGTTGCCATACTCGATTCCGGAACGCGCTATTACCACCCCGATCTCGGCGGAGCCAATGCCTCGCCGTCGAATCCGGGCGCCTCGCGCGGCAACATGTGGATCAACACCGCCGAGCTCAACGGAGTCTCAGGAGTCGACGACGACGGCAATGGTTATGTCGATGACTGGATCGGTTACGACTTCATCGACGGCGTTTCCAACTGCTGGTCCGGCGAGGACTGCAACACCAAAGACAACGATCCGCGTGACTTCAACGGTCACGGCACCCACACCGCCGGCATCTTCGGAATGATCACGAACGACGGCTACGGCATGGCCGGCGTCGCCGGAGGCTGGGGCAACGGCAGCCAGGCCGAGTACGGCAACGGAGTGAAGATCATGCCGCTGCGAATGGGCTACTCTTACAATTACTTCGGCCAGGAGTACGGCGTGGTGATGATGGATGCTGCGGCTGAGGCCTTCTACTACGCCGCCGACAACGGCGCGAAGATCGCCTCGTGTTCCTGGGGTTCATCGAACTCCGGTGGCATCGGAGCGGCCGCGACCTACTTCATCAACTCAGGCGGCATTATCTGCGTCGCCGCCGGCAATGATGGCTCCCAGACCGCCGACTATCTCAACGGCCGCGGTGATTGTATTTCAGTGGCCGCGACCGACCAGAACGACAACGCGGCAAGTTTCACTACCTATGGCACCTGGGTGGACATTTGCGCTCCCGGCGTTGGCATCTACTCGACCTACCACGATCATACAGACCCGAACACTAATTACTGGGCGGCCCTGGATGGAACATCAATGGCCACTCCGATGGTGGCGGGTGTGGCGGCGCTGATTTGGTCGCAGAATCCGACCTGGAACGCCGGCGATGTCACCAACCAGCTCTACAACAGCGCCGACAATATCGACGTCTACCTGAGTTCCGCCTACATCGGTAAGATGGGCGCGGGACGCATCAACGCCTACAATGCGGTTAACACCGGTCCGCCCCCGGCGCCGGTCGCCGACTTCACCGGCTCGCCGACTTCGGGTATAGAGCCGCTGACAGTCAGTTTCACCGATCAGTCCTCCGGCAGCATATCGAGCTGGAGCTGGAACTTCGGCGATGGCGGCTCATCCAGCGCCCAGAACCCGTCGCACACCTACAACAGCGCGGGCACATACACGGTCAGCCTGACGGTCACGGGTGATGGCGGCTCCGATAGCGAGACCAAGACCGATTACATAACGGTCGATCCGTGTGTTGCACCGGTAGCGAACTTCACCGGCTCACCTACATCGGGTAATGTGCCGCTCAATGTCAGCTTCACCGATCAGTCATCGAGCAGTCCGACGAGCTGGAGCTGGGATTTCGGCGACGGCGGCACGTCGACCGCCCGAAACCCCTCGCACACGTACGAGGCCGCCGGCACCTATACGGTCGCGCTTACCGCAACCAACGCTTGCGGGAGCGATAGCGAGAGCAAGATCGATTACATCACCGTCACGGAGCCGACTGTCGATTACGCCACGCCGCCGTACTCGACCGGTTTCGAGAGCGGATCCTTCGATAGCTACTGGTACACGGTCAGCAGTAACTCCGAAGGCAGAATCCAGATCACGAGCGCCAACGGTCCGCGCGGCTCATATCATCTTACAATGGATGATAATACAAATGGCGGCCAGTACGCCCAGAACGAAGCCTGGCTGCGACTGAATCTGGCCGGCCTCAGTGATGTCGACCTGGTTTTCTGGTGGAAGGAGTTCAACGACGAAACCCACACTCAGGATGGAGTCTTCTTCTCCGATGACGGCGGCGCCAGCTTCAGCAAGGTCTACGATCTTGCGGGCGGTTCGTCCACCTATCAGGAGATCAGCCTCGACCTCGATCAGTTGGCCTCTAATGCGGGGTTGAGTCTGACCGAGACTTTCGTCGTGAAGTTCCAGCAATACGACAACTACAGCATCACGACCGACGGCATGGCCTTCGATGACATCAGTGTCACGACCACTGTCACGCCGCCGCCAGTGGCCGGTTTCAGCGGGACCCCGACCTCGGGATGCGCCCCGCTGGCGGTGAGTTTCACCGATGAATCTACCGGCGAGATTACAGGCTGGAGTTGGGATTTCGGCGATGGCGGCAGCTCAACGGCGCAGAACCCATCGCACACTTACAACAGCGGCGGGACTTATACGGTCGCGCTTGTGGTGACCGGTCCCGGTGGATCCGATACTGAGACCAAGACCAACTACATCACAGTGACCGCGGCTCCGACTGCGGCCTTTACCGGTTCTCCGACCAGCGGTGACGTTCCGTTGACTGTCGCCTTCACCGATCAGTCAACCGGGGCCACGTCGTGGAGCTGGGACTTCGGCGATGGTGGTACTTCAACAACACAGAGTCCTTCGCATACCTACAGCGCCTCAGGCACTTTCGCCGTAGTGCTCACGGTCTCTAATTCCTGTGGCAACGATACCGAGACCAAGACCGATTACATAACTGTAACCGAGCCGTCGGCCAATGAGATGCATGTTCACAGCATTTCGGTGTCAAAGCGGTCATTCTGGTGGTGGTCCCGGGCGACTGCGACGGTGACAATCTATGACCAGGGTGGCAACCCGGTGCCATCGGCCTCGGTTTACGGCAGCTTCTCCGGCCCGCTATCACAGAGCGTCAGCGGGAACACTAACAGCAGCGGCCAGGTGTCCTTCACCAGCAGTTGGTCGACCTCAGGCGGCGAGTGGTGCTTTGAGGTCACCAACGTGGCCAAGACCGACTGGACCTATAACGCCGCAGCGAATGTAGTAACCAAGGCTTGCGAAGGCGGACCTGTCTACACCCGCGGTGCGGAACTCGCTCGCGTTGCCGGCGATCAGCCGGAGGTCTTCCAGTTATCGCAGAACTACCCCAACCCGTTCAACCCGACAACCACGATCAGCTTCAGCCTGCCGGAGTCGGCCCCGGTTCTGCTCGAAGTCTACAACATCGCCGGACAGCGGGTCACGACGCTGGTCGATGATGTGTACCCGTCCGGACACCATTCCGTTGTATGGGATGGTTCCAATGTCGCCAGCGGCGTCTATTTCTATCGGATTGCCGCCGGTGACCGGGTCGAAACAAGGAAGATGCTATTGATGAAATAGCATTTATTATCACTCCTCACCCGCGGACGGGAGGAGGCCAAGCGCCTTCTTCCGTCCTTCGCTTTGAACCCCTGCACTCTTGACACGCGTAACCGTGCGTTGTTAGATTTCGAATTGCTGTGAATGTCTGAATTACGGGATAAAGAGATGGTCCAGTTCCTAAAGCGAAACATCTTCCAGCGCCTGCTGGGACGTTGCCAGACCAATGAGCCGAAGGACCCCGGAAGCTGGTCCTTCGATGGAGGCGTTATCGAAGTTGACCTGCACCGTCTTCCCGAATTGAGCGACACCGGCGCCGCGGTCCGCCTGGAAGGTCGCGACCTGCCCCTGCGGGTGCTTCTGGTGCATGCCGATGATGGGGCCTTTCGTGCTTTCCACAACAAGTGCGCCCACGCGGGCCGGCGCCTGGACCCGGTCCCCGGTGACGGGACTATCCAGTGCTGCTCGATGGGCAAAACTACTTATGACTATGAGGGCAAGGTGGTGTTCGGGCAGGTGGAGGACGGCGTGACGCCCTTGAAGGTCAGCACCCGAGAGGACAGGTTGATTGTTGAGCTTCCCCCGGAGCACCGGGCTTCTTGATGAACCCATCTTGACCCATTGACGCCGCGGAGACACGCTCCGCGGCTATGCGAGAAGGGTCGGTTTGCCGCAAGAGGGCAGCCTGGCGTCGCCCAACCATAAGCGGAGGGGCTGGTCAATCACCGATTTTGGTTCTCTCAACCAGCCTCAGGCCGTGGGATGGTCACTTCATCAACACCATCTTAGCGGTCGATGAATGGTGCTGATCGGAGACCCGCAGGAAATAGACTCCCGAGGCGACATTCGAGGCATCCCATTCCAGCATAATCCGGCCGGGCTCAGCGACGCCCTCGAGGAGCGTCGTCACCCGACGACCGAGCAGATTGACCACTTCAACCAGCAACTCGCTCTTGCGCTCGACCATCAGCGGCACTGTCACCGACGAGTTGAACGGGTTCGGGTACGGGCGCCCCAGAGAGAATCCGGAGGGGGTGACGATATCCCTGCCCGGCTCCTCAACGGAAGTTGGCTCAAGGATACGAAACAGCCGCACCGTTCCGAGGCTGTCGACAGTGATCAGGGAAGGGTCGTCGCCGTCGCGCAACGGCCGATAGTCGAGAATGTCCCCTTGCAGTTCTTCGGCCTGAATCGTATCGACCGATATGCGCCAGTTGAGGTCATACAGGTAGAAGTAGGCGCCGCCGGGATCATTGAGGTTGGCGCCCAGCAGAATCCGGCCGGTGAAACGAGGATCGAAATACATCGCGTCATGGGCATCCGTGTGAGGAAACGACCACAGGCCAACCAAGTTCATTTGTCCCGGCGAGGGCAGGTCCCATACCTGCAAGCCGTGACTTATCGTGCCGCAAACGAGGGAGCTGTCGGGATTGTATACCCAGGTCTGATACTCGACATGCAGGATAGCCTCGGCCCCCGATGAGGAACTCAGCACCTCACCGACCACGTAGTCTCTGATGTCGGCATACCTGCCGCGCAGCAGGTTCACTCCCGGCCCCCCGCAATTCAGGGGCGACTGAAAGACCTGTTCGACTTCGATTCCCTGGTGATCGTAGATGCGAAAAACGGCCAGGCCGGTATCGGCGCAAACCGCACCCGACGGCCACAGGCAGTTACCGCCCTCGTGGTCTGTGCTGACATAGCTCACCCCGTCACCGTAGAGCTGGTAGGCTTTGCCCAAAGCGCTGGTGTCGAGCGGCAAGGGTCCGGCCATCGGCGTTGGGCCGTCGAGTTCGTGGCCGAAGTCCAGCGTTTCTGTGGTCTGCCCGTCGGGATAAGAGAGTGTACCGTACAATTCCACCAGTCCGTCGTTGTCGGCGTCCCCGAGGAACAGGCTGTCGATACTCCAGTCGCGGGCGGTTAGCCCCTGAAGAACCAGCGTGTCGGGCTGCTGGTAGTTCCGGGAACTAAGATACCGGACTGCCTGAAGTTGATCGCTGCCTGATTGAGGTTGAACACAGACCAGGAGGTAGTCTACAATCGAATCTGCGTCCAGATGTCCCAGTAATTCCCGACGGGCCAGGCTGTCGGTCAGTTTTGGGAAGCGAACGATGGTCCGGTTATCGGCCAGGTTGTGGGCGCCGATGAAGCTGCTGTCCTCGACCAGCAGATCGAGGGAGCCGTCCAGGTCGATATCGGTGATTCTTATGGTGTAGCGCTCGGTCTCCGGTTGCAGGCCGGAAGGCAGATCGTATTCGTGGTCCAGTTCGAAGGTCAGATCACCGCCGGACACACCGACAGCGACGAGGCTCATCAGGAGTAGCGTTACCCCGCCAAGCAGTCTCGACATAGTCTCTCCGGGAGTTATGCGGTTCTGTCAGGCAAGATAACCGCTCAGCCCGGTTGGTCAAGGCGAAAAGGCGGGCTGATAGAGACCGCCGTCGGGCGAATGCGCTTGTTGTGCCACTCGGGGATGTGGAGGCAGTACCCCGGATTCAATCTGGGTCAGGGGACAAAGGCTCCGGCGGGCCCATCTAATCCGAGGTCACGCCCTGGATGGATGCTCCGTAGCCGGCGTTGACCACTGCCGCGATCAGATCTTCGCCTCCGGACTGCGAGGCGGCTAGCTGTACATCGGCGCTACGCGCAGTCAGGTCGACATCGACACTGACCACTCCCGGCACCGCCTTGATGGCGCGCTCGATCTTGTCGACACAGTGCTGGCAGTTCATACCGGATATGCTGAGTTGGACTATGTGGCTCATCCTGTTTCTTTTCCGATCCATCTGGTTGGGTCTGTTGCTGTCTCGATGCATCAGGTAGAACAAGCGCACCGCAGGCGGGTTCCTGGATTGCCGACTTCGATGTCAGGTCCGCAGCGGATCTGACCTACAGGTGCTGAGATCTGGCTGTACGGATTCCAGCCAGCTAGCGCGGGTCTGTGGGCCGCCCAGCCTCATTCAGGACTGCTTGGCTTAAGATAAGATACCCTCAGGCAAACCGGGGGGCCTCCCGGCGTCGATTGAAATGACAGAGTTCCGCCGACATCATCCGAGAGCCGAACAACCAATCCATAGTTCTCATGTTCCTGTGATAGCCAGGCTTGAACCGACTGCGTGACATTGAAATCCGCCGTGAACGGCTGATTCAAATCAGCAAGAGTCGAGGCGAAGAGGGTGTCGGTCAACGCCAACTCGCCGGAGACCGAATCCCCAGCATGCTGCCAATCCTCGGAAACGGCCTGCACTGATATCGTGACGGGGGCTTGCGACCATTCAGCCTCTGCTATGCACAGTTTCAGTCTTGCGGACGTGACCTTCGCCTCGACGGGGATCTGAGAGAGATCAAACATGAAAGCGTGTTGTTGTGCTGTCTCCGCTTCATGAGCCGCGGCGACCGTCGACTTCTCCGGGGTCAGCAGGAGTTGCCCGCTGTTACCTTCGATAGGGCTGAGTGCGATCGCAGCCAGCGAGTATCCAAGCAGCATTAGTGCACGTACCATGTGAACCAACCTCCTCACTTGACTATCATCATCTTCCTGGTGACAGTTGAACCTGAACAACTTAAGCGGTAGAAGTAGACACCAGACGAGACCGACTCACCCCCAGAATTGTGTCCGTTCCACTGTGCGGAGTGATGACCGGCGTCCAATTTCGCGTCTATCAGCGTCGCAACCACTTGTCCAAGTACATTCAGGACATCCAAACGTGCGATCCCCGATGTCGGTAAATCGAAGCTAATGGTCGTGGTAGGGTTGAACGGATTGGGGTAGTTCTGGGATATCGACAGACTAGCTGGTAGATCGACCTCATCCACAGCAGTAGCGTACTTCTCTATCATAGTGTCTCCCGCACAGACGGCCTGGGCGGCTGGAATGGAATCCCTGACATCGACATATGTACCGCCAACCCATCCCCATCTGCACTTAGCATTGCAGGAACTGTCGAATGCCCAGATGTTGCCCATCGCCTTCAGATTAGACGGCGGGATATTCACAACTGCGTTTCCAGGATAGAAACCAGAGGCATAGACCTGCTGGTAGAACGTATTGTGTCCGGAATCAACGACAGGAGGCTTGCCCGGTATGACTATGCTACCCAGATCGAAGTTCATGTCCGATGTATGGCGCCAAACGCCGGAACCGTGTATGAGAGGTGGTCCGGGTTTGTTGGACAGTTTGGCGGCTTAGTTAAGGTGGATTC
>CAZGMK010000030.1:0-40331 GCA_964526835.1 uncultured Ignavibacteriales bacterium
AAGGATCTAAACAACGTGAACCGGTCGCTTACACAAAATTCCGGACACACCCGCCCGGAAGGTAACTATACGATACTGAATGTCCCTGTCGACGATTACACGCTTCGCGTCAGCGCAGTCGGCTACGCCACTGTCGTATTGACCGGAGTTCACGTTTCGGCCGACCTCGCCTCGTACCACGACTTCGAGTTGATCGAAGAGACAACCGAATTGGGCACGATCATCGAGGTCCGGGCTGACCAGCCGCTGGTTATCAGGGACAAGACCACTACGGTCAATGTCGTCCAGCGCGAACAGATCCGGGCAATGCCGGTGCGAGGCTTCGACCAAGTGGTCGGAATCCAGAATTCGGTGGTTCGCATGAACGCCGGGAACTTCCAGCAGCGTCAACGCGGCCAGCGCGCGTCGGTGGCAAACAACACAGAGTTGAACCTTCGCGGCGGCCGACCCTCGGAAGTAGCCTACTACGTAGACGGCTTCTCCCAGCAGGATCCCTTGACCGGCATCTCGACCGCCAACATCAACACCAACGCCATCAAAGAAGTCTCGGTAGTCACCGGCGGCTTTTCGGCTGAATACGGCCACGTCGCCTCAGGTATCGTTAATGTCATCACCAATGAAGGCACCAGCGACTACCACGGCAACGTCGAGGTCGTCTCCGATCAGGTACTGGGCGACAATTTCGATCAGAACTACTACTCGGCGGACCTCTCGGGTCCGGTTCCCGGTCTGGGTAACGCTTATTTCTTCCTGTCCGGCGAACGCCGCTGGCTGGGGGATCGGACGCCGTCATATGCGACCGAGACGATGATCAATACCTACGGCGCTGCTTTTGGTCTGGACACGCTCTACGACAACCCGCAGCGGCTGCCTCAGAATACGCTGTCGGGCTGGTCGTATCAGGGCAAGATACTGTACGAATTGACGCCGAATTTCAAGGTTCGTCTGAGCGGCAACGGTTCGGTCGACGACTGGCGCGAGTACCGTCAGGAATGGCTGCTCAACCCCGAGCACGGCCCGCGCTATGAGGATAAGAACCTGGGGCTCAACGCCAAGATTACTCACCTGCTGGACAAGGATACTTACTGGAACTTCAGTGCGTCGTACTACATGACATCGCGGATCCGCGGTGACAATGAGATATTCGACGACATCAGCGCATATCGGCGCACCTACGTCTGGGATGACGGCCAGGTGGATGCCATCCCCAATCCGGAAGAGGATGAATTCCTTCTGTTCTGGCAGGAGGACAGTCTTTGGCTGATGAACATCGATACGACCGGCTGGTCCTACAACTATGAGGATACGACTATAGTCGACGATGATACGACCTTCGGCGCCTTGGTAGACTCCCTGGAAATCACTGAAACCGACTCGCTTCGAATCAACCGGGAATCCTACTACCCGGCCTTCCTCAAGCAGAAGTCGTCATACATCGGCTTCAAGGGTGACATCACCAGCCAGGTTAACGAGTATCATACGCTGAAAGCCGGTTTCGACTTCCAGCGTCACACTCTGCGTTACTTCCGGCACCTTGATGTGACTCAACGCTACTCTACAAGTCTGGTCAATCGATACGGCTACGACGAGAACGGTGAGGAAGCTGATCCCGGCGGGTACCTCAACAACACGAAACACCCCTACAATTTGGGCGTCTACCTACAGGATCGCTTCGAGTGGCGCGGCATGATTGTGCAGGCCGGTCTGCGTTTCGACGTGTTCGACTACCAGGCGGATCAGATCAAGGATTTCCGTGATCCCTTCGGTGGAGCAGACGGCACGCTTGATCCCGAAGACCTCGAGGACTCAGAGGCTTTCTATCGTCTGTCCCCGCGGCTGGGGATCTCGTTCCCCGTGTCCGACAAGACCCAGATGCACATCAACTACGGCAAATTCTTCCAGCGCCCCGATCTCGACAAGCTGTACGTGGGGTATGATTTCTTCCAGGCTCGTGTAAACGCCGGTTCATACTATCCCTTCCCCAGCCCCAACCTTGAGCCCGAGAAGATCACTCAGTATGAGGTTGGAATCTCACATGAGCTGGCGCCGAATGTGGGCTTCGACATCACGGCATACTACAAGGACGTTCAGGACCTGACGCAGATCCAGCACATCGGTCAAACATCCGGATTCATCACCGCCTACGATGTATATGGAAATATAGATTTCGGCACTATCAAGGGCGCTGATTTCTCGTTGACGATGCGCCGGACCAACCACATCGCACTCGACTGCCGATACAGCCTGAGCTACGCCACGGGAACTGGTTCCTACGCCACCTCGACCTACCTTGTCAACTGGGGGGGTGTGGAACCACCGAAATCCACCCATGCTCTTGACTACGACCAGCGCCACAATATCACCGTCAACGGTGATTTGCGCTTCGGGAAGAAAGAGGGCCCCAGGCTTGGCGACATCTACCCACTGGAGGACTTCGGTGTCAACGTATTGCTGTTCGCAGCCAGCGGCACTCCCTACACGCCAATGGAGTTCTACGATGAGGCCTCAGAAGCCGCACTGCGACCGCAACCGCGCCAGGGCATCAATGCTGCTCGGAAGCCGTGGCTGTTCAATATCGACCTGAAGATGGAGCGCAAGTTCACCTTCTCGAGTATCGACATCATACCCTATTTCTGGATCAAGAACCTGCTCGATCGCGAAAACGTGGTTGCGGTTTACGAGGGTACGGGCAAGCCCGATGTCACCGGTTATCTCAATCTAAACGAGGGTCAGAGCAATCTTCGGAATTACGGCGCCGAGTATGAGAACCGCTACTTGCTGAAGCAATACAATGCCACCAACTGGTCCAATCCGCGCATGATCATGTTCGGTACGCGGGTATCATTCTAAGCGGAGAGGGTTAAGCAAATGAAAACAAAGATACTACTTATCACTATACTGGCCCTCATGATGGCCCTGCCGGTCGATGCGGCGCCGCCGCAAGGCCGTGGCAAGGACTTCACATGGGGCGGCCAGTCGCTGGCCATTGACAATGGCACGTTCATCAATGCCAACAACATTATGATGTTCGTGACTAATCACGGAAATTTCGGAAGAGACCTTACCGACCGCTTTGGTCAGGACGCCGGAACATTCTATCCCTACACCAGCATCGAAGCAGTCGCGGACGGTAGCCAGAACAGCTATGTCCTCTATGCCTCGGGCCTATGGATAGGCGGTAAGGTGGGCAGCGACACTAGAATCGTAATCGCCGAGTACTCCGATGAATACGTCCCCGGACCGATGTCGGACAGCACCTTCAGCCCCGATCGGCCCGAGTACAAAGTGTATAAGCTGTACAAGGATAGTCTGGCAAACAACCCGAACAGCGACTATCTCAACTGGCCGGTCGACCAGGGGGCTCCTGTCAATGAAGATGGAACCCCGGCGATGATCGGTGACCAGATGTGCTGGGCGGTATACAACGACGCCGATCCGGCTCAGCATACCAACGACGCCGGAAACACCGACCCTCTTGGTCTCGAGGTGAGGCAAACGACCTTCGCCTTCGATCGCACTGATCCACTCGGGAACGTCATTTTTCTCAAATTCCAGATATTCAATCGCGGTCCCAATACCATTACCGATTGTTACCTGTCGCTCTGGGCCGATCCCGATCTCGGCGGTTACACCGACGACCTGGTGGGATGTGACGTAGAAAAGTCGCTGGGGTTCGTCTACAACGCGAATAACAACGATCAGCTGTATGGGTCCAATCCGCCCTGTCTCGGTTATGACTTCTTCCAGGGGCCGATGATTCACACCGGCGACGATGCTGACACTGCCCGGATGTGGGACACTACGTGGGTCGGGTACAAGAACCTCGGAATGGTGTCCTTCAACAAGTACATCAACGGCACCGACCCGAACAATTACACCGAAACCTACAACTACATGCAGGGATTGCGTCCGAACGGCAATCCCTATACATACGACGGCGAAGCAACGCTATACATGCACGCCGGAGACCCGGTCGCCGGGACGGGTGATCTGGACTTCGATCCGGCTGACCGTCGCTGGATGCAGTCGACCGGTCCGATTTCTTTCGCACCCGGCGACTCGACCGAAATACTGGCCGCGATCATCGTCGGCCGGGGAGCTGACCGGCTTAGCTCCATCTCGGTCATGAAGTATTACGATCAGTTCGCTCAGTCAGCCTATGACATCAATTTCGAGCTGGCCGAACCGCCGGCTGCTCCCGTTGTCACCGCGACCAACCTCGACGGCGCCATCGTTCTCACCTGGACGGATACATCCGAGGTCGATCCGGGCGACTACGATTTCGAGGGTTACACGGTCTATCAAGGCTCCAGGGACGGATCCGGCGACATGGTCTGGCGTCGGATCGCGACCTACGACATCGACAACGGAGTCGGTACAATCCTCGACGACGTCCTTGACGTTGAAACCGGTGTGCTCGAGTATCGAGGGGTCAAATTCGGAAGCGACGCCGGCGTGAGGCGCTACTTCGCCACCGATCAGGACCACATCAGGGGAGGCCCCCTGCGCAACCTGAGGACTTACTACTTCAAGGTTGAGGCTTACTCCCACGATCCCGAGGCAACCCCCAAAACGCTGACCTCGGCTGCCAGCGTGGAGGTTCGCCCACAGGGCCCCATCGCGGGCACCGTATACCACGGAGTGACCGGGGATACGCTCGACGTCACGCACACCGCCGGCGGCTCTAATGGGTCAGTGGTGCCGCTGGTGCTCGATCCGAGCGCCCTTAACGGCCACACTTACCGCGTGGAATTCGAAGATACTCTGGGCATCGTCGTGGATACGACCTATGATCCCGAGCACCCGAACGACCTTGAACACGCCGATTTCGATTCCACTAACATAGCCTGGCACATCTACGATGTGACGGCCGGTGAGTATGTCGTTCAGTACGAGACAAACCAATCGGGCGATGACGACTATCCCATTGTCGACGGTGTCATGGTGAAGGTCCTGGGGCCGAGCTTCGGCGTAGTCGAAATCAACGAGGTGGAAGGCGCCTCCGGGGCCATCGAGCCTCCGGATAACGTCATGTACTCGCTCAACTCGACGGCCGACTGGTACGTCTCCTCGGACGCCGGTTCCGATTTCTCGCGCCTGAACTGGCGCGGAAAGATCGGCACCTATGACTGGGAATTCCGCTTCACCGAGCAGGGATCAGAATACTACGACTGGAATACCGACGAGAAGTGGCCCAACCGGGCGCCCTTCGAAATATGGAACATCGGTATTGGCACCCCCGATGATCCGTCCGATGACGTCAGAATCCAGTTCTTTATTCTCGACGATGATGAATCCGGTGGCTGGAGTTACGGTGACCGTATCTACCCATTTGAAAGCGAATACCCGGATGAACCCCTCCCGGCCTTGGCTGAGTACACCTGGGATGACGACTTCCGAATCGGCCGGATCATATTCAACGACTATTCCCACGAGACAACAGAGCCCGCGACCGGCACGGTTGTCCGATTTGTCACGGCAAAGGTCAATACTTCTTCCGACGTCTTCACTTTCTCAACCCAGTCCCCGACCCTGACCAAGAGCGATAATGCGCTTGCCAATATCAAGGCAGTCCCGAACCCGTTCTATCTCTACGGCCCGTATGATCCCACTATCGGCAACCATAGGATAGAATTCCACAACCTGCCAGCGGAGTGCACCATCAGAATATACAACCTGGCCGGCGAGTTCATCGATGAGATCAGGAAGAACGATGCCAGCACCTCGATCGCGTCCTGGGACGTTAAGACCGCACACGGGCTGCCGCCCGCCTCGGGGGTATACGTGTACGTTGTGAACGCACCCGGTTACGGTCAGAAGATCGGCAAGATCGCCGTCTTCACCGAAGTCGAGGTTCTGAGGCAGTACTAAGCATGGGAAGGAATCAACTGATGAAGATAAAGACACTTCTACTGACAGCGGTCATCCTGGTGGTTTGCTTCAGCAGCATCCTCGCCGGGAACCCCGCTCGCACCGGTACTGCAGGCGCTCAGGTGCTGCAGATACCAGTGGCTGCGCGCGGCGCCGCCCTGGGCGGAGCGGTGATAGCCAACACGCACGGCGTCGAGGCCATGCTCTGGAACCCCGCCGGAGTGGGACACCTGTATGGCACCGAAGCCATGTTCACCCATCTGTCGTATTGGGGCGACATGGATCTCAACTTCGCCGGGATCGCAACATCGATCGAGGATTTCGGCACCATCGGCGCCCACGCAAAGATCCTCTCCGTCGGCGACATCGAAGAGACGACGGATGACTACCCGAACGGCACCGGACGGATATTCAGCCCGAGTATGGCGGTCATTGGCGTCACCTACTCCCGAATCCTGACCGACAACGTTACCTTCGGCGCGACGGCCAAGTTCATCCGCGAGGATGTCTTCGAGGTCAGCGCAACCGGAGTGGCCTTCGACATCGGCTTCATGTATGATCCGCGCTGGCACGGGCTCACTCTCGGCTTTGCGATCATGAACTACGGCCCGGAGATGCGTTTCTCCGGCAGCGGGTTCAATCGCACTGTCGACGGACGTCCTCTTTCGGGAGAATCGGCCCCCTATGACCTCCCGAGCTCGATCAACATGGGCGCCGCCTATAACTTCTATGACCAGCAGAACCACTCCGTTACCCTGACCGGCAACTTCCGTTCCAACAACTACTATCAGGATGTTTACCAGGGCGGGCTGGAGTACTCGTTCGACGACAAGTACTTTCTGCGCGGCGGTTACAGCTACGCTGATGACAGCAAGTGGTTCTATGGAGCCACATTGGGCGCGGGCGTGGTCCTCGATCTGGGCAACACCGATATGAGCTTCGAGTACACCTGGATGCAGGTCGACGATAAAGACAACGCTTTCGACAATAGCCAGTTCTTCACCGCAAAGGTGCGGTTCTGATTCTCCACCAATGGACCATGTCGACGAAGGGCCGGCTGCGTACGCAGCCGGCCCTTCTGCTGCATGTCGTAAACTCGCGGGCATATTGAAGCCGCGTGGTTTGTCTCTGAGGTGTCGGCGAACCAACCGAAGTTCCATCAGCACACCCATTATGCCAAGTATAAATCACGTCCTTTGGGGGCAGAGCTGAGGCGTCCTGGCGGTCGTTCCCCTCCCCCTGCTGCCCCTCACTCCACCCTTTTCAGTGGCAGCCGGAAGTCATCGATGAACGCCAAAGATGCGCCGGCCTGTTCTTTGGTTGACCGATCCCTCTTGCTGAGTATATTGTGTAGTATGCGGGATTGGGTTGTCAGATCCATAAGCCGAACGGCGCGTGGGTTCGCCCGATCCAAAACACCCTGCCCGGCCGCTTTGGCGGTGGCGGGAGGAAAGTGCTGATGGCAAGATTCATCTCCAAGGCGGCTCTACTTGCGACGTTTGCCGTTGTCTTTGTATCCGCGGTCGGAAATGAGATAGTGGCGCGCGGGTCGGCAACCACTCCGGCCGCAAATGCCCCGGAACCGGTCTTCCCGACATCGGGGATGTCCGGCCCGCTGTTCGAGATGAAACCCGTCTTTACGTGGCGATCGGCTGACGGCGAGGTCGCGGCCAATACGGTTGCGTACCGCCTGGAGACCTCTGCCGGACCCGGCTTCGAAACACCTGTCGTAGCTTACACTCCGTCGCTCGATCGCGAACTGATCGACTTAGCCCTCTCCGACTCGCTGGCGTTTGGCACTCGCTACTGGTGGCGAGTGGCTGCAATTCAGCGTGACGGAACGATACTCTACTCCGGCAAGGCCGATTTCTGGACCTGGCTTCCCGGAGATGTCGACCATTCGCACGCGGTCGATATCGGCGATCTGGTCTTCATCGTCAACTACATGTTCGGCGGGGGAGGACCCTCCAGCCCGAGTTTCGTTATGGACATAAACGGCGACTGCACCGCTCCCGATATCGCCGACTTGATATACTTGTTCGCGTATATGTTCACTAATGGCCCCGCTCCGAAGGCCGGCTGTCTTGATCGCAGCGGGCTGCTTTAGAGAGAGGCTGAAGTCAGGCTACTGCACCACGGCTGGCCGGCCGACAGAATACGAAGATGGCGCGCCCGACCGTCGGGCCTCACGAAAAACGGAACTGTTATGGTCCACTATGTGTTGAAGCAGCGAAGAATTATGGACTCAAGTCCTGGGCGGACAGTCCGATCTCTACCCCGCACTAATCAGGAGGTGCCCAAGTGCCCGCGACCCGGAATAATAGTATGAAGCTATCGATACCAAGCGCTGCCGCATTGCTGACCGTGGCGATTCTGTCCCTCACTGCGGCGGCGATGCCGCCACATCCCGACCTGGTCGAACAGCTTCGCGCTGAGGGTCGCCTCCATGAGTTAGCACAGCGCCTCGAGCAGGCAAAGGCCAGGGGGGTATGGTCAACTGATGTCGCTTCGGTTGACCCCAGAAGTCCGAGCGGCAAGGCGCTGTGGGTTGAACCCGGTGAAGTCGACACCTTCCGGGTGATCGTCCTGCTGGTCGACTTCTCCGATAACGAAGCGGAGTCCGGAGCCACGTTCGCCCAGACCGCTGACTTCGAACATCTTTTGTTTTCGAGTAATCCGAACGATCTTCACCTGTCGATGACCGAATTCTACGAGAAAAACTCCTATGGTGGCTTCTACTTGATCGGTGATGTCGCCGGCTGGTACCGCCTGCCGCATACCTATGCCTGGTATGTCCAGGGGCAGAACGGCTGGGGGAGCTACCCGCAGAACGCTCAGGGCATGGCCGAGGACGCTATTTTGGCGGCTGACCCGGACGTCGACTATTCACAATACGATAACAACGGCGATGGCTGGATCGATGGACTGTTCATAGTCCACGCTGGCCCCGGCGCGGAACAAACCGGCAGCAGCGATCAGATATGGTCGCATCAATGGTCCCTGCCGACCACTCTCAACCTGGACGGAGTCAGCCTTCGCGACTACTCCATGGAGCCCGAAGAGTACCAGGGCATCGGCATCATGACCATGGGAGTGTTCGCCCACGAGTACGGCCATTACCTGGGTTTGCCCGACCTCTATGACACCGACTACTCCTCAGCCGGAGTCGGTAAGTGGTCGCTCATGGCCGGGGGAAGCTGGAATGCAAGCGGCAACCTGCCCGCATTTTTCGATGCCTGGTGCAAATCGCAACTGGGTTTCCTCAACCCGATCGATGTCGAAGCCAACATGGTCGATGTCGACATCCCCGGCTCCTATGACAGCTCGGTGGCCTATCGGTTGTGGTCGGATGGTCAGCCGGGTCCACAGTACTTTCTGGTCGAAAACCGCCGTGCTGTCGGCTACGATTCGCCTATTCCCGCTTCGGGCTTGCTGATTTACCACGTCGACGAAACCCAGGGGGGCAACCAGGATGAATGGCATCCGCTGGTGGGTATCGAGCAAGCCGACGGCCGGAACGATCTTCAGAATGATGTCAACAGCGGCGATGGCGGTGATGTCTGGTCAAGCCAGACAGCTTCCACTTTCGACGACCTGTCGATCCCAAATACTCGCGACTACAGCGGTTCACCGACTGGAACCGCGGTCTGGAATATCTCGCCTCCGGGCCATTCCATGACCGCCAGCTTCGACATTAACTTCTGGAGGCCACGGTTCACCTTGCTGGGCTCCGACTTCGATGACGCCGCATTCGGTAACGGCAACGGTATCCCCGAGGCAGGCGATACCATCACCTTTGTATTCACTCTTGGCAACGCCTGGGCTCCGGTCGACAATGTCACCGGAACTCTGAGCTGCAACAACAGTGATGTCACCTTCGTCAACCCATCTGCAAATATCGGAACCATAGGCACCTCCGGCTCCGGAGACAACTCCGCCGATCCGATCACCTTCACGATATCGACTGACTTCGAGCCCTGTATCGACTCGTTCTTCCTGGAGATCACTTCGGACAATCCCCAGGGCGGCGCCTGGTACGGTCTTGAACTACACCTCGGAGAACCTGGTATTCTGGTGATCGATGATGATGACGGCGCCGATTGGGAGCGGGCTGTTACCGATGTCCTGCAGGAGCACCGCATCCCCTTTGATGTTCACAATACTGCCATGCAGGGGAGCCCCACGGCCATTCTGCTAAGTGAGTACGCCACCGTGATGTGGCTGACCGGCGACAGCCGTCCTGATATTCTATCCTCATCTGACATCGCCGCCATGCAGGGATTCCTGGACAACGGGGGTAATCTGTTTCTGACCGGGCAGGCCATACTGCGCCAGCTCGACACCGACTTCCCGGTATTCCTTAGCGACTATCTCAAAGCCGAATACTCATCGGATCTGTTGTATCCCCTGATCAACGGGGTCGCTGGCTCTCCGGTCGGGGACGGCCTGAGTGTTCGTTATGCCTCAGGAACCAACCAGACCGATCCCCAGACAATGATCCCAACCGGCGGTTCTGAACCTGCCTTCGAGTTGCCGGTCGGGGGGGTCACCGGCCTGACATACGAGGGTAGCTATCGCCTGGTGTTGTTCAGTTTCGGGCTGGAAGGCGTCAGCGACAACTTCGTTACCAGTGGATACAACACCAGGGCCGACGTCCTGGGCCGTATCCTCGATTTCTTTGACGACACGCAGGAGTCTCACAATCCGACTGTCACCGATATCTGGATCGAGGGTGAGCAACTCGATCATGTCACTGGCGACGCACCGACTTTCGGCTGGTCGACAGCCGATACGACCGGCGCCTCAGTTCAGCAGTATCAGGTCAAGGTCGGGACCGGAACGTACTGCAACAATCGCGATAACGTCTGGAATCCAGCGGTTTTCACCGGTGATGACTCCACTGTTGTCTACGCCGGGCAAGCCTTTGAGGACGGCTCCGAGTACTCTTTCAGCGTGCGGGTTTATAATGGCCAGAGTTGGTCTGAATTCGCCGACATTACGTTCCGAACCAATAGCATCCCACCGGCCGGTCAGGCTCTCCGACCAAAGGATGACACACTGGTGGCAACCCCCACGCCGACCTTGCGCGGCAACTTCGCGGCGGATGCGGACGGCGACAACCTTACCTATGAATTCGAGGTCTTTTCCGACTCGGCCATGACGAATCTCGTTGCATCTGTCACTAATCTCGTTTTGGTCAGTCCACCATACCAGTGGGAGGTGGATGTTCCTCTGGCGGAAGATGAGCGGTATTTCTGGCGGAGCCGGGCGTATGACGGATATGAGCACGGCGACTACTCGGAACCGGCCTCTTTTTATGTGAATGCCTCGAACCAGGCGCCCTCGGTATTCGACCTGATCGCTCCCGCCGACGGCGACACGGTCAGCGAGCCGTTTCCCTTGATGACCTGGCATGCCGCTTCCGACAGCGATCCGCTGGATCCAATCGAGTATTCGCTGTGGATATCCGAGGGTCCGTCCTTCACGACTTTCACTGAGATGAGTCGCCTGGTCGATACAGTTGAGTTTACACCTCATCCGGTCGGGCAGAACCGGCACTTCTACTGGAAAGTCAAGGCCGTTGATCTGGCCGGCGCCGAGACGTGGTCGAGTCAAACCTATGAGTTCTATTCGCCTCAGGAGGGCGGCCAGGGCTGCTGTCAGGTTCGTGGAGACACCAACAGCGATCAGAGTATAGATGTCAGCGATCTGGTCAGGCTGACAAGCTACATGTTCCAAGGCGGGCCGGCGCCCGATTGCATGGATGAAGCCGATGTCAACGGAAACGGCTCAGGCCCCGACATATCCGATCTGGTCTACCTCGTCAGTTACATGTTCAGCGGCGGACCGCCTCCGCCGGCCTGCTGACGACTGCTTCGGATAGCATCACTTTCGAAAGGGCGGTCACCTCCAGGTGGTCGCTTCTCTCAATGAGCCCGTTGAGATACCTAAACGACGATTCGGTCCATGTCGGCGATCTGCTTGCGAATTCTGTCACCGCGCTCCTTATGGCCTGGTTTGCCGGCCAGCCCGAATACCGCCTTCTTGTAGGCCTCGACACCAGGCTGAACGAACGGATTGATGCCCGCCAAGTAACCGGACAGGGCCACCGACATCTCCATTAGGTAGTAGAGTTGTCCCATATTGAAAGCGTTGCGCATTGGAATGCGAATGGTCATATTGGGGACTCCTCCCTGAAAATGAGCCCAGGCCGGCCCCTCTACAACCAGCCGGTTGACGGAGTTCATGTCTGCGCCGGCAAGATAATTCAGTCCGTCCGGGTCTTCGCGGTCCCCTGGAATCGCAACGCGGTTGTCGCTCTCGACCAAATGCAGGAAGGTCTCTATCATATTGCGGTGGCCCTCCTGGACCATCTGACCGTTGGCATGCAACTTCTCCGAGTACATAGACGGCGATACCCACATTCCGTGTCCTCGTTGTCCTTCGCTCTCCGGAAAAAGCTGCTCCATCCAGCGAGTCGTATTGTAGATTGCCGCCGAGTTGGTGGCGACCACTTCGATCCGCTTACCCTTCTGGTGAGCCAGATGACGAACCGCCGCATGGGCCATGGCCGGATTGGACCACAGATCATCGTGATCGGTACGCCCCTTCATATGGCTGAATCCCGCGGCAAATTCATGGATGTCGATTCCAGCCACGGCGAGCCCGAAAAGGCCCACGTCGGTCAGCACTGAGAACCGTCCGCCGATATCGTCGGGCACGACGAAAGTCTGAAAGCCCTTCTTCTCAGCCAAATGACGGAGGGCTCCCTTGTTCGCGTCGGTGGTGGCAATGATGTACTCCCCGGCGCCGTCACCCAGTTCCTCCTCAAGCATTCGCCGCAGAATCCGAAAGGCCAGCGCCGTCTCTGTCGTAGTACCCGACTTCGATATGACATTCAGGCCGATTCGCTTTCCGCGCAGGCAGTCGAGGGTATCTCGAAAGAAGTCCGGGTCGGTATTTTGACCCAGGAAGTAGATCTCTGGCGCGCCTCCCCGTTCTTCCCGCGAAAGCTGATTGAACCAGGTGTGAGTAAGAGCCTTAAACGTCGACTCAATGCCCAGGTAGGATCCGCCGATACCGAGCGACACGAAGGCATCTATACCATCGGAGAGATGATCTGCGACCTCCCGGACCCTGTCCAAGTGTTCGCGAGTCAGGGTCTCCGGAAGCGTCTGCCAACCCAGCATGGGCGTGTCGCCGTCGAGGCAATCACCTTGCCGATCAGCCAGCTTGCGACGGGCCAGCGCTACTGAATCGGCGATGTTATCGATCTCCCGGCGCTCTATAAACGGCGTGCCGTCGGCGCCGTTCAGCATGTAGGTCAGGTCCAGCTCGAGCCGATTGACCCTGCGAAACTCCCGGGACGGCTCGAAATTCGATGCGCCAGTGGCCTTATGGCGATTAATCGTGACGTTATCATCATCAAGTCGCAGCATTGTTCCTCCTTGTTGAGCCCAAGATCGAACGGCCCGTTCGATGTCGCAACTAACAAAGTGAATCTGATGATGGACCATTGGTTCCGGCTGCAGCTGACAGCGTATAAGACTACAGATGATCGGCGATTGACAAGATCGCGGATATGGCTATATTGGGGCAGCGGCGGTCAGGCTTGGCGAGATCGGGCTGTTCCGCCGGACGATACAGGGGCCAACGATACGCTCACTTCGACGTTGCCCCGCTGATAGTCTCACGGATAGTGACTCAACGTACCAACTTACTGAATCGGATTCACATGAAGCGTTCACTGGTGCTTAGCGCCGCTTATCTCCTCGTAATGGCCGCCTCGATCTCCGCCCAGACGGAGATCGAGTTGTCTCGCGTCAACGGACTGATTTCTGAGGGCGTATTGGATCGAGACCGGACCCCCACATTTGTGTTCCGCCTGACTAACGGCACAGCGCACGTGGTCATCGGTGCGACTACCGGGTTCAGGGTATACTCGCCCGACGGCGCCCTGTGGGACACGACCATCATTGACACCACTTCCAATCTGGGCCGGGGCGAGTTTCCCATGGGTCTGTATCTGCGCCACTTCAGCGCCGACGGCGCCATCGCTGATACTGTAGGATTCCTCGGAGTGGGCGAAAACATCGGGTTACCGACTGGATTGGAGGCCGGCTATAGCGAGGAGGGTCTCTCTGTCACTATCGGACCGTTCCCGGATGAAGCCCGCGGGAAGACCATCTGCATCGATTCGTCCTTCTTCTACAACGGCGGCGTCTGGAAATGGGTGCTAAGCGAGCCCAGCGAAGTGATCCCGTCGTGGGATGGGCCGCACTGCTACCGCGTTGAATGCTGCGAACGACCGGGGGACATCGATGACAACGGCTCGCCGACTCCCGATATCTCGGATCTGGTCTACGCTGTGAGCTTCATGTACCTGGGCGGACCTCCTCCTCCCTGCCCCGAGCAGATGGACGTAAATGGCAGCGGCGGCATACCCGATGTCTCCGACCTGGTCTACCTTGTCGACTACATGATGCTGGGCGGACCGCCACCAGAACCATGCCCGGGAATCCTGAAATAGGCCCCGGCCTGCCTCAGGATAATCTCCGCACCAATCGCCGATTGAGGTCGACCCCAACAGCGCCGGTGCTTAGATTGCGGCATGACTGATAATTCAACTTCCTTTGATGATTCGAATGGGCCCGCGGACATCGTCGCCAAAACACTCTCAGGCCTCGAAACTGTGCTCGCCAACGAGATGTCCGCACTGGGCGCGGGCATGGTCAAACCGGCGCGTCGGGCGGTAACCTGCCGGGGCAGCCGTGAGGTGCTGTACCGCCTAAGCCTGTGGAGTCGTTGTGCGACTCGTTTGCTGGTTCCCATCCATCAGGCTCGCGTTTTCGATCCCGACCAACTCTACGAGCAGGTTGGGCGAATCGACTGGTCAAGGCGCCTCACCCCGGGACAGACCTTTGCAGTCGACGCCACCGTTGCAGGCTCGCGGCTGACCCACTCGCAATTCGTAGTCCAGAGAACCAAGGACGCGATCGTCGATCAGCTTCGGCGGGGCTTCGGTCGACGTCCATCCGTGGACAGGCATCACCCGGACTTGCGGATCAACGTTCACCTGGTCGGCAATCATCTGACATTGTCGATGGATGCGTCGGGCGAGCCGTTGTCGCGTCGCGGCTACCGAACCGAAGCGGGGCGGGCCCCGCTCAATGAGTCCCTGGCGGCCGGGATAATCAGGTTGTCAGGATGGGAGGGTCGAACTTCGTTTGTGGATGGTATGTGCGGATCAGGTACGCTGGCCATCGAGGCGGCAATGATGGCAATGAACCTCGCCCCCGGCCTGAACCGACGCTTCTGCTTCATGAACTGGCCGGACTACGATGAGCAGATGTGGCGACAGCTGACCGACGAGGCCCGCAGCAAGGTCCAGACTGATGAGTTGCCGGTGATCATCGGCGGCGACCGCGACGGAGCGGTACTGGAGCAGGCTCGCTCCAATGCGCGTCGAGCTGGGGTGGCCGGGTCGATCCGGTTTGTCCATAGTGCCTTCGAAGATCTGGAGCCGCCCGCCGAGCCCGGTCTGGTTATTATGAATCCGCCGTACGACGAGCGTTTGGAGGCGACCGACATAGAAGGCGCCTATCGCACGATTGGCGATACGCTCAAACAGCGCTATTCCGGCTGGACGGCCTGGATTCTCACCGGTAACCTCAAGGCCGCCAAACGAATCGGCTTGCGCCCATCCCAACGCATCCAGCTGCAGATTCCTCCTCTGGAGTGTCGCCTGCTTAAGTTCGAGCTGTATCATGGAAGCCGCAAAGGTCAGAAACGCCCCCAATAAAGAGTGAAATTTCTAAACGGCAGCGAGCCGTTGGCCGTCTGTCAGGCAGTGCGACCAATGGGCCGCAATCGGAAGGAACTCTGACCGAAGAGTTTCACATACACGCTCAGATGAAGAGATTCATCGATCGGCGGCGCTGTCCCCGGCGCCGCCGTTCCCATTGCGGATTCGCCCGCTTCCGTCTGCCGGGGAGGCCAGTCTCTGAATATCCCCTCCGGTAGGACTCTGAAACACTCTTAGTTCGAACTCCGGGATGACCGCCAGTATATGATCGAATATGTCTGCCTGGATCGACTCGTAGAAGGTCCAGCGCTGGTCGGTGCTGAAGGCGTAGATTTCGATCGGCAGCCCCTCCGGTCCCGGCGCCAGATGTCGCACCATGTGGGTAAGGCCGTCGTGGACCATGGGGTGGTGCTCGAGGTAGGCCGCTACGTAGGCTCGGAAGGTACCCAGATTGGTCAGGCGTCGGCCGTTGATTACTTCGGTCAGGTCGATCTCGTGAGTTCGGTTGTATTCCTCGATTTCGGCCAGCTTCTCATCGATGTAGCCGCCGAGGTACTGGAACTTGCGGAACCTATTCAGCATTGCTTCGTCACAGAATTTCACGCTGGTCATATCCAGATGCACAGACCTCTTCATCCGCCGCCCACCGGATTCGGTCATCCCTCGCCAGTTCTTGAAGGACTCCGAAATCAGAGCATAGGTCGGGATCGTAGTAATGGTCTTGTCCCAGTTGCGGACCTTCACAGTGTGCAGCGATATGTCGATGACGGGTCCGTCGGCGCCGTATTTCGGCATCTCGATCCAGTCATCGATCCGGACCATATCATTGGCGCTGAGCTGGACGCTCGCCACAAACCCGAGGATCGTGTCCTTGAAGACCAGGATCACGACCGCCGTCATGGCCCCGAAACCCGACAGCAGCAACCACGGAGAGCGATCGAGAATCACCGAAATCGCCACCAACCCAATGAAGATAAACAGGATGATCTTGGCGATCTGGAGATAGCCTCGGATAGGACGCTGACGAGATATCTTGAAGTCGCGATATATGTCCCCGATGGCATTCAGGAAGGAGTTGAGCACGAATATGCCGGTCAGCAGCATATACACAATGCAGGCCCGCTCGATCAGACTCTGGACGGGACCGAATAAGCCGGCCGCGGCATAGATCACCATAGCCGGGGCCAAGTGCGCCAGGTGATGGAATACTCGACGCTCGATCAGCGCGTCATCCCATCGGGTGCTGGTGCGCTTCACGATCGCCTGAACAACTGTCAGTACAATGCGCCTGGCAACCACGTGAACCAACCAGGCGCCGACAGCCACTAACAGTGCGGCCAGTACCCAACCGCCCTGATCGGCCATCTCCGGCGGCAATCCCTGGCGCTCAAGCCACTGTTCCAGTGCATTCAACATCGATACAACATATTGTCATCGTATGGGTGCTTGCGCAACCGCAAAATTAAAGACCGGATACACTCAAGCCGACATATACTAAAACGATCGTCAATGCCAGCATTCGCCGGGCAACTATACGTGAACACGAGAAAACTTGTCAAAGTCCCGATAACTGCTCTGCTGTACGTCCTGGTCCTGCCCCTCGGACTTAGTGCGCGACTGGCCTGGCGTCTATTCCGCGTCTATGAACTCTTCGAGATGTTCGCCCACCTTGTAGCGCTTGCGCCGGGTCGACCCGGCAACTGGCTGCGTGGCTGCTACTATCATCAAACCCTCACAAAGTCTCACCTATACAATAACTATGATTTCGGCACAGTTGTCACTAAGCCGGGCACACGCATAGGGCCCGGTGTCGGGATCAGCAAATACTCCTCTATCGGTCTGGCGGATATCGGTGAAGGTGTCGTTATCGCGGGGTACGTATCGATCCTGTCGGGAAGATACCAGCATAACCTCACTGATCCTGATCGTCCCATTTACGATCGCGATGACAGCTTCCGCCGCATTCAGATCGGCCCGAATTCGTATATCGGAGAGCACGCCACGATAATGGCCGATATCGGTCAGCGGACTATCGTCGGGGCGGGCTCGATTGTGGTTAAGCCGCTTCCGGACTACGTAGTGGCTGTGGGCAACCCGGCCCGCGTCATCCGGGAACGACGGGGCGCCGAGAGGCCGGGGGAATCTATCGACAACGAATCCAATCCTTCCGGCTGATGCCGCCATAAACGATTCCGGTGATTTCAGGCGTCCGGTCTTCCCCGGATCGCCATTGCGAGTGCAACAGCAATCAACTACCTTGCGGGCAGTCTTGACCTGTACCCTTTTCCGGAGGCGGCGATGCGGTGTGTTGTGGTCGGTTTTATCACCTGGTGCCTGTTCTCAATAGCGTCTGCGGAGGATTACGAATCGATTGACTCGAGCGCAATTGACTCGGTCCTCCTGAGGGCCGGCGATAACCGTGGCCAGCTCGAAGAAGTGCTGCGGCATTATACGTCGGATGAAGACTCCCTCAAACATCGTGCCGCCCGTTTCCTCATTGCCGGTATGGGAGATCACAGCTACGTCACTTACCGCCTGACGGACACCGCCGGGAACACGATCCCGTTCGACGCCGAGTCGTTTTCTTCCTACGACTCCCTGCTGACCGCCTTCCATTCGCTCGAAGAGACTCACGGCCCGCTTGAGTTCGAACGCGACAGGCGATTGTATGATGCAGAGACTATCACCGCCGATTTCCTCATTGGAAACATTGACCTGGCTTTCCGGGCCTGGCGCGAATACCCCTGGGCGCACTTTCTGACCTTCGATCAGTTCTGCCACTTCGTCCTGCCCTACCGCGGCAGCAATGAGCCCCTGGAGCCGTGGCGTCAGTATTTCCTGAACCGGTATGCCTGGGTGGCCGACTCGACCCGGGAGCCGATCGACGCAGCCCGGCTGGTCAACCGCGACGTCCGCTCGTGGTTCGGCTTCGACCGTCGCTATTACTATCACCCCACCGATCAAGGTCTGGCTGAGATGCTTGAATCGGGCCTCGGGCGCTGCGAGGACATGACCAATGTAACGATTTACGCGATGCGGGCCATCGGGCTGGGTGTGACCTCCGACTACACCCCCCATTGGGGCAATGCCAACAACAACCATGCCTGGAACGCTATCCTGCTACCCGATGGGAAAGCCGTATCGTTCATGGGCGCCGAAGCCGATCCCGGCGAATACACATTGGTCAACCGACCGGCCAAGGTCTACCGCAAGACGTTTTCTCCCCAATTGAGCAACCTGGCCTTCGCAGATCACCCGCAGGAGAAAGTCCCGCGCTGGCTGGGCGGCAAAAACTACCGGGATGTCACGGCCGACTACCTGGATCCTGTTGACGTCCTCGTGGAACTTGAGGCGCCGATTCCGGACTCGGTCGGAATTGCCTATCTCTGCGTCTACAACTGGGGGCGTTGGCAGGCCATCCACTGGGGCCGCCTCAATGGCAAGAACGTGACATTCACTGCCATGGGCCCTGAGATTCTGTACATACCAGCCCTCTACCTTGACGAGGTCATACGGCCATGGGGCAATCCGTTCATTCTGCACCACGACGGCGTCGTCAGCACGTTGGAGGGTCAGGAGGACATGCCGACCAGCATGACCCTGACTCATACTACCGGTACGCGGCTGGCCAATTCGACCGATGTGCGGTTTCTCGAACCGATCCGGGACGGCATCGAATACGAGTTGCAGTTCTGGGATCATGGCTGGAAGCCGGTGGCGAACGGCCGGGCAGCAGGACAATCGATAATCTTCGGCAACATCCCGGGCGGAGGACTCTACCGCCTGATGTCGCCGGATTCCGACGGCGACCAGGAGCGTCCGTTCACTTTCCAGACCGGCAGTCAGGTGTGGTGGTAGCGGATGCTCCGATTGATTACGGAAGACGCCGACATAAAGCCCCCCCCGGCGGCCCCCCTCCTCCAACCACACCTATTCCAAATGTATGGGTTACATGACCATTATCGGAAGACCACCTGCCAATTGCTGGCAGTGGTTTTCAACAAATGACACGGAATAGTGGTTTTTTTTGTTTTTTTGCTCTAAGTCCAGCGTACCAGGCTGATATCGCGCAATCGCGGTGCTTCGGATCGCTCGTTTCCACCCTCCTGCACCTTCCAGTCCTTGTCAAATATAAGCGATGGATTTTCGAATTTCATGCGTCCTCCGCTCTCGGCGTCGTGCCGTTCCACCTCAAGGCAGCAGTGCAGTTCAACTGCGGCAGATACCAGTGTGGCGGTCAGAAACTCGGAGAGATCGGCGTCCAGATCGAGTCTCTTCAGCCGGCTTTCGACGATCGGCAGCACCTTCTCCAGCGGCTGCTCGGCGCAGCAGATGAGCTTGCGTTCGATTTCGCTCAGAATTCCGCGATACCCGTGGCCGGCTACCGCCCGCAAGACCCGAATCGCCAGAAGGAGAAGAAAGGCCTCCTGGCTCTCGAACAGGTCCGGCCGAAAAGCGCTTCCCCCTGCCAATCTATACAGTCGAGCCTCGCGGTCATAGTGGATGGGGACATTGGCCTCCGACAACCGGTTAATGTAGCGATAGGCTGAGCGCTCCGGAAGACCGCAGGTCTCCATTATGGTCTTCAAAGACACCGCTCGTCTTGAATAGAGCAGGTTCGCTAGCAGCAGGGCCCGGTTGAGTCCCTCTCTTAGGTCGCGTGAAGCTATGATTCAGTTCTCCTTTGCCGAACCGCCATTTATGTACAGCACTATCAAGTCCCAGAAACCAATACCGAAACTCGCGGCCGGATCATGGCTCGTCGTGTCGCATGGTATCGAAGAGCCTTGTCCGGTGGTGTCGCCCGTACTATCGTCCGGTGGCGGGTTGGGTGGCGGATCACCGCCGTCTGCCTGAACACTCCCGATGAGCAGGACGGCCAGTCCCAGCAGTGCGAGCACAAGCCCTGCTGAGTGAATCCTCGCAAGTCGCATCTCGGTTCTCCTGAGTGTGAACGCTACGGTTATCGATTCACACTCAGCGGCTTATCAAGGTATGTGCCGTCTCGATCGAATTGATTAACCCGCCCCTAAGGCATTGTTAATCAGCGTATTACGGCCTCGCCACTGAAGCCCGCAGGAACCCGCCGGTCGGGTGACTGTGCGATTGCGTGCGACGATACCGAATCCCCTCCTGTCGTCGGCTCGTTACCGCACGATTCCGCACGGATGAGGCTGGCATTGAATCAGATTAGATCAGGGTTGGATTCTATGTCTTGCGATGCGACGGCGCAGAGAGGACACATGCATGCCGAGGAGGCGGGCGGCCTGGCTCTTGTTCCAGTTGCAATGGACGAGTGCCCTACGGATACGGACCGCCTCGGCGGCCACGGCGCCCTCCTTACTCTCTATTGCCGAGGACGCATCCAGCTCAAGCGGAAGCATATCCGGGGTGATCAAGGTATCCGGATAGAGGATAGAGCAATGTTCTATTACGTTCTTGAGCTCTCGCACATTGCCCGGCCAACGATAGTTCCTCAGTACATTCAGCGCCTCGCGGCTGAATCGAGGGGCTGGCCGTCCGACCGAGAAGACACCAAGGAAATGGTCAAGCAACACCGTGACGTCGCCCGGTCGCTCTCGGAGGGGAGAGATCTGAAGCTTGATTACCTGGATGCGGTCGAGGAGGTCGGCCCGGAACCGGCCCATCTCGACCATCTTGCCGAGGACTTTGTTCGTGGCGTAAATGAACCTCACATCGACATGAATGGTGCGGTTACTCCCCAGCTGCTCGAATGACTGATACTCCACCGCCCTGAGCAGCTTGGCCTGAAGAGTCAGGGGCATGTCTCCGATCTCATCGAGCAGCAATGTTCCCTCGTCGGCCGCCGACAGCTTCCCTTCACGCTCGCTTACTCCGGTGGCGGCCCCCCTGGTTACTCCGAATAACTCCGACTCGGCCATGTCGTCGGGAACCGCAGCGCAGTTCATCTTCAGGAACGGCTTGTCCGCCCGAGGACTGAGGTGATGGATCATGTCGGCCAGTATCTCCTTGCCGGTCCCGGGCTCGCCCACGAGCAGAACCGGTGCGCTGGAGCTGGCGATGTTCGGCAACTGATCCAGAAGACGCTGCATGACGGGGTCGGCGGTCAAGAACTCCGGGCTGCGACCGGCCTCCTGAAGTTCGCCGATCATCCTCTGGTGATCGGTATGAAGCTTGCGGCTGGTCTGGGCGGTCGCAAGGGCTACTCCCACGAAATTGGCTATTGTCTCTATCCAGGCCAGGTCCTGTTCTCTGAACAGTGAGGGGACACTGTGATGGTCCAGATACAGAGCACCCAGCACCCGTCCCTGATGGTTGACCGGAACACAGACCACCGACAGGATATTGTGAATGGCGATGCTCTTGAATCCGGCGGTTCTTTGATCGTCCTGAGCATTGTCGACAATAAGCGACTGCGCGCTGCGAGCCACCGTTCCGGGAATCGACGAACTGAATCGCTCAATGTCGCTGCAGGAGAAGTCATCACAATTGACCGAGGCTATCGCCCTAAGATTGCCGCCGCGCTCATTGCGAAGCAGCAGGACACCTCTCTCGGCGCCGGTATGCTCGACGGCGAAGCTGACCAGACCCTTCAGCGACTCCCGATAGTTCCCGGTCTGCGACAGGATATCCGAAATGCTGCGGACACTATCCCTCAGGCGTTTCTGGCTCGAGGCCGAGTCCTCGATCTCCCGGAGCCTTCGGCTGAGTCGCTCAACCAGATGCTCGTTGCCGAGCCCGCGTGCCAATCGCAGAGCAGCTTCGAAGTACCGGGCGGCCAGAGCCTCACGACCTGACTCCTGATACTTCAGACCGATGGTCTCACACAGAACCAGACCCAGGAACTTGCTGCGGGTCAGGTCGAAAGCTTGTAAGGCTTCTTTCAGTGCCGGGATCGAGGGAGTGTCCGTATCATCATCCTCGCCCTTCCCAATGAGAGCCGAGACGGCGCGAAACATCGGCACCTCCGGGGACGCCTCGGCCAGTTCCAGGAAGTGATCGCGATTAGCCAAACCCGATGCCCGGTAGCGGCCGCTCAGGAGCAGGTGAAATGCCGCCCACGCGGCATAGTAGACCGAATGCTGCTCAGCCAGTTCGCGATGAATCTCAAGCAAATCATCTGAGCAATCTTCGCCGCCGTTGACCATTCGTTCCAGGCGGTCCAGGAAGTCCAGCTCCCGCAGCGAATACCGGTCCGATTCCGGATAAATTTCGCGCCCCAGATCGAGGTGGCGATGACACTCCTCGCGTCGTCCCTGCATCAGGGCGATCAGAGCGATGAGGTGGTGAGCCCAGCCGGAGTTCCGGTGGGACCAGAAGTCTCCTTTCAGGGCAAGACATTCATGCAACTGGCTTCTGGCGGCGGTCAGATCACCCTGCTCGATGAGGATATGCGCCCTTCTTAACAGACACGTCAGGACTCCCTCGATCGAGAGCCGCTGCGAGGCGAAGGACATTGATTCCTCGTTCCGGAGCATGGCCGTATCCAGCCTGCCCAGCCTCGCCAGATTCGCCACGCCGGTACTCAGCAGACCAGCAACGGCATTCAGGTTGAAGGTGTCTCTTTCCCGGCGCAGGTTGCGTTCAATGAGCTTCTGGGACTCGGAGTACCTGCCCATATCATAGTAGAGCTTCGCGAGAAATGCCGTGCAGATTCCCGTCAGCTCTTCCAATCGCTGTCCCTTCGCGATCCGGTTTGCTTCCTCAACCGAGCTCACCGCCCCCCTGTGATCGCCGGCCAGCCATAGCAGGCAGCCGATATTATACCGGGCCGCAACGCGGACAGGACCGTATCCGAGCCGATCGGCCTCTTCGGCCAGCTCGCCCAGGCGCCGTAACCGCGAAGGCCTGTCCAGGCCGCACTTCTCGTACAGCAGACTCAGCGCCTCGAACCTCAACTCCCATTGATGCTCGCCGAGATCACGGGCCATATCGATCTGCGAGAAGATAGTCTCAAGAGCTTCGTCGTACCGTGCCAGACCGAAAAGCAGCCTTACCAGCAGGTATGTTGATTCGAGAGCTTTCACCCCTGTCTGAAGTGGCAGCGACTCTTTGATGAGTTCCACCGTATCACGGGTTCGATCGAGCTTCGCAGCCAGATCCTGAAGCCGCTCCAGCCAGGCCAGTTGGCGACTCGAATCACCTGACCCGATCTCCGCATACGCCCTCCTCAGCATCAGATAGGCCTTCTCGTACTGCTTTTCCGCCCAAAGCTGATCCGCCCGGCTGATGATATCAGTCCGGGACTCAGCGTCCACCGCGAAATGGTCGTTCAGTGTTAGATAAGCGTCAAGAAGTGCTTCATCCTCGAATCGAATCGCCCAGTACCGACCGAACCGCTGGATATCGGCGGATCCGGTCAACCGGTGCACAGCGCCGAATCCACGCAGGGGGGATTTCGTCAAGACCCGCTGCAAGTCGCCGGTCAGCTCGCCCCTGACGCCCAGAATGCGAAGCTCTTTCAGCAAGGACTCCGCATGCTTGCGTCCACGGCCTATCTGTCGTCGATTGACCAGGAAGGATGAACGCAGGAGCATAGCCAAAAGGGTAGTATTCAGTCTCTCGTAACGCCCTGGAGTCACGAATTCGTGATCGAGCAAGGCATCGAGCAGGCTGACCGGTCGCTCAAAAGGGCTCTCCAGGGTCAGCTTCTCGATTATGCGCTTCAAGGCCGGCAGCCTCTCATCCACCGCGACGGGCAAGTCAACATCTGTGAGGGTCTCGACGGCCTTACGAAGGGAAACGCCCAGCGAGTACATATCCGACTGAGCAACTGCGGCCTCGTCGGCCCGGATTTCGGGCGCGATGTGCTCCGGGGTGCCGAGAATGGTCGCTGCGGCGGCCGTGTTGTCAGGACGAATGAACTCCAGGTCGACCAGGACAAGGGGCCTCAGTCTATCCTTACTGCTCACCATGAAGTTGTCGAGTTTCAGGTCGCAGTGGACAAAACCCGAGAAGTGTACAAAGTCGACGATGAGGGCGACCTCAGGCAGAAGCGAATCCAGGCCGGAAAGCAGCACTTCTGCGGATAGCGGTTGCCAGGCATCCGGATCGAGGTAAGTGTACTCCATGACGGTTCGGCCGTGGAGGCTGTGCCGACGACAGGCTGTCAGAACACGTGTTGATCTGATTTGTCGCTGGCATTCATATGCCTTGATGATAGTGCGGGCGAACAAGTCGCGATTGGTCCCCGAGGCTTCCTTCTGGATCTTGAGAAAGCGTATCTGTCCGGACCTTTTGTGTCTGGCCAGCCACGATTGGCACAGGTTGTTCTCAGAAACCAACCTCTCCAGTGTAAAGCCAGCCAGTTTGCTCTCAGACATCATGATCCCATTGATTCGACGGCGTCAGTTCCTCTGGTGCACAACGGCCTGTAACATCCCGCCACTCGGATGACCAAGGTAGCACATTCGCGGCGACTTTTCAAGGTTGCAGTTCACTGTGTCAGTTCACTGACCCGCAAGAGCTGTTTCCACAGGCTCAAGAGCCTGGGTTGCCCTGTCCTCTTTCTGAACATAGCCGAAACAGCCCTGTGGGCGCCCACGCTCACCTTGCCCCACAGGTCAACTTGCGCCCGATCGATGCCGACAATCTGTCCAGAAGCAATTTGCCTTGAGTGCGGCGCACACGCCCGCACAATCAGGAGGAAACAGAATGCAGGAATCTGTCTACGATCCCGGCGCCGCATCGATGACCGGTGACGCCATCTGGAGCGGCTATGCGTTCGTGGTTGCGATCGCGGTCTGGCTGTTCTTCTCGTTCATGCAGTACCGAATCGCCGCCTACAGAACCGGCAACGCCAACATCGCCTGGTGGGCCTTCATCCCGATTGCCAATACCTTCCTCCTGATCAAGATGGCCGGCCAGCCGTGGCACTTCTTCCTGCTGCTGCTGGTACCCGTAGTGAATATCATCTCGTTCTTCTATCTGTGGATCAAGGTGGCGGAGAACTGTGAGCAGTCGAAGATCTGGGGCATCCTGGTCCTTTTTCCGCTTTTCAACATCATAGCGATGATCGTACTGGCCTACGGTTCAAGGCCATACCGGTATCCCGGCGACTCCGGCGAACCCCCGCGTAAGCGCCCGACCCCGGAACGCGTTATCATCCAGTAGGGACCGGACCCCGCCTGGTCATCATGATGCACCAAACGGACTTTCGCGTTGCCATCCGGTCAGGCCGGTCGTGCGATAGTGCTCCAGCCGACGAATAGACACCTCGGCATAGATTGGGTCAAGATCCATCGTCACGCACCGACGCCCCAGACGTTCACAGGCTAACAGAGTCGTCCCGCTGTGGGCGAACAGGTCCATGACTGTATCTCCGGGCCGAGATGAGGCCGCTATGATCCGCTCAATTGCGGCCAGTGGCTTCTGGGCCGGACAGTCCTGCACGTTTTCCTGCATCCGGTAGAATACCTGCTGAATATCCATCCAGACATTTCCGGGGCGGATGCAGTCCGAACGGCTGCGCTGCAGGTTCTCGGTCATCTCTCCACCGATATCCTTGTAGTAGCCGCGCACCGCCTTGGGGATATTCGTGTACTGGACCTTGAACGCCGGATTGCCTCGTGTGTAGTACAGCAATTCCTGTCGGACGGCCATCCAGTTGGCCTGGGTGCCGTAGCCCCGCTGATTGCGGACGGTAATCCACGATCTCGATCGCCAATTGGAATCGGCCATCATGGTCATAAACTGCGGTAACGGCTGGAAGTGATTGGTCTGATCCGCTCCCAGCCAGACATACAGGGCGGCATCTTCCGTCATGGCATCGGCAGTCGCACCAATCCACCCCCGACACCAGGCAATATAGTCATCAACCTTGAGCTTCGGCCCGATCGCCAGATTGTAGGGCGGGTCCTGAACCGCCAGGGCCGCCGGACGATTGTCGGTCATCTGAGCAACCAATTCGCGATTGCAGGCATCGCCGCAAGCCACCGCGTGGCCGTTCTCCGGGTCACGCCAGATATCGCCCGGTGCCAGGCGGCACTTTCGCGAGACCTGTCGGCGACGCTGCGGGTTGTCCCAGCTGATCTTTGCCGTTGATGAGGTATCCATTAGGTTGAATCTGGCTTCTCGCAGACGGCGCTTCAACTAAAACCGATCTTCGGTCACATCGGGGCGGCGAGCTGTCAGTCAGGCGAACTCCCGCGTAACAGCGTGCAAGGCATTCGAGTAGGCCGCAGGAAAGAAAAATGACAAGTCTGCCCCTTGCCATTAGGCCGTTGACGTCGTAAAATAGTGATATGTCAGACAACACTCTCTGGGCGCCCTGGCGGGCCGAGTTTATTTTCAGCGAGAAGGAAGAAGGTTGCATCTTCTGCAATCGCATCAAGATGAAGGATTCGGTGGAAAACCTGATAGTCTACCGGGGCCGGCTCAATATCATAATTCTCAATAAGTTTCCGTACAACTCCGGTCACTGCATGGTGGTTCCCACTCGTCACGAGGCCCATCTGGAGAACCTGACACCCGAGGAGTCGACCGAATTCTGGGAACTTACACGTCTGGCTATCCGCGCCATCAACGCGGCGATTAAACCCCATTCGCTGAACATCGGGATGAACCTCGGGCGCTCCTCCGGAGCTGGAATCCCCGAGCACCTTCACATGCATATTGTGCCTCGCTGGAATGGTGATACCAATTTCATGCCGGTTATCGGGCAGACGAAAGTTATATCGGTGCCGCTTGAGCCTGTCTGGCAGGCGTTGCACGACCAGTTGGCGAAGATGACCGCATGAGTGTAGACAAGGATCAGAACAAGACAGCCGGCAAGTCCCGAAGGCGGCGGATACCGACCAAGGCCGAGCTGCTCCAACTGCAGAAGCTCTATCGCACTGATGAGAAGATCGGCGAGCGCCTGGGCGGTGTACCGGCCTATCTTGTCGCTTACTGGCGTCGCAAGAAGGGTGTCCCCAAGCACTCACAGCCCAAATTCAGCGAGAAGGAAATTCGTGATCTGTGGGAGCGTTTTGGCGATGATGATCGCTGCGGACTCGAGCTGGGAATATCCAAAGCCGCTTTCTATAACTGGCGTCGGCGCTACGGCATCAGGGAGAAGCCGGCGTTCCTGAAACTCGAACAGCTCGAACTGAACTTCCCCGGGATGAAGACCTCCGCCCACAGCGCCGCCCTGTGGAACAAGCAGAGCGTGGTCCAGAAGATCCTCGCCCGGACCGGCGGCAAGGGCAAGGTCGAGGTCGGGCAGGAGGTAACGGTCGAGCCCGATCTGGTCATATTGCGGCGGCACGTGGACAAGCTCCTCGGACGTCTGCTCACCACTGCCGATGAGTATGTTTTCAACAGCGGCAAGATTCTGCTCAATTACCCGTCGTGGGTGACCGCCGATCACGATGACCCGGCCGAGCTTCATCGACGTCTGCGCGAGTTTGCCGGAAGGCAGCGCCTTAAGAACGTCTTCGATTTCACCGCCGGTGCGGTGCACCAGATGGCGATGGAGAGCGGCCATGTCGTCCCCGGAACCCTGGTATTCGGCAGCGACGATCGCACCTGCGCTCTGGGGTGTATGGCGGGTATCGGAGCCGCCATCGATCCGGACCGCATGACGGGGCTCCTGACGTCGGGGTCCGTAGCCGTCAGCGTTCCCGACTCCATTCGAATCGATGTTAGCGGACGCCGAGGGCGGGGAGTTTACGCCAAGGACATAGCGCTGTCGATTATCAAGCGCCTGGCTCAGGGCGAAGTCGCAGGAAGGTCGATCGAGTTCTACGGCTCTGCGATCTCGCAGATGGGTATAAGTGAAAGGTTCACTCTGTGCGGTCTGGCAGGGGTAGCCGGCGCCTACAGCGCAACTTGTCAGTTCGATTCGACAACCAGGCGCTATCTGATGCAGCGTGCCCCGAATAACCTCGAGCCGGTGGTTTCCGACAAGAACGCCGTCTACGAGAATCTCTACCAGGTTAACGTGGAGCAGTTGCAGCCCCAGATTGCCGGACCCAACGGACTGGACAATATAAGGCCCATCGGCGAAGTCGAGAACCTGCCCGTCCAATTGATCATCATCGGTACCGCCGCCAACGGTCGCTTCGATGACCTCCGGATTGCGGCCGAGATTCTCAAGGGCCGTCAGATTAGTCCGGAGTGCCGGGTCTTTGTTCTGCCCGCTTCCCGCGCGACCTATCTGGAAGCGCTCAGGAAGGGTCTTGTTCGGATGCTCTCTGAAGCCGGCGCGCAGATTCTTCCTCCCGGCTTCTGTTCGCGCGATGGATATCCGATGGTCCAACTCGGCGACGGCCAGCGGGCTCTGTCGACCGCCAACCACGCCTCACCGGGGTGTCTCGGCTCAGACAAGGGCGAGGTCTACCTGTGTTCGTCGGCTACCGCCGCGGCTTCGGCCTTGCACGCTGCTATCACCGATTCCACCCGGTACGGCCGCTAGCGGCCGATAGCCTCCATGTCCGAGTCTGTCTGCCTAACACATGAACAGTATTCGTCGATCGCTAAGGTCGAATCTACTGCCTCCGATAGGCCCACTATAGGCAGGCTACGGCCTCCAGAATACAAAATCGGGCATAGACCAATGTCAGACAAGATTGAGGCGATCAAAGAAGCCCTGATGGATCACCTGCAGCGGGAAGAACCGCTGATGGATACGCCGACAATGCGCGATCGAATTGTCAAGTGGCTAGGCCATCTGCCTTGCCCGGGCGACGACGACGCCAGTTGGGAGAACTACCTCAAGGAGTTTCCCTCCGATCCTCAGGAAAAGAAGTCCAGCACGGGAGTCAGGATTCGCTTCGCCCTGCGCCTGCGCACTGCCGCGAATCAGTACCTTCTGTCTGTTCTGGAGTGCCTGGCCCCGAGCGCACGCGGCAACTACATCCTCAGTGTCCATGTCAATTGGGATGAACAGGAACGCAAGCAGAAGAAGATGCTCGAGGAAACATATCAGGACGGCTTCGATGATACCCTTAGGGCGCGGCACACCATCTGGGTGCAGAACTTCAAGGACGACGAACTCGAGCAGGCCCTGTCGGCCGGAGTGGTGGCGATGCTGGGGCAGGAGTTGATTGCCGAGGAATCGACGGCCAACCAGAATATGCCGGTCGATCTCCCCTATCCCGGCCCGACAACCTTTCCTTCCGAGAGCACTGACTGATTCCGGAATCCGCCTGCGTTCCTATTTCCAGAAATCACTTGATCGCACCACCGTTACGCGCTAGGTTGATACAAAGCACGCCCGCTGCGTTGGCTTTTTGACCCACGTGTTCCTCTGGAGCAACCCCTCAAGGAGTTGATTTGGTGGGTGCGAAGCACCTGAATTGGCAGGACTTCGCATAGGACCGTTGTCAATATGGTGAGTGGTAACAATAACGAAAGGACAGATTCGTGAAAAAGGCAGAACAAGGCGACACAGTCGAGGTCCATTACACCGGCAAACTCGACGATGGAACCGTTTTCGATAGTTCCAGAGAGCGGGGACCGCTTGAGTTCACCATCGGAGAAGGACGCATAATTCCTGGCTTCGAGGATGCGGTGGTGGGTATGGCCCCGGAAGAGTCTAAGACGATCAGTATCCCGCCGGAGAAGGCCTACGGCGAACATAACGACGAACTGACCAAGGAGTTTCCGCGTGATCAACTCCCCGAGGATGTCGATGCAAAACCCGGTCAGCCGCTTCAGTTGACCCGCCCTGACGGCAAGACCATCGATGTCATGATCACCGATGTCAGCGATGAGAGTTTTACCGTTGACGCCAACCATCCCCTGGCCGGCAAGACGCTGACCTTCGATATCGAAGTAGTCGCCGTGAAGTAGAGTCGGGTCCCCGCCCGCAGGGGCGCGAGTTCGATAACAATGGCTGGTGTACATCCTTGTGCACCAGCTTCGCTTTGGGGTTCTCGATTCAGGTGTCTCGCCTGCGAGCCTGCCGTCAGCAACGACTTCGGAAGCGATCCATCCTCCACGGTCCGGACCTGGCGCCGTATCCTCCGGGAGGAAGAACCTCGGTTGGCGCATCGATCCGGGGACCGCACCGTGGCCCGAGGACTCGAGGCCCTTCTCCGTCACCTTTAAGTTGACTTCGAGACATGCCTGAATCCATCATTGGAGATAATCGCGGCGAAATGGGACCGGCTGTGAATACTCGCCGGCCCGCCGGGTATTGTATTCGGTACCGGTAAATCGAAAGGAACAGCATGTCGACCATGTCCTGGATATGGGCGGCCGCGGTAGCGGTCTTCCTGATTCTGGAGTTGATGACTCCATCGCTGGTCTTCGCCTGCTTCGTTGTGGCCGCATTGACGGCCGGAATCTACGCCTGGTTCGAACCCACCAGCTACTACTGGCAGATCGGCATCTTTCTTGGTGTAGCCTTGGTACTGCTGCCGGCTACCCGGACTCTGGCGCGCCGGATCACCCGCGAGTCGCCGCGAAAGTCGAATGTCGATGCGTTGGTGGGAGAAGTCGGGCTGGTGGTCAAACCTATTGACCCCGACCTGGGTGGACAGGTGAAAGTCGGCGGCGAAATCTGGCGAGCCCGGGCGAGCAGCGCCATAGCCGTCAACGAGAAAGCCAAAGTGATCGCTGTTTCGGGAACTCATCTCGATGTCGAGCCGATGAAAATGCAGGAGGAGAAGCCATGAATGCCGTAATCATATTCCTTATAGTCTTCGCCGCGCTGGCCTTCATTGTGGCTCTCCTGGCAGTGCGCATCATCCGTCCTTTTGAGCGCGGGTTAGTCGAGCGCTTGGGCAGATTCCAGCGCACTCTCGAGCCCGGTCTGAATATGATCGTCCCATTCTTCGATGTTGTCACCACAGTCGATATGCGCGAGGTAGTCCTTGATGTTCCGCCTCAACTCGTGATCACCAGGGATAATGTATCGGTAGAAGTCGACGCCGTCATCTACGCCCAGGTGACTGACCCGATGCGATCCAAATACGAGATCGCCAATTACATCATAGCCGCCACCAAGCTGGCCCAGACCAACCTGCGAAACGTAATTGGCGAGATGGATCTCGACACCTCGCTGGGCTCGCGTGATGAAGTCAACCTGCAGCTTCGCGATGTTCTAGATGAAGCCACCGACAAATGGGGTGTTAGGGTCAATCGGGTCGAATTGCAGCGCATCGATCCACCGGTTGATATCACCGAGGCCATGAGCCGGCAGATGAAGGCCGAACGCGACAAGCGTGCCGCTATCCTTGCCGCGGAAGCCGTTAAGCAGTCGGAAATCACCAAAGCCGAAGGGTACCGCCAGTCCAAGATTCTGGAGGCGGAGGGCGATGCCGAGGCGGTGCGGAAGACCGCCGACGCCGAGAAATACCGTCAGCTGACCGTGGCCCTGGGCGAGGCGGAAGCGATCACGTCGGTATTCAGAGCCATCCACGAGGCCAAACCGGATGAGCGCCTGATTACCCTGCGCTATCTGGATATGCTGCCGAAGCTGGCCGAGGGCGAAGCTAACAAGATATTCATGCCGTATGAGGCCTCGGGTATCATCTCCTCGCTGGCTGCCATGGTTGAGGGTGTCCGGAAAGACAGGGGCGAATCCCTCAGGGCCAGCGGCGAGGCATCACCATCGGCGGGCGCAGCCTAAAGGCAAGATTCTGGCGTCTTCGGCGCCTGCTCATCAGGCCTGTGAAGTACGGCATCGTGCCTGAGCGCTGAATGGCTGTTGCTGAAGCGACAGCGACCGCAAGGAGCAGCTGGTTTACAGGGGCGCCGTCGCGGACTCCTACTGGCCAAGCACAATCATCCTTCGATCGATTAGCTCGATTGGCTCCTCGGGATGGTCACGGGCGTATATTTCCGCGACGTATGTACCGGGGTCTATGCTCACGACGGTCGCCCACACTCGAAAGTAGCACATACACCAGAGCCAGTCCTCGGACACGTTGAACTCGTAGAACCGCAGTGTGTCGCCGACCAGGGCGAACCCGGTCGCAATAATCCCGCCGCAGTTGAACCACCCGTTGTGATGAACCATGTACAACGTATCCCTGCTGAGTGAGTAATCCACCACTGCCGAGTCGCGAGCGCCGAACTGCTCCAGGCAGCCGGAATCACCGTAGTCGATCACCCTTGGATCATCGCCGGGGATCGTCACCCCGCCTGTTCCGACTGTGTCGCCCTCAATCCCGACCAGCACTACCTGATAATCGCCGTCAGTTAACCCGTACAGAACCGACTCCAGGTCGAAATCGCAGTAGCAATCGCAAAGGGCGCCGGTATCGACTTCAAAGCCGGTCAGCACCTGGCCGGACTGGTACCAGTCGACTCTGTACATCAGGCAACACTGGTAGTTCGCCTCGATGTGGTGTACGTGCAGGTTGTTTCCCTCGACCGCCAGATAGAGGTATCCTTCGGGCGCGTCCATGGAGAGTCCGATCGCTCTGGACGACGACCCGGGCAGGCAGCCGCCCGAGATGTCCTGGTGGTTCTGCAGGCGGGTGATCGGGCACTGGGGTGGGTTTTGCCCGCCACCGAACATCCAGTCCACCCAGCACACCAAATCAGAGATATCCAGTCTGCCGGTGCCGTCACAGTCAGCTGTGGCCGGGTATGTTGGCGGAGCGCCGCCAATGAACATGAAGCTAACCAGAGCAACCAAGTCGGCTACGTCGATGTTACCGTTGCTGTTGATATCGCCGCACTGGAAATCGATAGCCGCCGACTTCGGGCAGAGTATCGCCACCGCAACAAGGAGTATCCCTACGTACTTCATTATTCAACTCCTCCTGAAAAGGCCAACAGATGTTGCCTCCCATAAAATGTACCAGCGCGCCCACGATCTGTCAAGCGAAATCAACGGTTGCAAGAGCCCCCCCGGCCTCGCGGTCCGAAAGCTACAGGCGGTAGGCTAGCCCGATGTCGAGAAGGACATCATCCTGGTCACTGTTCAGGAACGCCTGGCTGAGGCTGACAGAGAATCGGCTCCATGGACTTGCCGCACTGGCTCCCAGCAGCCGTATCAGGCCGCGGCTGTCGAGGGTGTAACCGTATGTGTAGTCCCACGTGTAATCCTCGTTCAAATAGTCACCGGCTCGAAGAGTCACCAACTGCAAGACAGAGAAAGCGACGGCGAGCCGCTTGATGTAACTATGTTTGCGGTTCAAGAACTCCTCGTGTTCGAACGTGCCGGTCAACTCCCAGACAGGAAGTGAAGTCGGATTGTCATCGTGAGTCGACATGATTGCTATGGCCAGCCCGGCTCGCCTGCTGCCGTCAAGCGGATACTCCTTGCTGATCATAGTGAGATCAGGACCGAAGTTGAGCCACGATATCCCCGCCGACGGCACCACCCAAAGATTGTACTGGTGATGGAGTCGCAACGGCCAGCGAACCATCGATCCAATGTCGAAAGCGACGCCGCTGGCGTCGAAGTCGTTGACTTCTTGTCGGACGTACTTGACGCCCAGTCCGGCTGAAATCTGAACCGGTCCCTCCCAGCCCAATCCTGCGGCGATTCCGAAGACCCGGTCTGTCCAGGTGAAGGTGCGCGACGATCCATAGTCGGAGTAATCTATCTCCACTTGCGTGAATGACTTCAGGCGGCCGTAGTATGGCGCAACTCCAAGATGGAACGATCGCGAGCCTACCAGCGTAAGATCCGTACTGAATCGGGCCGAAGCGAAGTCATACTCCTTCATTGCGGCGAACCCCTCGTCTGTCGGCGTAGTCCACGCTGTTCTGACTTCACGGCAACCCGTCCTCAACCCAAGACATGCCGGATTGGCCAGCCAATTGTCATGACCGGTGAGAGCCACCCCCGCGGCGGCCAGACCTGCGGCACGAGTGCTGCTGGTTATGCCCAGGAACTTGGCTCCAGTCGTCCCTACCTTCTGCCGACCAAGGCCCTTGCCAGCAAGTACCAGCAAGCCGACCAGGGTCCACAGTATCGCTCTCCGCATGGGCTCCTCCTCATTCTAATAGGACTATACCCGCACCCCGGAACCAAGTCAACGAATATCATTTTCGCCGCCGGCATCGACTCGATGTCCTGGCAAAGCCCTTGAGAAACAGGTAGTCGTCTTGTATAGTAGGACCAGGAGGTGACCAGTGATTGCGACCTACGGCCCCAAGACAACCCCGTGGCAAATAGGCCCGAGCGATTTCCCGTCAGACGGCGACCTCAATGAAAGGATGCTGTTTCTCTTACGCTATGCCATCCTGGCTCCATCAAGCCATAATACGCAACCATGGAAGTTCACGGTCGAAGGTAATGAGATACGAATCCTGATAGACAAGTCCCGCTGGCTCAGAACAGCCGACTCCGATCAGCGCGAACTGCATATCAGCATCGGTTGTGCGCTGCAGAATCTGCTCGTGGCGGCGGAGCACTTCGGCTATGATCACGTGATTGACTACATGCCAGACCCTGGGAACGATACCCTGGCTGCGATTGTAACACTCAGGGAGCAGAGACAACCATCCGCCGGTCCGCCGACGCCGCTTTTCGGAGCCATCACCAAACGTCATACTAATCACAATGAATTCAATGGCGAAGCCATCCCCGCTGAGAACCTTACCAGGCTACAGGGTTGCTGTGCGGAGGAGGGAATACTGCTGCACCTCACCGGCGATCCTTCGATCAAGCGCAAGGTCGATGATCTGATCAGCCGGGCCGATGCCATCCAGTTCGCCGATCCGGCCTGGCGCGAGGAGTTGGGCTACTGGCTGGGCAAGGGAGGCTTCGGCACTTCCTGGCTGATGTCAAAGTTGGGTCAGTTGGCGGTCACTTATCTGAACATGAGCAAGCAGACTGCCCGCAAGGATTCCGAACTCCTGATGAGCGCCCCAGTCCTTGGAGTTATCAGCGCGAGAACTGATGATCGTGTGGTTCAAATCAAGGTCGGCCGGGGACTTGAACGGATGAGCCTGATGGCTGCATCGCTGGGTATCGCGGTTCACCCGATGAGCCAGATCCTCGAGATTCCGGAAATCCGCAACGAGGTCGCCGGGCTGATTCCGGAATCGGATGTTGTCCCCCAACACACTTTCCGTCTCGGCTACGCTGAGCCGGAGAAGGCCCATACTCCACGCCGCCCTCTTGACGAAGTGATGCTCAAATAGCGAGAACCATGGGTCCGCCGACGGCGTCGATCGCGGGGCCAGATCCCCCGGAGGCGCTTGATATCGGCTCCCTCATGCGGACAACTCATCTGGCCTCTATCTGATCAATCATCACCAGAGCGTTCTTGCAACCGTCTGAATTCTAGTCGTAATCGAGCGGGGGCCATCCAGCCTCTTGTAACCAGTTTCGCCTTGACTTATTGGCCATAAGTCCTTGATTCTTAGTAAGAAGGGTGTGCTCAGTGCTATGGCCCGATTGTCAATAACATCCGACAGTACTCATGCGAGCGATAAGTGGCCTGGTTTTCTCGATCTACTCGACTCGGAGCCGGGTAAGGCTCTGGATGAGTTCTATCGCCTGGCCAGCGGTACCATCGCCCGGGTGCCCCCAAGGCCAGTGAGAGGGCTGGCGAAGCAGGCATTTGAAGACTTCTTTCATGACTTCGTGTTGGCTTGCTGCAAAGGTCGCTTTCGCAAGCTCAAACAGTACCGGGATCGAGGACGGCCGTTTGCCGGATGGCTCTATGTCGTCGCCCACAACTTTGCCCTCGACTGGCTGGCCAGGCTGGATCAGCCTATGGAAAACACTAATTTCGCAGAGACTGCAGGCGTCTCTGGTAATGGGCTGGCACACTTGGTGCAGAACGTCCAGCAGGCCATCAGCACTCTCTCGGAGAAGTGCCGCCTTCTTTTGAAGCTGGCAGCGGAAGAATATACGCCAAAAGAGATGACGCTCGCCATGGGCTGGCCTGAGGACCAGAATGCAAAGGCATCCAACGATTTGCGCTACTGTCGAAGGAAGCTACGACAGATCCTGGCGGATTCGGGAGTTGACATCGAAGAGGAACTCGGCTCTGAATGAATGGTACTGTCCGAATAGTGGCCTCGCTGGCCGTTAGCCCGATAGACGAACATGAGAAGTCGTCCGATTTGAGATGCGTATGACTGCGGAAGAAGAGAACAACGACAGACTGATGCGCCTCGTTCAGTTGGCGTCCTCAAGTGACACAGTTGCCTCTCGGCCAACGCCGGAGGCACTCGCGTCCTGCTTGCAGGGCACTGCGACGGAAGAGGAGAAGGCTCAGGTCAGGCGAGCCCTTGACCAGTCGTCCTCCTTCAGGCGCGAATTCTTGTCGCTTATTAAGGACCTCGAAGCGGTTGAATCGGGCCAGGCGGAAGAACCGGTGGAGGTACCAATCCAGGTTCCTGAGGATATCCGAAGAGAGGTGCTCAAGGAGTACCGCAGCGATCCAGTCCCCGCACCTTCACTGTGGGAGAGACTCCGAGAATCGATTGTTGTTCGAGTGTACGTTCCGGTCGCGGCCGCTGCGGCTATCCTGCTCGTCGTCATTCAGTCATTGATTCCTCCCTCGGCCCAGGAATGGGAACTGGTGCGCAGCGAGGTGGAGCCAGCCGAACTCATATCCATGGAGACGCGCAGCGCGAGCGAACTGACCTTCGCAACAGCTGAGCAGGCGGCCCTTGCGGGGTTTGCGCAGATGCTGGAGTTTGGTGATGGACGGTTCCACTTTAAGCCAGCCGACAGTCTGCAGATGGTGCCTGCAGGTCCGACCAGGGAGATTACTCTGACACTGACAGACCGAGACGGCGATGCCACGGTGACCTATGTCGCTCAGATACCCAAATCAATGAATCCCAAGCGTGACGAGTTGACAGCGTGGATGCTGACTCTGCCGGACCGGAGGGTGTTTCGAGCAAACATTACCGCACTTTCTCCTGCCTTAATAGCGCCTGAGGCAAGCGTGTTGCGGATTGTCTTGGTTGCTGTGTTCGAAGGTCCATCGGGATACCAGTTCGACCCATTTCAGTTAAACAGGACCCGGAACAGCGCACCCGGGACCGCAAAGCAGGGCACAGGAGGTTAGAGAAATATGATCTCACGTCTGGCTGCACTTGCGATTATCGGCCTGCTCACCAGTACTAGTCAGGCCGCGGATACACTTTGGACCCGGACCTTCTCAGGCGCTGCGGGCATGAGAGATGACGCTGGAGCTTTGGCTGTAGAGCAAGGCGCGCCGACAGTTGCCGGCTCCATCGGCGGATACGCTTTCGTGGCAGGATTGGACAGTGTCGGTGACACACTGTGGCTCGTTGATTCGCTCAACAGAGGGCAATTCAAACGAGTCGGTACGGGCCCTCAGAGCGATATCGTGGTTGCTGGCTGGATCTGGACGGATAGTGGCGACTCCGCGGGAACCTGCACGTTTGATATGCAGTCTGCCGACGGCACAGTCATGTGGGCAGACACGATGTGGACCAACTACTACAGCCTTCAGTCGCTCGAGGTCGGGAGTAGCAGCGATTCGATGGCGACACCAGCCTTGGCCTGCGGCCAGGGAATTCGATCGCTGAGATCAGAACAGCCACCACGGACATACGCTACGATGAATGTGTCTCAAATTGATGCTAATATAGGTCTTCAGCAAGGAGAGATGTGATGAGAGGACTGTTAGCGATACTGACAATGATAGCCGTGATGGTGACCCTGATGACGATGGCCGGCGGAGCGGCGGCCGAGCAGACCCTGACCGCGGCGGAAGTGATGCAGGGGAATACCTCGGTTCCCTTTACCAGGAATATGGGCCAGTGGCCCGACAGTATCCTGTACCGCGCTGATGCTAGCGGGGCCACCATGTGGTTTACCCATAACGGTGTGTACTACCAGTTCACACGCCGGATTGCTACCGATGATGACGGGATCGACCCGGATGACCCGTTTGGCCCTCGGCGTGTACCCGGCGGGCGGGATATGGCACGCGACAGTGTTGAGATGTTGCTGATCAAGGCGCAGTTTGAGGGGGCGAATGCGGGTGTCGAGGTGATCGGCCTTGATGAGATGGAGTACAAGTGCAACTATTTCCTGGGCAATGATCCGGCTAAATGGCGCAGCGATGTGCCCAATTACCGCAGTATTGTGATGCGGGAGATATATCCCGGCGTTGATGTGCATTTTGAGGGGAGTGACAGGGGTCGCCTGATGTATCGTTATGAGCTGGCGCCGGGGGCACAGCCGGCTCAGGTGCAGGTCGGCTATGAGGGGGTTGAGGACGTTGTGTCACAAGAGGGTGGTGGCGTTGTGGCCGATACCCGGTTTGGGGAGATATCGGGCCTGTTGGCTGCACCGAGTGGTGACGCGCAGGTGTTTGCAGGGGTGCGGCAGAGAGATGTTGACTCAGGGGAGTCTGGTTCGCTGGCCGGTGGAGTACGCAACACAGGGAATGTGGAGCTGGTGTACAGCACCTACCTGGGCGGGTCAAGCTATGACATTGGCTATAGCATCGCCGTAGACGGTTCGGGCTGCGCCTATGTGACGGGGTATACATATTCCACCAACTTCCCGACTGAGAACGCCTGGGATGGCAGCCATAACGGTAGTTACGAAGCCTTCGTGACCAAGTTGTCAGCGTCAGGCAACAGCCTGCTCTACAGCACCTACCTGGGCGGGACGGGCAGGGACTATGGCTATGGCATAGCCGTAGACGGTTCCGGCTGCGCCTATGTGACGGGGACGACATGGTCCACAGACTTCCCGACAGAGAATGCCTATGATGACAGCTACAACGGATTTGGGGATGTTGATGCTTTCGTGACCAAGTTGTCAGCGGCGGGCAACAGCCTGATCTACAGCACCTACCTGGGCGGGTCAGATGGGGAAAGTGGCTATGGCATAGCCGTCGACGGTTCCGGCTGCGCCTATGTGACGGGGACGACGATTTCCACCAACTTCCCGACTGAGAGCGCCTGGGATGACAGCCATAACGGTAGTGGCGATGCTTTCGTGACCAAATTGTCAGCATCAGGAAGCAGCCTGATCTACAGCACGTACCTGGGCGGGTCGAACTATGAGAATTGCCGTGGCATAGCCGTAGACGGTTCCGGCTGCGCCTATGTGACGGGGCATACGAGTTCCACCAACTTCCCGACTGAGAACGCCTGGGATGACAGCCATAACGGTAGTTACGAAGCCTTCGTGACCAAGTTGTCAGCGTCAGGCAACAGCCTGCTCTACAGCACCTACCTGGGCGGGACGGGCAGGGACTATGGCTATGGCATAGCCGTAGACGGTTCCGGCTGCGCCTATGTGACGGGGACGACATGGTCCACAGACTTCCCGACAGAGAATGCCTGGGATGACAGCCTCAACGGCAGTGGCGATGCCTTCGTGACCAGATTTTCAGCGTCAGGAGGCAGCCTGATCTACAGTACGTACCTTGGCGGGTCAGATTGGGAAAGTGGCTATGGCATAGCCGTAGATGGTACCGGCTGTGCCTATGTGACGGCGTATACACAGTCCACAGACTTCCCGACTGAGAACGCCTGGGATGGCAGCCATAACGGTGGTGATCGGGATGTCTTCGTGACCAAGTTGTCAGCGGCGGGCAACAGCCTGATCTACAGCACGTATCTGGGCGGGTCAGGTGATGACCGGGGCTATGGCATAGCCGTTGACGGTTCCGACTGCGCCTATGGGGCCTGTTGAATAACCCGGATTTTCAGTTCAGGCAGGCTTAACGGAGAACGTTGTCACGTTGGAGCACACAGTGGGAGGAAACGCCCGCAGATTGGGTGTGTCCGGAATTTTGTGTAAGCGACCGGTTCACGTTGTTTAGATCCTTCC
>CAZGMK010000031.1:0-39386 GCA_964526835.1 uncultured Ignavibacteriales bacterium
TGACAAAACTCAAAGAACCGCTGCAATCGGAACGTTATTCTGAGAACCGCTCTAGTGCAGGGCTTCGGGCATATGACGTGCGACTACTTCTGACCAAGCGGAGGATATTGATGCGATATTGGAACATGGTTCTCGCCGGCCTCGTGGTGGTGGTGTGTAGTGTTGCTATGGCGGCGGCAGAGCAATCGGATGTGGAATCGGCGATGGCAAAGGCACCCGCACCTTTGAAGTTCGAAGGCATAAAGGCCGAGGAATTCCTGACATCCGACGGACGCATTGACCTGGACAAGCTGCGGCGGTCCGGATACGAGGGTTCCTTAGACCTCGAGGGCCTGGAGGTTCGGATTGACCCGGTCACCGGAGAGCCGGTGGCGCGGCCGGTCGGCGATGCTTCTCCCAAGGACCACCCGGATGACATCTACTGGGATACGTCAATACCGGGGATGAATGGCGATGTCCGTGCCCTGACGGTGTACGATGGCCGGTTGATCGCGGGGGGACATTTCTGGATCGCGGGCGGCACGAGCGCGAACTACATAGCCTCGTGGGACGGCAGTTCATGGTCGCCGCTGGGCTCGGGGATGAGTGATGGTGTCTCTGCCCTGACGGTGTACGATGGCCAATTGATCGCGGGGGGATGGTTTACGACCGCGGGCGAGACGAGCGCGAACTACATAGCCTCCTGGGACGGCAGTTCCTGGTCGCCGCTGGGCTCGGGGATGGGAGGAGATTACACCTATGTCTCTGCCCTGACGGTGTACGATGGCCGGTTGATCGCGGTGGGATACTTCACGACCGCGGGCGAGACGAGCGCGAACTACATAGCCTCCTGGGACGGCAGTTTTTGGTCGCCGCTGGGCTCGGGGATGAATAGTAGTGTCTTTGCCCTGACAGTATACAATAACCAGTTGATTGCTGGCGGGTTGTTCACGATCGCCGGCAGCACCAGCGCTAACTACATAGCCTCCTGGGACGGCAGTTCCTGGTCGCCGCTGGGCTCGGGGATAGGTGGTGGGGCCGTGGCCCTGACGGTGTACGATGGCCAGTTGATCGCGGGGGGATTTTTTACGACCGCGGGCGAGACGAGCGCCAACCGGATAGCCTCCTGGGACGGCAGTTCCTGGTCGCCGCTGGGCTCGGGGATGAATAGTAGTGTCTCTGCCCTGACGGTGTACGATGGCCGGTTGATCGCGGGGGGATACTTCACGACCGCGGGCGACACGAGCGCGAACTACATAGCCTCCTGGGACGGCAGTTCCTGGTCGCCGCTGGGCTCGGGGATGAATAGTAGTGTCTCTGCCCTGACGGTGTACGATGGCCAGTTGATCGCGGGGGGATATTTTACGACCGCGGGCGGCAAAGCTTGTGCTTATCTGGCAAGTTGGACCAAAGGTGTTGCGAGCCCAAACATCGTCGTCAGCGATTCAACACTTGCCTTCACCGCTATAGCAGGTGATGCGAATCCGCCCTCTCAGGAGCTGGTAGTCTCGTCGGACGGCGATTCCCTTGAGATTCTAATCGACGGGACTGGTACCTGGTTGGATGTTTCCCCCGACTCCGCCTGGACCAATGCGACAATCACGGTATCAGTCGACATCACAGGGTTGACTGCCGGTGAATATGTGGATTCAGTTGTCATAGTATCCTCGGAAGCGGTCAATTCGCCGGTCTATGTACCTGTGACCTTGAGCGTGACAAGTGGTCAGAACTACGCCCTCAGCTTTGACTGCTCAGACGACTGGGCCGAGGTCCCCGATGACCCATCTCTGGAACTGACCAGTGACTTCACGATGGAAGGGTGGGTCTACATTGAAAGTGAAATCACCGAGCGGCGGTGGCTGATGTCAAAGCATAAGACTAGCGTTAATGATGTGGGCGACTGGACACTATCTGTTCATCCGCCCGGCCAGCTCGGGCTCCAGGTTATGGTAAATAACATGTATACCGATTTCTTCTCCGAGGATACGTTGGAGCCTCAGTCGTGGCATCACTTCGCCATAGTCTATGACGATGCGACCGGTGAGTGCCTCTGCTACGTAAATGGTAGTCTCACGAACGTTGACACTGTTAGCTTCATGATAAATGACTCCCCGGAGCCACTGCGCTTTGGCCGGGAAGGCGCAAGTACATCTCACATGTTCTGTGGCATGTTTGATGAACCAAGGTTATGGAACGTCAAGCGCACCCAGCAGGAAATCAACGAAGCTATGTTCGATGCGCTTGATGGAACCGAGCCCGGACTAGTGGGTTGCTGGACGTTCAACGAAGGCAGCGGTCAGACAATAGCAGACATCAGTCAATACCAGAACGATGGTTGGCTGGGATCAAATGCCTCCCAGGCGGACGACAATGATCCGCAGTGGGTGGTCCACGAGTACCAGTATCCGCCCCCCATCCTCACCCTCTCCTTCGCCACCTTCTTCGAAGACACCGCCACGTTCTATCCGCCGGTCGGCGACAGCCTGACCCAGTTCGAGTTCCGCATAAACTACTACGATTCCCTGGGCCTCGCCCCGGCCATCGGCTACCCGCAATTGTGGCTCGACTGGGATGGAAACGGCATTATCGACCATGCTAACGACGGCACCTGGCAAATGTCGCCCTCCAGCGCCGGCCAACTCGACAGCTCAGACTACTCCGTATCCCTGTCGCTTCCGGCAGGCGGCAATCCCCAGATCAGATTCACGGCTACTAACTCGCAGGGTGGCGCCGCCGAATACCCGGCTGACGGCGGCTGGCTGCCGGGACCACAAGTGATCACGACGGGTGATGTCGATCTCTATGTCTACTCCTCTGACATCTCATACTCTATCGAACCGCCGGATTACCCCGAAATCGGAGAGCCGATTACGATCTCCGGGCGCATCCACAACAACTCGAATATCCCGCAAGACAGTGTGCGAGTTGAACTCTGGCTGGAGGACTACGACAATGAGCTAATCGATAGCTTTTACGTAGACATCCCTCCGCGCAGCGGAGATACCCCCGGATATGTCGATGTATCCCACATTGATACCCTTCACCACGTGGGGTTCTACGAAGTCCGCTTGGTTGTAGACCCTCAGGACTCAGTCGACGAGTGGAACGAGTACAACAACACAACCATGCGTTCCCTGAAAACCGTGGACTTCGTCCTGCCGGGCTATATGGTGCTGGCCCCCAATTTGCTCGGCAACTACTACCCGCTGACTCAAGTCACTGCCGGTGGCAGCGCCTGGTATGAAGAGAACGGTAACTTCGTATCCGTGGCCGCCGGTGCTCCGGTGTGGGGTACCATCGTTGAGACCGGCCAGCAAATCGACACGGCCTGGATCAACGACAACGGACAGTTCTGGTATCAATTCACTTCGCCGATTGACATCGGCACGTACCACATTCAATTGGTGACAACCGACTACAGCCTCAGCGCAGACACGACTATTGAGTTCCAGGTAGTATCCCCTCCGGTTCCGCCCGAACAGCCGAAGTACCCCAATCTGGTCGTCGATTACAACCTGACCGGCCTGCCAATGAACGCCTGCCCCGACTCGACCCTCCGAATCGGCAATGCGACGGTCTATAACATTGGCGATTCCGCCTCCGGACCCTGCAAGGCCAGGCTGCAAGTCCTCTTACCGACCGGTGAGACAACTCTCGCAGATATCGATGTCCCCGCGCTCGAACCGGGTCACAGTCACCCCCTTGCCACAACTCAGCAGTTGAGCAGCGAATACCAAGACGAGCCCGGTAACTACTGGATTAGTGCCGAAGTTGACTACGAGGACGCTGTCACTGAGCGCTTCGAGAACGACAACAGCAAGAGCAGTAGTTTCAAGGTCTGGTGCTGCGGGCCCGATCTGCAGCCCATGGACCTTTACCTGCCACCTGAAGTATGCCAGGACAGCACCTTCTCGATATCCGCGAAGGTGCGTAACCGCGGCGGACGACCCGCTGAGAGCTTTTCATTAACCCTCACCGAAGGCTCAACCACGGTCTGCGAAGTCGCCGGTCTGGAACTGCCAGCCTTCGGCGTAGAGGGCTATTACAGCCTGTGCTCCTATTCCCTGGCCACAACCGGCCAGCATATCTTCACAATCATCGCTGATTCGGCCAATTCACTCAACGAATGCGACGACACCAACAACAGCTACCAGGAGGCGACCAACTGCGTCGAGTGCACGATCCCGCCGAAGTACCCTGACCTCACTACCAGCTACGACAGCGTCTATATAGACAACCCGACTGCACTGGAGGGAGATCAGATTCAACTCCAGGCCGCCGTCACTAATCGGGGCGACAGCATCGCCTACAACTTCCCGGTCTGGTTTGGATTGGGCGGGGCAGGCTATACCGCTTCGCCCTATGTTATGGTAGACTCGTTAGAGGCGGGACAATCGCTGATAGTGGAGCACCCCGATCTGTGGACATGCGACTTTGACGTCTGCCCGGTTACCGTCCACGTGGACTCCGGAAACCTGGTTTACGAGAAGAGCGAGTACAACAATCGTGGCGAAGTGTCTTTCCCGTACGACTTCTACCCGGCCTACGGCCACCGCTGTCCTCAGTATCAGCAGCCGGCCCCGTATATGTTCGACGAATGCTCAGCTGACACTGGCAGTGCAGTTCAGATCGCTTTGGTCGCAGCTAATTCCGGCCTGCTGACTCGGGCCGACTCGGTGCTTTTTTTCGTCGAAGACCGTCTTGAGGGAGAGTCAGTTGCATCGCGCATATGCTCGACCTGGGTAGCCGGACCCTTCCCGCATCACGCGCAGGACACCATCTCTGCCGGTTACAGCCACACGTTCAGCTCTTACGGTCGCCATCATATAACGGTTACGGTCAACCCGAGCGCCTACTACGCCGAGTGCGACCACCTGAATAACTCAGCTACGCGGTATATTGATATCGTCGAGCCGGGCAGTCCGCTTCCCGACCTGGAGCTCCAGGGAAGGAGAATCTCACTATCATCCTACAATCCAGCTGTCGGGGAATCGCTGTTGGTTTACAACGTCGATGTCTATAACGAAGGTGACGGCTACGCCTACGATGTCGACGTGACTGCCCTGCTGACTTCGAGCCCTGACAGCGCTGTCTGGGATACGGTCGTCATGGGCCAGGCCGTGATTGATTCCATCGCTCCCAACAGCTATTTCTACAGCGGACCACTCGGAGGCGTACAGGTAGATAGCTGCGAGCCTGCCTTCCACGTTGTCACGGTCTGTGCTGATCTCGATAGCAGCACTGCCGAAACCAACGAGTCTAACAACAACGGCACCATCGGTGTCCACTTCTGCGAGCCGGTAAACTTCCTGATCAGCAACCTTGACCTCAACTACGAGTGCCTTTGCCAGGGCTGCGAAGTTGAGGCTCTGGCCACGGTGGTGAACAACAGTCAGGATGCCGGCATTGCCGAGGTCGACTTCTATTATGCAATGGACCCGGAGGATGCAGCCGCGGATATGCAGTACATCTGCACTCAGGCCACACCCGAGATTGCCGCGGGTGATTCGGCGATAATCCAGACCTTCTGGGATCTGCCGGAGGACGAAGGCTATCTCATGGCCTGGATCGGCTATACTTACCCGTGGGATGGCATCAAACTGGATGACACCGCCAACAGTTCCATACCGCAATGCGGCAACATCGATGGTTCCGGCAGCACTCCCGATATTGCGGACCTGGTATGTATGGTCGAGTATATGTTCGGCGGCGGCTGTGAGAGTCTGATATTGGCCGCTTCCGATGTCGATTGTACCGGTGGACTGGATATCGCCGATCTGGTGTACATGGTCACCTACATGTTCCAGGGCGGCCCGGCGCCGTGCTCTGGTGCGTCACCGGGACTGGCGAAGACGGGCATACGATCTGCCCATTCGTCATGTAAGCTGACGCCGATGCAAATAGACGGAGGTTCGCTGGCGCTTGCGGTAGAGGCCGATCTGAGCACACCGGTCGCCGGCTGGCAACAGAGGTTCCATTATGATCCGGTGCGTACGAGTATTGATTCCGTGACGCTCCAGGGGGATTACCCGGGAATCGAGATCTACTGGCGGGCGGTTGAGGGCGTCCTTGACATCGGGGTCCTGGATATGGAGGGAGCCGCTGTCCTGCCCGCAGGTGACATGCGGATTCTCAGCATACACTATCGGTCTGGACCCTCGTCCATAACCCCTCAGCCTCCCCGGCACGTCTTCACACTGGCTGTCGACCGCAACGCTCAGAGGGTACCCATCGACGTGAAGACCGAGCGACTGGCGCCTGTCATGCCGAACGCCTATGCCCTTTCGCAGAACTATCCCAATCCCTTTAACCCGAGTACTGTTATCAACTACTCGCTCCCGGCTCCCTCGGAGGTTAACCTGTCTATCTACAACATCCTGGGGCAGAAGGTAGTCACCTTGATCGACTCACACCAACCCGCAGGCTATCACTCGATCTCCTGGAATGGCCGCAACGAATCAAGCAAACCGGTCTCCTCCGGGGTGTACTTCTACCGGGTCGAGGCGGGCAACTTCACCCAGAGCAAGAAGATGATTCTGCTGAAATAGCACATATTCGACTATTGGAGTGACTTTGCTGCCGCCGCAGCCTCCTCGGTTGCGGCGGTTCTTGCCTGACTCCGAAAAACCAACAGCTCTGGTCTAATCTGCAGTTGGATTGCCTTCAGCAAGGGTATCTCTTGTTATTCGGTGGCCGCCCGGTTGCGTTATAACACAGAATCGCAACACTCTCAAACAGCGAATCGATGAAACGAACCCAATTCCCCGTAACCATAAGACTATAGGCTGATTAAGAAGCAGCCATCCATGATGGGTGTATATCAGAGCCCGTTAGATGTCAGGAATGTCTTACGAAGCTCACAGCCAAAAGCTCTGCCCTGGGGACAGTTCCCCCTACTCCCCCCAGCGATAAGATGCCGAGACCCGGAAGGTCTCATCGAGCTCCGAATGATGCAGCCACGCGAAGTCAACTGCGACATTGCGCACATTCAATCCCCCGCCCGCGGTAAATCGCCCGACATCGAATCCAAACCGGCCGAATACCATCTCGCGCCAGCCTATCTCCCAGCCCCAGTGGGAATCGAGCGAAAATGAACCGGCGTAGTACTGGGCGGCCTGGTCCAGGTTCTCGAACTTGATATCACCAGAAACAGCCATCCTGCCGGTGAAGTCGCGCCAGCCGTGGCTGATCAGCAACCCCGGCTTGACCGTCGGATAGATCGACTCGGTGTGCGCCCCCTGGTCGAAAGTCTTACCCGAATAGCGGATGAACCCACTGGTTGCGTCGGTAACCATCAGGCCGACATTGACCCACGGTCGCCAGCGCCAGCGCAGCCCGAAATCCACTGTCAGCCCCTTTCCCGACTCGGTTCCGATATCCCTATGGATGATCTTGGCTGTGGCCCCGAAATCGAGTTTGGTGTTCAGTCGCCCGGCGATACTCGCGGCCAGAAGAACATCGGCGTGGGATTCCTCGTTGAGCACAAAGTAGCGATTGGTGCCAGGGTCAACCGCGGTGACTTTGATGCCGCCGCCGCCCAGATAGTAAAGATAGGCCCCCCAGGCAGTAATCCTCGATGTACCGTTGTCGTGATGCCGGGCGTAGCTAAGGAAGTCGTGGTTGAGCAGCGAGCCGAAAGTCTCGGCGTGCATGGCGGCGACATTGTGGCCATGCAGGTCGACCAGCCCGGCCGGATTCCAGTAGGCTGCGGTGGCGTCATACGGCCCCGCGATCGTCGCCCCACCCATGGCCAGCCCCCGGGCTCCCACACCAAGCGAAAACGGATCGCCGGCATACTTGGCCCCGTGGGCCGGAAGAACCCAGATTAGCCCCAAAAGGATGGCGGTGAAAAGCTTTGTAACTGGTCTGTTCATCCACATATTATACGCATCGGACCTTCAGCGATGTCGTCCTATACTATATGTCGGATCGTCGGCGTTCCGAATCCCGCAATAAACGATATTGGCAGAGGTGGGGCAAGGTCCCAATGGAACGGGGAATCAGGGGTTGGTCGCGGATTCAGGATGCCCTGCAGGTTACCAGTTCTATCGTGTCTCGTAGATCAGGACATCGGAGTTGGTCCCGGTGACATTCAACGCCTGTGAGGCATCGCCAAGCGCAAGACTGGCGGACTGCCGCTCTCCGCTTTGCTGCACCGCCAGCGGCAACGACGAGCTAATCTGTCCGCCTATCGACTCCACATTCAGGAGCAAGTCAAGGCTTCCGGACAAACGCAGGTTGACGAGACCGTCGAAGACGTCAACCCGCGACGGACCAATGAGGCCGTGTTCCAGAAGAAGCTCGATGTTGCCGTTACGGTTTGACAGCACCACCGGTCCGCCTGGCCTGGCCGCATAGATCGGCGCCCGCGATGTTGTGGCCCGGAGTTTACCGGCGATATTCTCCGAGTGAACAGCCCCGTTGGTGTTTTCCAGCGACACCGCGCCATATACGTTGGAAACGTAAATGGGCTTCAGAGATGTGCGGGCCGAAAGGTCGCCGGAGACATTGTCGATCTGGACTAGACCGTTGGTGTTTCGCACTGTCACCGGGCCATCGAATTGACTGATCATTACCGGACCGTTGTTGTCGACTTCGGCGGCTCCGGAGCAATTGGTCAGACTGATCTCGGCGTTGAGATTCTTGAGCTTGATGAGGCCGTCGCACCTGCTCAGGCGAAGGGCTCCGTAGGCATTCCGGGCGCTGATATCGCCCCTGACATTGTTGAGAATCATGTCCGCCTGGTTGCCCCCCAATTCCACGCCGCCGGTTACTCGATCGAGGGTGATGGCAGTATTGGAGCCGTTGACCTTTAGACCCCCCTCCATCCCGCTAACCTGCATCCGGCCGGAACTGGACTGAACTGCCAGCGGGTTGGAGACCGGCATGTGAATCGTAATGTGGCTGAGATCGACCTTGAGTTTGGGATCCGACAGGTCAGGAGCATCAGATTCGATGTAGACTGCGTCACTGCGACGGTGAAGACGCATCTCAATCTGGTTAACAAGGCGCTCAGCCTTCTCTCGCGTCGCGGCCGAAACCTTCAGGTCGCAGCGCGCGCGCACCCAGGGTCGCTGCCAACCGACGACTTCGAGCTGTCCCGTCGGATAGACGACATAGACCGGCTGTGCAGTGAGCACTTCGACGCTGTCATAGGCTTCCTTGACGATACTAATCTGTCCCTCCCGCTCTGAGAAGACCGTGGTTCGCCCGCCAATATTCACCTCCGGCTTCGGCGGCTTAGGTGGCTGATCCGGCCTGGGCGGTTTGACCTTGCTTTCCCAGGTCACAACCGGGGCGCCATGAATACCGGCCGTATCGATTGTGACCGTGATGCCTTTGTTCCAACCGTCAAGTCCGTCGACGTTCACAACCAGGTTCCGGCGCCCGTCATCTGACTCCCCGACAAGGACTCGCACCTGGTTTTTGACTGCCGCCTCGATCTCCTCGTTGGACTCGATGCGCTTGAGCACATCCTCCGAGAGCAATTCGGAGACAACATCAAGCTCTCGACGCAGACTCCTGGTGAGTCGATAGAGGCTCGGGTCGGCCGGCTGGCGGCCGACAACCTGCTGATGGGTCCGGATCTTCGCCTGAATCTCGACCAGGGCCGCCTGGTGCTGGCTCATCTCCCGTTGAATATCGTCTATCTCGACCTCAAGCTGATCGTCGTCGTAGACACCGCGCCTGCGAACATCCTCGATCTCTTCGAGCTCCTCCCGCAGCTCATCGAGTTTCTCCCTGTGCCAGTTTAGTTCATCATTCAGCTCTTCGAGCGATCCACTGATCGCCTGATGCTGTTCGGGTCTTTTCTCGGCCAGACGCTCTTCAAGGTCCTCAAGCCGGCTCTGCCAGTTCTCGAGCTGATCAGCGAAGGCGGTATAGTCGAAATATAACGACGAATCCCTGATAGCCTTCCAAAGATGTTCCAGCGCCCGGTAATAATCGTCATCCCGGCTCGATGAGATATCGCGATAGTAGCTGCGATAGTCATCGGTCAGAATCCGCAGTTGCGAGAGAATATCGACATAATCTATGGCCAGTTGGCGGGCCTCTCGATCCTCCGGCTGCGGGCCGCGACTGTCTCCGGAGCTTCTGTCCGACACATCCGGCGGCAGCGGAGCCGACTGACCATGGCTGGAGGACATCGCCAGCAGCAGGGCCGCCAGGACAAGAATGAGCCCACAAGCCGTTCGCCGCAGGTCGAAACACGCCGCCCGTATCCGCGGTCGACGGTCGGGACCGTGGACATCCCATGGGTCCTCTAACCGCGGTCGATTCCAATGCGGATCGCACCTGTTATTGTCGCCGAATCTGGTCATAACGCAGTCACAACTCGCCTTCCTTGTCAGGACCGCGTAATTCGGCCCCGTACGTCCCTTCATACGTATGCCGCTTCGGCAAGTTTCTATACCTGCCCGGGGTGTGCAGCATATGCGCCCGTTGAAGGGCCATGGCTAATGAAAATAGCCAATTCCCTTCTCGACCTGTATAGTTTTTGCGCATTAATGCCGACAAAGCGACAAGAATCGACAATGCCGGATAGTAGCACACATGAGTAGTTCTGCCTGCGATACGTCAAGAAAGCCCACGGCCCCATCACCGGCCAAGCACAAACTCAGATTAAAGGCGAGAACAGGTGGCAGCAATCCGACCACTCTTGATCGGCTGGCGTTTCAGCAGGCGCAGATTCCAATAGCAGTACTTGATGCCGGGGGCGTCGTCCACCGGGCCAACCCGGCACTTGCGGGCCTGTTTGGAAAGCCCGTGGCCGAGCTGGTCGGTTCGCACCTCGGGGCTATTCCTGCTGAGGTACTGTCGCGCGTCCAATACTCCGATGGGCCGGTCGTGCATGAGTCTTGCCTGCCTGCCGTCGATGAGTCGCGGGTAGTAAGCTGGTCGCTTCAGCAGGCTGTCGATCGGGGCAGTGATGCTACTCTGATAGTGGCTACCGGTCACGAAATCACTGATCGCCGCCGCGAGCAGGAGAAGGCGCGCCTGACCGAGGCCCGTCTCCAGGCAACCCTCATTCTCAGCCGAATGTGCATGGCCGACCAGTCGCGAATATACGAATACACGCTCGGGCAGGCCATTGAGCTAACCCGCAGCCGGGTCGGCTTCGTTGCTCTCGTCGACCGTGAAGCAGGGCTGCTGGAGATTCCAGCCTGGACCCGCCCGGCGGAGGCTGAGCAGGTGATAGGGCATCGCCCACTGATCTGCCGTGTTGACTCCGCCGACAGCTGGGCCGAGACAGCCCGGACCGGGCACACGCTTATAGTCAATGAGCCGCTGTCCAGGGACATGCTCAAGCGCGACTACCCCGGAGACCACGGACCGCTGAGACGGCAGTTGAGTGTTCCCGTGATCTCCGATGGAGAGCTGGTGATGATTGCCGGAGTGGCCGACCGCGAAGACGACTACACCGAATCCGAGGCCCGCTTGCTGACTCTCCTGATGGAGGACCTCTGGATGGTTATCCAACGCCAGCGAGCCCAGCAGGAACTCGAGGCCAGCGAAGAGCGCTACCGGTTACTCGTCGATAACATGAGCGAAGGGCTGGCCATCTTCGATATCGATTTCAAAATCACCTATGGAAACGACAGCCTGGGCCGGATGCTCGGCTATGCACCCGAGGAAGTTACCCAACTCACCCTGGCGGCGTTCTTGGATGAGTCGGGGTTGGAGATATTTTACGACCAGATGGCCAGACGCCGCGTTAAGGCGAGTGCGCCCCATGAGATGCAATGGTACGCTCGATCCGGCCGCAAGATTCCGGCACTGGTCGCCCCTCAGCCGCTTTTCGATCAAAAGGGCAATTTCGTCGGTGGCTTCGCCGTCCTCACCGACATTTCGCAGCAAAAGCAGGTCGAGGAGAAGCTCCAGCAGGCCAACGAATCACTCGCGGCAGAGCAGAGGTCCCTGATGGAGAAGAATATCGCCCTCAAGGAGATTATGTCTCAGATCGAAGGCGAGAAGAAGGCAGTCCAAAGTCAGTTGCAATCCAACGTCGATCGAATCATCCTGCCACTCCTCCGTACCCTGAGAAGCAAGGTCGGCGATGACTCCTGCGTATACGTCGACCTGGCGGAGAGCTGCCTGGTCGACATAACGTCCCCGTTCGTGAATCGTCTTGAGCGCCGCTTCGGCAGCCTGTCACCCCGAGAAACAGAAATCTGCAACATGATCAAAGCCGGGTTGAGCTCGAAGGATATCGCCGAGGCCCTCCATACTTCGGTGCACACAGTCCACAACCAGCGAAAGCAGATCCGCCGCAAGCTTGGTCTTGCCGGGAGTGATGCCAACCTCTCATCTTACCTGAACAGCCTTGCCCAATAGTCGCGGCCGGCGGAATTCTCCAGTCAACCGGCCCTGAGCGTTCAGAAGGCCCGGGCGCCGGCGACCCGGTTGTCTATCGCACATAGCCAATCGCTAGCCATCAGCAGGCCATCAACGATCTCAGTCCGAGACCGAAAACATGAACAGAACTTGGCATTGATGACGCACGCTGATTATGCAAGATACTCGCACCACAGATCGATCGACTCTCAACCGGCTCACACGGAGGTGGCCGACGGGGAGCAAAGAGGGGGACTGCAGAGAGACCGGTAGTGGTCGTCGAGTTCCTGGCGCCGGTGGCGAGGAGCCGCTTGTCGGCGAATGGGGAGGCCCGGAGGCCGACCGGACAGGTCAGCCTGAAAGGGGGGCTTGTTCGAAGGGGGCGGGACCATTGTTTGTCTCGGAGAGGATGGGAGGAGCGCCAGGCCTCCCGCCTCTTTGTGATCTACCTTCGAGCGAGACCGCTGATGAGTCAACCCAACTGCGACGGCTAATCCGACTGGCTACTCTCGACGTGAATCGATCCCGTCATGGCGTTCCCGGTTGCGAATCGAGCGCCGAACGTCATATCATATGCGGTCGGCTTCATGGGACCATTGATCTAGATGGGTGCCCGACTGCCGTAGTTGACCTGCGACGGCCGTCTGACGACCCGGATATAGTCTCCGAGAATCAACTCCGCGTTGCGGTGTGCGACCTCGTCGGCAATGTGACCGGTGTCATCCTGGGCGCCGATATAAGCCGCTTTCGAGCCACCAGACACCACCCGGACCTGCCCGGCTCCGTCGAATCGGCCCTGACTGCCGGCCTGATCGGCGGTGTTGCGCAGGTCGGAGAACGCTTGCTGGTGGCGCTGAACCACGATTGTGAAAAGGCTCCGGCCCGCTCGGCGTCTTACGTCGAATTAGAGCCGAAGTAGCCCCGAAGTAGACCCTCACATATTCCTCTTGCTGCACGGCGCGTAGGGATGGCACCAGTCCTCTGCGCGCCACTTTTTTGCCCGAAATCGCGTTTAACCCGGCCCGATGGGCATGTTGAAAGAGTCCTTAGTCGGTGATTGGCGGGGCGTGCTTCAGATCGGACGAGGTAAGACCGGCTGCTACGCGGTGCAACGGTCTATCTCGCATACACGCGGGGCTTGTCTTCGCGACGTCATCGGGCCATCGGGGGGCTATCAGAAAGCCCGACGTCCAGCCACATTAGCGGACGCTGCATTTCGAGAAAGCAGCCGGTGACCGAGTGTTTCCGGCGGCGCAGGCACATGGTCGGACATCCTCCACTCCGCGAATCCCCTTGATTTCCAATGAGTGGACGCATATTATTAGCAACCTTGTGACTGAGGAAAGGACGCGGCCGCCGGCTCGGCCCATTCTATCGGATTTCGACGAGCGGTTCGATATGTCTGCGACCATACACCGTACTCTGTGAGGTAACCATGAAAGAGATGCTCTTGAGGCTACTGCCGGAAATAGGACAAATTAAGGACAAGTCATTGCAGGACAAAGTCATTGCCTGCTGGCAGGAAGCAGTCGAGTTTCGGGGTTGGACCGAGGAACTCCTGAGGAACATCCCGTTCACGCTGCTGGCCGAGAATGTCCGGATTACGTTCATAGATCATGTCCGGGCCGTCTGTCTGATGTGTATCGCCTGCGATGATGTGCTGGATAGGGTCCATGCTGAACGCAAGACCCGAATCAATCGCGACTATCTGATCGCCGGAGCATTGCTGGCCGATGTCGGTAAGCTGATGGAGTTCGAGATCGTTGACGGCAAGCCGGTTAAGTCGGATTACGGCAAGCACATCCGCCATCCGTTCAGCGGTGTCGGGCTCGCCTTCAAGCATGGCTTGCCGTCGGAGGTGATGCATGTAATCGCAACACACTCGAAGGAAGGCGCGGGTGAGAAGCGACTGCCCGAGAGCATTGTCTTTCACCACGCCGACTTCATAGATTTCGAGCTGGTCAAGTAGCGACCGGCTCAAGGGGCCGTTTAGATGAGTGAGCAAGGACAGAACCTGATTGAAAAGATCGCCCAGCGGTTTGCGATCGGGCTTGATGGGGGCCAGCGGGTGCACGCCGGTGACTACATTTCCGTTCGCCCGGCCCACGTGATGACGCATGACAACACCGGCGCGGTGATACCCAAGTTCGAGTCGATCGGTGCGGCCAAAGTTGCTAATCCGCGCCAGCCGGTTTTCACCCTGGACCATAATGTTCAGGATACCAGCGAAGCCAATCTGGCCAAGTACGCCAAGATCGAGGCCTTCGCCGGGAAGATGGGAATCGACTTCTACCCGGCCGGGCGCGGCATCGGACACCAGATCATGTGCGAGGAAGGCTACGCCTGGCCTCAGACCATGGTCGTAGCCTCCGACAGTCATTCCAATATGTACGGGGGCTTGGGGGCGCTGGGGACTCCAATCGTTCGCACCGACGCCGCCGCCATCTGGGCCACCGGTCGTACCTGGTGGCAAGTCCCGCCGGTGGCCAAGTGCCAGTTGAAGGGCCGTCTCAAACCCGGTGTGACCGGCAAGGATGTCATTGTCACGCTGTGTGGGTTCTTCAACCACGATGAGGTCCTCAACCACGCTATTGAGTTTTGCGGTGAGGGAGTGGCGGCACTGACCCTTGACGACCGCCTGACCATCGCCAACATGACCACCGAATGGGGCGCGTTGGCGGGAGTATTCCCGGTCGACAAGGTTACGCTCGACTGGATTGAGCGGCGTGTCGAGCTGATCGGAAAGCGCGGCCTTGCCGGAGTGCCTTCGGACAAGGACGGACAGGACGGAAAACACCCGCGAATGAATCGAAAACACCTTGCCGAACTGGAGAAGAACGTCCTCGTGGCCGACGGCGACGCCTACTACGCCAGGAAGTTGATCCTGGATCTTGCAACGGTCGTGCCCCATGTCTCGGGACCGAACCATGTCAAGACCATGACACCGGTTTCCCGGATGCGCAAGGCCAGGGTGACCATTCAGAAAGCTTACCTGGTGTCCTGTGTCAATAGCCGGGTGGCCGATCTGGCGCAGGCGGCCCAGGTCGTGCGGGGCAAGAAGGTTGCTGACGGAGTGGAGTTTTACATCGCCGCGGCCTCTAATGAAGTGCAGGCGGAGAGCGAAGCGCGCGGCGACTGGAAAACCCTTATAGAGGCGGGCGCGCGGCCGTTGCCCCCGGGTTGCGGACCATGCATTGGCCTCGGCGAAGGACTGCTTCAGGACAATGAGGTCGGTATCAGCGCCACCAACCGGAATTTCAAGGGACGCATGGGATCGCGTAGCGCGGAGGCGTATCTCGGCTCACCGGCCGTGGTGGCGGCCTCGGCCGTCTCGGGCCACATCGACATGCCCAGCGAATTCGACGATACCAGGCCGGTCGGAAGTTGTACTGTCGTTGATAAGCCGAGCGGCAAGACGGCGCCGGTGAGAATTGTCGATGGATTTCCAACGACCATTGAGGGTGAGTTGGTCTTTTGCCATCAGGACAATCTCAATACCGATGGAATCTACCCCGGCAAGTATACCTACAAGGATGACTTCACCGCTGAGCAGCAGGCCGAAGTCGTCATGGAGAACTATGACCCCGAATTCGGCAGTCTGGTCAGGGACGGGGATATCCTTGTCGGCGGGTTCAATTTCGGCACCGGCTCATCGCGCGAACAGGCGGCCACGGCGCTGAAACACCGCGGGATTCGCCTCGTGATCGGCGGTTCATTCTCGCAAACGTACAAGCGCAACGCGGTTAACAACGGATTTCTAGCCATTGATTGCCCGGAGTTGGTAGACGATCTCAAAGCGGAGTTCGGTGAAGACAAGCTGACTGTACGCACCGGTTGGAATGCAACTATCGACTTCGCCGACTCGGTGCTGAAGGCCAATGGTAAGCTGTATTTGCTTGGCCCGCTGGGTGCGGCGGCGCAGGAGTTGATAGTATCCGGCGGCCTGGAGGCCTGGGTAAGAGAGAGGTTGCAGGGAGGTCAGTAGGTCAGGACCCTATCGGTCCTGACATGGATCCCGACCACATTACGAAGAAGCGAAGACACATTATCATTAAACCCAATCCAGAACTATGAACGACAAACCAACTATCTCCCGTCAGATCGCCGAATTCGCGATCGACCTGAAATTCAACGACCTGCCTGGCGAGGTCATCGATGAAGTCAAGCGCTACCTCTACGACTCGGTTGGTTGCGCCTACGGCGGCTACCACACAAAGGATGTCAACATTCTCCGCGACATCTACAAGGAGATGGCGGGCAAGGAAGAAGCTACGCTGATCGGTTTCGGCGACAGGATTCCGGCGGTCAACGCCACACTCGTCAACTCGCTGATGGTCCGCGCTCTGGATTTCAACGACATCTATTGGAAAGAGGACCCGTCGCATCCTTCCGACCTGATACCGGCCGCGCTCGCCGTTGGTGAGCTTGTGGACGCGAGCATGAAGGATGTCATCGTCGCGATCGTCATTGCCTACGAATTCGAGCAGCGGCTGTGCGAGTTCGCCAAGCCGGGTGTTCGCGAACGCAAGTGGCACCACGCCACCCTGACCCAGTTCGTTTCCCCGATAGTAGCCGGCAAGCTGCTCGGGTTGACAGTCGACCAGATGGTCCATGCAATCGGCATCAACGGCTCTCACAATCACACCATAGGCTGTCCGACTGCGGGCAAGTTGACCATGATGAAGAACACTGTTGATCCGATGGCGGTGCAGAGCGGTGTCTTTGCGGCTCTTATGGCCCAGCGGGGCTACAGCGGCACCGAGGCGGTTTTCGAGGGCAAGGAAGGCCTGATGGATGTCTTTGGGCCGGACTGGGATGTGCCGACCATGGTCGACGGCCTCGGCAAGTCGTTCCGCATCATGCAATGCAGCATGAAGGCCTTCCCAACTGAAGCCCTCACGCACACCCACTTGAGCGCGCTGTTGAAGGCTGTAACGAAAAACGATATCAAGCCCGAACAGATCCAGGAAGTCGTGGTCACCACCATCGCGCGGGCCTGTGACATCCTCTTCGATCCGCACAAGTACCGCCCGGAGTCACGTGAGACCGCCGACCACTCGCTGCCTTACTGCCTGGCGGCGGCGATTGTCGATCGTGAGATCACTACTCGATCGTTCAGCGAAGAAAAGCTCAAAGATGAACGTATCTGGGCGGTCATCGACAAGATCAAGGGAGAGGCCTCAGAGGAGTTTGAGAAGATGTTCCCGGCCAAGCAGCCATCGAAGGTAGTCGTGCGGACCACTGACGGCCGGGAGTTCTCGGAATACCTGGAGTATCCGAAGGGCGACCCGCGCGAGAAGATGACCGACGAGGACCTGACTTCGAAGTTCAATGCGCTGGCCGATGGTCTGCTCTCATCGGATCGTCAGACCGAGGTAAAGGACATGATCTACACGTGTGAGAAGCTCGACACGCGCGGGTTCATGGCGGAGTTGGTTATTTGAGCTTGAGAGACGGATGTAGTTAAACACCGGTGGCAGTACACGGGACACAGGGATGGTCAGACGGCCGTCCCTGCAATCGCCGGTAATCCCTGGACCGGCCTCTTGAAATTCCTGCGCGAACAGATCGCCATCGCCATCGCATCGGTTATTGCGGCCTTTTTACTCGTCGAAGTTACGGAATCGCAGACTGAGAGGATACTCCGCCAGGCGAAGGCTCTTTGGTCAGGAGCGAACCGATTCGATGGAACCACGGTTGTCATGGACAGCCTGGGTATACCGATCGTCGATTACGGTGACCTCGACGGGGTAAGGATCGGACCTCAGCGTAATCCGGTCTCGATCTGCCAGCAGGCCTTTTACTACTTCGACAGGCTGACTGAATCCGATGGCGACTACCGGAGGCGCGCTCTCAACTGCGCGGACTGGCTGGTCGATAGCGCCGAGATCCGGGACTATGGCGCTGTTTTGCCCTACCGCTTTGCCTACCCTCGTTATCGCTTGCCGGGATACTGGCTCTCTGCTATGGCTCAGGCTCAGGCGTTACAGGTGATGGTTCTCGCTCATCGAACCACGGGCGATGACAGTTACCTGCGCCAGGTCGTCAATCTGTTAGGCATCTTCTTCGTCGATGTCGATTCCGGTGGCGTCACTCACAAGAGCCTGGACGGGTCAACCGGCTGGTGGTACGAGGAGTACGCAGCCCCTGACGGAAGAGACCCGCGAGTGCTTAACGGCATGCTCTACACGCTTCTTGGGCTGTATGAGCTGTACGAATACACCCACGATTCAACGGCCCAATTCCTGTTCTTGAGGGGGTACAAGTCTCTTACCGACTTTGTCCATCGCTATGACCGTAACGGGCATTCCTATTACGATGTGCTCGGCAATCCGGTCGGGGGAGACTACCATCAGATTCACATTGAGTTACTGGATTCCCTGTACCGAATTACGGGGGATTCTACTCTTCGAGTGTTCCGGGACCGCTGGCGGGAGTATGCCGAGTCGCCCTTCATAGTTCGGCTCCTTCGGGCTCCAACGCGAATTGCGCCACTGGTATTGACCGTCAATGCCGTTCTTGTCCACTTAGTGATTGTGCTCGTGCGCGCGGTTCTCAACAGAACCCGCTGACCGAGCGTGAAAGTGTGAACACTCTGCTGTGACGACTAGCTTGATAGCTTCAGGACCATTAATGCGATTCGCAGGCAAAGCCCGACCATCGGTGTAATGTGCCCCTCGGTTCGAATGTTGCGAAATGCTTGTCCAAGATGATGGCCCGGCTTGAGTGCCCCCGCATTTGCAGAGACCCGATGACTCGATGCCGCTTTGCCGAGCGTGCGGTAAGAAAAACGCCCCCGTTTCCGGGGGCGGCATTCGTGACCGAATCAAGTGTACTCGGCTCGGATCAACCGTAGGGATACATCTGGTTCTTGATCATCTCAAGCTTCTCCAGGACCTTGTTGTGCTTGTCCTCGTCGATCATCAAGTATTCCAGCAGGTACTGCTGGACATTCATCTTCTTGTCCTTGATCGCATCCAGGGCTTCCTGGGCCAGTTCCATGGTCTTCTTCTCGAGCTTGATGTGCTGTTCGACCATCTCCCACACTTCGCCCAGCTCTTCGGGATTCAGCACAATGGTCTTGCCCTCCAGGGAGTCGGCGATCAGGTCCTGAACGCGGTAGTGCATCTGCGAGTCGCGCTGGATGATCTCCATGATCAAGCGTACGATCGGGTTGTCGGTCTTTTCGATGACACGACCGGTCGAGGCTACCGAGGCATCCTCTATCTTCTGCCAGCGACGCATGTTGTTAACGAGCTTCTCCTGGATTTCCTTAGTCGACATTTTCTTTGCTCCTCTCGTGGTCCCGTGGACCTGACTGAGAATCTATTATTGGTTAGCTATCTCGTCCTGCCGCAGTCACCAGCACCGGCTGATGACGTTCATCTCAGTTTCTCCTAACAGCAACGGGGCGGATTTGTGCCCGGCCAATGTGCAATCACAGCGTCTGCCGCGGTACTCTTCCAATCTGATGGGAGTAGATCAGCCCCAGGGTGCGATAGATCATATGGGCGAACTTGGAATAGGGCATATACCATAGCAGGACAAACACTCCCAGGATGTGGATGAAGTAAGTCACGTAAGCCACCAGCGGCGGCGTGGTCACACGGAATATCCACGAGAACATGCCGGTTACGCCGACTCCGAAGATCAGGTACAGGAAAAACTGATCGGCGTAGCCATTAGCGCCCACTTCGTCGCGTTGGTGGATGCGCCGGAGAATCAGGAGCAGGCTGCCGATCATCAGGGCCAGGCCGGCGAAAGCCCCCAAGAACTTGACAGGATGCGGCAGGCTGATAGGCACACTGAACCATGGCGTGAGGCTCTCCAGTCCGAGCATGTGCAGGTAATGAGGCGCGAAGACAAAGACGAAGATGCAGCCGGTGGTGATCATGGCCGCTACGAAACCATAGAACAGCAGCATATGCCCCACCATCCTCGGTTTGTTGGTCTCGCAGTTGTCGAAGCGACTGTGGCTGAAGATCTCCTTGAGGACCGACAGAGCCGCCGGGACAAAAGCAACCTGTCTATCAGCTCCCGGGACTTTGAGTTGCCTCCAAAACCTGGTGAAGCCAACCGCTGCGAATATGAAGATCAGAATGTTGCCGATGACGAACAGGGCATCAACTGAACTGTGGGGCAGGAAAAGGTCGAAGTCGGTTACCTCGGCTGTCATGAACACGAACTCGCCGGTCTCAGTGGTGGGAGCGAAGGCAAAGATACAGGCCAGAAGAATGAGGGTAGGGATGCCGAACAAAAGCGGAAGAGCTCTGGGGCTGGCCAGGGCCCGACCCATAAACTGGGGAAAGGCAAAGGCTTTGTAAGCCGCCGTCCTCAAGGCCGCCAGGACATCGCCGGGCCGGGCGTTACGGGGGCAGTGGACCGTACAGTCGTTGCATTGATAGCAAGCCCAGATATCCGGGTCCGACATCAGTTTGTCCTGCTGGCCCCACTGGGCCATCAGCATTTCCTTGCGCGGGAACGGGCGCTGGGCGGTCGAGAGATTACAGACGGTGCAGCACGTTGAGCACTGATAACACTTGTTGACCGTGTCGCCGCCTGCTTGACGAACATAGCGAACAAAGTCGATATCGGTCTTTACCGGGTTGGCGCTGGCCATATATCGCACTCCTTGTTGACTCCAGACAGGACAGGCAAATGGCCTGACCGACAGATACTCTTCTGCGACGGCCCAATCTATCCAGGCAATGCGACGGTGTCAAGCAGATTGTCGTTATCTTTTTCACAAGCGTGGCTTCTTTTGGAACAATGCCAGCAACTCCTATTCACTCTCTAAGTCGCTGTTGCACAACCGATAGAGAATTGCGAGATAGGTTGCCGGGACCTGTCGGGGAGGAACGCTTTAGGGCTTGATATTACAGATAACAAGCTCTCCGCGGTCGATTTTAGCTCGATTCAGTGTTTCTTCGTTCAACTACGTGCTGCAGTGGCTCCATAGGCGTAAAAACGCCCCCAACTTGTCGTCCGGGCATCACCACCTCCGCGGGTGTCGCAAGCCCTCCGTTAGTAACCACAGCGCGGTGAGTGTTGGTGATTTTGACCCCATTCTTGCCTGAGCAGGTGGTTGCGAAGGCCACTTTCCTCGGGTCGAGATCACGCGCTGGAGCGTTTCTCTAACTTGTTAAATGAAAACGGATTTCAAATAGGTCCTGGATGTCGAAAATGGGAAAAAAAGCAAAAAATCCACTCCGTCAGGCTTGACAGAGCTTGTGAAAAAAATTACTATAACGCGAATGCTGCCAAGCCGGCAAAGAGGATAGATATAGTTTCGTATGGCGGTAATAGCCGACTGATGATTGTGAAAAAAAGCACATGCTTCCATTTCTGACAGCGTAAATACTTATAGACGTTAATAGATTCACCAAAAACCGGGAATTGTAATGGCACAATCGAAACTGATCCCCCCGCATGGGGCCGACGAACTCAAGATACTCTTGCTTGAGGGAACCGACCGTGAGAAGGAGCTAAAGCGAGCCGAGTCGCTGCCCAGGGTTGTCATGACCACTCGTGAGACGGGTGACCTGATTATGTTGGGCATCGGTGGTTTCACGCCGCTGGAAGGCTTCATGGGCAAGGACGACTGGAAGGGTGTCTGTGAGAGCATGAAGATGGCCAACGGTGTCTTCTGGCCGATTCCAATCACGCTGTCGCACGACGAGAAGGTTGAGCCTGGCACCGAGATATGCCTGATCTCCGGTGAGACCAATGAGATCATGGGCACGATGAAGGTGACCGAGTGCTACGAGATCGACAAGGATTTCGAGTGCAAGCACGTGTACGGTACGACCGAGGATGATCATCCTGGTGTCAAAATGGTAAAGGCCCAGAAGAAGTACAATCTGGGCGGTCCGGTGAAAGTTGTTTCGGAGAGTTACTTCCCGAAGGACTTCGGCGACCTGTACATGCGTCCGGCCGAGAGCCGCAAGATCTTTGAAGAGAAGGGCTGGAAGACCATTGCCGCTCTGCAGCTTCGTAATCCCATGCACCGCTCCCACGAGTACCTGGCGAAGATCGCTCTGGAAGTATCCGATGGTCTGTTCATCCATCAGTTGGTGGGTAAGCTGAAACCCGGCGACATCCCGGCCGACGTCCGTGTCAAATGCATCAACACTCTGGTCGAGTTGTATTTCGACAAGAGTCGCGTGGTGACGGGCGGCTACCCGCTGGACATGCGGTATGCCGGTCCGCGTGAGGGCCTGCTGCATGCAGTCTTCCGGCAGAACTTCGGCTGCACCCACATGATAATCGGCCGCGACCACGCCGGCGTGGGCGACTACTACGGCCCGTTCGATGCCCAGGAGATATTCCACAAGCTGCCCGAGGGCTCGTTGGAATGCCAGATGCTCCCGATCGACTGGACTTTCTGGTGCTACAAGTGCGGTGGCATGGCATCGATGAAGACCTGTCCGCACGCAAAGGAAGACCGCCTCTTCCTGTCGGGCACCGCTCTGCGCAAGGCCTTGTCCGAGGGCGGCGAGGTCCCTGCGGAATTCAGCCGTCCGGAGGTTTTGGCCATCCTGCGCGAGTACTATGGCGGTCTGAAGGATGATGAGAGGGTGGAAGTGAAGATGCACGGTCATGCGACCGGCGATGCCAAGAAGAAGTAGTTTTTTGGAAGCAATAGAAAAGTGAGCAATAACGAAGACCACAGCATTATCAATCCAGTTAGGAGGATTTGATGCCGAGTTTTGTGATTGTCGAGAAGTGCGATGGCTGCAAGGCGCTCGATAAGACCGCCTGTCAGTACATCTGCCCCAACGATCTGATGGTCCTGAACAAGGAAAAGATGAAGGCTTACAATCAGGAGCCGGAGATGTGTTGGGAATGCTACAGCTGCGTGAAGATTTGCCCGGTTCAGGCGATCGAAGTTCGTGGCTATGCCGATTTCGTTCCGATGGGCGCAATGGTAACACCGATGCGCTCAACCGATGCTATCATGTGGACGGTCAAGTTCCGCAACGGCATGCTCAAACGCTTCAAGTTCCCGACCCGCACCACAGAAGAGGGCAAGGCTGTGCCGTCCGGCGGCTATGCCGAGCATGACGACATCAACAGCATTGCGCTGTGCAACGAGCCCGAGGCTCTCAGGCTAAATGAAGTCTACACCGTCAAGTAAGGAATCAGGAGGTTCATTCAAATGGCGACTAATTTCGAGACTGTTGAAGTCACCACTGATCTGCTGATTCTGGGTGGTGGCATGGCTGCCTGTGGCGCCGCTGTGGAAGCGTGCTACTGGGCGAAGAAGAACAATATCAAGGTGACCGTGGTCGACAAGGCCGCCATGGACCGCTCCGGCGCGGTCGCCATGGGTCTGTCCGCGATCAACCAGTACGTTGACTTGACCTCGGGCAAGAATACGGTCAAGGACTACGTGGACTATGTCCGCATGGACCTGATGGGCATTATCCGCGAGGACCTCGTGGCCAACATCGCGCGTCATGTCGACTCCACCGTGCACTTGTACGAGAAATGGGGATTGCCGATCTGGAAAGACGCCGACGGCAACTACGTTCACGAGGGTCGCTGGCAGCTTATGATCAATGGTGAGTCGTACAAGATCATCGTTGCCGAGGCCGCCAAGAACGCCCTGAACGACGCGGGCGGCGAGTACTTCGAGCGAGTTTTCATCACTGAGCCGCTGATGGATGGCGATCGCGTCGCTGGCGCTATCGGTTTCTCGACTCGCGAGAACAAGTTCTACATTTTCAAAGCCAAGGCGACGATCTGCGCCATGGGCGGTGCGGTGCATATTTTCAAGCCGCGCAGCACCGGTGAAGGTCTGGGTCGTGCCTGGTACCCGCCGTGGAACTCCGGTTCCTCCGCCTATTACACGCTGAAGGCCGGCGCCGAAATGACTTCTCAGGAAGTTCGCTTCATCCCCGTCCGCTTTAAGGATGCCTATGGTCCGGTCGGGGCCTGGTTCCTTCTTTTCAAATCGCAGGCCACCAACTCTGAGGGCGGCAGCTACATGGTCGAGCGTCGCGACGAGCTCGAAAACTGGAAGCCGTACGGTCTGGTCAAGCCGATTCCGGCTAACCTCCGCAACTGGCTGGGCATGCTCGATGTGATGGAAGGCAAGGGCCCGATCTTTATGCGCACCGAGGAAGCGATCCAGAAGATCGCCGCCGAAGCCGGCGACGAGAAGGCCGCCAAGAAGAAGCTCAAAGAGCTCGAGGCCGAGGCTTGGGAAGACTTCCTCGACATGACCATCTCGCAGGCCATCCTCTGGGCGGCCAGCAACGTCGAGCCCGAGAAGAAGTCCTCCGAAATCGCCGCCGCCGAGCCGTACTTCATCGGTTCGCACTCCGGTGCTTCGGGCGCCTGGGTTTCCGGTCCGGAGGATCTCCAGAGCGATGAGACGAAGAAAGAGTACTTCTGGGGCTACGACCATATGTCGACGGTCAAGGGTCTGTTCTGTGCTGGTGACGCCTCCGGCGCCTCCTCGCATAAGTTCTCCTCCGGCTCCCACGCCGAGGGTCGTATTGTCGGTAAGGCCGCGATCAAGTTCATCATGGACAACAACTCGCTGCCGAACGTCGATATGAGCCAGGTTGAAGAGCTGAAGAAGGGTCTGTTCAAGCCGCTCGATATCTTCGAGCAGCACAAGGACTACACGACCGATGATGAGGTCAACCCCAACTATATTCGCCCGAAGTCGTTCATGTTCCGTCTGCAGAAGATCATGGACGAGTATGTGGCTGGTGTCTCGGCGCAGTTCTCGACCAACAAGGCTCACCTGGAGAAGGCCATGGAACTTCTGGGCATGCTCAAAGAGGATGCCGAGAACCTGGCTGCCTGTGATCTGCATGAACTGATGCGCTGCTGGGAGAATGTCCAGCGCCTGTGGCAGGCCGAGGCTCATACCCGCACTATCCTGTTCCGTGAGGAAACCCGCTGGCCGGGCTACTACCGCCGTTCGGACTTCCCCACCATGAACGAGGACAATTGGCACGTGTTTGCCAACTGCCGCTTCGATCCCGACAAGAACGAGTGGGAAATGATCAAGCGGCCGATGCTCCACCTCTATCCGCAAGCTCAGGAACACGAGCTGATGGGTGGCTGAGGAGCACCGTGCCTTAAGTGCGGAGTCATAGGTCCGACTCTGACGATACATCCTCCGGGCTGGATACCAGCCCGGAGGATTTTTAATCGCAAACGGATACCAGGCCGACGCGGTATAAAGTGGTTGGAGCCGCGCCCGTCTCAATCCGGTGCGAGAAATGGAGTACGGTTATGATGGTACAAGACGAGAGATCAAAGTGCCCGCACTGCGGCGCCCGAATGCGCAAGTGGATGCCGCCGGCGGAGTCGTCCTGGGGTCTGTACGCCCAGTACGTGTGTTTCAATGACGAGTGTCCTTATTATGTCAAAGGTTGGGACTGGATGAAGAGCCAGTTCAAACAGAAGGCCTCGTATCGGCACCGGTATAACCCCGAGAACGAAGAAACCGGACCTTTGCCGGTGTGGTCGCCCAGCGCCCTCAAAGACGGTATCGTAGATTGAGAGTTTCTTGATGGATGAGATTCAACGCTTCAAAGAAGAGGTGCTCAAGGAGTACCCTCGACTGAAATCGACCGATTCCTTCAGCTTTCGCTGCCATCCCGGCGTCAGTTGTTTCAATGCCTGCTGTGGCGATGTCAATATCTTCCTGACCCCCTACGATATCATCCGCCTGAAGAATCACCTCGGTGTGTCGAGTCAGGACTTTCTGTCCAAGTATACTATCATGCCCTTCGACAAGAACCTGACCTATCCGGTGGTTTTGTTGAACATGAACGACGACGAGGCCAAGAGTTGTCCGTTTGTCGGCGAGAAGGGCTGCGCTGTCTACCAGGACCGTCCCTGGGCTTGCCGTATGTATCCGTTGGGGCTGGCCTCTCCTGGTGAGGGCTCCGAAGCAGCCGACAAGGAGTTCTACTTTTTGCTGGAAGAGTCTGTTTGCAAGGGCTTCGCCGAGAAGCACGAACAGACCATCGATGAGTGGCTGGAGGATCAGGGAATACGTGAGTACAACGAGCAGGGCGAGCTCTTCAAGCGGCTCACCACCAACACATTCTTCTCCAACCCCGACAATGTCACGCCCAAGAAGATGGAAATGTTCTTCACGGTGTGTTACAACATCGACAAGTTCCGCGAGTTTGTTTTCGAGACCTCGTTCCTTGACAAATTCGAAGTCGAGCCGGAAGTGATCGAGAAAGTAAGGGATGACGATGTCGCGCTGTTCGCATTCGGCTGCCGGTGGTTGCGCTTCTCGCTCTTTGGTGAACAGACGATGAAGATCAAAGAGGATGTGGCTGCCGAGGTTGAGAAGGTTATCAAGGAACGCGAGAAACAACTCGCCAGCAAGACTACAAAGAAATAGCCCTCGTCACACATGCGGGGAATGATCGACGGCCGTACCTCTGGTGCGGCCGTTTTGGTTGCGCCGGCAGGACGAGCGGGAGAGCAGCCCATCCCACTCCACATCGTCGTCGTGTCCAACTAAGTCATCTCTGAGAGCGCGAAAGCGGGAGCCTATTTGCTCGGTAGCTCGCTACTTAGTGCAGGCTGAAAAGCCCACGATCCGGTAGCCATCGCTCCTGCGGTGGGCCGGCATGACCCTGAGATGACCGTTCGACCGCTGGCAATGTCGGCTTCGACAAGCTCAGCCAGACATCACGTAATGGCGCCCAGAGCAAGTTTGAGCGCGGCATCCGGCGCGGGCAGGACGGTGTAGAGGAACCTACTTCACTCCGCATCGATACCCATCCATAGAAGTCACTCCCGCGAAAGCGGGAGGCTATGTACTCAGTAGCCGACCGCAACTTGGGCCGCCCTTCGAAACGACGCTTCCTAATCTACCGGATAAGCGTCTGTGCGAACTCGGAGATCCGTGAGGTCACCAGCTCCTTGCAGGTTCGATCGTACCACCGCACTTCGCCATCATCATCGACCATCGGCAGAGCCGCATCGCGTGCCGCTGACGGGTCGATCCGGCTCAACGCCAGCAGACTGTGGTACCGAATAGCAGGGTCAGAATCGGCGGTGGCCGCAACCAGCTTCGATGAAATGGCACGGTAGACCTCCGGACGATGCTCGGAGATCCGCGCCACCGCCCAGTAGGCACCCTTCTCGAACGGCTCTTCGACGAAGAAAGCGGGCAGACGGTGGGCGTATTCGTTGACAAGTGTCGGCACATTGGCGACCATCTCCCCGATCACTTGCGGTGCATACCAGCCGATGTTTCCGGACTCATCATTCATATGCCAGAACTGCTGGCGGATGATCAGGCGGATGCGGTCGGGGCTGTCTGCGAATACCCGCGGGGCTGTCAACCCGAGGACATGCACGGAGCGCCAACAGGTGAGTTCATCGGGATCGAAGAGAAGACCGACCAGGGGACGCAGCACATGGCGGTCCTGCGCGGCCCATACCGCCAGGTCCTCCAGGCGGCCCTCTTTTATCAGTCCACGAACGCGAGCCTTGCGGGCGCGGCTGCCGGAGTAGCTTACGGGACGGCGGGAGCGTCGGTTTGACGTCAGAAGTGCATTCATATTAACCATCCAACGCAGCAAGGCGGAGTGGGTTCCCCGAAGTAGTGTTAAGCATTAATGAACAGAGTATTCAACCCAAGGCAACGTCAAGGGTCATCATGACGGCGAAACCCAGCATTGCACCCATCGTAGCGGCGTGGGAGTGACCCTGTGTCTGCGACTCCGGCACCAACTCCTCAATCACGACGAAGATCATAGCTCCGGCGGCGAAGGCGAGCGCATACGGCAGGATGGGTTGAGCAATCAGGACCAGCGCGGCTCCCATGACTCCGGCGATCGGTTCCACGGTGCCGGAGAGCTGACCGTACCAAAACGATTTCAGCTTCGACATGCCCTCGCGTCGCAGCGGTACCGAAACCGCCAGGCCCTCGGGGAAGTTCTGGATACCGATCCCCAGCGCGAGCGCCACCGCCCCGGCCACACTTGCCGACGGGAGGTCCGCCGCAATGGCGCCGAAGGCCACTCCGACCGCCAGCCCCTCGGGGAAGTTGTGCAGGGTTATGGCCAGAATCAGCAGGGTAGAGCGCCGCCACGAGGTCTCGACACCCTCCGCTTCGGATCGAGAATGGCCCGGATGCAGGTGCGGAAGAACCATGTCGATGCCGCGCAGCGCGACCGCGCCCAGCAGGAAGCCGGTGGTGGCCGGGACCCAGACCGGAAGAGCCCCACCTTCAGACATCTCTATGGCGGGCGCCAGCAACGACCAGTAGCTGGCAGCGATCATTACGCCGGCGGCGAAACCAAGCATGCTGTCTAGGGTGCGCCGTGACAACTCCTTACCGATGAAGACCCCAGCGGACCCAGCCGCGGTCATTGCCCACGTGAAGCAGGTACCAATCAGGGCCGCCAGAATCGGGTTTATGCCGCCAAACCAATCTATTATCGATTCCATCCAATCATCTCCGGGGTTCTCAACAGGGGCCCACTCAGTCTAGTATGTCGTCCGGGCGGAGCCTTGATCAACAAGAAAGAGGTTGGCTTGTTCCCGAATTGCACCTTAATTTACCGTATCATGAGGATACAGTACAGGTCAATCGGCGTTATTCACACGCCCTTCATCGAGCCCAAAGGGACGCCCATTCAGCCGCGTCGCTCCGGCGGGGCCAGGGGCACAATCGAGCTCGATCCGGATCTGGCGGATGGGCTGGCCGATCTGGATGGTTTCTCCCACATAGTAGTGCTCTACCACCTGCATCGATCGGAAGGCTACAGGCTGAAGGTTGTGCCATATCTCGACGACGTCGAGCGGGGCGTGTTTGCGACCAGGGCGCCACGGCGACCGAATCCGATCGGCCTGTCGGTCGTACGCCTGGAGAGGATCGAGGGCAACACCCTGCATATCCGCGATGTCGATATGTTGAATGGCACCCCGGTGCTGGACATCAAGCCTTACGTGCCGACCTTCGATGAGTCCATCGAGTTCCGCACCGGTTGGCTGGAGACTCGCTCACACAGGGCCAGGGACACCGATGCTGATGAGCGTTTTCACAGGGGCGAGGGGTAGGCGGCGCGTTTGGAGAGAGTCCGTACCGAATATCAACTGGAAACCAATGGCGGCGGCGTGGGCTAATTCCCGCAACTGCCTGCAGAGCAACTGTGCCGATAGGTGACAAATGATCCGCATGGTGGCAGGTCTGTCCCTGCGTCGGCTAGACTAAACCAAGTTAAGTCAATTGTGCGGCACTCCGATCAAGAGACCGCCTTCAAGAAATAAGGCTTGACAGCAATCGCCAAGATCAATATAATACGCACAGAGGGATAACACTGCTGTAAATGGAAGAAAGCCATGATCACGTGTCCTGGCACGATCGCAGGACTAGTTCGTCAGAGGCAGGGCATGGAGAGGTGTCAGTGGCTCGCTGTAGCGTTGGTGTTGGCGGCCGGGGCACTGATTATCTCGCTGTGCTTCCTGATGCAAAATCAAGGCGGCGATATGGACGCAGCCTCGATGACTGCCAACTTAGCGAATTCTCGCGCAGGTGCGGACAATCGAAGCGTAGAACACAGAGGATTCGTGCAGACTTCCACGGGTTACCGGGAATTGAAGTCTCTCGACAAGATCAGAATTGTACGTGACGTTTCTTCCGATGTTATCCTCTCGGTTGCGACCCCGGTAGTCGGCGAGAATCTTGGTCCTTCGATCGACAGCGTGGAGTGCCCTTACCCTTCAGGGGGATTCACTTCCGATGACCATTTGTATGGTCTTTCGATGGAGGTGGACTACGACTTCGGTCTACCAGAGGACGAAAGTTTGCTGAAAGTAGGCGAATATCGAGCGGACTTTCGGTTCGACGAGAAAATCTGTCGGTTACCCAAATTCACTCCCCCTGATATTGTCCTTGAAGATTCCCCTCTAGGCCCCAGTGTCAGATTCCTTCCTGATTCGGCCTTCGTACGGGGCTGGTTATATTTTCAGACGAACGGCTATCTCAGATTTGAGCCTTTACCGGATCGCCATCCCGAAGTGTCCGACAGGCTCCACGAATATCTGGTCGACAGGGTCAGACTGGCCTACAGCAACACGTCGTGTCAACCGGCCATGGTAGATGGTGAACTGGTGGAAACACGCTTCAGTCTCCAGGTTTTCTTCAGGGGAACCGACGAGGCTAGAGCTTGGTCCAATACAACTCGGGTCATTATCAGCAATCCTTGACACGGAAGGAAGTCATGGGAATCCTTGAGAAGATCGTCACCTTTGGTGAACTGATCACCATTCTGGTGTTCGGTTGGTACGCATTTTGGGGTATTGTCCGATAATCGGACGTTCTGGTGTGACGATCAAAGGTCTTCCGCCCAGCGTCGGCATTGGGAGCCGGGCCCTGCTTTCGGAGCCCGGCTCATTGCCGCATGTCGACGATGGGCTCCTCAGCATCCTGCCTCTTGCTATCCTCTACCCAATGATTCTCAACCGGGCGTAGCGCGCCATGACCTTCTTCAGGCCGATCCCCGTGAACATGATGTCCAGGCGCAAACCATCCCCGAACCCCTCGGTGTTGACAATCTTGCCACGACCGAACGTTGGGTGGTGGACTATCCGTCCTGTCTGCAGTCCCTCCGATTCGTCATACTCATAGTGGACGCCGGTCGGTTTGGAGGCAGTCCGGGAATGTGCCGAGACGGTGTTTCGCCTTGCCCTCTGTGAGTCATGGGCGTCCCAGGCAGGGGCGCGGCGGCAGTTCCTGGTCTCGATCAATTCGGCGGGAATCTCGCGAACAAAGCGAGACTCCATCGAAGCTACTTCGCCGAACCGAAAGCGTCGGGCCGCGCTCGAGAGAATCAAGCGCCTGCGGGCGCGGGTAGCGCCGACGTAGAACAGCCGACGTTCCTCCTCCAGCTCCAGCGGATCGGTGATCGTTCGCTCCAGCGGAAACAGACCCTCCTCCAGACCGACCAGGAAGACCAGGTCGAACTCGAGTCCCTTGGCCGCATGGATAGTCATCAGGGTGACCTTGTCGTCGACCTCGGAGTAAGTGTCCTGATCGGCGAAAAGCGATATCTCGGCCAGGTAGGTGTCGAGAGTCGCCTCGCCATTGGAACGGGCGAATTCTGCGGTGCCCTCGATAAAGGCCTCAATGTTCTCGATTTTCGTCTGGCCGATAATCGGGTCATCACTGCGAAGTTCTTCAACCAACTTAATCTCATCGACCAGGTCCTGAACCAGGATGTCAATCGGCACATCGGTGGCCCTGGCGCGAAACTTCTCGATCAGGGTGGCGAACTCTTCAAGCCGTTTGCCCCTCGAACCGAGGTCGAGTTGGGCGGGTGGGTGAGTGGCGGTTTCCAGCATCGATTTGCCCGCCGAGCGCGCTGCCTCGCCGAGCCTGCTGATGGTCTTGCCGCCAATGCCGCGCCTGGGGTAGTTCACAATACGCTCAAAAGAGATGTCATCCTGCGGATTGGCGATGAGTTTGAGATAGGCCAGCAGACTCTTGATCTCGGCTCGCTGGTAGAAGGCAATGCCGCCGATTATCTGGTACGGCAGCACGCGCCGCCGAAGCTGCTCTTCGAATGGTCTCGACTGGGCGTTGGTACGGTACAGGACAGCCATCTGGCGCAACGGGTACTCCGCGCGCAGTTTGTCGATGAGGTCGATAATCTCAACCGCCTCATCGTTGGCCGAATCAACCTGCAGGTGAAGGAGGCAATCGCCGCCTTCTCCCTCGCACCACAACCGCTTCTCCTTGCGGGCCTTGTTGTTGGCGATGACTCCTGAGGCGGCGCTGAGGATGGTCCGGGTGGATCGGTAGTTCTGTTCGAGCTTGATTACCTTCGCGCCGGGAAAGTCCTTCTCGAAGTCGAGAATATTGCGAATATCCGCGCCGCGCCAGCCATAGATAGACTGGTCCTCATCTCCGACCACGCAGATGTTCCGCCGCTCGTTGACCAGTGTCTTCAGCAGCAGATACTGAACCCGGTTGGTGTCCTGGTATTCGTCCACCAGCAGATACTTGAAGCGCTCACGGTATCGTTTTCCGACATCTTCGAAGTTCCGCAGAACCGCTACGGCGTTGAACAGGAGGTCGTCAAAGTCCATAGCGTTGCACTCGCGCAGACGCCTCTGATATTGGGTATAGATATCCGCTGTTGTCTTCTCGAAGTAACCCTGGGCGCCGGCGGCGAATTGCTCGGCTGAGGTTAGGCTGTTCTTGGCGTTGGATATCTTGCGCAGCTGGGCCTTGGGGACGAACTGGCTGGCCGAAATGCCGAGTTCGTTGATGCAGTTTTTGACCAAAGTGACCGAGTCACTCTGGTCGAAGATTGTGAAATTGTCGGCGTAGCCGAGGCGCTCGCCCTCCTGACGCAAGAGCCGGGCGCAGAAGGAGTGGAAGGTGCTGACCTGCATGTAAGGCAGCTCGGCGCCCAGCAACTCGGCCACGCGCTGTTTCATCTCGCCGGCCGCTTTATTGGTGAAAGTGACGGCTAACAGCTCATGCGGCTGAGCCAGTCGCTGATAGAGGATATAGGCCAGTCGACGAGTCAACACACGGGTCTTTCCGGATCCCGCCCCGGCTATCACCAGAAGCGGCCCTTCGGTGGTGCTTACAGCATCGCGCTGGGCGTCGTTGAGTTCGTTCAGTAGTCGGCTCATGATGACCCGATGAATATAGGGCAGATCATATCGGGAGCAACCACAAAACCAGAGAAGCGCCGGTCGGCGCGGTCAAGATGGTCGGACCGAGACGTTCGCGCTGCAAGGTCATGGACAAAGTCACATCGACGCCACCGCGAGGCCCAGTGCAGACGAACCTCGGTAGCCTAACCCGTTGACATACAGTGGTATCGCTATGCCTGTCCCCCAGGCGCATGAGCTCTATGACGTGATCTCGAGAATACGCGGCTTCGTTAACAAGCTCCCAGAATCGCAGTCCACGGTGTGCCCGTTTCAACCCCGCTCTTGCCGGCACACTGTGAACCAGCGGAAGCCGATGCCTTCACGGGCACACTACAACTAGGTAATCTGAATCAGCCGACCCACAAACATCGCGATCAGCAGCCACACCACCCAGAGATAGCCAACAGTCACGCCGGCCAGGCGGCGCGATACGCCGGTGGCGATGGGCAGCCCGATGATCAGCAGGACCACTATCCAGATGTTGAAGATGTCGAGCTGATAGCACAGGTTGTACAGCGGCGAGTGCTTCCAGGCATGGGGTAGCAGTACCGCAGGACCGAGGGTGATATCGGTAGTCCCCTTGACAAGGGCCAGCGCCGATGACAGCGCCGCCTCAGGCAGGGCGACCAGCATGGCCAGGGCGCACACCCCCAGCACATGTCGGAACCGGGGACGCTTGATCGAGAACTGAAGTCCGAGCCAGATCGCCGCCGCCATGGGGAAGAGCTGTGCTCCCTTTCCCAATGCTACGAATCCAAGGCCATGGGCCAGCCCGGACCAGTGCCATTCCGGCGATCTCTGCGCTTCGATATTGGCCAGTCGCCGCGCCGCCTCCTCGGGTGCCATGGTCTGATTGCTACGAATCTGACGAGCCAGGTCGTCCATCCGGATCTCATTAGTGACCAGGAGCTGTCCGAAGACCGCCAGTACGATGATCACAAACGGCACCAGCCAACGTGGCTTCATGGCCGTCGTCTTAAAGGCACGGCTGGGCTCGATGAACACATCCGCCATGACAGCCCACACCGACCGCGTACGTGTTTGCGAAGGAGTCGGACTTTCGGCCACGGCCTCAATCGTAGTATCGCTCATTGTGCTCCCCCGTGGAGATTAGTAGTGAGCCAGCGTGCCGGCGCGACGCGCCCGGTCGAAACCATAGCGAATCGCCAGCAGCCCCGCCGGCATGGTTACCAGAGTCATTATGAATAAGATCCCCAACTGCGATGAAATCTCCGCCGTTGAGGCGTTCTGTATCAGCGACATCCGCAGCGCATGCAGGGCGTGCGTGGTCGGCAGGGTCCACGACACCGCCTGAAGCCAGCCCGGCAGGTACTCGATCGGGAACAGCACGCCGCTGAGCAGGCCGGTCAGGGTGGTGAATATCCATGTGATCGGATCACCAACCTTCGTGACTATTATCACCCCGGCGCTCATGAGTCCGATCCCCGACAGCGACGTCACGGTTAGAGTCATGGCCAGCACCGAAGCGGGCAGGTTGACCTCCATCGGTATGCCGAAGACGAATATGACCACTACCAGCAATAGCGCTACATTGACAATCGCCTGCACGAAACTAACCAGGCCAGAGTAGATGAGCACCAGTTCGAGCCGTGTATTAGAAAGCAATAGGTACTCGAGAGTCCCCATCTGCTGCTCCGAACGAACCGTCCCCTGAAACGAATTCAGCGAGACCCCGACAAAACTCGTGAAGGCACTGCCGATTATCAGATAGGCCAGCAGATTGCCGCCGTACTGCTGTAGGGCCGGGAAACTGTTGCCGTCCTCGAGGAACTTGCCCATGAACGAAAACTGCAGCAGACCCACGAAGCTGCCCAGTATGCCCAGGGTCAGCGCCGTCTTGTAGCTGAACATGGTCAGGATCATCCGCTTGAGGAAGAGAAACGCCTTCAGCATCGTTGTGCCCTCCCGGTCAGGGTCATGAAGACATCCTCGAGCGACGCCTCGCTGGTCTGGGTGGACTCGATCGGTACTCCGCAACGCGCGACCTCGCCCAAGACGGCCGACATGTCGAACGATCCGTTGTGCGTGATGTCGAGCAGCGGGCCCTCGATAACCACCGATTCGCATTGAGTTGCGGAGGCAATGCGGGCACGCAGTTCCTCACGGTCAAGCCGGTCGGTCGCAGCGCCGGGGGCGAATCTGATACTCAGGCGTTTGCGCCGCACCATCGCCTTGTAGTCGGCCAGGGCGCCTATCTTCACCAGGTGGCCGTCCCTGAGGAAGCCGATCCGGTCCGACATCTTCTCGGCCTCCGATAGATTGTGCGTCGTCAGAAGGATGGTCCGGCCTTGCCGGCGCAGGTCCAGGATAATCCGGCGAATATCGGCGGCCGACTCCGGGTCGACACTGCTGGTCGGTTCGTCCAGAAGCAACACCTTCGGGTTGTGCAGCAGGGCTCGCGCCAGGTTGAGACGCTTGCGCATCCCGGAACTGTAGCGCATGAACTGGACCTTGGCCGACTCCTGAAGACCGACCATCGACAGAACCTCCTCGACTCGATTCTTCAGGTGAGTTCGTGGCAGGCCGTAAAGCCCGCCGAAAAACTCAAGGTTGTGACGGCCACTCAGGCGGAAGTAGAAAGTCCGTTCATCGCCCAACACCAAACCGAGACAGCCCCGGGCGCGGGGCTCGTCCTGCTGCAACTCGTGCCCGCAGATGCTCACTGACCCCTGTTGCGGCAGGATCAGTCCGGACAGAATGCGGATAAGGGTGGTCTTGCCGGCACCGTTCGGTCCCAGCAGAGTGAACACCTCGCCCGGCTCGACCGCGAAGGTCACGTCGCTGAGTCCGAAGTCCTTCCGCTTGGGATAGCGGTAGTTGATGTTATCAAGGCGAATCATGTAGGCTGTCTCTCTCTGACTTTTCGGAATGACTGCAAGTTATGCAGCTCGACATCGCTACGCCCTTGCAGCTTCTCCCACAGCCAGTACTTGTGAGCAAGACCGGTCGTTATCAGTATGCACTTACCGCCATACTCGCAAATAGCGGCCTCGATCCGGTCAAGGAAATACTCGTTCCACGACTCCCACTGAAGAGCGACTTCCGGAAAGTACTTCCGGGTAGCATCCCATCCCGGTTTCATGGCGAGGAGGTCGAATTCGCGCAACTGGACATTCTCGATTCCGGCCGCTTCTTGCAGTATCTCGCGCCAGCCTTCGGACGCTGCTTCATCCAGGTACTCCGAATACTCCCACATGGCCCTCGCGGCTGCACCGGCGGTGCTCTCCCTGACAATCCGCGCCATCTCCTGTTCGAGCTTCAAGCCCGCCTCGGCATCGGGCTGAATCGGTACTACCGGTGTGGCATGCTCTTTGGCAAACGGCAGTATCACGTCCGGGTACTCGGGCTTGGACTTGCACGAGACCTCGCCGGAGAGTTGCTCGGGCGACAATTCGGCGCAGATCACATCCGGTTTGATCTCATCGAGGATGACCCGCAGCCCCTCTGCATACTCCGGCGTATCCTCTTTGCCGCTGTGGAAAGTGCCGAAGATGACAACCATAGTTTTGTCGCGGTCAGTGCTCATTCTCTATTCACCCATTCCGAGACAGCGCTGGCTCGATAGGTTCCTTCTTGAAGCTAACATACATCGCCGCCAACCCCAGTGCGATGTAGAGGAGCATCGCGAAGAGCGGGTTGTGATGGTCAGCTACAACGGATTCACCTGGGAATACGGGGAAGAACATGGTGATTACTACTGAACCCGAGGCGTAGTAGAAGTAACCAAGCGTAGTCTGGACCATTACCGCAATCCCCAGCTCCTTTGCCATTATGTCTCCCTCTGGCAGCCTCACCAAAGCCATCATCAAGCCGCTCAACATGATGATCGCGAGTACCTTTTGCTTGCTGTGACCGAATCGTGAGAGCATGCTGCTTACGAACAACGCACGTATAATGATCTCCGTCGACGATATTCTCAGGGCGGCGCTGATAGAGGTCCGCAGGTCCTCAAACCCAAAGCCTGATTTCCCATAGAGGAGGCTCAGAATTACCAAAGCAGCGAGCAAGGCAGCCACGACCGATGATGCTCTGTCCAGCCTTAGTCCCCAGTCGCTTGGTGAGAATGAACCTCTGCTTACTCCGGCCAACATAGAGGCGGCGATCGCCACCAGAATCAACGATTCCACTGCAAGCCACATGGATTCACTGCCTGCCCCGAACGGCCAGATCGGCCCAGCTTGATTCGCCGCAAAGCGAATGGCACCATACGCCGCTGCGCCGATAATGGCATACAGAGATGCACGAGACTTCTGAGTCTCCGCTGTCCTGCTTTGTGTCATGGTTGCGTCCTCACTGGATAGTCTGTTTTGTGGGCAGCCTGATCCCGGCGTTCAATTGCTCGTCCGATGAGTGCTATAGCCAAATAGAATCCAACAGGAAGCACTACCGACCACAGCCCCAACTGACCACCGAGGTTCATAATCACATGACAAGTCCACATCCACAGTATGGACCTTGTAAAGTAGTAGACCGATGCGAATACTACACCCATTGGAAATATTGTCTGTACTAAGTGGAATCCGGAACTCGTCGGCACATGAACCAGCAGGAAGGCGATGGTGCTCGCTGTGATCGCCAGCGCAAACCGAAGCGGACCCGGTCTCATTCGAAGGAGCACGTAGTTGATGATGGCTGCCCGGAAGAGTAGTTCTTCCACCAGGATTGTCAATAGTTGAAAAGGGCCCCATGGGACTCGGTCAATGTGAAAGTACGTGAGTCGATCAGCGTACCACCACAAGGTCACAACCAACAACGCACCGTGGAGAACTAACCGTCTGTTGAAATCAAAGCCCCACTCGCTCAACGCAAAGCGGCGGCTCGCTACGGCAGAGCCGACCATGCCCAAGAACACGAGGACGATAACGGCATATGAGAACTGGAGGGCAATGAGCAGCATCCTCGCCTCACTCTGTAGGGCCATGACGAATGCCAAGTTATAGGCAACCCCCAATGACATAAAGACGATTACGAACCGCCGCAGGAATCGCTCGCGCATGTCAATCCCCATCTTCAGTGTGTTGGCTCTCATCCTACACCCAATATACCGATTCGTCCCCGGTCATGCAGAGTTAGTGTGTCGCCGTAACACCCCCGGACTACGAAGCCGGCGAATAGCAGGCACCAGCCGAAGATCTCTTTAACTGAAAGGCCGGACGGCCAACTTTCGTTGTTACTATTCATGCCAACCATCCTCTCTTATGAATCACAGGCTTCACTCACGTCTGCTCAGCCCGCTCTGGCGTCGATGCTGCCATCGTAACCGCCTTTGCGGCGCGGCGACGCTGTACCAGACGGACCGCCCAACCGAGTTGGGATAGCGGTAGGCGATGTTATCTAGGCGAATCATGTTTCTCGATAGGACTGATCGTGATGCCTATTGCGGACTCTTCCTGCAAGGGCCAATACAACATACAGCAGAAGCATTATTGCTCCGCCAAAGTAACCGGACTTGTCGATAGTATTTGCGATTACATGGATGAGCGCAGGGAACAGGATTGACCGAGTAAGATAGTAGACGTAGCCAAGCAAGAGACTCGCCATGGCCAAGCCTTGCACTTCTCCCAGGGACCTAATCGGGATGTGCACAAGGGCGAAGACAATCGAACTAATCAGGATGGCCGAAAACACCCCTCTTTTGCTAGTGCCGAACACTGTAATCAGAGAGTTGATCAGAAGTACACGGCAAATGAGTTCTTCTGACACCGCATACAATACGAAAGAGAAGACCATTGGGCTGCCGCAATGCAATGGGTTCCTAACCTGATCGCCACCGAGCAGTAGGAGTCCCATGACCAGCCCCAGACTCACGGGCGTCCACCGGTCAAGCGTGAATCCCCATCCGGCAATGGTCCTCTTTCCCGAAATGACACTCATGGCGACGTACGCGATTGCCGCAAAACTCATGCCGTTCTTATGCAACTCCCACAACAACAGAAGCGTCGGCCTCCCTTCCTGATGGACATAATCTGTCGTTGCGTTGCCTATGTAACCGCCAATCAGTAGCACCGACATCAGGATCCAATCACTGTTCGGTACTCGTCCGAGTCTCTCTGATAAGACCGTAAGGTTGTTGCGCACGCTATTGGGACAGGGAGGCTCGAAGGACCTCCCTGATTCGCAAATCGTGAACTCACCACCGTCTGTTTCTACGTATGCAAGAGGTGGTCCGGGTTTGTTGGACAGTTTGGCGGCTTAGTTAAGGTGGATTCGGTTTGAGTCATTATGCCGCCTTGATCCCAGTATATGCCTCCATCGGGGTCTTGTCAACCAGCGAAGAGTGCGGCCGCTCGGTGTTGTAGTAGTCCAGCCAGAGGCCGATCTCCCGTTGGGCGAGCGTGTAAGTATTTTTGTGTAAGCGGCCATGATGTTATATTGTTTTGAAG
>CAZGMK010000032.1:0-37623 GCA_964526835.1 uncultured Ignavibacteriales bacterium
TCCTTCAAAACAATATAACATCATGGCCGCTTACACAAAAATACTTACACGCTCTTCCGGGCCGGCCAGGGCGCCCATTCTCGTTCCCTCCAGAGTGACCGTCGCGCCGGGAACAGGATCACCGGTATTGGCGTCGGTGATCGTACCTGTGACTTTGCCGACCACCGAGGCGTGACCACTTGCGGCCATCATCGCCAGCAGCAGCGACATCACCAGTAGTAGCTTAATTCTCATATTCTGAGTCTCCTTAACAATTGCTCCCAAATTGTCTCATTCGAATCCTTATCCCCGGGTTCGTGGCGGCACGATATTCCTGTTTCGATTTCTCCTCCTCTCGCTACCGAAGGTTGTTTCGTGTTGATGCTATACTGTCGTGTCTTAATCTCATGCATTCCGGACCGATCATCCATGATCCTTTCCGTCTACAATCATTGTCATCTTGGCGAATTGCGGCCAATTCTGTCAATAAAAACAATGGATTATGACCCCGGCTGAGGTTGTCATGCCCGGCACCGATCGTGTCGAGGCATCCTCGCGGCTGTCAGCCGTCACCAAGGGCGGTATAGGGAACACGACGCCCGCGACGCTTGGCGGAGCTTGACAACCGCCTCCGAACCGTCTTCTTTGCTACTCCTGTCGGACGAACGCCGCTGTCCCGCGCCGCCTTCGGGCGGGATTAAGCAGACCGGCAGGGTATCCGATCTAGATAGCAAGCGATTCGGTCGACTGCGTATCGGAGTGCTGGATCGATCATGAGAGAGAACTACATCGCCGAAGGTGGTGTTACGGACTGAAAACGGAGGTTTTCGTAGTGGCCAATGTGAATACGCGGAAAGGTGTCATCGGAATTCTGACCGGCGGGGGCGATGTTCCCGGCCTCAATCCGGCTATCCGGGCGGTTACTATCCGGGCCCTGCGCGAGGGCTACCAGGTGATCGGCATCAGGCGCGGCTGGTTCGGTACGATTAACATCAGGCGCGAAGAGAGCGCCGACAACTCGGCGGCCTACCAGATACTGACTGAGGAGATCGTCAATAAGGCCGGCCGTACCGGCGGGACTTTCCTACATAGTTCGCGAACCCACCCCGGCCACGTGCCTGAAGGCGATGTCCCCGAGCATCTGAGGGAAGACTATCCCGACAAGATGAACGACATGACCAGTGAGGTGATCAAGAATCTCAACTGGCTGGGCATCGATTACCTGATACCGATCGGCGGCGACGACACCCTCAGCTATGGTGTTCATCTGTATAAACAGGGTGTCAAGGTCGTGGGTATTCCCAAGACCATGGACAACGACGTTCCCGGTACCGATTACTGCATCGGGTTTTCGACCTGTGTCACTCGGACGATTCAAATGACCAACAGTCTGCGGACTTCGGCCGGGTCTCACGAGCGCATCCTGGTTCTCGAGGTCTTCGGACGGTACGCCGGTTTCACGGCGATGTTGCCGACCATGGCCGGCGCCGCCAATCGTTGCGTCATTCCCGAATACAAGTTCGATATGGAGCGATTGACCGAGTTGCTGGTGGCCGATCGCAACAAGAATCCGTCGAAATACGCAGTTCTGCTCGTGAGTGAGGGCGCCATGTTTGAGGGAGGCGAAATGGTCTTCGAATCCGACGTCAGGGACGCCTACGGCCATGCCAAACTGGGCGGCATCGGCGACCTGGTGTCTTCTCATCTGAAGGAACTGTCCCCCAAATTCAACAACGGTCGCACGATCAACACCATCAACCAGAAGCTCGGTTATCTGGTCCGCGGCGGGGACCCGGACGCCATCGATTCGATTGTCCCCATGGCCTATGGCAATCTCGCACTGGACCTGATTCTGTCGGGTGTACATGGTCGCCTCGTGGTGCTCAAGAACGGCCGCTACGACAATGTCCCGATTGACGTTGTCACCAGCTCGAAGAAATTCGTGAATGTCGAGGACCACTACAACATCGACCGCCTGCGCCCGCATTATCACAGCTTCGCGATGCAGCCCCTGTTCATCATGACCAGCGATTAGATCCTGCCTTTGTCATGAAGATGATTTGTTGGGGCGCGGCGCCGGGGCGAAGCGGGCCTTGAGCTTTCTCGTGGTGACGACGTAAGGCGTTTGCCCACGCCAGCCGTGCCTTGACGGGCGCACCACGAACTTGCTTTGCGCCGGGCAACATCGAGATTGGCGTTCTGAACTCCCGAACCATGTTTCCAATCTCGGGTAAGTAAGTTGTGGCGACGGATTCAAATCGGCCTATATTAGGCCGACCGTGACAAAAAGAACACCACCCCCTGGCCGGACAGCCGGCAGGGGTATTTGCGTTTGCACTTGTACCGAGAGAAAGAGATTTGGCTACAACCGTAACGTCAACACCTGTCAGTGCCCGGCTGGGCCGGATTCTCGAACATTTCGACCAGTCCCGACCGATGCAGGCCCTGCTCGAAGGACTTGGTCGCGGCCGAATTGTATCTGCAGCCGGTCTATCGGGGTCGGCGTCCTCGTTGATGCTCCACAGCCTGAAGGAATCGACCGGTAAACCGATTTTGGCGGTGTGCTCATCAGAGGAAGAGGCGCGAGACCTGTACGATGACCTGACCTTTCTGCTCGGCGAAGATCGCGTCAGTCACTATCCGTCGCGTCAGATTCTCCCTTATGACTTCAAGGCCCCGGTGGGTGAGATTATGGGACGTCGCATCTCCACTCTGGCCGCCATGCAGGATGGCAGTTTCAGCGTAGGGGTGGCGTCGATCCGGGCCCTCCTGGAGCCGACAATCCCGGCCGACCAACTGCGAGAGAGTCGCGTGGACATCGAGGTCGGCGGCGAAGTGGATCTCGACGACATGGTCGTTCGCCTGGTGCGCCTTGGCTATAGACGGGTCGCGGTGGTCGGTGAGGTCGGCGATTTCGCTGTCCGAGGCGGATTGATCGATTTCTTTACGCCCGACGCCGACGCCCCTGTGAGAATAGAGCTGTTCGGCGACGAGGTAGAGACAATCCGTCAGTTCGATGTCGGCACCCAGCGCACCCTGCAGCGAGTGGATCGGGTGAGCCTCCTGCCGAAGCGGGAGGTCCCCATCACCGAGGAATCGCTTGAGGGCTACCTTGCGAATCTGCCTGAGGACGACGCCGACCTGGTCCGCGCCCGGTATCTCAACGATCCGGAATTGCCCGGGCTGGAATGGCTGACGCTGTTGTTCGGCATGCGTCAGGGACGCCTGACCGAGTACCTGGCCGAGGACTCGATCGTTTTCACCCAGGGTGAGGGGACGCTCAAGTCCGAGGCGGACAGGATAATGGAGGAAGCTCACGGTCTGTTCGCCCGCTTGTCGGACCGTCTGAGCCGCCTTCCGGATCCCGAGGAGTACTACCAGCCGATACAGCAGCTCTTCGAACAACTCGACAGGCGCGTGCGGGTCGAGCAGGTGCTGTTCCGCGGCGCCCGCGAGGGCGTGGTCGACTTCGGCTGCCGGCCGCATCCGTCTCTGGGCTCGCGTCTGGATCTTCTGGGCCAGACCATAACCGACTTCGAGCAGGCCGGAGTCGAGTACATCATCGCCACCGACACCGAAGGTCAGGCCGGACGTCTGTCGGAACTGCTGGCCGAGAAGGCGCCGGTTGACCTGAAGCCGCCGGTCGAAGTAGCCAACCTGAAAGGCGGGTTCGTGTGCCGCCCGGCCCATCTGGCGATCCTGACCGATCATGAGATCTTCGGTCGCTATCACCGTCGCGTGCGGCGGAAGAAGTACAGAGAAGGCGTCGCGATTTCCGACTACTCTAACCTGGGATACGGCGATTATGTGGTTCACACCGACCACGGTATCGCGCGCTACCTCGGTTTGAAGACGATAGAGGTCGATCAGCGCCAGCGCGACTGCCTGCTACTGCAATACGCTGATGACGACAAGCTATATGTGCCGATCGAGGAGTTCAACCGGGTCGGTAAATACTCCGGAAAGGACGGCGCCCCGTCGCTGACCAGCCTTGGCGGCCCCGGCTGGGAGAAGCTCAAAAGGAAGACGAAGAAGGCCATTGAGATGATGGCCGAGGACTTGATCAAGCTCTACGCTGAGCGCAAGAGCCGCAACGGCTACTCATTCGGCGAGGACACGGTGTGGATGCACCAGTTGGAATCCTCCTTCGTGTATGAGGAGACCCCCGATCAGGCGAAGGCCATTCTTGATGTTAAGCGCGACATGCAGTCCGAGCAACCGATGGACCGCCTCATCTGTGGCGACGTCGGCTACGGCAAGACCGAAGTCGCCGTGCGGGCCGCCTTCAAGGCAATCGAAAAAGGCAAACAGGTGGCGGTGCTGGTACCCACGACGGTCCTGGCGCAGCAGCACTTGCAGACCTTCAGCGAGCGCCTGGCCGACTTTCCGGCCCGGATCGAGATGCTCTCGCGGTTCCGTACCCGCAAACAACAGCTTGTGACCGTCGATGCCCTGGCCGAGGGCAAAGTCGATCTGGTCATCGGAACCCATCGCCTGCTGTCGAAGGACGTTGTCTTCAGCGATCTGGGTCTGCTAATCATTGATGAGGAGCATCGTTTCGGGGTCCGCCACAAGGAGAAACTGCGTCAGCTCAAGGCCACAGTCGATACTCTCAGTATGACCGCCACTCCGATTCCGCGCACCCTGCAGATGTCACTGATGGGGGCACGCGACATGAGCCTGATTACGACATCGCCCAAGGATAGGCTGCCGATTATCACCGAAATCGCCGAGTACGATCCGGGTATTATCGCCGCTGCAATCCTGCGCGAGGTTAATCGAGGTGGACAGGTGTTCTTTGTCCACAACCGGGTTCAGACCATCGAGTCGATGCACTTGCAGCTCAAGAAGCTGCTCCCCCACGTGGAGATTGCGGTGGCCCACGGGCAGATGCATGAGCGTTCGCTCGAGGGTATCATGCTGGCCTTCCTGGCCGGGCGCTACGACGTTCTGTTGTGTACCTCGATCATCGAGTCGGGCCTCGATATACAGAACGCCAACACGATCATCATCAATCGAGCCGACCGTTTCGGTCTGGCCCAGCTCTACCAGATACGCGGACGAGTGGGACGTTCGGCGCGTCGAGCATACGCCTACTTGTTGACGCCACCGACCCGCATGTTGACCGGGGACGCCGTCAAGCGGCTGCGCGCGCTGGAGGCCCACGCTGACCTTGGCAGTGGCTTCGCCCTGGCCATGCGCGACCTGGAAATCCGCGGTGCCGGGACGGTCCTCGGAGCGAAGCAGTCCGGGTTCATGGAGGAAGTCGGCTACGAAATGTACAACCGGCTGTTAGAGGAAGCGGTCGCGGAGTTACGCGGCCAAGAGATCGAGCGGCTGCCCGAAACCAAGCTGGAACTGGATGTCGAAACCCACCTATCGGATCAGTACGTGAATGACCGCCACCAGAAAGTCGATATCTACCGTCGCCTGGCCGACGCCACGAATCTGGATCAGGTCGAGCAGCTTCGTGATGAGGTCACCGATCGGTTCGGACGAATGCCGCAGGCAGCGACCAACCTCTTCGATGCCGCCGCCGCAAAGATATCGGCGGCCATGCTCGAGCTGGAGAAGGTCAAGCTGAGAGGGACGCGGGCGAACCTGTTCTTCATCGAGGGACGTCAACTGACCCGGGCCGAGGTTGAGGGATTCCGTCGGGCCACCGACCAGCCCATGGAATTCGGCCTGGTTGGCCGGGCGCAGATTACCATTGACCTGGGACAGATTCGTGATGTCGACCGGCTGTCATATTTGAAGGGTGTATTGGCGAAGATCTGAGGCAGGGTCATCCGGCTCGGTATCCTTCTACTCGTCCCATCGCTCGCGCGCTGGGACGAGCGGGAGCTGACGCTCCTGCGTCAGCCAGATGTGTTGCAGACGCGAAAGACCGACCTGTTCCTCGAAGGGAGCCCGGCCCAAACTCGGTTTGCGTCCGATTTGATACCGTTTGCGCTAAGGGTGCCGGGCTCAAGCGTACGTGGGCCCGATTTCTTTACCTTAGCACTCGACTACGCCGGGTCTATTGGGCGTCGGTTGGTCTATCCCTCGGTACGTTGGGCGAATGTCATTAGCCCCTACCGTGGAACGGCTCTGCGCCTGCGACGCTGCCATTTCGAGGCTCAGTCTTCTCATCCTTACTCAACCCTTGTTTTCTAGAAGTACTCCCGATTGTCTGCCTGTATATCTTATAATGAAGCGATCTTCCCGAGGAGGCAACCGCTCAATGGACGGAATCAGAGACGATTGGCTCCCATAAGAAAATGACCCCAGCGGGAGTCGAACCCGCGTTTGCGCCGTGAAAGGGCGCCGTCCTAGGCCACTGGACGATGGGGTCATTCATGCTTGCCAGCGCAAGTTTCGTAGTATAAGCCTTTCGGCATTAGTGTCAAGCGAATTGAGTGGCGCCACCTGGACCGCAGATGCGTCCGGGATGGACTGCCGATCCCACCTTATTACCCGGCCAGCTCCCGCTTCGCCCTCCGCCGAATGTGAACGGCGCGCCCGGTCTGGCAGCAGACGAATTTGGTCCACTAAGTTACGGCTCCCTACCGTCCGATATAACGATGTATAAGCTGTCTGTTCATCTCAAGATTCAGGAGGACATAGTGGCAATGTACAAGTGGACTCAGGACCTGAGCGTCGGAGTATCGCAGCTCGACACCCAGCACAAACGGTTGTTTCAAATGGTTGATGACCTGCACCAGGCCATGAAGGACGGCAAGGGTGTGGAAGCGATGGGAAAGATCCTCGGTGGCCTGCTTTCTTATACGAAGACGCACTTCGCCGACGAGGAGAAGGTCATGCAACAGGCCAATTTCCCCGGACTGGCCGATCACCGGAAGCTACACAAAGCCCTGACCGAGAAGGTAGCGGACTACCAGAACCAACTCGAATCCGGCCGTACCCAGATAGTCATCGAGCTCTCAAGGTTCCTCAACCAGTGGCTGACCGGTCACATCAAGGGCCATGACCAGGAATACGCCAGATTCATATCAACCAGTAGTCAGCCGACCAATGCCTGACCGGACCCGACGTACTCAATGAGCTGAACAACCCGGCCGGACTCTGCCACGGCCGGGTTTCTTGGGCGCCGTCTCATCGGATCAGAACTTATCCCCCAGCCCCCGGAATTTGCCGTCGCTCGGCAACAGACGGACTAGCGACATCACGTGGTCCTTTTCCGTTTTGATCACCTTCTCGAGATCCGGGTGCTCCCCTATAACATCCCGCAGCGCTTCGTAGTACTGCAAAGTGGCCTTCTCGAATGACAGGGCCCGTCCCAGGATCTCGTTGCGGTCCTCGATCTGATCGGTGTCCTTGAAAGCATCATCGCGGAAGAACTCGCTGATGGCGGTCGCCCGCAGCCAGCTCATCTGCTCATAGCCGCGGTTTTCGGAAAGAGCGTCGTCGGAGTGCTTAAGGATGGTCTCAAACTGGGCCTTATGGATCTTCTCATCTTTGGACAGACGCTCGAAGATACCGGCCATTTCCGGCTCATCCTTGTACTTGCGCTGCAGGCGCTCGTACAAATCGGCGCCCATGTCCTCGGTGGTTATTGCAAGTTCGATGGCCTTACGCAGGGTCATCTGATCTTCGTTCATGGCAGTCCTTTCACACTCATGGGTAACGTTCATTCGATTTTGTCATCTATGGAGCAATAACAGCAGGGGAAGGCCAAAGTTTCAAGCCACCGCCTCTGGACACGGCGTGAAAACCCGACTTGCGCCCCCAATCGGTCTGATGTATCTAGTCCAGCCATGGATATCGCCACAATTATTGGTCTGGTCGCGGGTACGCTGACCACGGCGTCGTTCGTACCGCAGTTGGTCAAGGCCTGGAAGACCAAGTCGACCACCGACATTTCGCTGGCCATGTACCTGATTATCTGCACCGGCATCTTTCTATGGCTGGTCTATGGGATACTGATCGGATCATTGCCGGTGATTCTGGCCAACGGCGTTACTCTGGCAATTGCTCTTCTGATCCTGCTTCTGAAGCTGCGGTATCGGTGAGACGGAGCAGCAACCGGGGTGCAGCAGGTGGCCTGACCCCTCCTCTGTCCAAAAAGTGCACACTCGCGCATGTTCTCACTATTGCCCGTCCCCGACAGCCGATAATAACAGCAGGAGGGACGCCGTGCAGCAGCGCGTCCTTGAAAGAGGAAAGTGTAGTACAGAGGAATGGAAGAAACATGGCACAAATGCAGTGGCACCCGTCGCTGGAGACGGGCATCGAGGAGCTCGACGCCCAACATCGACGGCTGGTCGATCTCGTCAATCGTCTTGATGCCGCGCTGAGCGGGGGAGACCTCAACGGCGAAATGGGGAGAGTCTTGGCCGAACTGGTAGTATACTCGCATGAACACTTCGCCGCCGAAGAGGGTATCATGCAGCAGATTGGGTTCTACGGTCTGCACCGTCATCGAACCGAGCATAGGCGGATGGCTCAGCAGATCAAGGGGTTTCTGTTGCGGCTTAAGCAGGGGAAGGAAATCTCTCCGACTGAGTTGCTGGTGTTCCTGCACAACTGGATAAGCACGCACATCGCGAAAGAGGACATCAAGATCGGCAAGGCGGCGGCGACGCGGCGTCCGGCTGCGGTAAGCTGAGCCGGAACGAGCGAATAGACTGTGCGATCCGGACGCGGACGGCGGAATCCGGTCGACTCACCGCCGGCGCCCGACTACGGCCCCACCAACTCCCACGACTCCAATTCCATGTCGAGGCGCAGGTAGGTCGAGAACAGCGTCAGCTCGTACAACTGCCCCTTGACTACGCCCACATTCGGCGCCGCCCACACCCGGCCGATAGTGCCGTAGATCGGCACGTGCATTCGGTAGTAGTAGCACTCAAACGTCCCGGCCGGGACTGTCACGCTCGCGTTGGTTGATTCGACCGTGACTGTCACCGGATCGAAAAGCGGATAGGATTCGCCGGCCGTCGCAGGGTACTTCAGTGCCAGGTAGGCGTTAGGTGTAGTCGTATCGGACCAGCTCCAGAGGCCGTCATCCATGTTGGTCCATAGCGACGAATCGCCGAAAGTGGTGCTGTCGGAAATCAGGTACCAGGTCGAATCGTTGATAATCGAATCGCCGATTACCAGCGTGGTGGTCAGGCCGCTGTCGACTACCGAACCTGATGCGTCATACTCAACAAAATGGCTGGTCCAGTTGTTGCCAATCGCCAGCGGGACAATGAAGGTATCGGGTACTACCACCGGACAGTCGGCCGGAGGCGGACCGCCCTGGAACATATAGCTCACCAGATCGACCAGATCAGAGATATCCGGTCCCGCGCCGTCGCCGTTGATATCCGCTTCCTCGGGACATTCGGGAACCGGGCCGCCCTGAAACATGTAGGTTGTGAGATAGACCAAATCGGATATGGTGATCTCTTCGCCGGGATCGCCATCGATATTGCCGCGGATTCCTGTACAACAGTCCTGCGCCACGGGCGCTGCGGCGAATATTACGGTCAGCACGAAGATACAGATTAGAGAGCGGTTGTCAGTCATGGAAGCGGTCCTCCGATGTATGCCTGGTACCAGTACAGACGTGATTCGTATCCTACTCCACCCATAATAGCACATATTTGGAATCTGTCAATGCGCGGGCCGGATAGATCGACCCCGCGGGGAGACCGATCGTTAGCTACTCCGAGACCAGCAGTACCCAGGGCAGGCGCTCGAACAACTCGGCCAGGCGGAGTTTACCCTCCAGGTTCAGGCGGCGGCCGCTGAGATAGTCGGTGAAGCTCCCCGATATCTCTTCAGGCAGTTGGAGCGTCGTATCACCCCATACGTCTTCCCCCGTCGGGAATTGGTTCTCATCGACGAGCCCGACGGTCAGACGTGGGAAGACAGTCAGGGCCCATTGATCTCCGGCCCGACGAGCATAGGCAACCGCGTTGCGCTCGCGCGCACCGGCTACCTGAAGCGGTTGGTAATTGCCCGAGACAAATAGCTCAGGATGATCCCGGCGAGCCACGAGGGCGCGATGGGTCAGGAAGAGCTTGATACGGCCGTCATACATCGAGTTCATGAGCTCGTTCAGCAATCCCTCTCTATCCGATGAGAGACGGTCGCGCATGTAGTCCAGGCTGTTGGTTCGAAACTCGTAGTCAACCGGACGACGATTATCGGGATCCACCATGTCAAAGTCCCAGAGTTCATTACCCTGGTAGACATCGGGTACGCCGGGAGCCGTGAATTTTATCAGAGCCTGGCCCAGCGAATTAAGCATGCCGTACCAGGCGATCCTCTTCCAGAAGGGGAGGAAGGCCTCAAGGAACCGGTTGCCATCCCCCTCGGCCAACATCCGGTTGATGAACTGCAGATAGGCATTTTCGTACTCCGCATCCGGCTTCAACCAGGCCGTATGGACCTTTGCCTCGCGAACGGCCTTGATCGTGTAGGCCTTGAGCCGCTCGATGAATTCCTCGCGGTCGCGCTCCAGCAACGGCCAGAAGGCGATCAGGCTCTGATACAGGAAATACTCGTCGTTCTTGTCCGGTACCTTGGAGCCGCGCACTACCTTGCGACGGCTGTTGATCTTGCGCCAGTTGCGCACCGCCCGGTCCCATTCGTCGGGCATCTCGGTCAGGACACTCAGGCGCATGCCGGCGTCCTCGCCTCGCTTCGTATCGTGAGTCGCGGTCGTATTCATGGCATGGAGACAGTGGTCGACTGTATCACGCATGAATCCATGGAAGTCCTCCCGGCTGCATCCGAAGCGATTGGGGCTGCCGCCGACCTCGTTGAGCGAGAGCAGGCGATTGTAGATGTACAGGCAGGTATCCTCGACTCCCTTGGCCATCAGGGGGCCGGTAACCTGCTGGAATTTCATGACGAAGTCGAGCGCCCGCGAACGTTGGGATTCCTCGATGTCGTCGCGGGAGCCCATCAGCAGGAACTTCTCGATATAGTCCAGTTCGTAGCGCAGGCCCGGGTTGCGATCACGAGCCTTGCCCACGGCTCGCTCGATGCAGTTGCGGTCGGCCTCGGTGAAACGCTTGGCGTTGACATAAGTGCGGTAGGTCGGAAAACTGGCCATGGCCTCAATCAGGGCGCGCCGGAGGCCATGCAGCGTGATGTCGTTGCCGTGGCGATCTCGATGCGAGATCCCCTTGAGCAGGTGAGCCAGATTGTCAATGTTGCCCGCTAAGTGTTTGTCGATGATCAGGCGTTTCTTGTCGACCACCAGTCGTTCCCAGGTGGTTTGCAGGCGCGCGAAACGATTGTACAGCGTGTTGAACGCCTTCTCAGCGTGACGATCGCAAAACAGGCCGTTGACAGTATTGAGGAAATCATATCCCGTCGTACCCTCGACCGGCCAGTCCGGCGGCAGGACTTCGCCCGGCTCCAGTATCTTCTCGACCACCAGATAGATCTCCGGGGCCAACCGGCGCAGCCGTTCGAGATAGTCGGAAGGGTCGTTGAGGCCGTCGATATGGTCCACCCGTAACCCGCTGAAGACACCATTGGCGCACATCTCGCTGATCAGGCGATGGGTGACTTCGAAGACCTCAGGATCCTCCAGGCGGACCGAAATCAGCCCATTGATTGTGAAGAAGCGACGGTAATTGATCTCCTCGGACGCCACCTTCCAGAACGAAAGGCGGAAATGCTGCTTGCCCAATAGATGGTCGAGACTGTCGAAACTGTCGTCATTTCCAGGCTCCCCGTTGAACAGGTTCAGCGTCTCATCAACATACGACTGAATAGCGTCGTTGCCGGTGTACATGTTCCAGAGGAGCTTCTTGGCCAGGCGAATGTGGTCGTAGCGTTCATCAAGGCGGTCGCGCCCGGGTAAGTCGTACAGGGCGTAGACAGTACCGATGAACCTGATCAGGTCCGAGCTTTGCGCTCCGAGCCGATCTTCGAGTCTCTCCAGGCCGTGGGTCAGGACTTCCGGATACGATTCGATACGAAGAGGAAAGCGCATGTCGTAGTATCCGACACTGAGGCCGTTCTGATGGTAGTGCAGCTTGATTTCGCCGGCCTCGAGGGCCTCGCCGTAGAACTTACCCAAAAACGGGGTCAGGAGCCGTCGCTGCAGGCTCTCGTACACATGATCCCAGTCGATGTCGAAGTAGCCGGCGAAGCGAGAGACCTGACCGTTCTCGAGGATATCCATGAGCATGTGATTCTGGCTGTCGAAGGCCATGTGGTTCGGGACAATGTCCTGCAGCCAGCCCATGTCGCGCTTCTTGATCTCGGCGTTCAGGCGTTCCAGGCCGCTCTCGCCTCCGAGCTCGTCGTTCAGCGCTGTCGGATCCACTACATCGTAGCCGTGATTGCTGCCGCTGACCGCCTTGAATACCGGGGAGCAGTACAGGTCCGACACCCCCAGCGAATCGAGGTAATCGACTATGGCGGTGGCGCTGTCGAAGCCGAAGTCGGGTGTTAACTGGAGCCGATAGGTGGCATTGGGGATACGCATCAGCGAGTTCTTATCTTAAGGAGTTCGCCCAGCCGATCAAACGACTCGACCCAGCGGGCCGCATTGCGGTCGTGCTTCTCTTTCTTTCCCAGCTTCATCGGTAGCACCGTCTTGCCCATCCGGAAGTGTCGGTTCTGCGCCTGCCAGATATCCAGTTCGAGGTTCATCGCCGTCAGGATCTCGACCAGACGGATCAAGCGGTCCATCAGTTGCACGTTGTCCGGATTGCCCTCAAGCGCTTCCATCATCTCATTGCATCGGCTGGAGGCATGAAACTGGATCACGGTGCTGTCTATCTCGACGTTCCAGCGTTTGACTTCGGCCTGCAGGCGTTGCAATTCCTCGTAGTCCAGCGGATCCTCCTCCAGCGACTTGCGCAGATCGGTGTTGATTACGAAGGCAACGGTGGTGGATAGGACGCGGGGAAGTGGTACCTGAATATCGGCCGTGGCCTGCATGACAGAATAGTAGCGCTTGTAGACCTGGCGATAGGTCAACTCGACATCGCTGAGCGTGTCCTCGATAATCTGTCGCATGACTTTGCGCTGTTCTTCGCGGAAAAGGTGCGACAACGAATACGAGTGCGAACCCATGTGCTTGTCGATCAAGGCGATAACTTCGGCGATATTGCTGTGCAGGAAGGCCGCTTTGATTTCCTCTTGCACTCCGGCGAACTGCTCAGGTGACATGTTGTCGGTGATTCCCCCCATGAGATTCTGCTCGCCCAGATGGACTACCGCAAACGACAGGTCGGTGCTTTCCGTCGTAATCTTCGACTTCAGTCGAACCCGTCCCGAAGCCAGCCGCTGGCGTCCGGAGTCAATCCGGTCGAATGCTTCACCCTCGGCCCAGTAGCAGTAGACATCGGTGGACTCCCCCTGGGTGCCGTTGAACAGAGAGGAAACGGCATAATGGGCGCCGACCCGGGCCAGATCCACCACCGCTGGCTGGACATAGGCGCGGTATACTTCGCTGCCGTTCTTGAAACGCTCCAGATTCGAGGGCGCGCGCTCAAGCACCTTGATGTAAGCCGGCTCAAGATCGATTCCAGCCACCTGGCGGGCCAACTGCATCGACCGAGCCGCGTACTGCATCACTTGGACTGTCTCGATACCGGAGAGTTCGTCAAAGAACCAGCCGCAGGACGTATACATGAGCATCGCCTGGCGCTGCATCTCCAACAGCTTCAGCACCGTGGTGCGTTCTTCGGGCGTGAGCTCATTCTTAGCGTGTCTGTCACAGAACTGCACGACCCTGGCCTCGGAGCGGTCAAGAACGACATCGATATAGTCGTTGCGGGCGTCCCAGGGCTCCTTGAGCAGCGCCCCGGCCCGCTCCTCGAAAACGAGTTCGAGGCTGTCGCGCAGCCAGTCCATGGCGCCGCGCAAAATCGGTCGCCAGGCCTGATTCCAATCGCCGTGCATTCCCGAGCTGCAGCCGCAATCGGCGCGCCAGCGCTCGACCCCGTGCACGCAACTCCAGGATGAGTTCTCGTGAATTGCCACTTCCCACGTGGGCGGATTCTCTTCGAGGTATTCACCATAGATTGTGATCCCCGCCAGGTCGTGCTCGGAGATATGGTGCAGACACCAGGCCAGGGCCATGTCGCCGAAGCGATGATGGTGGCCATAGGTTTCGCCGTCGGTCGCCACGTGCACCAGTTGCGGTTCATCGGCTTCCTCATCGAAAGTGCCTAACAGGCGATCCGCGAAGCGCTGTCCGTCATCGAGCAGCGAGCCGAAGGCCAGGTCCTGAGCTATTGGGCCGTCATAGAAAAACAGGGCGATCGATCGTCCCGAAGGCAGCCGACAAAGGTACGGCCTTCTCGGGTCGATGGTCTCATTAACCTCGACCCAGGCTTCCTCGTCATCAGAGTCCTCGAGGGGACGGATCTGCTTGGCCTGACGCGGCGCCAGAATAGTGAATTTCAGATCGTGATCGACGCACAGCTCAAGTGTCTCGAGATCAACGGCTGTCTCGGCCAGCCATATTCCCTCCGGCTTGTCGGCGAAACGCCGCTCGAAGTCACGTACCCCCCAGCGTATTTGCGTCTCCTTGTCTCGGCGGTTGGCCAGGGGCATGATCAAGTGATTGAAGACCTGTGCAATCGCCGGGCCATGGCCGCCGAAGTGTCCCTTGCCGATCTCATGCGCCAGGAGAATCGCCTGGTAAGTGTCGGGCGCCTGCTGCTCCATCCAGGACAGGAGCGTGGGGCCGAAATTGAAACTCATGCGGCTGTAGTTGTTGACAATGTCGATGATATTGCGGTCCCCGGCGAGGATGCGCGATGCGGTGTTGGGACCGTAGCACTCGGCGGCGATGCGGTGGTTCCAGTCATGATAAGGATACGCAGAATCCTGCATCTCGACCGCCTCCAGCCACGGATTCTCCCTCGGCGGTTGGTAGCAGTGGGCGTGCAGGCAAATGAATCGCTTCAAGCGATAGCCTCCTTGCGATAGAATACGACCGACCACGGCCGTAATGTGATCACGTCACCCCTGGACACGCGGTCAGGCGTCGTTGCACCCGGACCGCCCCAACTCTCGTCCGAAGAATCGAGCAGCTTCAGCCATGTTCCTTCAGACAGGGGTGGCTCGATGTTAGCCTGTTTCTCGTTGAAACTCATTATCAGCACGGCTTCATCGTCGGCCTGGCGCCGACGGACGATCACGGTACGCGTGGCGTCGTCGCCGGTCACCGCCATGTTTGTCTTCTCGCGGTTTTGCAGCGGGGCGAGCGTCTTTCGCAGCGTGATCAACCTCCCATAGAAGGCCAGGAGCGCGGCGTGCCTGCCCTGCTCTCGCAGTGACCAGTCCAGCCGCGACCTGGCGAAAGTCTCTTCCGACTGCGGGTCCGGCGGCTCGCTATCCCACCCGAAGGCGGCGAACTCGTTCGCCCTTCCCCGGCGCACCGCCTCGACCAGATCCGGGTCGCCATGGCTGACGAAGTATTGAAACGGCGCCGGCTCGCCGTATTCCTCGCCCATCCAGAGCATGGGAATCTGAGGCGCCAGCAGAACCGCCGCGGCGGCCAATTTGAGTGCCTCGTGATCGACCAGTGCGGTCAGCCGCTCGCCCGCCAGCCGATTACCCACCTGGTCATGGTTCTGCGAGAAATGGACAAACTGCTCGTGTGGCAGGTCCTTCGACATGTTCCCGTGACTGCATCGACGGTACACCGAGTATCGTCCGGCATACACAAAGCCGTCACGCAACGCGGTAACTATATCGTCGACAGTGCCGAAGTCGGCATAGTATCCTCGATCCTCGCCGGTCAGGAGAGTATGCAGGGCGTGATGGAAATCATCCGACCACTGGGCCGATATGCCGAAGCCCAGCGATGTGCGCGGCCGAATGACTCGTGTGTCGTTCAAGTCGCTCTCGGCTATCAGGTGGCAGCGACGGCCCGTGCGGGCGGCGTGGGCGTCGGTTCGTTCGGCCAGTTCCTGCAGGAAGGGCCGCGCGCTCATGTCGAAGATACCGTGAATGGCATCCAGGCGCAGGGCGTCGATATGGTAATCATCGAACCAGGCCAGGGCGTTCTCGACAAAGTAATCGCGCACCTGATCGGACCAGGGACCGTCGAAGTTCATAGCCCAGCCCCACGGCGACTTGAACTTGTCGGTGAAGTAGGGCCCAAATTCGTGCAGGTAATTGCCCTCCGGGCCGAGATGGTTGTACACGACATCCATGATCACGGCCAGCCCTTCGCGGTGGGCGGCGTTGACCAGTCGCTTGAGGCCGTCGGGACCACCATAGGTGCTTTGTACAGCGTATGGATAGACCCCGTCGTAACCCCAGTTCCGGCCTCCGGGGAACTGGGCCACCGGCATCAACTCGATGGCATTCACACCCAGACCCTTGAGGTCCTGCAGGCGCGGAATAACCGCGTCGAAAGTCCCCTCGCGCGTGAAAGCGCCGACGTGGAGCTCGTACATTATCATGTGCGCCAGCGGCAGACCTTCCCAATGTGAGTCGGTCCAGTCGAAGGCATCGTGGTCGATAACGCGGGAGGCCTCATGGACCCCGTCGGGCTGGCAACGCGAGGAGGGATCGGGATACTCCGCCTCGTCATCCAGCCGAATCTTGTAGCGAGCCCCGGCCGGCGTCTTGTCAACTTCAGCCGACCAATAGCCGCGCTCGTCTCTGGCCAGATCGACCACGCGATCGTGAGGAGCAAGCAGATGAATCGCCACCCGCTTGCGTCGCGGCGCCCAGACCACAAAACGGCATGTATCTCCCTCTACGCAAAATGCGCCTGTCTTCATAAGATGGCTCCTGTAATCGCCAAGGCACCTCCCCCCGGGTAGCCCGAGCTGCGCCGTCCCGCCTCCGCCGATCCTGCGGGAACCCGGGATCGTGCGGTTCTGGCTGTTACGGCGCGCTCAGCGGTTTCGCCTACTGCGGCACACGCTCGGCCGTGGACAGCACGACGAAAGTCTTCTTTCCTTCGACCTGGTACTCTATCTTGTCCTCGCGAGCTAGCCAGCCCACCGCCTGATAGGTCAGCGAGTCCTTCTCTTTGATTACCTTCGGTAGCTTGCTGAGAGCCAGTTTATCGTTCTTCTGCAGCGCATCCCAGACCGCGCCGGCGGTCTTTCCTATCTGTTCTTTCATGGCAATAGAGTCCTTTCCAATGGGTTGTTTGTCCTATGAAATATGCGTCCGCTCAGCGCCAAAAAGCAAATGCATCATCAATTCCCGTACCCGCGCTACTCCTGATGTTCGAAGACAACCACACTCAGCGGAGGGAGAGTGGCCGAGATCGAATCCTCGTACCCGTGCATCGGCAGAGGCCGACTGTCCAGACCGCCGAAATTACCCTGCCCTGAGCCGCCGTAGTCGCGGGCGTCGCTGTTGAGGACTTCCTTCCAGTGGCCGGCATACGGTACGCCTATGCGGTAGTTGTGGCGGGGCACCGGAGTGAAGTTGCAGGCGATCAAGACCTTAGCCCCGCCCTCACGGTCCCGGCGAAGGAAGCTCAGGACACTGCTTTCGACATCGTTGCAGTCGATCCACTGAAAACCGTCGCCTGAGAAGTCGACCTGGTGCAGGCAGGGCTGCCGGCGATAGTAGCGATTGAGGTCCATCAGCCAGCGCTGGAGTCCACGATGCTCCGAGTACTCGGTCAGGTGCCAGTCGAGGCTGTGGTCGTGTTGCCACTCGGCCCACTGACCGAATTCGCCGCCCATAAAGAGCAGCTTCTTGCCGGGATGTGTCCACATATAACCCAATAGCGCGCGCAGGTTGGCCCGTTTCTGCCAGTGATCGCCGGCCATCTTGCCGATCAGCGATCCCTTGCCGTGCACTACTTCGTCGTGGGACAGGGGTAGTTCGAAGTTCTCGTGAAAAGCATATAGCAGGCTGAAGGTCAGGCTGTCCTGATGATGCTTGCGGTGTATCGGCTCCTTCGTGAAGTACTCGAGGGTGTCGTGCATCCATCCCATGTTCCACTTCAGACCAAAGCCCAGCCCGCCCAGGTATGTCGGTCTCGTGACCATCGGCCAGGCCGTCGATTCCTCGGCGATGGTCTGCACATCCGGATACTTCTCGTAGACCACCTCATTCATACGCTTCAGGAATGAGATCGCCTCGATATTCTCGCGTCCCCCGAACTCGTTGGGTATCCACTCGCCGGCTGCGCGTGAATAATCAAGGTAGAGCATGCTGGCCACGGCATCGACGCGAAGGCCATCGAAGTGGTACTTGTCCAGCCAGAACAGAGCGTTGCTGATAAGGAAATTGCGAACTTCGTTGCGGCCGTAGTTGAAGATGTAGCTCTTCCAGTCCGGGTGGAAACCCTTGCGTGGGTCGGCGTGCTCGTACAGGTGAGTGCCGTCGAAGTACGAGAGCCCGTGCTCGTCGGAAGGGAAATGCGACGGCACAATATCCATGATGACGCCGATGTCGTTCTGGTGCAGGTGATCGATCAGGAACATCAGGTCCTGCGGTGTGCCGTACCGCGACGTGGGCGCGAAGTAGCCGGCTGTCTGGTAGCCCCAGGAGCCGTAGAAAGGGTGTTCCATCAGCGGCATGAATTCCACATGCGTAAAGCCCATCTCCTTGACATAGTCCGCCAGCATTGGCGCTATTTCCCGGTAGGACAGGAATCGTTCGGGATTCCCCGGGTCGCGACGCCACGAGCCCAGGTGAACCTCATAGACCGCGATGGGAGCATCAAGGGCGTTGTGCGCGCCGCGCTTTCGCATCCAGGCCTGGTCCGACCATGTATAATCGAGCTGCCAGTGCTGAGAGGCGGTTCGGGGGGAAAGCTCCCACGCGAAAGCAAAAGGGTCGCCCTTATCGACCTGATGACCGTTGCTGTTGGATATAATGTGGTACTTGTAAATGGCCCCCGGCTTCAAACCGGGAATGAACCCTTCCCAGATACCGGAGCCGTCCCACCGCACCGCCAATTCGTGCTCATCGCGATTCCAGCCGTTGAAATCGCCGATCACCGAGACACGCTTCGCATTGGGCGCCCAGACGGCGAAGCAGACGCCCTTGAGTCCCTGGTGCTCCATTGGATGAGACCCCAGTTTATCGTACAGATTGTAGTGACTGCCCTCCTTGAATAGGTAGATGTCCTGCTCGGTCAGGCGAGTCGGGCCGTGGATGACTGTTTCTGTAGTCATATCGGTGTTTGTGTTGTTCATGCTGTCGTTTTTCTTCGTGTTCATGACTATCGGCTATTGGCTTCACGATACCTGCGGCGACACACTGCTGTCTTCCCGCAGGACATATAAGATACCCTTTAGTGGTATAATCGTCCAGTCCGGACGATTGTTCAGTTCATAACCCAATTCATATACAGCTTTGTTCAGCAGGAACGCCTCCAGGAGGATATTGGCGCTCTCGGCGCTGCGCGGTACAAGCGAAGTCGCACTGACCGACTTCTCGTACGCGACCAGGAAGTGCGAAGACACATAATGATACCAGGCTTTCACCCAGGGCATGAGGAATTCCAGATCGCTCGGCCGGACCGAGGGGTTCTGCTCCAAACCGCTGTAGACTGCATAGTGCAACGATCGGACCATGCCGGCGACATCGCGCAGGACCGAGCGCTTGAGGCGGCGTTCCGACAGGGGACGTGACGGCTCACCCTCGAAATCGATGACCACGAAATCCTCGCCGGTGAACAGTACCTGGCCAAGATGGTAGTCGCCGTGAATACGAATCTTACGGGCTGATATCTTCTTTCCGGCCAGCCGTCGGAAACGGTCGATTATCTCATTCTGCCTCTCCAGAACCTGTTTAGCCAGCGGGATCGTGCGCTCGTCGAGTTCGGACTGCTTCTGCTGGAGGAGGCGGATTACTGACCGGCATTGGTTGCGCATTGACTGGTAAATCGAGCGCTGGTACAGCTGAGAGAAACCCTCGGGTGCAAAGTCGCGATCATCGATGTCGGCCAGGGCCAGATGCATCTGGCCGGTGCGTTCGCCCAGCAGGTGAACCATCTCGGTAAGGTAATCACTCACCAGCGGGCGAACCGTTTTGTGATGCTCGGTCGTGTCGAGGCCCATTTGCAGCGGAGTTGTCTCGGGCGGGTCGGTGAGGTCCCGGCGTCGCGAGAGAATATGCTCCAGATACCGGCCAACATGATGCAGCATCAGCGACCAGGCATCCCCCTGATTCGGCACGAATTGCTGCAGCAGGCCCAGCTCGTACGACATGTTCTTTCCGCGCTGATAGACCAGGCCGCCGCGATAGGCAGGAACATTATCAAAGCGCCGACGCTGGGAAAGAATCCGCCCCACCTCGGCGTCGGGATTGGGGCCTTCCTCCAGACGGCGATATAGCTTCAGAATGGAGTGATCGCCGTAACGAATCGACGTGTTGCTCTGCTCCGCTCCCATCAGGCGCGGCTCGGGCCGCTCATCCATAAGGGCCAATTCGCTGCGCAGGGCCCGCGCCCGACGTCCCATGAGTCGCCCGTGCAGACCGCGCACCCGGCGAAGCCCCGAAATGATATCCAGCAAGGTCTCCTGCAGAGCCCGATCGAACATGGCGTCATAGATGATCCCCTCTTCGCCGTCGACCCGCACCTGACCCATTACGGCCGAGGGGTGTCGGCTGCGGATCTCATCGGCCTTCTCCCGCATCGCGAAGGACAGAAGAATCTGGTAGGTGTCGGGAGCGCCTTCGTTGTAATCAACCTTGACCAGCAGCAGCCAGCAAGGAGCAGACTCGCATTCCAGACGAATAGTCTCAATGATTTGCAGCCCACGGATCAGCCGGCTCTTTCCGCTGAACCAGCGGGCGCGCTGCAGGTAGACCGCCAGAACTCGGTCTTCGAGGTATTCCTGAATCTCCGGCTCCAGTTGATCCCGGGGCAGAGCATCGAGCCTGAGCGGACGCGGGGCGCGCCCGGCGACTTCTACTTGTTCGACCGCGGGACGCAGCATCAGCCAGAAATGACCGTGAGGACTCAGGGTTATCGAGTACGGACGTTCGTCGATCCGCGGGAAGTCGTTGTGGCTGAATAACTCTCGAGGGATCATGTCGGCGAACTCGCCGAGGTCCAGTTCCACGTGCTGGGAAAACCGCGAGAGGTTGATCACTATGAGTACAATCTCATCTTCGTAACGGCGGATTAAGGCCAGTACCCGGTGGTTATCGGGGGAGAGGAAGGTGCAACTGCCTCGGCTGAAAGCCCGGTAACGCTTGCGCATGGCGACAACGCGACGCATCCACCACAAGAGCGACGAGGGGTTACGATCCTGCAGCTCCACATTAACGGCGTCATAGGAATACTCGGGATCGATTATCACCGGCAGGTAGAGTTGCTGGGGATTGGCCCCCGAGAACCCGGCGTTGCGGTCGGGCGACCATTGCATGGGAGTACGGACTCCATCCCGGTCCCCGAGGTAGTAGTTGTCTCCCATGCCGATTTCATCGCCGTAGTACAGGACCGGCGATCCGGGCAGTGACAACAGCAGGATATTCATCAGTTCGACGCGCCGGCGGTTATTGCCCAGCAGCGGGGCCAGACGACGCCTGATACCGACATTGATTCGCGCTCGCGGGTTGTCGGCATACATGCGATACATGTAATCGCGCTCTTCGTCGGTCACCATTTCGAGGGTCAGTTCATCGTGGTTACGCAGGAAGACCGCCCACTGGGCGGTCTCGGGAATCTCCATCGGAGGGTCAAGAATCTCCATAATCGGGAAACGCTCCTCCATCTGCATAGCCATGAACATGCGCGGCATTATCGGGAAATTGAAGGCCATGTGACATTCGTCGCCGTCGCCGAAGTATGCCACAGCATCCTCCGGCCACTGATTAGCCTCGGCCAAAAGCATGCGGTCGTTGTAGTTGTCATCGATGTGCTTGCGGAGTTTCCGCAGAAAGGCGTGCGTCTGTGGAAGGTTCTCGCAGTTGGTCTCCTCCTCCTCGTATAGATATGGCACGGCGTCGAGGCGAACCCCATCAACCCCCATATCCAGCCAGAAGTCGATGGCGCTGAGCATAGCCCGATGGACGCTCGGGTTCTCGAAATTGAGGTCCGGCTGGTGGGAATAGAAGCGATGCCAGTAGTACGCTTTGGCGACAGGGTCCCAGGTCCAGTTAGCGGTCTCATAGTCCTGGAAAATAATGCGGGCATCGGGATACTTGTCGGGCGTATCGCTCCAGACATAGTAATCGCGCCAGCGACTGCCCGGCCTCGCCTGGCGGGATTTCTGAAACCACGGGTGCTGGTCGGAGGTGTGATTCAGGACCAACTCGGTTATTACCCGCAGGCCCCTCCGGTGAGCCTCTTCGAGGAAACGACGGAAATCGTTCAGGGTCCCGTAATCGGGGTTTATGTCGGTGTAATCGGCTATGTCGTAGCCATCGTCACGCAGCGGCGAGGGGTAGAACGGCAACAGCCAGATGGCGGTGACGCCCAGGTTTTCAAGGTAGTCCAGGCGGCTGATCAGGCCGCGGATATCACCAATGCCGTCACCATCGGAATCCCTGAAGGCCTTGATGTGCAGCTCGTAGATGATGGCGTCTTTGTACCATTGCGGATCACTGATGAGCTTCGACTTGTTGTTCTTTTGTCGGGGCATTACGGTGATCTTACATATAGTAGTCAAAGTCCTGTTCGCGACGCATGCGGCGATGCACGCGAAATATTTGGAATGGAATTACCCGGGGATCGAGCGAGACGAAGTTTCTCTCGCCCTGCCAGAGAAAGCGGTCATCGCCGACCAGGTCGTGCAGCAGGTAGGATTGTCGCGGGTCGATACCCAGGCGCTCCAGCGGGAGAGTCACCCAGCCGGTTTGCCTGTGGAAGGGGTCCAGGTTGACCAGGACCATGATGAGGTTCTCCAAATCATCAGTCATCTTGCTGTAACAGATCAGGTACTCGTTATCAATATCGTGAAACTGCAGGTTGTTTGTCTGCTGCAGGGCCTCGTTGTGCCTGCGAACCGTGTTCACGATTCGGATCAGGCTTCCAATATTGCCTTTTCGGTCCAGATCCCAGTCCTTGATTTCGTACTTCTCGGAGTTCAGATACTCCTCTTTGCCGGGCACTGCCTGGTGCTCGCAGAGTTCGAAGGCGGGACCGTATACACCGTAGTTCGATGACAAAGTAGCGGCCAGGGCCAGGCGAATCAGAAACGCCGGGCGGCCTCCATATTGCAGGTATTCAGGCAGGATGTCCGGAGTGTTGGGCCAGAAATTGGGGCGGAAGAAATCGGCCCACTCGGTTGCTGTCAACTGGGTCAGGTATTCGGTCAGTTCGACCTTGCTGTTGCGCCAAGTGAAGTAAGTGTACGATTGAGCGAAGCCGACCTTGGCCAGGCGCGCCATGACCCGCGGGCGAGTGAACGCCTCCGCCAGAAAGACAGTGTCAGGATACTCACTCTTAACTTCCTCGATCAGCCATTGCCAGAAGGCGAACGGTTTGGTGTGAGGATTGTCAACCCGGAAGATTCCGACGCCCCGCCTGGCCCAGAACATGACTACCCTTCGCAACTCCTCCCAGAGTTCCTTCCAGGACTCGGATTCGAAGTTCAGCGGCACGATGTCCTCGTACCGCTTGGGCGGATTTTCGGCAAACTGAATCGACCCATCCGGTCGCCAGACAAACCATTCGGGATGTTCCCTGACCCAGGGGTGATCCGGCGAACACTGGAAGGCCATGTCCATGGCAACCTCGAGGCCGCGCCGCCCGGCCGCTTCGACGAAGTGGTCGAAGTCATCAAGCGTACCCAGGTCAGGATGGATCGACGTATGCCCGCCATTACTGCTGCCGATCGCCCACGGGCTTCCGGGATCGTCCGCCTCTGCGTTCACAGAGTTGTTCTGACCCTTGCGGTTGGTCTCGCCAATCGGATGTATCGGCGGCAGATAGACAACATCGAAGCCCATCTCCGCGACCCGCGGCAGCATTTTCTCGGCGTCAAGCAGGGTCCCGTGGTTTCTGTCGGATCCAAACGAACGCGGGAATAACTCATACCAGGTCGAAAACAAAGCCCTCTTCCGGTCCACTTCGACTCGCAGCTCGTGTTCCGAGCGTACGGCCGGCGAGCGATCCATCCAGGCTGACATCAGTTGCGACAATTCATCCGAGACCGCGGTTGCGACGGCGCTGTCGGTGTCCTTCGCCGTCAGCTTCGCTGCCAGATCTCTCAATCGCCCGGTGTCCTGGCCCGAGGCTCGTTCGGATACGGCTACGACCAGGTCGGATCCGATCTGGAGATCAACCGAGACCTTCTGTCCGGCCGCGGTCTTCTTGCGAAGATCATCGCGCCAGGTCGCGAAGCGATCGATTTGTCCCTCGACAGTATAGAAGTACGGCTTTCGTTCGGTGACGGTGAAGGACGCCCGCCAACAGTCGTTGCTCAAGGGCTGCATCGGTACACGTAGCCAGTCATCCTGCTCGTCGTTCCGGTACAGCAGCGAGGCAGCGATACGATCGTGACCATCGGAGAAAATGGAGGCGGTGACGACCACGTGCTGTCCAATCACTCGCTTGACCGGAAAACGACCCCCGTCGACCCGGGGCCTGATGTTCTCAATTACAATTCGCTTTCTGCCGTGTATCTCCATGTTCACACACCTTGCGCATGACGGTTTCTGAGAGATCCCCTGGTCTTCAGCTCACCCACGCCCCCGCGATCCTATTGTTAGTAACGGTCTTAGCCGCCAAGGGTTCCGGCGGTCGAAGTAAACGGAAGGATACGATCGGCGGTTGCGGCGGGGATAGCCGGATGCGGTCGGCATTTGCCTCCCAGCTTATTAGAGTCATGCAGATATCGGATCAGTACACGTTAGCTGACTATATTTTCATACCTGCAGTTTTGGCGTTGAAAACCACTGCTTTGAAGCTATAATATTACTGACTTCGTTGATTTGGTAAGGACCAGTCGACCGGTTTCGTGGACCGAAGGACCATGGCGGGCGACTGTCCGGTGATGGCGACGCATGGCTGACAGCATCAACAGCATCTGGCAACGCATTCTCAATGACGACGCAGGCGCCTGGCGCGAATTGGTCCACCGTTTCGAGGCACTGGTGAATACCGTGGCGCGACGCTGCGGATTGGATTCCGGTGACGCTGCGGACTGCGCCCAGCATGTGTGGATGTCGTTGTATCGCAACCGTCGCGCCATTCGCGACCCACGCCGGCTGCCGAAGTGGCTGATTATGACAGCACGGCGTCGCAGCATCCGGATTGCCAGACAAAATCGCCAAAGGTCGGCGAGTCGATCGGCGCATCGGCCGGGCGAGGATATGCCGCCCCTGCCCGATGAAGAAGTCGAGCGCCTCGAGCGCCAGGCGGAACTGGAAATGGCTCTGCTTCAACTGGATGGCCGTTGTCAGGCGCTGCTGCGGGCGCTGTTTCTGGCGCCGCGGGAGAAGTCCTACCGCGAGATCGCCTCCGAACTCGGCCTGCCGGTCAACAGCATCGGCCCGATTCGTACGCGCTGTCTTAATCGTCTGCGTCGAGTGCTCGACGATCTGCAAATCGGCTCCGACTGAACTTGCGCACCAGTCGTATCACATTTGTTGCGTGCGCCTCTGTACTAACCCGACGACTGATGTCTCTTTATAGGCAAATGAACTCACTGAAAGGCGACTCATGTCAGCAGCCTCCAGACACCCGTCACGACGCACCATGCTGGATGCGATTGAGTCGGGGCAAGTCCCGTTTCGCGACCACCTGAAGAAGTGTCCGGCCTGTCGAAAACTGTTTGAACTGCTACAGCGCTATGCCCAGCCGGGTCGAGCGCCGATGGTAGGCTCCGCGCCCGAGACCGTTTCCAGGCTGGCCGCAATCCCGATGGCCGCAGGGCGAATGCGCCCTGATGGGCAGACGGCCGGTCACTTGCATCAGGATTCGTGGACCGACTTGCCGGCGGTAGCCCTTCGCGACTCCGGAGTGGGTTTGGAACGGCGCATGGTTCTCTGTGCCGGACGTATCCGCCTTGAACTTCTTGCTCATCGAACTCGCAGCGGCTGGGAATTCGTCGCGCGGGTCTTTGACGGCGACCAGCCCGTCACTGAATACGCGCTTCGCGCCGGACGAGTTACTCTGGCCCCGGCCCCCGACGCGTACTACTACTGGCGGGCCGAACATCCTCCGAAGACACTGCGGCTGATATCATCATCTGTACGCATCGATTTCGACAGACTCTCATGGTTTCCGAAGAAGAACAAATAGCCGCTCGACGGTTTATCGATACCGGCAGGTTGTCCGCTGTCTCTGAGGGCCGACTGGCCGACGCCTGCAACCATCTGATTCGCGCGCAGGCGCAGTCGTCGACCGAGCAGGGTCTGAAGCTCGCCGGGGCCTTCGTCAAGCGGGCCGAGCCGATCGGCGGCGTGCTGTTAAGCACCGCCTGGCGCGCTCTCGGCTGGGCGAATGTTGTGGCCGCCCGCTACCGTGAGGCCCGCGACGCCTACGCCAGGGCGAGACGTCGGCTGCAGCGCGACCCTATGATGCGCTCGCGCATCGACCGCATTCTCATCGACATCCATATGTATCTTGGCGACTACCCTGCTGCCCGGCGCTGCGCTCGGCGAGCTATCGCGACATTCAAGCGTCTTGATGCCCCCGAGGATGTGGCCAAGACCGAGGTGAACTATGCCAATCTCCTGCACCGACAGGACCGCCACCGTCAGGCCCGTGACCTGTACGATCGAGCCGGGAAGTTCTTCCGCGAGCGCGACAATGAAGTGGCCACGGCGCTCTGTTACTATAATCTGGCCAATACGCTGGTCCAGTTGTTCGAGTTCGGCGAGGCGGCCGAGCATTACCAGTTCGCACTGGACATCTTCTCGAACAACGGCTTTGATCTGTATGCGGTCGACTGCCGCAACGGACTGGCCTGGCTCCGGATGCTCACTGGCGAATACCATGTCGCCCTGACGGAACTCGCTGCATGCGAGGACGGCTACCGCCGCATCAAGCAGCCGCGCGGAGTGGTGCTCTGTCAGCTGGACCGAGCCGAGGCTTTTTTGGCCCTCAATCTGTTCACTGATGCCGAGCGCGCCGCACAAGCCGCGGGCAAAGGTGCGCGCAGGCTCGGCATCACATACGAGACGGCCAAGGCCGACTTCTTCCTGGCGCGGGCGCTTTACGGGGCCGGACAACACGGCCCCTCCATGAGAGCGTTGAAAGCGGCCGAGCAAGGCTTCGAACAGGCCCGCAGCGATGGCTTCCGGGCTGCGGTCGAACTGTTCCGGGCTCGCTTTGAGAGTCAGCAGTTGCGGCGCGACCGAATCGAACGCGCCCGCCGACGCTTTTCGCAGGCCCAGTTGCCGCTTTGGGAAGCGATCTGTGATGTCCAGCGACTGGGCGCCGATCCCGAGAATAATCATGCACTCAGGCGCCTTAACCGCAACGCTGCGGCCCGGACCGTGCCTCACCTAATTGCCGAGAGACAAACATTGCTGGGAGATCGCGCCGCCCGCCGTGGCAGGAACCATAACGCGGCCGAACACTGGCGGCGCGCCGCCGATGTCCTGGATGCGGTCCGGGCCAAACTTCCACCGCTTGAGCTTCGCGATGCATTCAGCCAACGCGGCCGAAGCCCCCACCTGAGCCTTGTGCGATCTGAACTACCCGACCGTCCGGCCCATGCGGCCGCCTGGGCGGAGAGATACCGTACTGCCGGCATCTGGGCGACGGCAGAATCGTTCCTGCAGGATGACCCCAACCGCACCCGGGCCGAGCAGAGTCTGGCCGCCCTGGCCCAGCAGGTCACCAGTTTGGCCGGACGCCTGGACCAGTCCGGGCAGCGCACCAGCCTTCCCGTGGCAAACAGAGAGTTGACCCGACTGCAGCGGACAGTACGCGATACTCTTGCGGCCATTGATTCCGATTCGCCATCGCGGCTTGATTCACCCGTGGCGATCATGGATCGCTTCGCCGCCATTTCCTGCAACTCGCCGATAGTGCAATTCCATCGCGATCGATCGGACCTGTATGCCTTCGTTCATCAGGACGGCGACACCCGCTGGATCCAATATCCGAACGGCGTCGAGGAAGCGGCCGCCCAGATTGCGCGCTGGCGCTTTCTGGTCAGCGCAAGAAGTCACCGTGGCGGGCCTCTGTCCGAACGGGACATGACCGATGAGCATACGCTGTTGACGCGGATTGGCCAATGGCTATGGGCTCCGCTCGAGATATCGCGAAGCGCCCGCACGGTTCTCCTGCTTCCGGAAGGAGAATTATACAACCTGCCATGGCTCGCTCTCAGGATTGACAGCCATGCGCTGGCGGAGATTCACCGGTTTATCCTTGCCCCGAGCCTGCGACACTACGATCACGCCCGCGCCAAACGGGTCAGGGGCGCCCGAGGCGATGTCTTTATCGGGCGCACCGACGGTCTCACTCACATCGCGGAGGAGCTGGCGGCTCTGCTGGCTCACGCCGACTTCCGTGTGCACGGTAACTGCCGTCGCGCTGAGGTGCCCCGGTCCGGCGCCGCCCGGCTGTGGCATTTCACCGGTCACGCAACCCTGCGGGCCGACAACCCGTTCTATTCAGCCCTGGAGATGGCAGATGGACCACTCTTCGCCGCCGACTTTCGACTGAGGCGGGTCAAGCTGGGGCTGGCCATGTTGGCCGGCTGCAGAACGGGCCAGCAGGCTTGCCTTCCGGGCGAAGAGACAACCGGGTTGGTACGCTCTCTTCTGGAGATGGGCGCTCGCAACGTAATCGCAAGCGGCTGGACCGTTGCGGACCGGTCAACTGCGTGGTGGACGAGCAAATTCTACGAGCATTATTTCGCCGGCCTCAAACTGACCGAGGCGGTCAGTCGGGCTGCTATACAGACACGCGAGAAGTTCCCCTCAGCTTATCACTGGGCTGCCTTCTCGCTTTACGGAGCAGGGTCGTAATGATTCTCAGGAGGTTACATAGATTATGCCAAAGGTAGCGCTACTTACAATCATGCTGACTGCGGCGTCGGTCGCTGGTGCAGCAACAGCATCATCCGGCGAGCTGTATGTTCAGGGGGAACTGATAGTCGGGCTGGTCGATTCTGTCGATGTCGATACCATCAATGTGTTGTACGGTACAGTCGATGTTCAGACACTGCCGCAGCTTCACGTCTGGCAAGTCAACGCTCCGGCCGGAGCCAATCTCGACAGCCTGGCCGAACTGATCGAACAGGAGCCGTTTGTAGAGTTCTGCCATCCCAATTATCTGGTCGATCCTCTGGAGCCGGTACAGGGAAGCATTCCATTTGGTGACGATACCGACCCCGAGCAGTATTCCTCACAGGCGGCGGCGAACACGCTTGGCCTTTCGGATGCCCAGATTATCTCCTCCGGCGAGAGCATCTCGGTTGCGATACTCGATGGAGGGATCAACTTCATCCATCCGGCCTTTGAGGGTGCGGCCGTGTCGGGTTGGGACTATGTCGACGACGACGGTAACGCCTTTGACGAACCCGGTGGGATGAATTCGGGCCACGGTACCTTTGTGGCCGGCGTGGTCCACTTGGTAGCGCCCGAGGCCGAGATTCGCTCCTATCGAGTGACCAATCTTGCAGGCGAATCCAACGGATATATCGTGGCCGAGGCAATTCTGCAAGCGGTTGCCGACGGCTGCCGCGTGATCAATCTCAGCATGGTCATGATGGGCGAGCACGAGGCCATCGCGGAAGCGGTCCAGTACGCCCGTGACAACGACGTTTTGGTCGTCGTCGCCGCCGGCAACGGCGGCAACGAGCTGGCCCGTTACCCCGCCTCGGATCCTAACACCATGGCCGTGGCCGCGGTCGACAGCAATCTCGTCCTGGCCGACTTCTCGAGTTTCGGAGATTACGTCGATATCTGTGCTCCGGGAACGATGATTTACTCGCCCTATCTCGACAGCCTCTACGCCTGGTGGGGCGGAACCAGTTTCGCCGCGCCGTTTGTCACTGCCATGTCGGCCCTGTTGCTGTCCTTTGACCCGGAACTTACCTGGGATGAACTGCGCGGCTACATTCTGGACACTGCTTCCCCGCTGGACAGCCTGAACCCGGACTACGCCGGTTTGATGGGAGCAGGTCTAATCAGCCCGTTCGAAGCGCTTATGGCCCTTCGCGGTGGATCAATCACCATTCACGTTCCGTCCGAATATCCCACGATACAAATGGCCATCGACTCCGCCCTGGCAGGAGACACAATACTCGTCGCTCCCGGGACCTACTATGGAATGGTCAACTTCTTAGGCAAATCGCTAACGATCATGAGCGAGCAGGGCCCGGAGGTTACGATCCTGCGGCCAATGGTGGACGATACCCGTATCGTCTACATGGAGGGCATCTTTCTCTCCCCACCTGAGCTGATCGGTTTCACTCTCACTGGTCTAAACACCGACTACTCGGCCCTTGCCCTGGGGCTTAGCCCCACCATCGTCCGAGACTGTATCTTCCACACTAACCAGCCCAATAGCTATGAGGGCGTTGTCTCCGCGCACAACGCCGCCTTCGAGATGACGGGCTGCCTCTTCTACAACAATGGTGGCAGAGCTCTGTACATGGGGAATCAGACCGGAGGCAGTCGCATTGTTGGCAACACCTTTAATGAAAACGTCGACGCCCTGTATGGATTCTTCATCGATACAGCGATGTTCCGGAACAACCTTATTACAAACAACAGCGGCACTGGAGTAGAAATCGGCGGCTCCATAGATGTCGATTACAGCAATGTCTGGAACAACGGCAGCGACTACTTGAATTGGCAATGCCAGGGCGACAACGACATCTCTGAAGACCCGCTTTATGTGGACCCGCTACGGCACGATTATCGTCTACTGCCCGGGTCGCCTTGCATCGATGCCGGCGATCCCGACCCGCAGTACAACGATGCCGATGGGTCTCGCGCTGATATCGGGGCCTATCCGGCCGAACCGATGCTTCTGCCCCTGCCGATCAATGTGGCTGTCTCTCCGGAAGCTGACTTGGACATGGTGACATCCCTCACGCCAACTTTCCACTGGGACTACTACGACACCTCCGGCAATTCACAGGCCGGCTTCGATATCGAAGTAGGCACTGACAAGGACTGGTCATCGGCCGAGTTGTGGGACCACATGCAGTTTTCCTCAAGTGCGAACAGTATCGTCTACGGGGGAGTGCCGCTCAGCCCGTTCTCGGTGTACTACTATCGGCTGCGCTTGCGTAACGCCGGCGGCTGGGGTGACTGGCTGGAGTTCAGGTTTACGACCTCGGTAGGCGGAACGATCAATGTTCCGGCCGACGTGCCTACGATTCAGGCGGCGGTCGACGTGGCCATCGACGGCGATACTATCCTTGTCGCTCCCGGTACCTACATCGAGGCGATCTCGGTCGTCGACAAGAACCTGGCCATCCTTTCAACCAACGGTCCGGATGTGACCACCATTGAGGCCTCTTCTCCCGGTGTCGTACTCAGCTATGTGGGCAACGTCGATACCACGTCGATTCTTCAGGGCTTCACAGTCAGCGGCGGCCTGGTGGGAATCAACTGCTACCAGGGTGCTGCCCCGAGGATTATCGGCAATACCATCACTGGCGCCTCCCAGACCGGGGTATACGCAGAACATCCCGAAGGTGTGGTCATCCGCAATAACACCATAAGAGACAACGGCGCAGCCGTCGCGATCAGCCGCGGCACGGCCATCATCCAGTCGAATCAGATCATCGACAACGAAGCCCCCGTTGGTACCAGTGCAGTAGTCGCGCTGGACGTGTGCGAGTCTTCTGTCGTCAGCGGAAATGTCATAGCGCGCAATGGTGGCCAGAGGGCGTTGCGTGTCAGCCACGGATGGAACCAGGTCGTTGAGGGCAATACAATCTACGGCAATCGTCAAGGAGGTCTGAATATACAGCGGCCTCACGATCTCACGGTTCGGAATAACCTGGTAGCCTTCAATGTCGGCACGTCCGGCATTGCGCAGTTCTATACTGATGACGATGACGACGTGACCTACGAATACAACAATTCCTACGGCAACTATCCGACCGACTGGCTGAACGCTGTGCCGGATATCGGCAACCTGTCGGACGATCCTCTCTTCGCCGATACCACCGGAACCGCATTCGAACTGCTACCGGGTTCGCCCTGTGTCGACGCCGGGCACCCCGACCCGCAATACAACGACCCCGACGGCACTCGTAATGACATTGGCGCAACCCCGCTGGGACCGGTGAGCTACCCGCTGGCTCTCAACATATCGGCAACCCCGGAGGACTCCGGAATCGTGCTCAGCACCGAGCCCGATATCATTTGGGCGTACACCGACACGGCAAGCACCTCGCAGGCGCAGTATCACCTCCAGATCGGCGATGACATGGACTGGACAGCGGCAGAGAGGTGGGACACCGGGCCTTTGGGCGGATCTAACACGAGCGTAACTTACGCGGGTGCATCTCTGGACGATTTGACTCGCTACTTCGTTCGAGTGCGAGTCCACGACGGCTCCGCCTGGGGCGATTGGTGCTATGGGACTTTCATGGTCAAGATCGCGACCGCCATTAGTGTGCCCGGTGATGTCGCCACCATTCAGGGCGCCATAGACTTGTCGCGCGATGGAGATACGATCTGGGTCAGTCCCGGAACATACCAGGAACAAATCGACTTCCGCGGACGCAATATCCTGCTGAAGTCCACTGGTGGCCCGGAAGTGACCTTCATTGAACCGATCCCGGATGTCACGCCCACGATCACATTCTCCGGTGGCGGCACCAATGATGCTGTCCTGGAGGGCTTCGGCCTGGTAACTCCTCAGGCCCGCGTTGAGTTCGCAAGTGGTTCGCTGGGTACTCTCCGTGGCAACCACTTCATAGGCGTGGACGACCTGGCGGTCTACTGCCAGTGGGGCAATGGCGGCGTCATCGAAGGTAATCTCTTTGACGGATGCGGTCGACCCATCATCCTGTTCGGTGGTTACTGGCAGATCATCGGCAATGAATTCATCAACAATTTGAACGACGGCAGCGGCGGGACGATTCACTGCTGGCACGTCGACTCCGGCCACATCGCTTACAACGTCTTTGCCGGAAACGAGTTCTCGGCCTATGGGGGCGCCATGATCCTGGAAGGCTTTGACGGAACATACACCATTCACAATAATACGATTGTTAACAATACATCGGATGTGAGCAGCTATGTTGGCGCCATCCACATTAACCGTGTGGGAAGCTGCACGATCCTGAACAACATCATTGCCTTCAACGAGAGCATGTGGGGAATCTACGGCCGCCGGGATTGCGTCGATGTGATCGAGTACAATGACGTCTTCGCCAACGGGTTGGGGGACTACGACGGCGTCGTGCCCGGCGCGGGATGTTTCCCTGCGGATCCACTGCTGGTCGACACCGCCGCGGGCGATTACTCGCTAAGCGCTATGTCGCCGTGTATCGACGCTGGTCACCCCGGGGCCGAGTGGGCCGATCCCGACGGCTCGAACAACGATATAGGAGCGTTGCCGTACGACGGCCCGGTAACGCTGCCGATCGCAGTCAACCTGAGCGCCTCGCCCGGTACTCTGGCTCGTATCGTCGGCGACACGCCGACCGTATGCTGGACGTTCGCTGATTCGGTCGGCGGCCCTTCCGGCTATGAGATCGAAGTCGGAATCGACAACGACTGGGCTGCTGCCGAGATGTGGTCCAGCGGCCAGGTCATGACCGCGGATACCTCGGCGGTCTACTCCGGGCCGGAGTTGGTTGACGGCGCCACTTACTACTTGAGAATCCGCCTATACAATGGCTCCAACTGGGGCGACTGGCGCGGATCGGTCTTCCACGCCAACGCCGTACCGACGGTCCCCACGCTTGTAAGTCCAGCGGATGGAGCAGAAGTGAGTATCGATGTTCAGTTTGTTGCCGCCGGCGCTGTAGATAGCGACCATGACCTTGTAACGTACGAGTTCGAGGTATACGCGGACTCGAACCTCACGGACCTGGTCGAAGCCGTGTCCGGACTCTCCGGCGATACCGTTGCGGCCGGGCCTATTTCCGGTCTGCTCCACGACCGCGAGTACTTCTGGAGGGTACAAGCCTTCGATGGCTACGAGCATTCCGTCTGGACCGAAGTCCGATCCATGACTACAGTGGCCAACATCAGCCTTGAATACGTTTCCGGTGGCAGCCTTATCGACGGCGAAATATACTGCGATGGTCCAACCGAATTCATATTCCGGCTGACGAACAACTATGCTGGTCCTGTCCGGGAGGTCTCCACGTCGATGAAGCTGTATTCGGTCGATGCAACGTGGGAGCTGGTGGACGCGGACTGGTACAACCCGGCCTTCGACTGGTCCGACCTGTTTGACCTGGTAACGGCGGTCAATGTTCGCGACGGAGCCCAGATCGACACCATGCTGTTTGGGGGAGCATCACTATACGGTCCGGGCCTTGCCGCAGGCGCCGGCGAGAATGCCTGGAGAATCACCATACGGGCTGATTGCTCACAAGAGGGAAGAACCATTTGCATTGATTCCTCCCTGGGTTATTTCCCCAATTACTGGCACTGGTACGTTGCAGGAGATGTTGAGCCCTCCTGGGACGGTCCGTATTGCTTCACTATTCAGCGCTGCTGCTACGGCGGACGCGGCGACGTGAACGGCGATGGTACGGATGCCGACATCGCCGATGCCATCTTCCTCGTCAGTTACATGTTTCAGGGCGGTCCGGAACCGCTCTGTCGGCCCGAGGCGAACATCAACGGTGATGCGATGCAGGCCATCGATATTACCGACCTTGTCTACCTGGTCGGATACATGTTTAATCAGGGCGCGGCGCCGTTGCCGTGCGACAGCGTAGTGCAGCGAGCTCCGGTCAAACTCGCGACTGCCAGCCCTCGTCTCATCCGGACCTACGCCAGCGATACGACAGTAATGGCCATCGAGACCCCTGTACCGCTCAGCGGCCTTCAGATGAGTCTGGCCGCCGATACGCCGGTGAAACTGATGTCGCCGATCGATTCTCGCCTGGAGCTGTATTACCACCAGGAGAGCGGAACGGTGAAGGTGGGTATCCTGGATATCGATGGCGCCGAAGTCCTGCCCGCCGGGACTTCAGTTCTCTGCACAGCGACGGGCGATGTCACAATCACATCAGCCCTCGCCGCGGATCTCGGATACCACGGCCTGATTCCTGAGATAGACAATGAAGCCAAGGCCGCAGCTCCGGTGCCGAGGACTTTCGCCCTGCACCAGAACTACCCGAATCCTTTCAACGCGGCGACGGTAATCAAGTACGATCTGCCGCGTCCATCGCAGGTCAGGATCGATGTCTACAACATTCTCGGGCAGACGGTTGCGACGCTGGTCGACGGCCATCAGCCGGCCGGGTACCATCAGGCGCTCTGGAACGGCCAGAACAGCCAGGGGAAGACAGTCGCGTCGGGCGTCTATCTGTATCGCATCGAAACCGACGAGAACACATCTTCGCGCAAGATGCTGCTGTTGAAATAGGATAACACTTGCCCCCGGGACCAAGGGCGTGTAACAGAGGCGGAAGCGACCACGGTTGCTTCCGCCTTGTATCTTGGTCTTCGGCTCGATCGACAGGTCTGAACCACCGGGCGGCGACAGCCCTTGGTTTTCGGGAGTTAGCCCACCAGACGCAGTCGTCCCGTTCCCATTGCCGGCCTGCGGCGGGTTGTCCACATTCGAGCCTGCTATGCGCTAGCCCCTCGCGATGGGTCTCTTGAAGGAGTTCTTGGCCATTGATCCACCGGCGCCTCTGACGCCCCTGTTGGCTGAGAATCACTCGAAGTGACTTCTCTTGACGTCCTGCCGAACCCGAGCCGCAGACCCCAACTGCCCCTCACTCCTTATCAGCTTCCGACTCCTCGGGCTCAAGTTCACTCTCGCGATGGGCAACACTCTCGATCAGTAGGGCGACATACCCCTTCTGATAGCGAGTGGTGATCATGAAGGCTATCTCGGTGGATCCTGCTGAGAGAGTGGCGGGAATGCAGTTGCATGATTCACCGGTTCGTATGGTGTGTTCGATAGAATTGCGAATAGCACAGGTTTTGCAGTGGACGGTACAACCGCATCCGCCGGGTAAGCGAGCGTGATGACACTCCATGGCCTCTCCGCACAGCAGGCCGCTCACTCTTTCTCGCGGTCGGCCCATGATGGAGGCCATCTTATCGTTCCAGCCGATGATCCTGGTATCCCCGTCGACAGCCGCTATGGGAACATCAAATCCATCGAGATACTCGCCCAGGCTCAATCCTGACCATTGTCGCGAGAAGTGTTCCAGGCATTCCTCACACATCCCGTGTGATGGCGGACCGGTACCGGGAGCTTCACCCATGTCTTGGCGGCAGTATGAGCAGATAATCTTCATTCGCGGTCCTCCGATTGCGCCGAGCGCCCTTTATCCGTCAACCTGGTTAAGGTAGGCGGATGTTCGGAGTGATGTCAAGGCCTCATAATCTGTTGCTGCGGAGACGAACCCACGGTTGAGCGCAACAGGCCGCGAGATTCGCTGAGAGGATGACCTTGTGACGTTTGGCAGAGGATTGACATGCTGACCAGACGTTGATGGTTGACTCCTTCAGCAAGGCCCGGAAATTGGAGAGCGCTGAGTCAGGCCGAGTGCTTTTGAATGGTCGTCTCGGGCTTTCGTTCCTCCGGCGCCACGCTGTCGATCACGACGACTATGTGGGTGTCCTGGGATAGCGTAGAGACCTCCACAGCATATCGGGCATCATCGCGCTGCAGATAGGCCTTTACATTCTTGTAGTTCCTGCCGGTCGCGGCTGACTTGAGAACAGTGTTACGGATAGTGCAGTCGCGGCAGTGGACCGAATCGCCGCAGCCTTCGGGCAGACGGGCGTACTGACACTCCATGACTTCACCGCCAAGGAGACCGCGGATATCCTCGCGCTTCTTGCCCAGCATGTCTGCCATGGACTGGTTGATTCCAATGGCGCGGCGCTCTTTAGTAACCGCCAGAACAGGCTTCTCGAATTGATCCAGGTAATCCGAGAGATCCAGACCGTCCAACTGGCGTTCGAAGTGATTCAGACATGCTTTGCACATGCCATGCGAGATGTCCTGGTTGTCATGGGGCTCTTTCTCGCCCATCCTTTGGACGGATACCTGCCCCACCAGGGGCGAGCGATGTCGAAGTGACCGGTAACTCGGGTGGTCACGGATCAGGCTGCTGCCTCTGAAGGCGCAATGCTGAGATGTCCACCGTTTGCGGTACCCGGGGGTGCGATCATGCCAGTCTGCCGTCAGGGTCCGCCATCGGGAGCACCCCCAAAAAGGGCTTGACAGAACGAAATGTAATCGCATATGTACATGCGATTAGGAGATATGTGATGATTTCCAAGACCGGACTTCATGCAGTCAAAGCCCTCGCCCTCCTGGCCGGGTTGCAGGATGGGGACTTCATTGGCACGACCCGGATCGCCGATGAAGTCGGCGCGCCGCCCAACTATCTCGGTAAGCTGCTGCAACAACTGGCCTCGGAAGGGCTTGTAGAATCCAGGAAGGGGTTCGGCGGAGGATTCCGGCTGAATCGGCAACCGGACCGCATTCCCCTCTACGATGTCATCGAACCGATTGATCGCGTCAGCAAGTGGAAGGGTTGTTTCCTTGGGCGATCCAGTTGCTCGGATTCTTCACCCTGCGCCGTGCACGACAGGTGGTCCCGAGTGCGCAGCGAATACCTCGAGTTCCTCAGGAATACATCGGTGGCCGATCTACTAGTGGTGTGAGTCATAATTAATAGACATTATCTTGCTTTCCTTAATCCTCTA
>CAZGMK010000033.1:0-36154 GCA_964526835.1 uncultured Ignavibacteriales bacterium
ATCTCTCTCTTCATAATACCTCTCCATAAACAGCTACTGCCAGACTCGAACATCCACCATGTTTAATCAACTATATAGTTTTGAGACAGCCTCCTTGCTGTGGGATAGATTCGTCATCACAGTCGCCCCTCAAAGGTTCGGCACCCGACCCCTTGGAAGGGTTTCCTTCTTATGCGCATCGCAAGACATCCCTGCTGGATCATACTACGAAAGCACGAGTCTCGCAAGCCAAGTCATCAACGCATAGCACAACCGTTGACGATAAGCTCCCATAGCAGAGCTATGGGCCACCTGGGGGTGGGCCACCGGGGAGCGTGCAACGACCAACAACAAGACCCCGCCGCAGGAGCAGTGGGCCACCAGTCGTCCGCCAACCACCGGCACAAGCGGCCTCTTCCTCCCCTCTCCCTGTGGGAGAGGGGCCGGGGGTGAGGGTCGATTTAACCGCAAGGAAGGACCCCGAGGACAGGTGGGCTACCAGTCTGGATTCCCGTTTTCACGGGAATGACTCGGGCGATACCTGCTACGATCACAGGCCGAGGATGTCGTATAACCGGAAGCAAACATTGACACGCGTTCTCACAGATGACAAGACACAACCCTTGACGCGCTCTTCCAGAGATGACGGATCATGGGAGCGGTGGGCTGTCTATGGCTCGCCCAACGTCAACCAGGCCCCACAAACTGTATTGACAAAACTTCGCCGAGGGCTACCTTGCCGGTCTATGACCACCAAGGGCGAACATTCACGAGCCGAGAAACTCCTGCTGGAAGCGGCTCGGACTTGTAACTCGACGCTCGAATACGAGGCGCTGATAGAGCGTGTCCTCCGGCTGGTGATCGCCGCGACGCGGGCCGAGGCGGCGTTCGTGTTCCGCGTGGATCATCATCGCAGCGATATGAAGATTCGCTTCATGTCGACCGCCGACTTCCTGGTCAAGACCTTCACGCGAGAGTTGGGTAAGGGCGTGGTCGACTGGGTCGCCCGGTATCGGGAACCGGTGATTGTCAACGATGCAGCCGAAGATCCGCGGGTTGATCAGGAAATCGGGCGAATGGGGGGAATCGAAATGCGTTCGGTCATCTCCGTGCCCCTCATCGGCAAGGGCCACATGATCGGCGTGATCGAGGCGATCAACCACGTCGACGGCGAATTCACCGGGGCCGACCTCGATGTCCTCATCGGCATGGCCAATCAGATCGCGGTCGCCATTGACAACGCCGCCCTGTATCGCGAACTCCAGCGCGAAGCACTCGAAAAACAACTCTTGTACGAAATCGGGATGAAGCTGTCCGGCTCGCTGCGGCTGGATGAGGTAATGACCCAGATCCTCGAATCGCTCAAGCAGGCGGTCGATTTCGACGGGGCCGGGGTCTACCTTGCCAATCCCGAGACCGGCGACATCGAGTCGGTGGTGTCAATCGGCTATGAGGCCAATGGCGATCAGCACCTGAAGATCGGCGAGGGCCTGACCGGGTCGGTAGCAGAAACCGGCGAGCCGGTAATCGTGCCCGACGTCAACGCCGACGACCGCTATGTGAGCGCCCGCCAGGCCACCCGCAGCGAGATTGTGGTCCCGATTGTCTTGGAGGATCGGCCCATCGGCGTGATGAATCTGGAATCGGACCGGCTCGATGCTTTCAGCGAGCGCGACCGCTCGCTCATGGCCGCCTTTGCCGCCCAGGCTGCCATTTCGATCGAGCGGGCCCGCATGCATGAACAGCGCGTCGCGGCCCAGAAACTTCAGGAGCAGTTGAGCATCGCCCGTGAAATACAGGAAAGCTTCCTGCCCCGTCGTCAGCCCGAGGTGGCCTGCTACGATATCGCCGGACGCAATATTCCTTCCTTCGAGGTGGGTGGCGATTATTACGACTTTATCCGAATCGTCGACGGCCAGACCGGAATCGCCATAGGCGATGTCAGCGGCAAGGGGATTCCGGCCTCGCTGATCATGGCCGCTTTTCGGGCCTCGCTGATCGCCGAGATACGCAACAACTATTCGATTCGCACGATTTTCCGCAAGGTCAACAACCTGCTGTACGAGTCGGTGCGCCCCGGCAGCTTCGTCACTGCTGTCTACGGCGTACTCGATTCGAGGAACCACGTCTTCACCTTCGCCAACTGCGGGCACAACCTGCCCTTGCTGATACGAAATGACGGCAGGGTGGAGTATTTGCGCGAGGGCGGACCGGTGCTGGGTGTGTCGCCGGAAGCAGAGTACGAAGATCGTCCGGTCTACATTCATCCCGGCGAACTGATTCTCCTGTACACAGACGGGGTTACCGAGGTCTTTAATGCCGAGGAGAAGGATTTCCCTGTAGACAAGCTCGTGGAGATTGTCTGGAGGCACAAACGGCGTCCGTCGCGCGAGATTCTCGACGAGATTTACGCGGCCGTGCGCGACCACGCGGCCCCTGGGCACGTCTTTGATGATTTGACCATGATCGCTATAAAGCGTGAATGCTGATAACTTCCTCATACACCTTGCCAAATTGCGGGGGAGTGTTATCTTGAGCCCGGAACGACTGAACGCCGATACGAACGGAGGATTATTGATGCGCAAACTACTACCCTGCTTTCTGATCCTGGCCGTGGCCTTCTGGGCCGGTTGCAGCAGCGATGATGACAACGGCACCAACGGCAACGGGGGAGACCCTGTGCTCACGAAAGTACCGGTGAACAGCAGCGTCGCGGCCCCGGAAATGAACTCGGTGGATCACACTTCCTGGAACAGCGTCTCCGCTGTCGGCCTGCCGGTCAGCCTGGCCAATGCTCCCGGTTTTGCAGCCATGCCGGCGGCCTTTACGGATTCGGTCTGGATTCAGGCAATCAAGGCCTCGGGACGTCTGTATTTGAGACTGCGGTGGGATGATGACGATGTGTCGATTAAGCGCGACAACTGGGCCATTAACAATATTGCTTCGTTCAACTGGACCCACAACGAAGGGGTCTACCACGAAGACCAGGTGCTGATCATGTTCGACATGGGCAATGACTCGACCTGGGATGCCTGGAACTGGCGTTCCCTCACGACCGGACAGTCAAAGGCCGCCGAAGGTATGACCTACACCGAGGCCGACAGCAGCCTGACAGTGGATGCGGACAACGGGCAGTACTGGCTGGCCCAAGCGAACTACAATCCCGGAGACAACGCCCGGCCGCGCTGGATTCACCGGGATACGTCCGACTGGACCGGCGACCTCCTGTTCGCAGCCGACACCCTACCGGCTTCTCGCGGGATAGGTGATCCGACTTGGCAACTCGGGCAGACAGTTCCGGGCTGGATTCTGGTCGACTCGGCACTCCCCTCCGCCATGAGGACCCAGAGTCGCTGGGACATCGAGACCGTGTATTCCCATGACTCAACTGCGGGCCGGTACACCCTCGTATTGGCGCGCGACCTGAGCGGCGGCGCCGACGATCTCGATATGTCTTCGCTGGCTGAAATCAAGACGGTAATTGGTATCCTCGACAATTTCGGTATCACCCAGCAAGGCAGCCGCAAGGTATTCACCAGCGAATTCCTGCTGGACTTCTGATTGGGGCAGAGCCATTGAGCTTTAGGCCGGCTTCTCAGCCGGCCTTCTTTTTTGCTTCCGGCCGTTAAGTGGATAATTCTATAGATATTTGTGCTGGCGCCTTTATTTCGATGCTCGCCGATCGTATATTGGATTGAAAGTGAGCTGAAACCCGGCACCAAGGAGTACACGATGGCCGTCAAATCCTACGATGAGTACATACAGTCACTGAAGCGGATGCGCCCGAACATCTACAAATTCGACCGGTTGATCGAGGATGTCACGACCCATCCCGCCACGCGTCGAACGATCGAGGGTCACGGCTGGACCTACAGGGCCGCTAGTGACGACGAGTTGCGCGACAAGGTCACTACTGCCTCGCACCTTACCGGCGAGCCGATCAGCCGCTACCTCTCAATTATCCGGACGCCCGAAGATATGTGGGCCAACTCCGAGATGAAGCGTTTGATGTTTCAACTGACCGGCACCTGCACCGGCGGCCGCTGCGCCGGCTGGACCGCGCTCAACGCCATGTTCATCACTACCTGGGAGATGGACGACGAGCTCGGCGGCGACTACCATCAGCGCCTGCTGGCTTGGCTGAAGGATGCCCAGGAACGGGATATCACAATCTCAGGCGCCCTGACCGACCCGAAAGGCGACCGGACCAGGAAGCCTCATCAGCAGGACGATCCCGATATGTTCCTGCGCGTGGTGGAGCGCCGTGATGACGGTGTGGTTATACGGGGAGCCAAGGTGATGATCTGCGGGGTGGCCGCCGCCAATGAGGTTTTCGTTCTGCCCGGCTCCAGCTATCGCGAAGAGGATGCGGACTATTGCGTATCCTTTGTGATTCCACGCGATACTGAAGGACTCACCATTGTCGAGACCCGCCATCCATCGGATACCCGTGACGAGGAGGATGGTTTCGACAATCCGGTTGTCGAGGGCGGCATCACCCAGGCGTTCCTGCTGTTCGAGGATGTCTTTGTGCCCAAAGAGAGGCTGTTCATGTGCGGCGAGTACAAGTATTCACTTCCTGCGGTGCAGCATTTCATCATGCCGTATCGGGCAGCCATCGGCGGCTGTGTGGCGGGCCAGGGCGATGTCAAGATCGGAGCCGCGATACTGGTAGCGCGAGCTAATGGCCTGTCATCCAGGGTATTCAACGACAAGCTCGTGCAAATGCACATTAACAACGAGACAACCTTCGGTCTTGGAATCGCCGCTGCGGCGCGAGGGAAGAAACACGCGTCCGGGGCCTGGCTCTGCGATCCGCTGCTTGCCAATGTCAACAAGGTTCACGTAGCCACTCTACCGTACCAGAATTCGGTGCTTGCGCAGGACATCGCCGGGGGCATCGGCGAGACCGGCTGCATGCCCTCAAGCAAGGACTTCAAGTCCGTCAAGTACGGTCACCTGATCGAAAAGTACATGAAAGCCCGGTCGTCCGGCGAGACCCGCAGCCGCGCCGCCAGGCTGGTGGAGTGGTGCACAATCGGCGCGGGGGTTCCCGGATGTATGCACGGCGGCGGTTCGCCCGACGGGGCCAAGTTGGTAATCCGGTCCGCCGCTAACCTCGAGAAGAAGGTCGAGATTGCCCGTCGCCTGGCTGGCATCAAAGAGGAGCTGCCGGATCCCGCCAGCAGGTAGGTTTTTTCCAACGGAGAACGTCTTTCCGGCCCTGGTTTCCCTCAGAAGACCGGGGCCTTTTGTGGCTGATACATGTCAAGCCGCGGAAATATCCGCCGACCACTCTAGTGATAGGCCGTACCTGGCGCGGTCCGTACTCAAGTGGAGTAGTCGATGGCGATTCCCGTATTCGGGAGGATTGCACATAGATATCGGTTCCTGACATTACTGGTTGTGGCGGCTATTGTGTCGCCCGAATCGGCCATGGCGGTCGCGTCATTTGACGCTGTCAGCACCAACTCCGGTGACGCAAGTGCCCTCACTCATTCACACACAATAGGCGGCGGCAGCAACCGCCTGTTGGCGGTGGGCATCAGCCTTGACAATGGCGAGTCAGTCCAAAATGTGACCTATGGGGGGGCCACCCTGATCCAGCAGAGCGCTGTGATCCATGCCGGCGGCAAGCCGCGAGTGGAGTTGTGGCGTCTGGTTGATCCGCCAACTGGGACTGCCGACGTTGTCGTCACCCTGAGCGGCGGGAACCACGACAAGGTCACCATTGGTGCAGTTTCCTTCGCTGGAGTGGATCAGAATGATCCCATCGACCGTGTAAACGCCAAGTCCGGTGTTACCGCTGCCATAGCGGCCAACCTGAATAGCCGGTCCGATGACATCGTCGGCGACGTTGTGGCCTCGCTTGCTGACGGTCCGCCGACCCGGAATGCGAGCCAGACCGAGCGATGGAATGTCGAAATGGGCGGAACAGGGGCATCCGGGCACTTTGGCTCCGGTTCCACGCAGGCAGGCAAGAACCTGGTCACAATGTCGTGGAACGCCGCCGAGGCCTCAAAGGCATGGACGACCATCGCTTACAACGTCCGTGCCGCGGAGTGCACCGATAACGTAGGCGACCGGTTTATCATTATCTCTTATGACGGCAATGACGGTACCCGCAGTTTCAGCAATAATTGGACCGAATCCGGAGAGGCCGACGGACCCGAGGCTGGCGTTGTGCGAGTGGTCAACTCAAGTCAGTGCGCATCCGGAAATTGCCTGCGCGTCTGGGCCGAGGGCCTGGGACCTACCGACATCAGCATTGTCCGGGAAGCCGACTTAGCCGGCGCCACGACGGCCAACCTGTCTTATCGCTATCGCCGCGACAGCGATCTGGGTTACAGCGCCGGTTCGGGTATCACGGTGGCGGTGTCGCCGGACGGTGGCATGTCCTGGAACACCGTGCAAACGCTCGGGACGGGCAGCGATGCGTCGACTCACTCAGCCAATTACGATATCTCGGACTACATAGGCGCCAATACCCAAATTCGTTTCAGCACAAACGATGCCGCCTGGATCGACGGTTATGCCTACTTCGACGATATCATAGTCACTCACGATTGCATCGAGGCAGGCGGCAGTACCTACTATGTCTCCCCGACCGGAGACGACAGTCAGGGCGGCACTTCAGTGGACGACGCCTGGGAGTCAATCGACCGTGGTGACCAACTCGGTATCCTGCAGCCGGGAGACACGATAAGCATAGTTCCCGGCGCTTACACGGCTTCCTCCACGATTACGTTGACCACCTCGGGGACGCCGGCCGGTCCGATTGTCTATCGCAAACATGGTGAGGGGACCGTCGAAATAGACATGGGCGGGGTCAACGACGAGATTCTCGCCATTGAAGGGAGCCACACACAGCTTACCGGTCTCACCCTGACAAACTGCGGCCGACACGGACTGCAGTTGCTTGGGGATTCGTGCGTTGTAACAGAGTTCAATATCAGTGACTTCGGACTGCAGGGCATCGACATCTATGGAACCGGCAACCTGGTTCTGAGGAATGTCATCCATAATGCCGGAGAGTCCGGCGTGGTAATAAGGGCGGGGGCTGAGAACAACAATGTCTACGGGAACACTATCTACATGGCCCCCCTCGATGGAGTCTGGATCGACGCCACCGTGACATCCACCCGCGTCTTCAACAATCTCATCGTCGGCGCAGACGACGGCATTCAGGGTCCGGCCGGCAACATCTGCGGCTTCAACGGCCTGTGGGCGTGCAATGACTTCTTTTCCGGCGGTGTATCTGATTCCGCAGGAGGGATCATAGCCAATCCGCTCTTCGTCGACGCTGCCGCAGGTGACTTCTCGCTCCAGGTGATGTCGCCCGTCATCGACGCGGCTCTCATGGGCGCCGAAGAATACGGCAACCCGCCGCCGGTGCTGAATCCGATCGGCCCGCAGTCGACCGTGGAGAATGTGCCCATCGAACTGCAAATCTCAGCCACCGATGATGCCTGCACTCCAGGCCTCACCACGTCATCGCTGCCCGACGGGGCTATCTTCACGGACGATGGAGACGCCAGCGGTGTATTCGAATGGACACCCACTTATCTGCAGTCCGGCGCCTACCAGGTGATCTTCTATGCCACCGATATCCAGAGCGCTGTCGACAGCGAAGTGGTTAGCATCACCGTCTTCGAGGCCGGAAACCAGTCCCCTGTGCTCAATCCCATTGGCGATCAGACGGTAGTCGAAACACAAACTCTGGATCTCGTACTCTCGGCCTCGGACCCCGAAAGCACTCCGTCGCTGACCAGCTCGGCTCTTCCGATCGGTGCGTCTCTGACCGACAACGGCGACGGAACAGCCGATTTCTCGTGGACGCCGTTGTTTGGTCAGGCCGGCGACTATGAGATCACATTCTATGCCACCGACGACTCGTCGGCAGTCGACAGCGAGGTGGTGGCGGTCGAAGTGACCTCCGCCTTGAATCTGATCCGCATCGTTGACGAGAGCGGCGATGAAATTGGCGATCTGACCCTGTCGGCCGACAACGACACCACCGAGTTCTTCTGTCGAGCCTATAAGTCCGGCAATGGGAACCTGGGGTACCTGGTGGTCGAATGGAGTGTAATCGGCGAAGACTCGATCGGAACGGTCTCTCCTGTTGAAGATTCGGTCACCACGCTGACCCTGACGACCACCGGCGCCGGTAGAGTCGTGGCTACCCATTCCTCGGGAAGAGCTGATACGACCGGGGTTATCTCCTGCGTAGGCGGCTTGCCGGTAACTATCGAAATATCCCCTCAGTCCACGACCATGGCCATTGACGGCTCCGAGCAATTCAGCGTGTCTTCCTTCGACGCCGACGGCAACACTTCGATACCCGGCGTGACGCCAACCTGGTCGACAAGCGGTGGAGTCGGAACAATTGACTCCTCGGGCCTGTTTGTCGCCACCGACGAGGGAGCCGGTCAGGTGATCGCCACAGCCGGTGCCATGGCCGACACCGCCGACGTGAATGTCACTATGACGCCGGCCGACTCCATTCAAATCACACCCAACGCCGCCACTGTCTCGGCCGATTCGACCATCCAGTTCGAAGTCACCGGCTACACTGAAAGCGGCACGGAGGTACATGCAGGCACTATCACCTGGGATGTCATCGGCGGAATCGGTACAATCAGTGAGGACGGCCTATTCGAGGCCAACACAGTTGGCGCCGGCCGAATTGCGGCGGTCTCCAGTTTCGGTCCAGTCGACACGACCGGTACGATCGAAGTAACGCCTGGCGGTCTCGCAGCTCTGGTCGTGGCGCCCGATTCGGTGACCACCTACGTTGACAGCACTGTCGCGTTCTCCGTTACGGCTACCGACGCCGACGGCAATACCACGTCGACCGGGGCAATCACCTGGAGTGTCGTCGGCGACATTGGAACCATCAGCAACGCAGGGCTATTCACGGCAACCGGGGTCGGGCAAGGGCGGATTGCAGCGAGCAGCAGCGGGGGCGTTGTCGATACCAACGGGGCTGTGACTGTACAGTCGACCGAGATCGTCTCGTTGACGGTCTCACCGGACACTGCGACAATCGTCCAGGGGGATGCTCTTCAGTTCCACGCCGCCGCACTCGCGGCGGGCGATGTCGAAGTGCCCGATCCCGCTGTTAACTGGGAAGTACTTGGCCCCATCGGTGTCATCGACGATGACGGAACCCTGCGGACTTCAACGCCCGGCTATGGACGAATTGTTGCAAGCGCCGGCAGCGTGGCCGATACGACCGGCCTCATCGCCGTGAGGACGCTGGTCAGCGGCATCCCGTTAGGTAACTCCTTTGTCAATGCCTCGCAAGCCGATGTGCCACTGCTGGCCCTTCGGGTGGATAACTACCTGACCGACGACCTCAAGATTACGGCAATAACCGTCCGCGATTGCGCCCAGGGCGTCGGTTCATCGGAGCAGGTATGCTCAAACATTGAGAGCCTCAAACTGTACCTTGACCGCGACGGTGATTCCACCATCAGCGGGTCGGACCAGTTGCTCGACCAGGCCATCATGGGGAACGGCGCCACCGAATTCAGCTTCAGTTCGGTTACCGTTGCGGCCTATGACGGCCGGAATTTTATCGTTGCCGCGGATATCGCGGCCAATCCGACCGACAGCGACTCGCTCGACCTCTGGCTACGGCCGTCTTCGGACATCACGACGTCGGACGGCACGGTGCTGGTCGGGCCGGATAGTCTCAACTCGTCCGGCTATGCTATCATCGACGGCATGGTGGCCTCGCAGATCACAATTGCCGGGGGGGGCGCACAGGCGATGGACCCGGCGCAATCGATCCATCGCCTCCTGACGATCGACCTACCCCGCAACGGCTATCTGATCGACACATTACGGGTCTTCAGCGTCGTAAATGGAGGCACTGCCGGCCAGACCGATGTCGATTCGATGTGGCTTTACCGTGATGACGGTGATGGTGTCTGGTCAGGCGCCTCGACTGAAACCAGGGTTGCCGGTATGGCCTTCACAGGTCTGCACTGGACGGCCAGTGGCCTCAGCGAACCGCTGACCAATACGACCAGTCGTTACCATGTGGCGGCAAGGCTCGGCGATTATCCGGCGAATGGCGCAACATTCAGTCTCGGCGTTCCCCTTTACGGCATCGACATGGCATCGCGAAACGACGGCCCTATCGACAGCCCGGTCCCTGCTGAAGATACGGTTATGGTCGTCGCCTACGACGCCGTTGCGGTGAAGGTCACCGCGATCGACGCGCCCAGCCTGATCCCCGGCCGTCTCAGTGATCCGATAGTCGGCTTCTCCATGACCAATACCTACTCCGGCGCGGTCACGGTCGACCGGATCATTTGTGGACTGGTCGCCACGGATCCTGCGGGAGCAAATCAGTCGCAATTGGACAGCCAGATCGACAGCGTCATCCTCTACGCTAACCTCGACGGCGACTACAGCACGATCGGCGCCCAGGACACGGTAATCGCCACTGCCGTTGTCAGCAACGGCGAGGTGGTGTTCAACACTCCCGGCCTGTCGCTTCCGGCCAACGGCGGGGCGCGAGGCTTTTCGATCGTGGCCGGTGTCAACCTTTTGGCGGCGAAAGACGGCAATACGATCAATTTCGAGATCAGTGACTCGACTCGAATCAGTGTCGCCGATACCATCCGTGTCTCGGGCAGTTTCCCCCTCAGCAACGATGAGGATGCGGCCATTGACGCCTTCCCGGCGGCGGCCACCACAATACACTCTTTGCCGACCGAAAACCTCTTCGGGGGCCAGACGAATCAGCCGGTTCTCGATTTCGAGCTGCCGCGCAACGGCTACGCCGATGATGTCCTGAGCGATCTCAGGATATTGAACCAGGGCACCCTCGACCAAGACCTGGCCATTGAAAGACTTGTCCTCTGGTCGGACGACAACGACAACGGATTTTCCTCGGGCGACACGCGCCTTGGCGAATTCTCGCTGGTCGGCGGCTACTGGAGACTGAATGCCATCAGCCACGCCCTGACCAGTGCATCCAACCGGCTGGTCGTAACGGCCGACTTCTCCAACGCCCAGTTCCATGGCGGGACTCTGCGGTATGCGATCCCCGCCGATGGCGTTGTCTATGCCTCCGGGACCGATGGACCGGACGACGTCGCAATTGGCTCGAATGAGACCGTGCTGGCCTTTCCTTCCAACCGAATAACCGTCATCAGCATTCCGGCTGAAAGCCGCGCCGTGACGCCGGGAGCGAATGGGCTGACCATACTCGCCTTTGCGCTCTACAACGGCTATGTCGATCAGACGCGAACCCTTACTTCGGTTCGGTTGACCAACGCCAGCAGAACATCGACTAACGATGCCGACTGGGCCCTGGGTCAGATCGCGCTGTATACCGATACCGACGGCGATCGTGATCCGGCCGGCGAGACCGTCATCGCCTCCGGCCGCTTCCAGGATGGATGGCTGAATCTGACCGGGCTGGACATCAGCCTGCCGCCTGATTCGCTCTCGTACTTCTTCGTCCAGGCAGACATCCCGCTCGACCAGAGTGACGCCGACTCGCTGACCGTCCGCGTCAGCTCCGCCGCGGACTTCGGTTTCTCCGAGGCGACCAATGTCAATGGCGATCTGCCGCTCACCGCCGGAGGGTATCAGATCATCGACGGCTCCATAGCCGCCCAGTACACTCTGCCCGACCTGCCGTCGCAGACCATTAGTCCGGGTGACGACGACAAGGTGCTGATGGCCTTCCAACCTGCCTCCAACGGCGGTAAGACAGATTTCCTCAACAGCGTCGCCATTGCCAACGTCGGTGATGCAACCGGTGATGACTTCGACGCGCTGCGTCTCTGGCTGGACCAGGACGGAAACGGCGCCGTCGACGCCGGCGACACCGATCTCGGCGCTCTGGCATACAGCGGTTCTCAGTGGAGCATCTCCGGTCTCAATCTGACCATTGCAGCGTCGCCGCCCTTGCTGCTCGTAGTGGCGGACGTATCCGATTCGGCGGAATCCGGGCGCGTATTCCAGGGGGCGATTCGGGTAGACGGCTGCCAGTATTCATCGGCCAATGACGGACCACGCGATCAGGCGGTGGTTGCCGCCACGGAGATGCTGATCTCGAACTCGTCGCTGCAAATGTCGCATCTGCCGCTGAGCGGCGGCGCCTCGCCCGGTGATACGATCGACATCGTCATCCGAGTGCGGAACCTATCCGCGACAGGCATTGAAGATGTGGCCATAGAGCTGGTAGCCATCGACGATCCATCCATCGTCAGTCTGGCGTCGGGAGACACCGATCCGATCAGCCTGGCCTCGGGGGATTCGGCGACTTTTATCTGGCGCTATGAGGCGGCAGATGTCGGTTCGCCAAGTTGGTACTTCAGGGCTGTAGCGCCGAGTGTGCCGGACACATCCGCCACGCTGAGAGTCGGCCCCTTGACAATCCGTCAGGCGCCCGCGGCGGCGATACTGTCGTTTTACAGTTCGATTCCGACTGCGGTCGCGCGCGGCCAGAGCAATGTCTTCCCGATGAGTCTGGGCCTGACCCATTCCGATACCCTCTCCTCGCTGGCCGGACTGCGGCTGGACAGCCTGACCATCGGCATCGAGAACGAGTCCGGCCAACCGTTGCGGGCCAATCGATTGTTCTCGCGAGTGGTGTTGTCGTCCGGCTACACGACGCTGGCGGTGATCGACAACCCGGAGGAATCTTCGGAAATCACCATTCCGTTCACGTCGTCGGTCATCGTCAACCCGGGCCGACAGACTCTGCTGTCGCTGCTTGTCGACGTCTCCGACTCGGCGCAGGTAGGCCGGTTTCGCCTGGTTGTGGCCGAAGCAGAGGCGGTACCGGTGGTCGATGAAAACAGCCTCCAGCCGGTGGCGATTCATAATGAGGCGGGCTTTCCCCTGAAGACTGCCGCCTGTCGGATCGATATTCCATCAACCGAGATCGCAGTCAGCTACGACGTCGTCCTGCCGCCGCTTGTCAATTACGGCCAGGAGAATGTGGCCGCTCTGCGGTTGCACCTGTATCACCCTGGGGACGCCGGGAACAGTCCCGTTCAGCTCACCGGTCTGACCATGAGTCTTCAGGATAGCCTCGGACAGGCGATTAGCGCCGACCGGATGTGCCAGGAGGTCTCATTGAGACAAGGCGACATGGTGGTGGGCCATCTCGGCGGATCGCAGCTTGCCGGCGAGAGTGTAGCAATCGATCTCAGCGCCCCCGTTACCCTGCACGCTGGTGAGACCGGGGCTGTTGACGTAGTGATGTCGATGGACGCCGACGCGGCCTTCCCGAGTTTCCGTGTGATAATCAGCGATTCGACGGCGCTGGTGGCGCGAGATCTGTCAAGTGGGGCTGAGCTTGATGTCATAACCGACACCCTGCGACTGGTGACCGGCGCCGCCTTCCCGATGCTCTCGGGTCTGGCAAGGCTCAGACAGCCCGCGCTGCCGATTCATATCTGCGCGCATTCCGTCGCACCCTCATCAGTGGTTGCCGGCTCCGACAGTGTCGCGATGCTGACTCTCGAATTGGTCTATGACGCCACCAATGATTATTCGTCCGTGCGACTTCCCTCGATCACAGTCAGCATCTCTGATTCGTCGGGATATCCACTGACCGCGGCTTCGATTTTGGACCGGGTCGGCTGGTGCGCCGACAACGGCGCAGCCACGTTCCAGCCGACTGACCCGTTCTCGGTCGGCGCCGTTTGGAGTCTGAGCGATACCGGCTTGCTGATCTCTCCCGGTGACAGCACGTTCCTGAGTTTGCTGGCCGATGTCGACCGAGATGCCGTCAGCGATCATTTTGTCCTCACCATCGCATCCGACGGGATAGCGGTCAAAGACGCTACCGACACAACCGCAACTCCCCCTCTGCAAGTCTCGGCGACTTGCGACGGGGTCCTGCCGTTCTCTTCGTCGATCATCGACCTGATTCTTCCGGCCGGGCGTCCCTCGTTGCACCATCGAGCCGGCCGGGTCAGGCTGGCCGCTCCGGGACAGCAGGATGTGACCCTGCTCTCCGCCGAATTGGACTACTCAAGTACTGAGGCACAGGGAGATGTAGTCATCGACCGGCTGCAGGCCGGGCTCCTTAGTCGGACCCGGTCGGGATATGCTGCGGCCGACGCGGGCGCCGTATTCACTTCAATCCGTTGGTTGGTCGATGCTGATTCGGTTGCCATCGACAGCAGCCCCGCCGGGGATACGATTGTACTGGAGACTGAGCCGGGTTTCACAATTGCCCGTAACGATGTCCGGTCGCTCGTGCTGATGGTTGATCTTCGCCCCGATGCGCCGGTGGGCAATTACGTGGTCACGCTCAACGACTCGACTTTCCTGGCCGCTCGTGACTACAACCTTGCGACCGCCGTCTGGCCCAGGGTCGACGGCGGGTACCCGATTCGCTCGGCGGAGCTGTCGGTCAGCGCCGGCGCCCTGGAGGGATCATTCACGAACTACCCGAACCCCTTCAATCCGGATACCGACGCCCTGACCAGAATCGGCTTCACGCTGAGTGCCGACGCCCATGTTGATATTGAGATGTTCACGATTACCGGAGAGCGGATCGCTGTTATCGCCGCCGATGATTTCCGAATGGCCGGAGTCCACGAGGCCGACACCTGGGACGGACGCAACCGCGTGGGGGCAACAGTTCTGCCCGGCACTTATTTCTGCCGTATCACGGCCCGGTATTCCGATGGACGAGTCGAGGAGTTCCGGCGTAAGGTAGCTCTGGTGAGATGATGAAGAGACTGCTGTTGACATATCTGATATTGGCAGTCCTGGCCGGAGCGGTAACGGCCGGCAACGATGACGGCGGTACCAGTTCGCCATTTTCCCTGGGCTTCGGTGCCGGTGAACTTGCGATGGGTGGAGCCTCAATGGTCGGCGGCCCGAGCGCAGCAGTGGCATACTGGAACCCGGCCGGCTTGGCCAATGCCCCGCGGCCGGCCCTGACCGGCTTCCATACTCGCCTGTTCGATTCAGATGTAGCTTATCAATACCTGGGCCTGTCGATTCCGACACTCGATTTCGGCGGCTTCGGCATCGGCGTCGGACGGCTGGGCATCGACGGCATCGAGAAGATCGACGCCAACAATCTGTATCTGAATGATATACAGGACAACCGGCTGGTGGTGTACCTGGCCTATGGGCGGCACGTTTCGGGATATCGTGTCGGCATGTCCGCCCACCTGGAGCATCACTCGATCGATGACTACAGCGCCACATCATCGCCGGGCATTACCCTGTCTCTCGGGCGAACCTGGAATCGCAAGGCCGGCCTGATCCGCGCCGTCTACGCCGACTTTGTGGGACGTAATCTGCTGAGGCCGGGCATCGAATTGGCACAAACCAAAGTTGAATATCCAACTTCGGCCGACTTCGGCGTGGCAGCGGAGATCGCCCCCACTCGAGCCTGGCCGCACATACTTACGCTAGCTCTGAAAGTCACGAAAACCCAGGGGGTCGATCCCCACTGGGCGGCGGGAGCCGAGTATGCCGTCGGACAAGTGATGGCCCTGCGGGCCGGTCTGAACCAGAGCAACCCATCGCTGGGCGTCGGGCTGCACCTGGCCATGCTGAACTTCGACTATGCCTGGATCGACCGCGACATGGGCAGCCTGCACATGTTCAGTCTGACGAGTTCTCTGGGGGCCTCTGTCTCAGAGCGCCGAGCCGAACGTTCCCGTCGCCGGGAGGAAGAATTCAACCGCCTGATGAGTAGCCGCTGGGATGAGCGCAACCGAAACATGGTGGACCGCCTGACCGAGGAGGGTCGGCAAGCACTTGAATCCGGAGACCTGGTGGCGGCCACCGACAAACTCGATCGAGCCCTGTTCCTGGCTCGGGCGGCGTCAATGGACACGACCCGGTTGGCGGTCGAGGCGGAACAGGCGCGCAGCCGGCTTGACCAGGTGCTGTCGCATCAACGCTATAGCCAGTACCTCGATCTGGCCGAAGCCAGTTTGGCCGACGAAGACTATGTGATGACCCGCCACTACGCCGATCTGGCTTTGGACGAGCAGGGCAACTCGAACCAGGCCCGGGCCTTGCTGAACACAGCCATCCGGGCGCTTCAGGCCGGGTCGGCGCGCGATTCGCTTGTGCAGCACGGACTCGTGAGCATCGACTCCCTTCTCTCGTATGGAATGATCGACCAGGCTCTGGCCAGGGCTCGAGGTCTCGCCGAGCTTGCCCCCGACAATCCTCAGGTCAAGCTGGCCTGCAAGCGAACGCTCTTTGAGAATCTGCGCCACGGGGCCGAGCAGGCTTTCAACCGCAGTGACTATACCGCCGCCGACCACTTGGTCGACTCCGCGATGGTTGTCCTGCCGGGTCACCGGTGGGGCAAAGAAATGCGTGCGAGGCTGCAATCGGCCAGGGTGACCACTGTGACCGAGGCTGCTCCGGCCGGGCCAGGCGAGCCGGCGCCGCAAGCCCGAATCAGCGAGGAAGTACGCCGCCGGGTGGCCGAGATTTACCATGACGGCCGCGCCGCTTTCGAAGCCGGCGACCTGCGTCGGGCTGTCGCGAACTGGGAAGAGGTTCAGCGCCTGGCCCCGGGCTGGGAGTCCGTCGGCGATTACCTGGTCAGTGCCTACAAGTTCATCGGTGTCGAACTGTACAGCTCCAACCAGCTTGAGCAGGCAGTCGATTTCTGGAGACGCGCGGCACGTCTCGCGCCGGACAACGCGGAGATCAACAACTACATCGTTCGTGCCGAAAATGAAATTAAGCGACTGCGGGAACTGTCATATGACCAATAACGAAAGCAGCTTCATGTCAAAGGACTGGCCCGAGCCGGGACAGTTCAAGAGATCGATCCGTCTGGAGTTTTCACTCTGGGTGTCGGTGATGATGCTGATCGTCATGTCGGTGACCGGATACATCATTACGGACCAGTACGTCGACTCAGTCAGCCGCGCCGTCGTCAAGACACTTCTGGCTCAGGCCCGCAGCTATTCGGCCCCGGCCGGTAAGCACATTCTGGCCGCCAACGGTCCCGACGCACTGATGCTCAACAACATCTGCCGCAAGCTGGCCGAGGACAACCCGGACCTGTACTGGTGCGGGATCGCCGGTCCCGACAGCAGTTTTTTGGCCCACACCGACATCAAGCAAGTAGTGGCCGGTAAGCGGCTGGGCGCCTGGCTGGCGACAGATCAGATCGACCACCTCCGGCCCGGCGAGAATCTTAGCATCGGCGCCGATACGATCAGGCTGACCCTGCCGATCATGGAAGGCGACGTGACCCTCGGTCGATTCGCTCTGGCCGCCGACACCAGGTCCATTCGTCAGGCTAGGCGAAACTCGATCCTGACCGTTGTTTCGGTTACGGCGGTGATGATGGTACTGGGGATTCCCCTGACCATGGTCATGCTGCATCGCAAGCTGCGTCCGGTGAGCATTATCACCGACCGGCTGAAGAACGTCGACTTCGAAAAGCCCTCTTTGCAGATACCCGTGACCACGCGTAATGAATTCGGGTATCTGGCCGAGACGCTCCGGGTGATGGGGGATAAGCTCAATGAAGCCCAAATAGAGGTGATCGAGCGTGAACGAATAGCCCGAGAGTTCGAGATCGCCCGGGACATTCAGGCGAGCATCCTGCCCAAATCCTGGCCGCAGAACCCTGCCTTCGAGTTCGCCGGGGCCTACTCCTCGGCCCGCGAGGTCGGCGGCGATTACTATGACTTTCTCGATTTTGATGACCGGCACCTGGCGTTTCTGGTGGCCGACGTATCCGGCAAGTCCCTGCCGGGCATGCTTGTCATGCTGATGACCCGCGACATCGTGCGAGAGGTGACCCGACAGGAGCACCGTCCTGATCGTGTCGTCTGCGAAGTCAACAGCAGGCTGCTGGTGAACATCCGGAAAGGCATGTTCGTGACCATGTTCTACGGTTTGCTGGACAAGCGGTCGGGGCGGTTCGACTTCGCGTCGGCCGGCCATAACAAGCTGATCCACATGCAGCAGAACGGGCATGCGAACCTGATCAAGACCAGGGGATATCCTCTGGGAATGATGCCCCCCAAAGCTTTCGACAGCCGCGTAGAACTCGGCAGGCTCAGACTCTCTCAGGGCGACTGGCTGATTCAGTATACTGACGGAATAAACGAGGCCCAGGACCGCCAGAAGCAGGAATACGGAATGGAACGTTTCGTGAACACCCTGACCGAATTGCGCACTTGCGACGCCTCCGCGCTGACCCGCAATCTGCTGGCCCGACACGCTGAGTTTGTGGGCGATGCGCCGCAGTATGACGACATAACACTGGTGGCCCTGAAGTGGCTGAGCGCGGACGGCGCGCGTGAAGTTCAGACAACCGGTTCAACAGAGGAGGCGGGCCATGTCGGTTAACACCGAGAGCACGGCGACTGTCGCACTGCCCTCCCTGTTCTCCTCAGAACACCTGCCCGACTTCGAAAGGGAAGCGAAGGCCCATCTTGACCGGGGCGTTTCTCTTCTGCGACTGGACTGCAGCGCCATTGAATACGCAACCTCCAGCCATATTAATGCTCTCTGGTTGGCCCTGCGGATGTGCCAGACGCATCAGGCGACCCTGAAGCTCGAGTCGCCCACCGCCCAGCTCATTCGCGTATTGCAGGTTATGGACTTGTACGAGGTCTTCGCCGGCGCCGGCCTTGATCAACCCGCTCATCGGGCTTCGGATAACCCACCAGCCGCCGGCCAGACCCACAACCTGCTCCTGGGGGCCAATTTGAACGGCCTGCGCGATGCTCTCGCCGAGTACCTGCGCTGGATGCAGGAAATCATGCTTTCGGATGTGGACAAGGTCGAACTGCAGACTGTCTTCTATGAGGTCGTGGCTAACATCATTGAGCACGGCGATCCGGGCGACTCCGGGGTGATCGGCTTCACCGCCCTGACGACTGACGAGGGGCTGCGCATGACTTTCGTCGATCCCGGCATCGAATTCGACCCGACCGCACGAGCCGTCGACATAGACGTTGAGGCGGCGGCCCGCAACCTGCAAACCCGCGGCTATGGACTGGCCATGATAAGCCAGTTGGTCGATACAATGGAGTACCGGCGCGTCGATGGTCGACGCAACGAGCTAACCCTGACTCGGAAATGGCGTGGACAACTATGACTACAGGCAAACCTCATACTGAGACTCTCGGCGGAAACAGCATCCTGATTACAGCGGGACAAGCCCTTGATAACAGTAATGCTCACCTGATGGTGGATGCCATCACATCGGCACAGGCCGGGGGTGTCAAGAACATCATTATCGATATGACCGATCTGGAAATCCTGTCCTCGGCCGGCGTCGGCGCCATCCTCGGGACCATCGAGACATCGCGCGAGGCCGGGGGCGACATCATCCTGTGCCATGTATCCGATAATATCCGACATGTTCTCGACGTGCTCGACCTGACTGACTTCCTTACTATCGCCGACACTCGTGAACAAGCTAACGCCCGTTGCACCTGAGGAAATCGAGCCAACGATAATGCCGTCGCACGATGCAAAACGGGGGTCGACTCACGGCGCGCCCGCCGGCAGCTCCGATCGGCAAGCCCTGGCCCTCCAGGCGCTGTCGCAACTGGCCAGTCAATTCGCCTCCGATCCGAACCTCCAGCGTCTGTCCGAGGTCCTGGTTCTCACTCTGTCAGGGCAATTCACAGTTGGGAACGTATTTCTTCTGCTGCAGAACCCTGAGGGCTCGGCCAGCCGTCCGATATTCAATGCCACCGGACAGTTCAGACAGAACATGATGCTCTCCTCGCTCCACCTTGCGGCGGAGGACATCGAGCTGCTTCATGCTCGGAGACGCCCCACGCGCACCAGTGAAATAGACCTGGCCGGGAGTTCAGCCACCTTCGCCCTGACTCTGCAGGCATGCGAAGTCGCGGTGGTGGCGCCGCTCCAGCATGACGAACGACTGATCGGCGTCATCGGTCTGGGACGCAAGCTCACCGGCAGACCGTATGGCGACAGCGAGATGGATCTGCTGGACACGGTTGTCAAGACAGTGACGCCGTTTGTGGCGAATTCCTTTCTCTTTTGGAAGATTCGACGCCTTGGCGAATGGAATCGACGCATCCTCAACAATTTCGGCCAGGCCTGTTTTGTTTTCGACAAACGCTTTCGCTTGCGAATGATGAACGCCCCGGGCGAGAAGATCATGCGCACTTTCCTGCCGCACGGCCCCGCACCAGAAAAGGCCGCCGGCAGGAGCATTTCCGAGATATTCGCCGAAGGGGCTTTCCCTGGGTGGGCCGAACGCATTCGCCGCAGTCGCAGCCGGGGGCAGACCGACCTGATCGAGAGTATGACGGCGCGTCGTCGCTCCGGTGAGAGCATGTTCAACGTTCGGATCAGTACTATCGCCGAACAGGACGGCAGCGGCGATCTTATTGTCACTCTGGATGACGTCACCGAGCGCAAGGAGAACGAACAGCGCCTGTTCGAACTTCAGAAGCTGGCGGAGAAGGGCTCGATGGCCTCCTCGATCGCCCACGAACTGAACAACTTCCTGGCCATGATCATGGGTGGCCTCGAGATCTCCGAATTGGCCATCGGGCGCGGAAAGTGGGACAAGGTTGCATCTTCTATGGAACGCACTAAGGACGCCGTCCGGAAAATGAAACGATTCACTTCCGGATTGATGGACTATGGCCGTTCACAGTCGACCAGAAAGCCGACTGACCTAAATGCCCTGATTCGCGATGTCCTGGGGTTCGTAAATGTCCAGAAGCGGTTCTCACTGATAGCAATCAACACCGAGCTGCAGGACAACCTGCCGGATATCCTGCTGGATGGCGATGAGATTTCGCAGCTTCTCCTGAATCTGCTCAACAACGCCTCCGATGCCATTGCCGAGACTGACTCCCAGAAGGGCCGGATCGTGATCGAGACCCGTCTCGATGAAGACAGAGTCATGCTGCGGGTGAGCGACAATGGGGCCGGGATGCCTCCCGAAGTCCGCGACAAGCTTTTCAAGGTGCGCTTCACCAGCAAAGATAAGGGCCACGGTTTCGGTTTGACTACCTGCGCCCGCATCCTGGAAAACCACCAGGCCGAAGTCCGGATCGAATCGGAGATCGGCATGGGGTCGACCTTCAGCTTCTCATTCCCGATCAAGCCCGGGACTACTTGACGAGTCTCGTTTCGGGAAAGAAGCTCGCCCAGGCAAACCAGAAGGCGCTTATCAGCGGCAGCGGCCGCAAATCACTACCGCGAGCCAGTGCCCGACCAGATACCGCCTGCCAGCGTAAACCAGCTTCTTCCACCACGAACTGACTGTCAATCAGACGCAACGCGCGCACGTGAGCAGAGTCGAGATCGCCCAGGTCGAAGGCCGCTACAGCGTCTCCGGCGCTGTCGGTAACCAGGGCTATAGGCGGCTCGGTGTCGTCGATCAGCACCCAGCGCGTGCTGTCCAGCACGGTCCGGTAAACAGCGATCGGACCGCTTTCAAGACGCAAACCCCAAACCAGTGACTTTCCGGGCAGACGTTCGAAGTCATCGGCGCGCCCGAAGACCCCGAGTTTGTCCGTCGATCCGAAGTAGTCGCTATAGGCCGAGCCGGGCTGCCCCCTGGCTGGTTTGGCCAGCACTCGCCCGTTGGGATAGAGGGCTGCGAAATCGGCGAAGGTCATGTGCTGTGTGGGCAGGAGCTCAAGGACGGCCCCCACCATCTCGCCGCTGATGCACTCTCCCGAAATCTGAGACCAAAGCGACTCGGTTTGAAGGTCCTGCATGACCAGGGCGTCTCGCCAGAGCGAACCCGAAGCCTGGAAAGTGAGGCTTCGCCCGTTGACTTCAGCGGCATACACGATGCCAGTGAAACAGAGCGGTCACCAAGTGACGGCTATAGCCGTCCCCTCCAGTTGGTCGTTGACTATCTCGTGATGGTCCAGATGCCAGGTCGAATAGGCTCTGGCGGCGCCGTCGGCCGTGACCACAATCACCGGCTCGTCCGGCCAGTATTGATCGGCGGCTCTCTCAATGCCCAGGAACTCGGGATCGAAGATCGCCGGGATATCCCCCGGGTTCAGAAGCGTATGTAGTGTGTGCCCATGTACTTCGCTCGTCTGTGGGCTTTGGCTGCGGGTCTCGCAGACTGGTCCGGTCAGCGAGGCGAGGATAAAGACGGCGATAGCAGAGATTCGAGACATAAGGGCTCCTCGTGTAATGATTCGGCTTGGAGCCCCGGACGGAAGGACTTGTTGACAAGCCTCAATTGGCCCATGGACATCGCAGACACAAGCCCGCGGCTAGGTGAGAAGGGCCGTTTGGCCACACAGCGGGCGGCCATGTGTTACCCGACCCGAAGCGGAAAGGCCGCTCGGTCATGGAGCAGGGACTCTCTCAACACTCCCGGAACCCCGGGAGCTGTGCCGGGTTAAAGTATAGTTATCAATCGCTTGGCAAACAAGAGGTTGACAAGTATATTATACAGTTGGTTAATTCGCTGTTCAGAAACTGAGCAGTGTTGACGATACATACAAGGAGAGTTGTTTGGATTATCAATGGCCAATTCTTATGGCTGGCGGCCAGGAAGGATCCGGCGGCGGTTTGTACATGCTGGTCTGGTTCGGCCTGATCTTTGTGTTAATGTACCTGCTGATGATCCGGCCCCAGCGTAAGAAGCAGAAAGAGCATGAGAAGCTCCTGAGCGAATTGGCGAAAGGCGATAGAGTTGTGACCTCCGGCGGGATGTTCGGGACCATTTTTGCCATCGACGACGACCGCAGCATAGTGGTGCTGAAGGTTGGTGGCGATGTCAAGCTGGAAGTCCTGAAGTCCTCGATCGCCGGCAAGGTCGACAAGTAAGAAAAGGAGCCGACGTGGCCGAGCGACGGATCGTCACTTACGGCGACCCGGTATTGCGGGAAGTCTCCGAGCCGATCGATGAAATCGACCAGGAGACCAGAGACTTGGTATCCGATCTGACGGATACCGTGAAGAAGGCGAAAGGCCTGGGCCTTTCAGCGGTTCAGATTGGTGTACTCAAGAGGGTGTTTGTCGTCGACCTGTCAGCCGTCGACATCACCGAATCCCTGCGGGTGTTTATAAATCCCGAGATTGTAGCAACTGAAGGCGAAATCGAATACGAAGAAGGCTGTCTGTCATTTCCCGGTATTTACCAGAAGATCGTCCGTCCCGAGAAAGTTACCATAAAAGCTACTGATTTGGACGGCAACGAGTTCACCCTCACCGGGGCCGGCATCGCCGGGCGCGCCTTCTTGCACGAGTTCGATCACCTTGACGGGGTTCTGTTCGTCGACCGCATGACGCCAATCCAGCGCACGCTGCTTAAAGGCCGGCTGAGAAAGCTGGCCCGCAGCACGCAGGCCGCCTGATACACTGCCCTCCCGCTCGCTCGCGCTGGTTCTCCGACACCGGAAACCAGTTACCGAATGACCACGTCACACCACCAAGATGAAAGTGGTATACATGGGTACGCCGGGCTTTGCCTGTCGTCCCCTGGAGGCCCTCTGCGGCTCCGAGCATGAAGTTCAGGCGGTGGTTACCGGCCAGACCAAACGTCGCAGCCGTCGCGGTGCGCCGTGTCCCACGGACGTATGTTGTACAGCCACGGACCTGGGCCTGCCAATCCTGACGCCCAGGACTCTCAAGAGCAAGAAGCTGCACGACCAACTGGCCGAGCTGAAACCCGACGTGTTTGTGGTCATAGCTTTCCGTATCCTGCCGGCATCCTTGCTCGACGTGCCACGGTTGGGCGCGATCAATGTCCATGGCTCGCTTCTGCCCAGGTATCGCGGGGCCGCCCCGATCCACTGGGCTATCATCAACGGCGAGACCGAAACCGGTCTGACCAGCTTCTTTCTCAAGGAGCAGGTCGACGCCGGGAATATCATTCTCAGGACTAAGACTGAGATTAAGCCAGACGATACATACGACTCTCTATATGCGCGGCTATCGGAGATGTCCGGGCCGTTTCTGCTGGATACCTTGAGCTTGATCGAGGATCCCGAATTCGAACCGCTGTCCCAGGATGAAACACTCGCCACGCCGGCGCCCAAGATCACGCCATTCGACGCCATGATCGATTGGGGCTTTCCGGCCGGGAAGGTCCATAATTTCATCCGTGGCCTGTCGAGCCGTCCGGGGGCCTGGACCCTGTTCCGCGGCCGCAAGCTGAAGGTTCTTCGGTCGGCCCGAACGGACCACCCTGGTCTCGAGCAAGCCCGCCCGGGGACCATTATCCCGAATCGCAGGCGTCTGTTGGTGCAGTGCAGCCGCAGCGCCATCGAGTTGACTCGGGTTGTTCCTGAAGGGCGAAAACCGATGGATGGCGTCGCGTTCATCAACGGCCAGGAGCCGCGCGAAGGAGAGATACTCGGCGAAAAAGGAAAGGAGGTGAGAGAAGTTAATTGAAAACCGAGATACTAGTAAATACTACCGAATACGAGTCCCGCGTCGCCATTCTGGAGGACGACAAGCTGGTCGAACTCCAGGTCGACCGGGCCGATACGGAACGAATAGCGGGGGACATATACAAAGGCGCAATCCGAACCGTCCTGCCGGGAATGCAGGCCGCTTTTGTCGACATCGGCATGGAGAAAGCAGCTTACCTGCACTCCTCGGATGTCGGCAAGGTATACGCACGTCACGGCGACTCGGAGGCTATCGATGAGGAAGCCCCGGCCGACATTATCCGAAAACGCCGTCGGGCGGGCATCGAGACCGTCCTCAAACGGAACCAGGAGATACTGGTTCAGGTTATCAAAGAGCCGATCGGCACCAAGGGGCCGCGGGTGGCTACCGAGATATCGATCCCCGGACGATTCTTGGTCCTGGTCCCGGACGATGACCACATTCGAGTGTCGAAGCGCATTTCCAACTGGGGTGAGAAGAAACGCCTCAAGAAGCTTCTGGCGCCGCTGCGACCGGAGGGCTTCGGCGTTATAGTCCGCACCGAGGGCGAGGGCAAGTCCGAAGGCGATTTCAAGGCCGACATTAAGCGCCTGATGAAACTGTGGCGCAAGCTGATCAATAAGGCCGAAACCGAGAAGGCGCCCTGTTTGATCCATAAAGAGGCCGATATGATCGTCGGACGCATCCGCGATCTGTTCACGGAGGACGTTTCGAAACTGGTCGTTGACAATCGGGAGGACTACAAGAAGATCGTCAGCTATGCCCGTCAGGTGGCCCCGCGTCTGAAGAACCGAATCGAGCTGTACAAGGGTGAGTTGCCCCTCTTCGACCTTTACAACCTCGAACCGGAGATCGACAGAATCCTCGACCGCAAGGCGTGGATCAAGAAGGGAGCCTACCTGATCATCGACCAGACCGAAGCCATGGTCACGATCGATGTCAACACGGGTCGTTTTGTGGGAAAACGCGACCAGGAGCGAACGATCTTCGAGACCAATATCCTGGCGGCCCGCGAGGCAGCGCGCCAGATTCGCCTGCGCGATATCGGCGGTCTGCTCATTATCGACTTCATCGACATGTACAGTCGCGAGAATCGGCGCAAACTCTATGAGGAATTCTGCCGCTGTTTCGAGCGCGACCGCGCCAAGCGGGCCATCAACCCGATCACCGAATTCGGCCTTCTGGAGATGACCCGGGAACGCATTCGTCCCTCGCACATGCACGGCCTGTCGGAGCCGTGCCCGTACTGCAACGGGCTGGGTCGCGTCATCTCCAAGGAGAACATGGCGACCAAGATCGAGCGCTGGTTCACTCGAGCCAAGGCCGATCAGAAGTACGAGGAATTCCATCTGGTTATCAGCCCGCTGCTGGCCGAGACCATAGTTGACAACGGCACCAATCGCATCGCCAGGGTAATGAAAGCGCACCGTTTCAAGATCAACGTTCTGCGCGACGCCACCCTCACATTGCCCGAATACCGCGTTTACGATGCCCGGACCAATGACGACATCACCGATCGATATGTCGTCTGACGGGCCGTCAAGTCTGCATCATAATATCAACGGCGAGCCCACCAGGGCTCGTCGTTGTCTTTTTCGGCGCCCGGGGAGTGTTTTTTGGTGGTCTGCGGCTACGATGTTTGTTATAATATCTCTGAAATGAGCGTCCCTCCAAACATGGATCAAGAGGTAGAGATAAAGCTCGACCTGGGCTCCTTTACCAACTACCTGAAGCTGATGGGATTCCTGGGGCAAGTCAGCCGTGAAGTCAGGCAGCACAACGGCTTTTTCGATACCGAAGATCGACGTTTATCGGAACTGGGCTGGGCCCTGCGGGTGCGAGCCGAGGACGATCGTGGTCTGATCACGGTCAAGGGAATGGCCAGCGAGGTCGGCGATGCCTTCGTGCGCGATGAGATTGAGGCCGAGATTCCGCGCAGTCGGGCAATCGATTGCCTCAATTTGAACACTGACCTGATGGGATTCGATCTGGCGCCGGTGCAATTCGTCCGCGAACAGCTCGATCAGGCGCCAGTGGCGGTCCTGGTCAAGTTCGACAATCTCCGCCAGTCCAAACAGTTTCGCTTCGGCGATTACGACTACACCCTGCAGATCGACAGCACCGATTTCACCGATGGATCGGTGGAGTACGAGCTCGAAATAGAGCTGCCGGATACCGGCAAGGTCGACACCGTCACCGAGGGCCTGCGTCGCATGTTCTCATCTCTGGGGATACCCTATCAGCGGCAGACCGAATCGAAGTTTTACCGCGCTCTTCAGAAGGCGGGGATACGGTAAGCCCGGCGGTCCGGGCCATTTGGTTCCGCCAATCAGTCTTCGTGCTCGCCTCCGTGGCCGTGGCCCTTACCTTTTCCCTCGCCGTGACCGCCGTCTTTGTCTTTCTTCGATGTCGCTTCGCGAACTTTGTCGGCCACCTTGGATATCTTCTTAGCGATGTCCGGTACGGCCTCGACCAGGGAATCCCATTTGCCCTTGCCTACCGGCAGGAGCTTGACGTCATCGGCTGTGACAATGATGAAGGCCGCCGGTTCGATCCTGGCGCCACCGCCTCCTCCTCCGCCGTAGCGGTCACCCTTTTGCGGTTCGGCTTCCTGGCCGCCCCCGGCGCCGAACCCGAAGGATATCTTCACTACCGGTATGATAGTCTTGTCGCCGGCGGTTACCGGGTCTCCGATGATAGTCTCGGAATTGGCGACATCTTTCAACTCGCCGACCACACCCCTCAGAATCTCAACTACGTTGTTGGCCATCATGATCTCCTTTCTTTATTCCCTTCGCCATCTTGACTATCTCTCTTAAGGGCAGCCGCCAGACCAGGCGCGGCATCCGCAAGAGCACCTGATACAGGGGCAGAGCCAGCGAACCGCGAGCTCTTCCGTAAAACGACGCTCCCTGCCAGTCAGGTGTGAATCGGACGTGCCCGGCCAGTGCGGGTACCGCCCCCATGACGGCATGGTAGGCACCGTAGGTCTGACCGGTCATATCCGGCGAATCGAAGCCGGCTCGAATGTCGGCCTCCAGGCGTTCGACAATCACCCGGCTCAACAGGGCCTTCGAGTATACGCCCGCTTCGCGCAGCACTTGGGGCGCCAGACTCATGACCTTCCTGACCATAGCGGAATCGACAGAAATCCCACGGCCGGTTTCATCGCTATCCCGATCAGTTGTCGCTTTGGCCCTCTTCGTCGATTCCCCGGTCGTTTCGGCGGAGCTTTTCGACAGTGGTTGTCGCTTGACAGCCAGTCCGGCCACACGAATAGTCTGACTCCGGCCCAGGTAGTCGATCTCGATACCCGACCGGCCCAGCCCCAGGAAGATCCGGCGGTCGTCGTGACCGAACTCGAAGCGGACACGAAGACGGAGCAGGGTAATCCCGATGAGGATCAGCAGCACTATCGCGAGAATCGTCAGCACAGTCATATTATCGGCGCATCCCATAGATTATGTGGGGCCTATCCATAGTATAGTATGCCAAACGATTGAGGGCAAAGGAGGTTTCGAAAAAGGAGCTGCTATCAGATGCTTCGGGACTTGTTTATAAACCACGGTCGGCCGAGCGTCGCCGCAGAGGCAAGCCCCGCGGCCGCGCGAGAAAGGCCGTTTGCAACGTAGGGAGCGGCCTTGCGTCGCCCGACCAAATGCAGAGGAGCTGGTCAATCATTGGCCAAGGACTCTTTCAGCACTGCCCTTTCGACGGCAAGGCCTTATCGCGATCGATCCTCTCTGGATGCCGCGCTCGAACTCGATTTGGGCCTCGCTGAGTGGGAGTCCCCTGTTTGTGCCACCAATGTGATCACCAGCCGGTCATGCCCCGTTCGCCTACAGCTCCCAGATATCCCAGAACAATGCCGGTGGGATGGAGCCTTCCGCCAGCAGGGCGTCATGGAACGCCTTCAGCGAGAAACTATCGCCATCCCTGGCGGCGACCGCATCGCGCAGGTTCACGACAACACGTTTGCCCATCAGGTACGACATCGGTACGGTTGGTTCGTGGGTATAGCGGCGGACTTCCTTGCGCACGTACTCCTGCCCGGAAGCGCTCTTGACATCGAGGGCCTCGATCATCCAGTCGACGCATTCCTGGTACGTGAACCGGCCGGTGTGGAGCATGACATCGGCGACGATGCGAGCCGCCCTGAAGCGAATCCCGCCGAGGACAGACAACCAGCGGGCCGGCTCCTCTTCGCCGTACAAGCCGTGACGGTAAACCGCTTCCTCGCTATAGAGGGCCCAGCCTTCGATCAGCATCAGGTTGAACTGCCACTTGCGCACCGGGTCGGGGTTCAACCCGGCCAATTGTAGCTGCAGGTGATGACCGGGGTAGGCCTCGTGGACGACGGACCCTTTGAATCCGCGACGATGAACATAGCGCCAACGGGCCTCCAGTTGGCCGCGGCTCATATCATCCGGCAGCGGCCGGACGTAGAAGTAACCCTGCTGCACCGAGTCAAACGGGCCGGCCGGCTGATAGGCGATCGAGCTGATCATACTCCGCAGAAACGGAGGCGTTTCAATGACCACTACATCCGCAATCTCCGGCGGAACGGTCACATACCCGCTCTCCTCGCACCAAAGCCGCATCTGCTCTGTCTCCCAGTTGTAATAATCCAGAATGTCTTCGGCGCTGATGCAGGCCGGGACGAAAACGCTGTCGCCTCCGGCCTGGTGATCCGTCTCCACATACTCGGCATACCGGCGATAGTCATCCTGAGCTTCAGCCAGCAGGGTGTGTCCGATCGCCAGCATGGAGTCGGCGTCGATGTCAAGCAGGTACTCATGTCTGAGCTTGTAGTTGAAGTCTTCCTCGCCGATGGCGAAGTCACCAATATTGCCGGGGTCAACCTCTCCCAGCCAGGCTACGAACTCATTCATGGCCTCGCGAGCCGCCGTAGATATCTTCAGGATGTCGTCGGCATGATCGGGAAACTCGGACATGAGCTCTCCCGCCACCTGCTGATAAAAAGCGCTTCCGGACTCCAGTCCCTCCAGCGCCGCCTCGATCCAGATCGGTGGGATATCATCCAGATTCCTGCGAGCGGTCTCAAATAGCTTCGGTACCGCCTTCATTCGCGCCAGGATGGCGGGGCGCTTTTCATGCAGCGGCGCATGCTGCGAAAGCAGCAGGAAGTAAACGCCGTTTATGGCCTGGTCCACATAGAGTATCGGCGACTTCTCGTGCCACTTGATATGGCGCAGATCCTGAAGGGCGATATCGACGTTGGACTTGATCAGCCGGTAGTTGATGCGTCGATGCGAATCAAGGTCCGCCTTTTCGTAACGGCGCAGTTTCTTTTCGTAGTCGCGGAGTGTCAAAATCTTCTTCTTGACCGAACTCTGCGACAAATCCGCCAGCAGGAAGTCGTAGCTGTGGATACCCATCTCGGTGGCGCGGACCGGGTAGAAGGTCTGCAGTGATTCCAGGATGTCGGCGCACAGCTTGTCGAAATCGGCTGCCGTATCGGCTTGGGATGCAGGGACTGTCATCAGAACGGCAATGAGAACCAAGACAGCGAATCGGTAAGTCAAACGCATGGTATTCCTTTCAAACATAGAAGCCATAAACTAGCCACCCTTTTGCAGACTTGCAACAACTGTTAATGACGCGAAAACAGTCCCACCAGTTCGATGTGCATAGTGTGCGGAAACATATCGACCGGCCGCACCGAGGGCAGCTCGTATCCCGACTTTACCAACTCGGCTGCATCACGGGCAAAGGTGGCCGGATTGCAGGAGATGTAGAGGAGACGCCCCGGGGACATAGCGATGATGCGCTTCAATGCCTTCGGATGTAGCCCGGCCCGCGGCGGATCGATGATTAACGCATCAAAGTCGTGGCTGTCGGCGCGCTCTTTCAGCCAGGTCCGCACGTTGGCCTGATGGAACTCGACATTACTGAGGTTATTCAATTCGGCGTTTTCTCTCGCCGCTGTGACGGCGTCTTCAACCAGCTCGACTCCGGTCACATGCTCCACCGAACAGGCCAGGATGATGCCTATGACGCCGGCGCCGCTGTAGAGATCTAGAATGTGGTCCGTCGGCTTCGCCTGGAGAAGATCGAAGCCGATCTTGTACAGCCGCTCGGCCTGGCGTGAATTGGTCTGGAAGAACGAGTTGGCCCGAATGCGGAAACGGCAGCCCGACAGCTCCTCCTCGATATAGCCCGGGCCGTGGAGTATCTTCTCTATCTCACCGGTCGCTATGTTGGATTTCCGGCCGTTTTGGTTGTGGACCACCGTGGTTACTTCCGGGACCGTTTCCAGAAGATCCGAGACCAAAGCCTCCGAATCGGGAATCTCTCCATAGTTGGTGACGATGTTGGTCATCACCTGCCCGGTATTCTTACCTTCCCTGATCATTAGAAAGCGCAGAAAACCCTCGTGGCGAGTAATGTCGTAGACACTCAGCCGGGACCGTCTCACATAATTCCTGGCCCAGTGCACCAGGCGATTTGCGGTCTCAGACTGCAAATGGCAGGCCTTCAGGTCAAATATCCGTTCCCAGCGCCCTCGGTGATGCATGCCGAGGACGAAGCCTGTTTCCGGATCGGTGTTGAAGGAGAACTCCATCTTGTTCCGGTAGAAGAACTGCTCGTCCGAAGCAACAACAGGCTTCACCTCCACACTTCCGAGATGCCCCAACCGCTCAAGGCAGTCGACCACCTGTTTGTGTTTGAAGTAGAGCTGCCGGTCGTACTGCAGGTCCTGCCACGTGCAGCCGCCGCAGATGTCGAAATGCGTGCACACCGGATCGAGTCGCTCGGGGGCCTGGACTATTATCCGGCTCACCCGCCCGACGTCGAACCGTCGCCCGGTTCGGACGATCTCGGCTTCGACTGTCTCGCCCGGTAGCCCGCCGTTGAGGAATACGACCTTTCCGAGGGATTTTGAGACAGCCTTGCCGTCGAAGGCGAGATCATCGACCGACAATTCAACTACATCACCGACCCTTGCCATGCACGCTCCATTTCTACCGATGGCCAAGATATCGATTAAATCAATCGGCGCAACCATCCACAAGACTGCTTGCCCGGAAACCGGAGCGAGCGTATGCTGTTAGTATGAAAGAACCCCTAACCGGCGGTGATTCTGCCAGGAGGTGGTATGTCTGATCAAGTAGGCTGCGCTCGCCCGACCGGCAAATTGCTGGGCGAGAGCGAGTCCAAAATGCAGTCTGAATCAACCGAAGCCCCGCGAAAGGAGACCGAACAGATGTCTTTGCGCGCCGGCATGAAGGCGCCCGATTTCGAGGCGCCCGCCTACCACAAGGGAGAGTTCACGAATGTGAAGCTCTCTGATTCGCTGGGTCACTGGGTGTTGCTGTGTTTCTACCCCGGTGACTTCACCTTTGTCTGACCGACCGAACTAGCGACGGTCGCCGCTTCGTATGACCAACTGCAGAAGTTGGATGTCAAAGTCTTCGCATGCAGCGTTGACAGTGTCTTCGTTCACAAGATATGGGATGAGGAAGAGCTGGCCAAGATGGTCGACGGCGGGATACCCTTCCCGATGCTGTCGGATGCCGGCGGCAACCTCGGCAAGACCTACGGCGTCTACGATCCGAATGCCGGGGTTAACATCCGGGGGCGCTTTATCATCGATCCCGACGGCGTCATTCAAGCCATGGAGATCATGACCCCGCCGGTCGGACGGAATTTCCCGGAGACCATCCGGCAGGTGCAGGCCTTCCAGCATGTCCGCAAGACCAAGGGGGGCGAGGCCACCCCGGCCGAATGGCGGCCCGGAGGCGCCACGCTCAAACCGGGTCCCGACCTGGTCGGGAAGGTCTGGAAAGTCTGGAAACCGGGTCAGGATTTCTAGTCCTCCGAACGAAACAGAGATCACTCGATTTGCCAGGGCGGGTCCGAAGGTCGATCCGCCCTGAGCATGTCCGACTCCCGCCATCGAACTGCCGGGGCTTCAGAACTCCCATTCCAGACCGCCGACCGGCAGGAGGCTCCACTGGTACATCACATCCTCTTTCCTGTCGACCTGGTTCCAGTAATAATTCGAAACATTGTTGCGATTGTAGGCATTCCACACCGAGAAATAGACTACGAGGTTGCTGCTTCGGAAATGAAAGCGACGGTCCATGCGCAGGTTGAGTGAGTGATAGGCAGGGATGCGTTCCTCGTTGATGCGGGCCACATCGCGCACGCTGCGGTTCCAGAACGCCGACAGGTCGGGGTCAAGAGGTGAGTAGGGCCGCCCGCCGGCGTAGATCCATCTCAGGCTGAACTCCCACCGCCTGCTCGGTTTGTAGCCGCCCTCGAGCGTGAACAGATACCGGTTATCGAAGATTCGGTCACGCCAGAGGCCGTCGAGGCCCTTATACCGAGTGCGAAAGAAGGCCCCGCTTATCAAACCATACACTCCTTCGACCAGCCTCTTCTGCAGCATTACCTCCAGCCCGGCCGCCCAGGCCTCGCCCGATGACTCCAGGTCCTCGAAGATTCCGACCATTCGACCCATGCCTACTTCATCGGCCAAAAACAACTGCGGCTGGGATCGATCCATCGGGAAGTGGTCGTAGTCCTTGTAGTAAGCTTCGACAGTGAGTCTTGTATCCTGGCCCAGAAGGTGGCTGACACCGAGCACGTAGTGATATGCTCGCGGGTCATCAAGATCTCGGAATACCCGGTCTTGCGCTATCAGCGATGCAGGCAGAAACTGGCGGTATATTCCGAAGGCGCCGTTGAACGAAGTGCGCGGGGTTATGGCCAGCGAGAACGAGAACCGCGGCGATACATGCCCGCGCCTGACATATTCGAAGTAATCGTAACGCCCCCCAAGGGTCGCCGTCAGCCTCCCCACGGGACGACAGGTGACCTGCCCAAAGCCGCCGAATTTGGTCGCCGAAAACGACTCCAGGACAGTATCGGCCGGAATGGCGCCGCCAATTGAGTTGGTGTAAGTTGCCGTGCGATAGTCATAGTCATCGAGGATTTGCTTGATGTCGAATCCGAACTCAACCTGAATCCGGTCGGTCACGCGATAGTGATTCACATTGCGCAACTGGACCGCCGACTCCAGTGTGTTCTGGTAGACCAGAGCGGTATCCGGCAGCGTGTCCGTGTCGGTTTCGAAGAACTCCTCCTCGTACTTCGTTCCCAGCCAGCCAAGTGACGTGTTGGAATAACCGTTGCGTCCCCAGCGGTACCGCCAGTTGAGGCCGAAGGCATACTCCTCGCCGGAGTGCTTGCCGTAGACCACATTTCCATCCTCAATCGACTGCTCGCGGTCAAACTCGATCTCGTCGTATCCGAATATGCCCAGCAGCGACAATTCCGAGCGCGTCGACATATCCCAGGCCAGCTTCCCCTGGTAATCACCGTACCGTGGGGCAACCCCGGTTCCTATGGCGTCGACCAGTAAGTCAAGGTAGCTGCGCCTGCCTGCAAACATCCAACTGGCCCGCTGAGAACCGAGGGGTCCCTCGACCACGACACCGGCCCCGGCCATGTTGATGTCGATCTGGACGTCGAATTCCTCGCGGTTACCCTCACGGTATTCGAGCTCCATGATTGAGGAGAGCCGGTCACCATAGGAGGCGGGAAATCCCCCGGCCGAGAAGTCGGCCCTGCGGATGAAGTCGGTATGCAGAAGGCCGATGGGACCGCCGGAAGTGCCCTGCAGCGGAAAGTGGTTGATATTGGGAATCTCGATGTTGTCGAGGTAGAAGCCGTTCTCACTCGGGCTGCCGCCGCGCACGACCAGGCTGTTGAGCTGATCGTCGACTTTGGCGATCGAGGGCAGAGCCTGCATTATCCGGCTGACATCCCCGGCCGATCCGGGAGCACGGCGAATCTCCTCGTGGCTGAAGCTGGTGGTGGACGTGGGCTGGTCGTCGGGTTGGAAGAAGAAGCCCGCGCATACGAGGACATCCTCCACCACCACGGTGGCCGGAACCAGCTGGGCGCTGACTTCTGCTCTTCGCCCCGACCGAACAACAACGTCGGTGCGGGTAACCGGCTGATAACCGATACTCCGAAAACTGACAGTGTATGTTCCGACCGGGAGATTCCTGATCCGGTAATCACCACGTTCGCCGGTGATGGCGCCGGTGTTGGCGGACGGCACATAGACGCTTACCCCGGTGAGGGGAGCCCTGGTCTCGGCATCGACAACTGTCCCGCGAATGCCACCGGTTCGCACCTTCTCGGCGCCGCTCCGCTCTGCGGTGAAAGCTGTGCCCGAGGCGGTCAGCCAGATCAGGATTCCGAATAGAAGCGGTCTCATGCGGGCAATATCTCCAGAGGTTCGGGTCGGGTAAAGGACGTTTTCTAGTATGATATAGCGAATGAGCTTCCTCGCGGTCAAGTATAGTGCCTGAAAGCCGCAATTAAACCCATCGCCGTTAGAGGTTTGTGAGCCAGAGCAGTCAGGCAAAGGTTTTTTGATTGATCAGGGTCGTTGCAAAGACTACTGTGAAGAGATGGTACGCACCCAGGAACCGCCGCCGTCGCGGCTGATAATGTCGGTCATAAGCTCATCGCGCGATGCCCTGGCCGATGCTCTGGTGCCACTGGAGCGTCGTTTTGGAAGGGTACTTGGGGAAACCGACGAGTTCCCGTGCGGTCGGGCCGATGACTATCGTGAGGAAATGGGCGCCGGGGTGAGCCGACGCCTGTTCGCATTCGAGCCCCTGGTGGCGCGCGGTGGCCTTGCGGCAATCAAACTGAGTTGCCTCAGGATCGAAGCCCGGTTCGGTGATCGAGTGGATGATTTCCTCTTTCGCACTGTCAATCTGGACCCGGGGCTGCTTACCCCGGAAAATCTGGTTCTCGCCTACGGCGTCGATCGGGCGCATCGGATTTACCTCGGACAAGGAGTATTCGCCGAGACAGCCCTGATTTTCACTCGCGGTCGCTTCACGCGCCTGCCCTGGACCGACCCGGACCTGTGCCACCCCGAGGCCATCGCCTTCTTCGAAAGGGTGCGCGGCGAATTTGATCTGATCGCACAGCTCTGAAGCGAAATTGTTATTGCGCGACAGTGGAACGATAGTGTAAATTGGCTGCTCGCGCCCGGAGTGTTGTGCTTCCTGGTCCCGCTACATACGCTTAGAACCCGCCGGGCTATAGACGAAAGCAGCGTTACGGCAGGCCCACCCTGTTGTCTTCAGGCAGCGGCGAGGTGACTAAGATTGTGACAAAAATCGCATAAACATAGGCCCGGAGCTCGGGAAAACAGTTGACATTCGTGTACAGAGACAGTAATATATGCTGGGAATCTTGAGGGATCGGTGATACCTGCTTGGTTACTGTCCTGAGCTGTTAGTAGAAGTGTTTGAATAGGCTTTACAGAGGGATCATCTGAATCGATCGGATCGATGAAGATGACTGTATGCCAACGCTGACTGGATGAGAACCTGGCAAGTATTTTGCCGACGGGGCTCATTCAATCGGCAGGACAGAGGTTCCACAAGCCAGTGAGGAGGTGATACGGGCAAAAAGACTTCTTCACGAGAGCGGCCGGAATAATGGCTCACCGGTGGTTCTCGACAATCCCAAACATTAATATCCGAGCCGAAACTGTTTAATCTCAAACCTTATGAGGTTTCACACCATGCGAAATCGTTCATGGAAACTGTGGCCGGTCTTGGCCGCTCTGTTCATCGCCTGCTTTGCGATGAGCGCCTTCGCCTCAATGGAAGGCGTAGTCGTGTCGGCCGACGATACCTGCTGGTACTCGGAAGGCACTTTCCAGATCCCGATCTACGTGGAATGGGCCACGTGGAGTGAGTACCCGGACTGCGGGATGGAGTACTGGTTCCCGCACTACGCCGATTCTCTGGTCTTCTGCGAC